>NZ_LGDD01000345.1 GCF_001279695.1 Streptomyces sp. WM6378
CTTGCGGCCCGCCACCCGCATCGCCGAATCGCCGCGCCCGATGCCGCAGACCGTCCGGTTGCCGTACATGTCGTTCAGGGTGGCGAAGGTGGAGGCGGTGACCTCCCAGGTGCGGGTGCCGGGGTTGGTGACCATCGGGCCGACGGTCATTCTGGTGGTGTGCTCCAGGATGCGGCTGTAGATCACGAAGGGCTCCTGCCAGAGCACCGCCGAGTCGAAGGTCCAGCCGTAGCGGAAGCCGTTGCGTTCCGCGCGCCGCATCAGGCCGACGACGGCCGAGGCGGGCGGATCGGTCTGCAGGACGAGTCCGAAGTCCATGGTGCTCCTAGCCGAGGTGCTGACAGGTGGCGCGCGGTACGTAGCAGCCGTGCCCGGCCCGCCCGGTGAACTGCCGGTCGTGGATGACGGGTTCGCCCCGCGAGAGCACCGTCTCGACGCGGCCGGTGACCCGCCTGCCCTCGTACGCCGAGTAGTCCACGTTCATGTGGTGCGTCTCGGCGGAGATGACCTGCTCGGCGTGCGGATCGTAGATGACGACGTCGGCGTCGGTGCCCGGCGCGATGGTGCCCTTCTTCGGGTAGAGGCCGAACATCCGGGCCGGGGACGCGCAGGCGATCTCGATCCAGCGGCGGCGCGAGATGTGGCCGTCGAGGACGGCCTGGTGCAGCAGGTCCATCCGGTTCTCCACGCCCGGCAGCCCGTTGGGGATCTTGGAGAAGTCACCCCGGCCCAGCTCCTTCTGCCCCGTGAAGCAGAACGGGCAGTGGTCGGTGGACACCACCTGGAGGTCGTCGGTGCGCAGCCCGCGCCACAGTGCGGCCTGATGTTCCTTGGGGCGCAAGGGAGTTGAGCAGACGTACTTGGCGCCTTCGAAGTCCGGCTCGGCGAGGTTGTCGGTGGACAGGAACAGGTACTGGGGGCAGGTCTCGCCGAAGACCGGGAGCCCCTTGTCGCGGGCGCCGGCCAGTTCGGCGAGCGCCTCCTCGGCCGAGACGTGCACGACGTAGAGCGGGGCGCCCGCGACCCGGGCGAGCTGGATCGCGCGGTGGGTGGCCTCGGCCTCAAGCAGCGCCTTGCGCACCTCGCCGTGGTAGCGGGGGTCGGTCTCCCCACGGGCGAGCGCCTGCTCGACCAGGACGTCGATGGCGATGCCGTTCTCGGCGTGCATCATGATCAGCCCGCCGTTGGCGGCCGAGCGCTGCATCGCGCGCAGGATCTGCCCGTCGTCGCTGTAGAAGACGCCCGGGTACGCCATGAACAGCTTGAAGGAGGTGATGCCTTCCGCGACGAGCAGGTCCATCTCCTTGAGCGATGACTCGTTGACGTCGGAGAGGATCATGTGGAAGCCGTAGTCGATGGCGCACTGGCCGTCCGCCTTGGCGTACCAGGCGTCGAGCCCGGCCCGCAGGGCCTGGCCCTGCGACTGCACGGCGAAGTCGACGATGGTGGTGGTGCCGCCCCAGGCGGCGGCGCGGGTGCCGGTCTCGAAGGTGTCGGAGGCGAAGGTGCCGCCGAAGGGCAGTTCCATGTGGGTGTGGGCGTCGACGCCGCCCGGGATCACGTACTTGCCGGTGGCGTCGAGGGTGCGGTCCGCGGTCCAGCCCTGGGCCACGGTCGAGCCGTGGGCCGCCACGGCCGCGATCCGGCCGTCCTCGATCAGTACGTCGGCGTGCGTCTCGTCGGCGGCGGTGATGACCAGGCCGCCACGGATGAGGGTGCGGGTACTCATGGGTGGAGCTCCCTTTCGTACACGTACAAGTACACGTACACGTTCTTCAAATGGCTCAACTACACGGTGCGCAGGGCGTGTTCGAGGATCGCCGCGCCCTCCTCGGCCTCCGCGACGGTGAGCGTGAGGGGTGGTGCGATGCGCAGCACGCTGGTGTCGTGGCCGCCGCCCTTGCCGATGAGGAGGCCGCCTTCGCGGGCGGCTTCGAGGACCGCGGCGGCGGCTTCGGGGTTGGCCTCGTCGGTGCCGGGCTTGACCAGTTCGATGCCGGCCATCAGGCCCCGGCCGCGCACTTCGCGGACCACGGGGAGCTGGGCGCCGATGGCGCGCAGCCGCTCGATGAGCAGTCCGCCGACCCGCCGCGCGTTGCCCTGGAGGTCGTGTTCGAGGAGGTAGGAGAGGTTGGCGAGACCGGCCGCCATGGTGACCGGGGAGCCGCCGAAGGTCGAAATGGAGTTGCTGTCCAAGCAGTTCATGACCTCGGCACGAGCGACGACGCCGCCGATGGACATGCCGTTGCCGATGCCCTTGGCGAAGGTGAGGAGGTCGGGCGGGCCGCTCCGGTCGTGCGCCTGCCAGCCCCAGAAGTGGTCGCCGGTGCGGCCCCAGCCGGTCTGCACCTCGTCGGTGATCCACAGGATGCCGTGCCGGTCGAGGACCTCGCGGAACGCGGCGTACAGGCCGTCGGGCGGCGAGGTGAAGCCACCGACGCCCTGGATGGGCTCGGCGATCAGCGCGGCCACGTTGCGGGTGTGGCCGAGCAGGTCTTCCAGGTCGGCGACGCAGGCCTCGATGAACTGGCTGTCGCTGAGGTGCGCGTACGGGCCGCGGGCGCGGACGCCGCCGTGCACGTACAGCGTCTGGAGCGGCGAGAGGCCGGTCGGGGACCAGGCGTGGTTGCCGGTGATGCCCACCGCGCTGAAGGAGCGGCCGTGGTAGCTGTTGCGCATCGCGAGGATCTGGTTGGAACCGCGGTACGCGGTCGCGAGCAGCAGGGCGGTGTCGTTGGCCTCGGTGCCGGAGGTGGTGAAGAAGACCCGGGCGTCGGGGATGCCCGACAACTGGGCGATGCGCTCGGCGAGTTCGACCATCTGCCGGTTGAGGTAGAGGGTCGAGGTGTGGATGATCCGGCCGGCCTGCTCGGCGACGGCCTTGGTGACCTCGGGCAGCGCGTGGGCGGTCATCGTGGTGAGGATGCCGCCGAAGAAGTCGAGGTACTTGTTTCCGTCGGCGTCCCAGACGTGCCGGCCCTCGCCGTGGGTGATCTCGATGGGCTGCTTGTAGTAGAGCGCGAGCCAGTCCGGCAGGACGGCCCAGTGGCGGTCGTGGAGGCGGCGGTTCACGGCTTCACCAGCCCTTCGTAGGCGTCGGGGCGCCGGTCGCGGTAGAACGCCCACTGCTGGCGCACTTCCTCGATGAGGCCGAAGTCGAGGTCGCGCACGAGGAGTTCCTCCTCCTTGTCGCTCGCGACGTCGCCGACGAACTGGCCGCGCGGGTCGACGAAGTAGCTCGTCCCGTAGAAGTCGTTGTCGCCGTACTCCTCGCGGCCGACCCGGTTGATGGCGGCGATGAAGTACTCGTTGGCCACGGCGGACGCGGGCTGCTCCAGCTGCCACAGGTACGCGGAGAGGCCGCGCGAGGTGGCCGACGGGTTGTAGACCAACTGGGCGCCGTTCAGGCCGAGTTGGCGCCAGCCCTCGGGGAAGTGGCGGTCGTAGCAGATGTACACGCCGACCCTGCCGACGGCCGTGTCGAAGACCGGCCAGCCCAGGTTGCCCGGTTTGAAGTAGTACTTCTCCCAGAAGCCCTTGACCTGGGGGATGTGGTGCTTGCGGTACTTGCCGAGGTAGCTGCCGTCGGCGTCGATGACGGCGGCGGTGTTGTAGTAGAAGCCCTCGCCCTCGCTCTCGAAGACCGGGACGACGATGACCATGCCGGTCTCGCGGGCGAGTTCCTTCATCCGGGTGACGGTCGGGCCGTCCGGGACGGGTTCGGCCCAGCGGTAGTGCTCGGCCTCCTGCACCTGGCAGAAGTAGGGGGCGTTGAACACCTCCTGGAAACCGATGATCTTCGCACCCTGCCGGGCCGCCTCGCGGGCGTGTTCCTCATGTTTGGCGATCATGGAATCGGTGTCGCCGGTCCAGGTCGCCTGAACCAGTGCGGCGCGCACGACATTGGCCATGAGCTGCTCCTTCGACGGGTCGTCAGCCAGCCAAATCCACACGCGTAGATCCGTGTGTGGATGAGACCGTAAGGCGCGTCACGCACCGTGGCAAGACCATCGCGGTTTCGGCGAGGCTAATTGCGGCGCCACAGGTCAACCCCGGGTGGACGAATCCCCGGACCTGACGCCGTGTCACCTTCGGCGGGGCTCGATGCCCGGGAGGCGGCGCCAGTTGCCGCGCCGGGCGTGACGCAGCAGGACCGGGTCGTCGCCGACCACCACAGCGTGGCCGACCTCGGCGAGGAGCGGCAGGTCCGCCGCCTCGTCCGCGTACGCGTAGCAGCGGGCGGCCAGGATGGCGTGTTCGCGCAGCAGGGCGCGGGCCGCGTACCCCTTGCCCTGGCCGATCATGGGGGCGCCCGGGCGGGAGCAGAGCACGGCGTCGGGACCGAGGTGGCGGACGACCGGTTCGAGTTCGGCGGCGCTCGCGGGCGAGACGAGCACGACGAGGTGACCGAGCGCCGCGTGGCCGTGCAGCGCCGCGAGGACCGGCGGGTGCCACAGCTGGCCGAGCGGCCCGGTGGCACCGGCCAGGTCCGGCGCGGCGAGCAGGGTGCCCTCCACGTCGAAGAAGGCGGCGGCGGTGGGCCGCTGCGGGCGGTCGTCGGGCCTGGGGCGGCTGGTCGTGTCCATTGCTACGGACCATGCCCAGCCCACCGTGCGGCTCAATCCCCAATCTTCAACGTTCTGTTGAATACGTCCGGAAATCCGCCCGCCCCGGCCGCCTGCCCCAGACGCCCTCCCTACACGGCCGTCCCCGGGTTCTCCGCGTGGGTCAGCGTCTCCCAGGCGACGAAGAGGTCGTCGGTGCCGCCGGGGCGCTGCCGCTCGGCGAGCTGCTGGGTCTCGGGCAGCGTCAGGTGCAGCCGGTTCTGGAGGTGGTTGAGCAGCACCTCGACGTCCGGGCCCATGGTCCGCTGGACCTGCCCGCCGCACAGCCAGGCCGGGGCCTCGGCGCCCAACTGGTAGTGGGCGTGGAACTCCAGTGCCTCCTTCAGCCGCTGGGCCGTCGGCCCGTACAGGTCGATGCCCTGCTGCCAGGCCGTCTCGGCGATGTGGCCGGAGGCGGCGAGGGAGTACCCGACGTGCATGAAGTTGCGGCAGGTCTCCTGGCCGAGCCCGTCCTTGTACGTGCGCTGGCCGAACCAGTACGTGGCGAGCTTGTCCGGGGTGTTCATCGAGCCGCCGGGCGGCGGCTTGGGGAGCTTGCCGTCCGAGGCGAGGTAGAAGTAGGCGGGGACCCGCGCCCGGTAGCGGTCCAGGGCCTCCTTGAAGATCTTGGGGTCCTCGACGAACACGGCGATGCCGATGGCCGCGTCCGTCATCGCGAGTTCCCAATTCCCGTTGTAATCAGGGACTTTGGCGGTCACGGCGGGCAGGTACGCCTTGCGCAGCATCCACTTGAAGCGCTGCACGGCCGGGCCCTGCCACTGCGGATAGCCCGCGTGCACGATGTCGGCGGCGCGTGCCCAGGTCGAGCCCGCCCAGGCCGTCTGGAGGTCGGCGTTGCCCTCGGTGTGCCGCTTGATCACCTGTGCCCAGCCGTCCATGATCTCGACGGCCTTCCTGGCGTGGGCCTCGTTGCCGTTGACGGTCCACAGCAGCGCCTGGGTGTACGCGGCGATGGCGTCCTCGCGTTCGGCGAGACACGAGGGCGGCCCCGCGTTCGGCGGGCACGGGACGACCTCGGCGGGGTGCGGGGTGTAGCTGAGCGAGCCGTACCGGCTGGTCCGCATCTCCTCGTACGCCGAGCTCCACGGCTCCTGGCCGGCCCGCACCTTCGCCCGCATGGTGTCGAGCTGGCTCTTGCCGACGACGACCCCGGGGTGGTGGAAGACCAGCGCCGCGGGGTTGGCGTGGCCCGCGGCGGAGGCCGAGGAGACATGCGGGCCGGGGGCGCAGGCGGCGAGCAGCGTCAGCGCGCCGAGGGCGGCCGCCAGCAGCGGACGGCGGCGGGAGGACCGAAACGGATTGAGCACGCTCCAACGGTCGCCCCGGGCACACGTCCACGCAGGATCTGTTGCGCCGAACAGGCAGCGCCTCGGCCCCTCTCTGGGTACGGCATCCCGGCGTCCCCCCTCGGTGCGGGCCCGGCCGACGATCTCCGAACGGGTTCAGCCGACGATGTCCGACCCGCCCCGGACCGGCACGTATCCCAGGTCGGCGGGGCGATCACCGGGCGACCAGCCGTCGAGGAGGTCGTACAGCCGGGGCGGCCAGATCTCCTCGTCGGTACGCCGAAGTTCCTCGGGAGTCCACCAGCGCCAGCCGAGGATGCCGTCCGCGAGGTGATCGGCCGCGACGTCGGGGCCGAGCTCACGACGGGATCCGGGGGCGTCGGCGAGGTATACGTGTTCGTGCTGGCGGACGGGGACCGCGGCGCGGGTGAAGTCGTGGGTCCAGGTGCACAGGAGCGGGCCCGGCTCCAGGTCGCCCCAGCCGGTCTCCTCGCGCAGCTCGCGGCGGGCCCCCTCGCGCGGGGACTCCCCCGGGTCGAGGCCGCCGCCGGGCAGTGCCCAATGAGGCCCGACCTCTTCGTTGTCGTACCGCAGGAGGAACACCGCGCCCAGCGGATCCCGTACAACGGTACGGGCCGCCTGCCTCGGCGTACGGGGTTTCGGCGATATCACGCGGCCACCGCGGGCGGCATCTCGCAGTCGGTCACGATCTCGTCCATGGACAGGCCGAGGACCGAGGCCAGCGCCGCCACCGTGAAGAACGCGGGGGTCGGGGCGCGGCCCGTCTCGATCTTGCGGAGGGTCTCGGCGGAGAGGCCCGCCGCGGCCGCGATCTCCGTCATGCTGCGCTCGCCCCGCGCCGAACGGAGCAACCGGCCGAGCCGCTCGCCGCGTTCGCGCTCCGCGGGGGTCAGGGGGGTGCGGACCATGCGGCGATTCTAGACCCGGCGGTCGTCACGGCGCCCTTGCTCCGACCAGTCCGGCACCGCGAACCGTACGGCCAGGTCCGCGCGGTGGACCTCCTCGCCGCAGTCGCGGCACGTCACCGCGGGGTCGAGGTCGGCGCCGCACTTGTGGCGCCACACCGTCGGCGGGACCTCGGCGAGGTGTCGGTCGCCCCAGTTCATCAGCATCAGCAGGACAGGGCGCAGCTCCTGTCCTGCCGGGGTCGCGCGGTACTCGTAGCGGGCGGGGCGATCGCTGTAGAGGGTGCGCTCCAGGACGCCGGCCTCGACCAGGGTGCGCAGCCGGGTGGTGAGGATGTCGCGGGGGGCGCCGATGTTCTTGGCGATCGCGTCGAAGCGGTGCACGCCGAAGAAGACCTCGCGCAGCACGAGCAGGGAGTACTTCTCGCCGACCACCGAGAGTGCGTCGGCGATCGAGCACGGCCGGGGGTTCTTGGCCCGTGCGGCGCGGGACGGCTGGAGCTTGTGCTGCGGCTGCTCGGACACGTTCATGGGGCCACCGTAATCGAGTCGGACCTAGTCCGTTGGTTTTTCCTACCCGCGGAGTTACAGTGAGTCCAGTTTTCCAACTTACTCGTGGGTAGAGCCGAGGGAGCGCATCATGCGTGACGCCGTGATCGTGGAAGCCGTACGCACACCGATCGGCAGGGGAAAGCCGGGCGGGGCCCTGTCGGGGACCCATCCGGTCGAGCTGCTCGCCCACACCCTGCGCGCCCTGGTGGAGCGCAGCGGCGTCGACCCGGCCCTCGTCGACGACGTCATCGGTGGCACCGTGGACCAGGTCGGCGAGCAGGCCATGAACACCACGCGGTACGCCTGGCTGTCGGCGGGCTTCCCGGACTCCGTGCCCGCGACGACGGTCGACCGGCAGTGCGGGTCCTCGCAGCAGGCCGTGCACTTCGCCGCGCAGGGCGTGATCTCCGGCGCGTACGACCTGGTCGTGGCGTGCGGCGTGGAGTCGATGAGCCGGGTGCCGATGTGGTCCAACGTGCCTGCGGGGAAGGACCCGTTCGGGCCGGGGGTCGCCGCGCGCTATCCCGACGGGCTCGTCCCGCAGGGGATCAGCGCCGAGCTCATCGCCGCCAAGTGGTCGATCGGGCGGGACGCGATGGACGAGTTCGCCACGGCCTCGCACCACAAGGCCGCGCACGCCTGGGAGAGCGGCCTGTTCGAGGCGGAGACCGCGCCGATCGCGGGCCTCGTGCGGGACGAGTCCGTACGCCCGGCCACCACCCCCGAGATCCTCGCCGGGCTCAAGCCGTCGTTCGTGGACCCGGCCTTCACCGAGCGCTTCCCTCAGATCGAGTGGTCGGTGACGGCGGGCAACAGCAGCCCGACCAACGACGGGGCATCGGCGGTCCTGATCACGTCAAGCGAGACGGCCGCCCGGCTCGGACTGCGCCCGATCGCCCGGCTGCACAGCTTCGCGGTGACCGGCTCCGACCCGGTCCTGATGCTGACCGGGGTCGTCCCGGCGACCGAGAAGGTGCTGCGCAAGGCCGGGCTCGGCCTCGGCGACATCGACCTCTTCGAGGTCAACGAGGCGTTCGCCAGCGTGGTCCTGGCCTGGCAGCAGGAGACCGGCGCCGATCCGGCGAAGGTGAACGTGCACGGCGGCGCGATCGCGCTCGGCCACCCGCTCGGCGCGAGCGGCACCCGGTTGATGACCACGCTGGTGCACGCGATGCGCGAACGCGGGGCCCGCTACGCGCTGCAGACCATGTGCGAGGCGGGCGGGCTCGCCAACGCGACGATCCTGGAAGCCATTTGAGCCGACCCCGCCGGGGCCCGCGCACGCACCCCATTCAAATACCGGTATAGTAATTGGAATGGTGGAGATCAAGAGCGATACCCAGATGGATTCGATGCGCGAGGCGGGCCGTGTGGTGGCCCATGCCCTGGCGGCGGCACGGGAGGCGGCCGACGTCGGCGTGAGCCTCGCCGAACTCGACGCCGCGGCGCGGGAGATCCTGGTCAAGGCGGGCGCCACGTCGCCGTTCCTCGACTATCACCCCGAGTTCGCGCCGGTCCCCTTCCCGGCCACCGCGTGCGTCTCCGTCAACGACGCGATCGTGCACGGCATCCCGGACGGCTACCGGCTGCGCGACGGCGACCTCGTCAGCGTCGACTTCGGGGCGGTCCTCGACGGCTGGGCCGGGGACTCGGCGATCAGCTTCATCGTCGGCCGGGCCAGGCCCGAGGACGTACGCCTGGTCGAGACGGCGTTCCGGGCGCTGGACGCCGGGATCGCGGCGGCGGTCGTCGGCAACCGCATCGGCGACATCGCACACGCGATCGGGAAGGTCTGCCGGGGTGCCGGCTACGGCATCCCGGACGGGTTCGGCGGCCACGGCATCGGCCGCCACATGCACGAGGACCCGGGCGTGCCCAACGAGGGGCGGGCCGGGCGGGGCATGGTGCTGCGGCACGGGATGGTGCTGGCGATCGAGCCGATGCTGATCGCCGACGGGAGCGATGCGTACTATCCGGCGGCCGACGGGTGGACTCTGCGGGCCCTCAGCGGGGCCCGGGCGGCTCATGCTGAGCACACGGTGGCCGTCACCGATGCGGGGCCTCGCATCCTCACCCTGCCCTAGCGGGCGGCCTCTTCGCTTCCGCGTGCTGTTCGACGGGGGCGGGTGATCTGTGGCTTGTCGCGCCCACGCGGCGGAGCCGCACCATGTCACCTGCCCGCGCCCCTTATCAGGGAATCAATTACTGGCCAGGAATCGCTGGGTCAGATCGTGGCCCAGGGTCGTTGCCGCGCTGTGGCTTTCGATCGGCTTCGACTGGGAGTTCTTGAACAGGATGTACGTGACGCCGGATTCCGCGCCGCCCGTCTTCGGGTTGGGGTCCATGCCCAGCGCCTTGGCCGTCGCGTACGACGCCTCGCCGATGGTGTTGCTCGGGCCCGTGTCGCCCACGACGGCGTACTCGACCTTGTTGCCGTAGATGACGGCGACGACACCGCCCCCCTTGATGCCGGCCGAGGCGTAGTTCCAGATCGAGCCGGCACTCGGCACCACCACGTACGGCAGCTGCTCCGCGCTGAGCGGCTTGCCGTTCGACTGGTGGAAGCGGGTGTCGGGCTGGAACCAGGGGTCCGTGCTCTCGTTGCAGGCCGAGGTGATCTGGCCGTCGCAGTCGATGCCGAGGCCGGCCTTCCAGAACACGGCGCCGTCCATGCCGCAGACCGGCACATCGGGCGCGGCCGAGGGGTCCGTCTTGTACTTACCGTGGGAGATCTGGGAACAGGTCCCCACCTTGGCGAGGAGTTCGGCCGCCCTGACCGGGCCCTCGGCCGCCGAAGCGGGCGCGGTGGCGGGGAACGTCGCCGCAGCGAGCAGGGCGGCGCCGGATGCCGCGGCGAGGACGAGCCTTCTGGTACGCACCCGGGGACCCTTCTTTCAGAAACGTTTCCTTAGCTATTGCGCACGTGAGCTCCCGCCAACCATGATCGCCAGCCCCGCGCAACAAGAGGCCCATGGTTCCCGGCCGTTCAGGACGGGACCATGGGCCTCACCGGCAACGTCAGCCGGGGTTACTGCTTTCCACTCGGATGGACCACCAGCGCCGAGCCGCCGCCGCGTCGCACCTTCTCGGCCGCGGCGAGCCAGCGTCCGTCCGGCAGCCGCTGCACCCCGGTCGCCGCCCCGATCTCCGGATTCAGCGAGAACGAGTGACCGAGCGCCTCCAGCCGGGCCCGCAACGGGCTGTTGTAGAGGGCGGGTTCGAGCTCGGTCTGCGCTGCGTTGCGCTGGCTGGCACGCGGTGCCGCGATCGCGTCGACCAGCGGCATCCCCCGGTCCAGATGGTTGATCAGCGTCTGGAGGACGGTGGTGATGATGGTCGCGCCGCCCGGCGAGCCGAGCGCGAGCACCGGCTTGTCGTGCTGGTCGAGCACGATCGTCGGCGAGATCGAGGAGCGCGGCCGCTTGCCCGGGCCCGGCAGGTTCGGGTCGTGGACGGCCGGGTTCGCCGGGACGAAGGAGAAGTCGGTCAGCTCGTTGTTGAGCAGGAAACCCCGGCCGGGCACGGTGATGGCGCTGCCGCCGGTCTGCTCGATGGTGAGCGTGTAGGCGACGACGTTGCCCCACTTGTCGGCGACCGTCAGATGCGTGGTGTTGTCGCCCTCGTACGTGGTCGGCGCGGCCGGCCCCGACGTCCCGCAGGCGGTCGGGTGGCGCGGGTCGCCGGGGGCGAGGGGGCTGGTCAGGACCGCGTCGTTCTTGATGAGGCAGGCTCGCGAGTCGGCGAAGCGCTGCGAGAGCAGGCCCTTGGCCGGCACGTTCTCGAACTCCGGGTCGCCGACCCAGCGGCCCCGGTCCGCGAACGCGATCCGGCTCGCCTCGATGTAGTGGTGCAGGAACTGCACGTCCGAGGCCTTCGACAGGTCGGTGTTCTCCAGAATGTTGAGCGCCTCGCCGACCGTCGTGCCGCCGGAGGTGGAGGGGGCCATGCCGTAGACGTCGAGCCCGCGGTAGTCGACCTTGGTGGGAGCCTGGAACTTCGCCTCGTACGCGCGCAGGTCCTTCTCGCTCAGGTCGCCGCTGCGCACCTTGCGGGTCGACTTGGGGTCGACGGGCGGCTTGCGGACGGTGCGGACGATGTCGTCGCCGAGGTCGCCCCGGTAGACGGCGCCGACGCCTTTGCGGCCCAACTCCTCGTAGGTGCGCGCCAGATCGGGGTTCTTGAAGGTCGAGCCGACGGCCGGGAGCTGCCCGCCCGGCAGGAACAGCTTGGCGGTGTCGGGGAAGTCGGCGAACCGGGCCTGGTTGTCCTTGGTCTGCGAGCGGAAGGTGTCGTCGACGGTGAACCCGTCGCGCGCGAGGCGCTCCGCGGGCTTCAGGAGCGTACGCAGCGACTTGCTGCCCCAGGCGTCCAGGGCCCGGTCCCAGGTGGCCGCGGTGCCCGGGGTGCCGACGCTGAGCCCGCTGGTCACGGCGTCCGCGAAGGGCAGCGGCTTGCCGTTCTCCACGAAGAGCAAGGACGTGGCGGAGGCGGGCGCGGTCTCGCGGCCGTCGAGGGTGTGCACGGAGCGGGAGGCCGCGTCGTAGTAGACGAAGTAGCCGCCTCCGCCGATGCCGGAGGAGTACGGCTCGGTGACGCCGAGGGCGGCCGCGGTGGCGACGGCCGCGTCCACGGCGTTGCCGCCGTTCTTGAGGACTTCGAGGCCGGCGGCGGACGCGTCCGCGTCCACGCTGGAGACCGCTCCCCCGTAGCCGACCGCCTCCGGCACCTTGGCCGGGGTCCGGCCGGGCGGCGCGGCCGTCGTGGGCGGGGCGGCGGCGACCGAGGCCGCGACGGCGGCCGCCGCGGCGAGGAGGGACAGGGTGCGGGCGGCAGGACGACGCATGCATACCTCCGTAGGCGAACGTCCGCGCAGCGTAACGCCGTCCTGGGGGTCGCGTCATGAGCATGTCGAACAGGGGCGCGAACTCCGGCTAGCATGCCCGCCCATGAATGACGACGTACGCAACATCGTGCTCGGCGTGGTGGCCGCGGGCATAAGCGCCGCCCTGGGCTGGGTCACCCGGAACTACCTCTGGAAGCGCAAACTCCGCCGCAAACAGGCCTTCTTCGGGCTGCCCGACCACTCCGAGTGCCTGCTGGTCGTCAACCGCGACGCGGGGCACGACGGTTCGGTGCACCGCTTCGACGTCTTCGCCTTGCTCGAACTCTCCTCGCTCATCAAGGACTGCGGGGCGCACGCCCAGATCATCCAGCACGATCTGGCGCAGCAGGGCTTCGGCGAGCGCACCGAGTTCTGCCTGGGCGGCCCGTACTCGAACCGGCGGATGGCGGCCCATCTCGCATCGCTCCTGCCCGGCGTGAAGATGAACGTGGACACCGATCCCGGCCCCGACCGGGGCGCCTTCCAGATCGGCTCGGAGCGCTACCGCCTGGAGGGCGGTGTCGCCGAGTACGTGATCCTCGCCCGGGTGACCGTCGGGCAGAACTCGCGCCCCGTATTCCTCTTCTGCGGCCAGCGCGCGATCACCAACCAGGCCGCCACCCGCTATCTGGCCCGCAACGCCGAGAAGCTCGCCCGCAAGCACGGCAACGATTCGTTCTGCCTGCTCCTGAAGGTCGTCAACTCGCATGCGTACGGGCCCGATGTGGTGGAGCTCGTCGCCGACGTGACCCGGGCGGCCCAGGAACCGGCCCCGGTGATCCGCACCTCGCACCGGGCGGGCGGTTAACCCACCTTCAATGGCAGGGACTTGATGCCGTTGATGAAGTTGGAGACGAGCCGGCGCGGCGGGCCCGCGAGTTCGGTGCGGGGCAGCATGCGCAGCGCCTCCTGGTGCAGCACCTTCAGCTGGAGCCGGGCGAAGTGCGCGCCGAGGCACACGTGCGGGCCGTCGCCGAACGAGACGTGCGGGTTCGGGGTGCGGGCGAGGTCCAGGCGGTGCGGGTCGGCGAAGACGCGCTCGTCGTGGTTGGCGGAGGCGTGGAAGACGACGACCTTGTCCCCGGCCGCGATGGGCTGCCCGGCGAGGACGGTGGCACGGCCGGCGGTGCGCCTGAACGTCAGCACCGGCGGATGCCACCGCAGGAGCTCCTCGACGGCCACCTCCACGGCGACCTGACCATCTGTCACCTTCCGTCGTTCATCCGGGTGTTCGGCAAGCGCGAGGAAGCCTCCGGGTGCCGCGCCGCGCACGGTGTCGTTGCCCGCCACCGTCAGCAGGAAGAAGAACATCTCCAGCTCGGCGTCGGCGAGTTCCGAGTGGGCGAGCGAGGTCATGACGTCGTCGGCGGGACGCTCGCGCTTGTACGCGGCGAGCTCCTGGGCGTACGCGAACATCTCCGCCAGCATCGCGGGCGAGCGCGGGTTGACCGGCTGCCCATCGGCGCCGAGGACCGGCGGCTCGTCCGGGTCCTGGTAGGCGATGACGCGCTCGGTCCACTCCAGGAGGAGCCCCCGGTCGCCCGGCGGCACCCCGAGCAGGTCGGTGAGGTTGAGCAGCGCGTAGTCGTCAGTGACGTCGGCGACCAGGTCGAACGCGCCGTCCTCGGCGCCGTCGCGGGCCCCGGCGAGCAGGGCCCGGGCCCGCTCGCGCGCCAAACCCTCGAAGCGGTCGATCCGGCCCGGCGTGAAGGCGCGGCTGACCAAGCGGCGGAGCTTTCCGTGCGAGTTGGGGTCTCCCCTGCTCGAACGAAGTCGAGAGCTTGGGGAGGGATCCTGGTTGAGCATCATGCGGCGGATGAACGGCAGGTCCGCCGGGTCGGGATCGCGGATCTGGGTGGCGCCGAGCGCCGAGGAGAAGGTGCCCGCGTCCTTGAGGACCCGTACGACGTCCGCGTGGCGGGTGACCGCCCAGAAGCCGGGGCCGGCCGGCCAGCCGAGCACCTCGGGCTCCGCCTGCCACGCGACCGGGTGGTGGTCGCGCAGCTCGCGGTAGGCGGCGTGCGGCGGCCCGGCCGCGTACAGACGGGGGTCGAAGACGTCGGGGGCGTCAGCCATGGTGGGCATTGTCAGGCACGCCCAAGACGTCGGGCGTGTCAGACATGATCGGCCCGCAGGAAGTCCTCGACCGTGCGGATCAGGTCGAGCGGCGCCTCGTCCATGGCGTGGTGCCCGGCGTGGGGCAGTTCGACGAGCTGGCCCGCCGGGTACCAGCGCAGCCAAGTGGCCCGCAGGAACTGGGCGTTGAGAGCCGGGTCGAGCGCACCCGTCACCGCGAGCGCGGGCACCGGCGAGCCCTCGGTCTCCTCGTGGAAGTCCTCGCCGGACCAGGAGTCGAGCCAGGCGCGGAACGCCTTCGGGTCGCTGCGGTCCACCGAGCGCCGGGTCATCCGGTCCAGCCAGGCGTCGGGGCGGTCGCCGCCGGTGGTGAGGTCGATGATGGCGCGGCGTTTGGCGGGGCGCTCGGCGGCCCCGGTGAACAGTTCGCGGGTCGCCTCGTCCATCGGCATGCCGCTCGCCGGGACGGGCGATATGCCGACCATGCGGCGCACCCGGTCGGGGGCGGCGGCGAGGACCCGCTGGACGACGGCGCCGCCCATCGAGTGCCCGATCAGAGAGAACCGGTGCCAGCCGAGCCGGTCGGCGAGCGCCAGGACGTCCGCGGCGCCCTCGCTCGTGGTGAACGCGCCGGTGGCGTCCCTGGCCTCGCCGTAGCCGCGCAGGTCGACGAAGGCGTAGGTGAAGGCGGCGGCGTCGAGGTCGGGCAGGACGGCCGCGTAGTCGCCACGGTCGGCGAGCCAGCCGTGCACGGCGACGACCCGGTGGGCGCCGTCGCCGTGGAGGGTGTGGGGCAGCGTGAATGGGGCCATGGGGACTCCGGTTCCGGGCGGCGGTCGTCGGCGTACGCTCGCGGGTGGTGCTGTCGGCGCGCGAGACGTACGCGTACACGGTGGCGCTCGCCCTGCCACCTGGCAAGAAGCCGGTCAGAACTCCCAGGGACTCTCGGCCGGTTCCACCGTGCGGTTCTCGACGGCGACCTCGGCGGGCGCGGACTCCCGCACCACGTCGAGCAGTCCGGCCGCGTCGAAGTCGAAGACCTGCTCCTCGAAGCAGAGCCCGTGCGCGCCCTCGGCCCGGCCGAGCACGGGCGCCAGGCGCCGGTACATGGAGCGCGGGCGGCTGATGTAGGGCAGCGCGGGTGAGCGCAGGTCCACGACGAGGAAGCGGCGCACCTTGTGGCCGGTGCGCACCGCGACCGCGGTCACTGCGGTGACGTCGTCCCAGTCGATGCGGCCGGCCAGCCAGGTCGGCAGCCGCACGGTGAGCGCGTCGACGTCCACGTCGAGCCGCAGCGGGCGCAGCAGGTAGCCCGCGAAGGTGGCCGCGGCGACCAGGACGGCCACGCCCGACACGGCCATCACGGGGCCCGCGAAGCCGCTGTTCGGGCCGTCGAAGACGGAGGCGGCGGCGATGCACCAGATCACGGCCACCGCGATGGCGGCGAGCGGGACCCAGATCAGGGTGCGCCGCAGCCGCAGGACGATCGGGGCGGCCCCGGGCTGCGTTGCGCTGGCTGAATTCTCCACACGCAGAGCTTGGTCCGTCGGCGGCCCGGACGCCAGAGTGTTACCCATGGGTTTACTGAATTGAAGTCAATAGCCCGGGATCATTCCGGCGAGCCTGCCGAGGCCCGCGCCCTCAGGTCCGCGCCTTCCCGGGCCGGGCGCCTTCTCACACCGGGCAGGCGAGCGGGCTGAGCGAGCTCTTGGCTCCGCCGCCGAGGATCATGACCCGCACCGTGCCGCCCCGCGCCACCGCCTGCAGCACGGTGCAGGCGATCTGCCGCTGGGCGACCGGGGTGAGCCCCGAGACGTCCTGGCCGAGCGCGACCGTCACCCGGCCCTCCTCCACGCTCATCTTGAACGCGCCCTGGACCGGGGGCAGTTCGGTGCTCATCCCGGCGGCCCTCTCGTCCTTGTCCGGGCCCGCGAACAACAGCGGGAGCGGCGCTTGGGAGGTGCCTTCGCGCACCACGGGCATCAGCCCGTCGGGGCCCGTGAAGTAGAGGACGGTGCCGTCGCCGGGCGGCACCGCCTGCGCGCTCGCGGGCCCGCCCACCGCGATGACATCGGTGGACTGGATGCCGCAGCCGGCCGCGAAGAGCCCGGCCGGGAGCAGGGCGAGCGCGGCCAGCGCGCGGGGCCCGCGCCTCATCGCGCCGCCTTTGCGGGTTCGGCCGCGAGCAGCCCGGTCGGCAGCTCGACGGTGAAGACCGCCCCGCCGTCCGGACCGTTCGCCGCGCGCACCGTGCCGCCGTGCAGCCGCACGTTCTCCAGGGTGATCGCGAGGCCGAGACCGCTGCCCGCCGAGCGGGTACGGGCCGCGTCCGCCTTGAAGAAGCGGTCGAAGATGTGCGGCAGCACAGCCGCGTCGATGCCGGGCCCTCGGTCGGCGACCTCGACGACCAGCGGCCCCTCGCCCGCCCCGGGACGCAGCCGTACGGTCACCGGCTCCGAGCCGTGCCGCAGGGCGTTGCCGACGAGGTTGGCCACCACGATGTCGAAGCGCCGGGGATCGATCATCGCCCGTACGCCGTCCGGAAGTTGGGTATCGACCCGGTCCTCCCAGTGCCGCCGCTGGAGGGTCTTGCGGATGGTCTCGGCGACGTCGACCTCGTCGGGGTTGAGCTCGGCGGCCTTGGCGTCGAAGCGGGAGATCTCCATCAGGTCCTCGACGAGGGTGGCGAGCTTGCCGGTCTCGGCCGAGATGAGCCGCACCGCGCGCGCCGTGTCGGGGTCGAGCCCGTCGGCGTCCTCGTCGAGCACCTCGGTCACGGCCAGCATGCCGGCCAGCGGGGTGCGCAGCTCGTGCGAGACGTCGGAGGCGAACCGCCTGGCCCGCGCCTCGGCCTTCTGCAGCTCCTCGACCGAGCGCTCCAGTTCCTCCGCCGACTCGTTGAACGTCCAGGCCAGATCGGCCAGTTCGTCCGATCCCTTGACCTCGATACGGGTGTCGAGCCGGCCCTTGCCCATGCTGCTCGCGGCCCGCCGCAGATCGCGCACCGGCCGCAGCACGCTGCGGGCGGCGAGCAGGGCGGGCACCACGGCGACGGCGAGGGCGGGCAGCGCGCCGTTCTTGGCCGCCGAGACCATGGCCTGGATGGTGACGCCCTCCGGCCTGAGGTCCATCACGGCATACAGGTAGACGCCGCTGCGCTGCTGATCGCCGCTCCGGTCGAACATCACCGGCATGCCGATGGTCAGATACGGGATGCCGTCCTGGACCACCCGCTGGAACGAGGCGTGCGCGTTGGCGTGGGTCTGGCTGCGCAGCTCGTCGGTGATCACAGTGGAGACGGGCCGGGAGGTGGAGGACGCGCGCAGGCTGCCGTACTCGGCGAACACGATCCAGGGGCGCGGCTTGCCCGCCCTGGCCAGCGTCTGGCAGACGTTCTTCATCGCCGCGGTGGAGGTGGGCAGCGCGAAGTACTGGTTGGCTATCTGCTCGCGGAACTGCTCGACGGCCTGGTCCTGGGCCTGCTGGAGGATGGCCGAGCGGGCCGACTGGTAGGTCAGCGCCGCGGTGGTGACCGCGCTGATCGCGGCCACCAGGAGGAACGCCGCGATCAGTCGGGTGCGCAGGCCGAGGCGCAGGGCCCGGCGGACCGGGAATCTCACAGGGGCCCGAAGCGGTAGCCGAAGCCGCGCACGGTCTGGATGTAGCGGGGCGCGCCGTCGGGGCCGCCGGTGTCGCCGAGCTTCTGCCGCAGCCGCCGTACGCAGGCGTCGACCAGGCGGGCGTCGCCGTGGTAGCTGTGCTCCCACACCGATTCGAGGAGTTGCTGGCGGCTGAAGACCTGCTCGGGCGAGGCCGCGAGGTGGAGCAGGAGCTTCAGTTCGGAAGGGGCGAGGGCGAGGCGCTCGCCGTTCTTGGCGGCGGTCAGGCCCGCCCGGTCGAGGGCGAGCTCGCCGTGGAACTCGGGGCCGGGGCGGGCGGTCGCGGGGTCGGCGAGGCGGCGCAGTACGGCCCGGATGCGGGCCTCGATGACCTCGGTGCGAGCGGGCTTGACGATGTAGTCGTCGGCGCCCGCTTCGAGGCCGACCACCACGTCGAAGTCGTCGCCGCGCGCGGTGAGCATGATGATCGGCAGCTGGCTGGTCTCGCGTATCCGGCGGCAGACCTGTACGCCGTTCATGCCGGGCAGCATGAGGTCGAGCAGCACCAGTTCGGGCAGGAAGGTCTTGAGCGAGCCGAGTCCGGCCTCGCCGGTCCCGGCCGCCAGCACCTCGTGGCCGCGCCTGCGCAGCCCGAGCTCGACCCCTTCGCGCACGGAGGGGTCGTCTTCTATGAGGAGCACGCGTGGCATAAGCGTCAGTATCCCAACCGTCTCTTTTGTCCCGTCACCGGGTTCGGCGCCGGCCGCCGCGGACCTTCGCGATCACGGCATTGATGTCGGTGAGGCCGAGCGGCCGGGCCAGCAGGGCGAGGGCGAGGGCGAGCGTCACGGCTCCGGCGCCGGCCGCCGCGACGCTGCCGAGCGGGTCGGCCGCGCGGGCCGCCGCGTAGCCGAGCGCCGCCGCGGGCACGCAGCCAAGGAGCAGCCGCAGATGCGCGAGCAGCGCCGGGGAGCGCGACAGCGGCCCGCCGCCGAGCCTGCGGTTGAGGGTGTACGCGGTGACCGCGAGCCCCGCGAAGAGCGCCACCGTGTAGGCCCCGGCCATCCCGGTCACCGCCCAGCGGGCGGGCAGCACCAGGTAGGCGACGACGGTGAGGCCCGCGTTCACCCCGGCGATGACGAGGTTGAGCAGGAACGGGGTGCGGGTGTCGCCGAGCGCGTAGAAGCCGCGGGACAGGACGTACTGGCCCGACAGCGCGATCAGGCCGGGCGCGAACGCCATGAGCATGCCCGCCATCACCGTGATGTCACCGGCGCCCGTCCTGCCGTACTCGTAGACCGAGCCGAGGATCCAGGGCGCGAGCGCGAACAGCGCGCAGGCCGCGGGGACGATCATCGCGGCGCAGGTCCGCAGCCCGTACGAGAGGTCGGCGCGCACGCCCGCGAGGTCGCCGTCCGCCGAGGCCCGGCTCATGCGCGGCATCAACGCGGTGACCAGGGACACGGTGACGATGCCGTGCGGAACCATCCAGAGCACATACGCATTGGTGTACGCGGTGTATCCCGCCCTGACGCCCTCCGCCACGGCTTCGGCCCCCGCGGTGGTGGCGAGCCGGGTCACCACCCAGTACGCGAGCTGGTTGGAGACGACGAGCAGCACCGCCCAGCCCGCCGACCGCAGCGGCCTGCCGAGCCCGCTGCCGCGCCAGTCGAACCGGGGCCGCCAGCGGAATCCGGCCGAGAGCAGGGAGGGGACCAGGGCGAGGGCCTGGACGGCGATGCCCGCGGTGGTGCCATAGCCGAGCAGCCGGGCGTCGCCCGCACTCAGCGTGCCCCCGCCGGTCGCGGCCAGTGCGAGGTAGAGCCCGAACACTCCTATGACGACAAGGTTGTTGAGCACCGGCGTCCACATCATGGCGCCGAACCGGCCGCGCGCGTTGAGGACCTGGCCGAACAGGGTGAACAGACCGTAGAAGAGGATCTGCGGCAGGCAGTAGCGGGCGAGCGCGATCGTGAGGTCGGCCTGGGCACCGCCGTAGTCGGTGTACGCGCCGACGATCCAGGGGGCGGCGAACACCGCGAGCGCGGTGACGACGACCAGCGCGGTGGTGCAGGCGGTCATCAGCCGGTCGGTGTAGGCCGCGCCCCCGTCGGCGTGCTCCTTGGCGGCGCGCACCAGCTCGGGCACGAAGACCGCGTTGAGGGTGCCCCCGATGAGCAGCATGTAGAGGATGTTGGGGACGTTGTTGGCGACCGCGTAACCGTCGCCGAGCAGCCCGACGCCGAGCGCGGCCGCGATCACCGCGGAGCGTAGGAAGCCTGTCGCGCGGGAGACGATCGAGCCCGCCGCCATCAGCGCGCTGCTGCGCAGCAGGCCCGAGCTCTTGGCGTGCTTGGCGCCTTTGTCTACGAGGTGCGTGGCGGTCTCGGTCACCGGCGGGCCAGGTACGCCTGGAACGCGCGGTACAGCGCGTTGTTGGTGGTCCCGCCCATGGATGTCTCCCACTCCCCCAGCGTCTCGACGACCTGTCCTCCGGTGCCGAGTTTCCAGCGCAGGAGGCCGAAGGGCCGGTCCCGCGGATCAAGAGTGGAGGGTACCCCGCGCATGTCGTACACCTCGGCGCCCAGCGCTCGGGCGTCCTGGATCATCTGCCACTGGAGCGCGTTGCTGGGGCGGACCTCGCGGCGGTGGTCGGCGGAGGCGCCGGTCTGGTACCAGACCCGCCGGCCGACCGTGATCATGGTGTGCGCGGCGAGCACCTCGCCCTGGTGGACGGCGAGGCAGAGCCGCATCCGGCCGGGCTGTTCGGCGTTCAGCGCCGCGTACTGCTGCTCGTAGTAGGCCAGCGAGCGGCCGAGCCGGAATCCGTCGCGCTCCTCGGTGATCCTCAGCAGCCGGTAGAACTCCGGGAGGTCCCGGGCTCCCCCGGCGACGATCTGCACCCCGGCCCGGTCCGCGGCGCGCACGTTGCGCCGCCACTCCTGGTTGAACCCGGCCCACAGCTCGTCGGTGCCGCGGCCGGCCAGGGGCAGCCGGAAGACGTGGCGGGGCTGGGCGTCCGCGTCGCCGTCGTCGTCCCCGCCGCACCGCTTCCAGCCGCGGGTCCGCAGGCGTTCCGCGACGGCGGAGCCGAGCGGGTCGACCTCGGTGGCCAGGACGTCACCGATCCTGCGGCCGGCTCCGGTGGATGCCTTCAGGCGGGCGGCGTCCCAGCGGCGGTAGGCGGGCGTGGGTCCGATCCGTACGGCGAAGGCGCCGGCCCGGCGCAGGTGCCGCAGCAACGGGCCGAGCCAGCGGTCCATTTCGGGGTCGGCCCAGTCGGCCACCGGGCCTTCCGGAAGGTAGGCGAAGTATTTCCGGGTGCCGGGAAATTGCCGATAGAGGATCTGGGCGGCCCCGGCCAATTCACCGTTGTCAAGGGACCATCCGACCCTTTCCGAGAACCATTGGTCCTTCACCTCGGCCCACGAGGGACATTGCAGAAAGCTGACGTCGGCGCGGCCCGCGAGAAAGGAGCGGTACTCCGCGACGGTGAGGGCGCGGACCCCGGCGTCCTGGTCGCGATCCCCGGTCACCAGCAGTGCGGACACGTCTGTGGCCTCCCAAGTGCGCCCCGCCGTCGGCCCGTCGGGGATCCACAGGATGCTCACAGCGGTCCGTGACCGGTCCGCGCGCCGTATGTGACGGGACCATGACCATGATGCTGCGGTCCTCGTCACACAACGAATTAAGAGTTTCCCGGCGCGCCCTGCAACCTAAAGTCCAGCTGGTGACTCTCACCTACGGAAAAGCATTTGCAACGGAGGTTTTCCAGTTGAGCCGCATACGCCGTCACACTCTGCCCCGCCGACCGGTCCGCCTGGCCGCCATAGCCGGAACGGCGGTTCTCGCCGCGGCGCTGACCGCCTGCGGGGGCGGCGATTCGTCGTCCGGTGGCGCGAAATCCGATCTCAAGTCCGACAAGAAGACCGAGATTTCGGTGAACCTGACGGGCAAGCAGGCCAAGCCCGGCGAGCCGGTGAAGGTCACGCTCGCCGACGGCAGGCTCCAGAGCGTCTCGGTCACCGACGCCAAGGGCGGCAAGCTCGACGGAAAGATATCCGCCGACGGGAAGACCTGGACCTCGGACCGCAAGGCCGCGCCCGGTACGTCGTACGCGATCGAGGCGAAGGACGACAAGGGCGGCAGCGCGAAGGCCGACTTCGCGACCGCGGCTCCCGAGAAGGAGAACAAGCTGACCCTGGCGCCCGGCAAGGACTCCACGGTCGGCGTCGGCCAGCCGCTCTCGATCGTGTTCGACCACCCGGTGAAGAACAAGGCCGAGGTGGAGAAGCAGCTGAAGGTGACCACCTCCGACAACACCGAGGGTTCCTGGGGGTGGATGGAGGACTACTCCGGCAAGTCCCGCATCGACTGGCGTCCCAAGGACTACTGGAAGCCCGGCACGAAGGTGACGCTGGAGGCCGACCTCAACGGCGTGGACTCGGGCCCCTCGGGCGGCTGGTTCACGAAGGACTACAAGACCGGCTTCACGGTCGGCAAGAACCAACTCGTGAAGGTCGACCTCGACGGCCACCGTCTCAAGCTGTTCCGCGACGGCGAGTTGGTGAAGGACATCGCGATGTCGGCGGGCACTCCCGGCGGCGACAAGGCGTCCTGGCGCGGCAAGACCGTCCTGATGGCGAAGGAGGGGACGATCAACATGAACTCGGAGACCGTCGGCCTCGGCAGCGCGTACAACAAGATGGTCGACTACTCGATGCGGCTCACCTGGTCGGGCATGTACGCGCACGCCGCGCCGTGGAACGCCGACTACTTCGGCTCCGCCAACAAGAGCTCGGGCTGCATCGGCATGAGCGACGCCGACGCCAAGTTCGTATACGACTCGGTGCAGATCGGCGACCCCTTCGAGATCACCGGCGACGACGCCAAGGGCACCCAGGCCCTCAACAACGGCTACGGCGAGTGGAATCTGTCGTACGACGCCTGGAAGGCCAAGAGCGCCCTCACCGGCACCACGGGCACCACCGGTAACTGACACCCCGTTCAATAATCGTTACCCTCGCGTAACTTACCGACTAGTTACCTCAGGTAAGTCCTCGCGGTTACCGTCGGGTCACTTTGCACCGGCGCGAGCGAGGAGCGATTCATGGCCCCCCACCACCTGTCCGGCCGGCCGTCCAGGACCACGGCCGCGGCGGTCACCGTCGCCGCCCTGTTCGCGGGCGCCGCCTTCGGCCTCGCCCCCGCGGCCGAGGCGGCCCCGGCGAGAGCCGCGGCCACCGCCTCCGCGAGCAGCAGCCTGACGTTCCACGACATCCCCGGCTCCGGCGGGATCACGCTCAAGGGCAATGTGTTCACGCCGGCCGGGGCCAGGGCCGGCGACAGGTACCCGCTGATCGTCTTCCCCACCAGCTGGGGCATGCCGCAGATCGAGTACCTCGCGCAGGCCCAGAAGCTCGCCGACACGGGCTACACCGTGGTCAGTTACACCTCGCGCGGCTTCTGGCTCTCGGGCGGCAACATCGAGGTCGCGGGCCCGCCGGACGTCGCGGATGTCTCCTCGGTCATCGACTGGGCGCTCGCCCACACACCCTCGGACCCCGCGCGGATCGGCATGGGCGGCGTCTCGTACGGCGCGGGCATCAGCCTGCTCGCGGCGGGGCACGACAAGCGGATCAAGGCAGTCGTGGCGATGAGCGGCTGGGCCGACCTCATCCAGTCCATCTACAGCGGCCGCACCCAGCACCTCCAGGCCGCCGCCATGCTGGGCGCCGCGGGCGAGATCACCGGCCGCCCGAGCGCCGAACTGAACCGGATACTCAAGGAGTTCCTCGGCTCCGACCTGTCCAAGGAACAGGACATGATCGACTGGGGCAGGAAGCGCTCCCCCGCGACCTATCTGGACCAGATCAACAAGAACGGCGCCGCCCTCATGCTGGGCAACGCCTGGGGCGACAGCCTCTTCCCGCCCAACCAGTACGCCGACTTCTTCACCAAGCTGACCGGTCCCAAGCGCCTGGAACTGCGCCCCGGAGACCATGCCACCGCCGAGGCGACGGGCCTGCTCGGGCTGCCCAACGACGTGTGGACGGACGCCCACCGCTGGTTCGACCACTACCTCAAGGGCGCCGACAACGGCATCGACAAGGAGCAGCCGGTCCAGCTCAAGTCACGTACCGACGGCTCCTACGAGGCCTATCCCAGCTGGCAGGCGGTCGGCGCGGCCAAGGAGAACCTGGCGCTCTCCGGCACACAGAAGATCTGGGCGAACGTCGACTCGGGCGCCGACGGCGGGATCATCTTCCTGTCCAGCATCCTGGACCAGTTCGCGAAGCTGCCGCCGATGGCGTCGATCCCGCTGCTTCCGCGGTCGTTCGCCGCGGTGTGGCAGTCCCAGGCGTACGGCGAGGACCGCAGGATCCGGGGAACGGCCAAGCTGCACACCACGCTCACCTCCACCAAGGAGAGCGGCACCCTCGTCGCATACCTCTACGACGTGGGGCCGCTCGGCCTCGGCAAGCTGGTCAGCAACGCCCCCTTCACCTTCCACGGACAGACGCCCGGCAAGCCGTTCCCCGTCGACCTGGAGCTGTTCTCCACGTCGTACGACGTTCCGGCCGGCCATCATCTGGCACTGGTGGTGGACACCGTCGACCCGCTCTACATCGAGCACAACCCGCTCGGCGCGCAGCTGACCTTCTCCTCGCCCGCGTCAGACCCGTCGTATCTGACGGTCCCTCTCCGCGAGAAGTGATCACCGGCTGCTGCCGGGTGGGTTCCTGCCCCTCAGCCACTGCTCCCCAAGGACTCAAGGTCCAGGGGGTACCCCCCTCGGCAGCAGCGTCCCTGGTTCGGCCGGTGCGACTTCCACGGCCTCCGTCTTGGGATTGCGCTTCTGTCTCCTGGCCATCCAGGTCGCGAACCAGGAGAGCAGCATGCACATCCCGATGTAGATCGGCGAAATCACCATCACCACGGGGATGAACGGCAAATCGTAGTCGAGATTCGACGCGATGAGCTTCCCCGCGTGCAGGAACTCCTCATAGGTGATCAGGTAGCCGAGCGAGGTGTCCTTCAGGGCGACCACCAGCTGGCTGATGATGGTCGGCAGCATCGCCCGGATCCCCTGCGGGACCAGCACGTACGTCATGACCTGCGTCTTGCGCATGCCGAGTGAGAATGCCGCCTCCTTCTGGCCGCGTTCCACGGAGTTGACGCCGGTTCTGAAGACCTCGGCGAGCACCGAGCCGTTGTAGAGCGTGAGCCCGGCCACCAGGGCGGGCAGCGGCTGCACCTTCAGGGCCACGAAGATGAAGAAGATCATCACGAGTACGGGCATCGCGCGGAAGAACTCGACGAGCAGGGTCGCGATCCAGCGCAGCGGCCGGTGGTCGGAGAGCCGGCCGGTGGCGAGGACCGCGCCGAGCGCGATGGAGAGCACCGAGGCGAAGGCGAAGGCCCGCAGCGTGTTGCCGAGCCCGCGGAGCAGCAGTTCCTGGATGCCCTTGTACTCGAACGGCGACCACTTCGCGGAGGTGAACTGGTCGGTGTCGAAGAGGAGATAGCCGACCCAGCCGACCAGGGCGAGGATCAGGGCCGTCGAAATGATCCCGTAGACCAGGTGCCGCTGCTGGGTCCTGGGTCCTGGGAAGTCGTAGAGAGCGGTGGATTCCTTGGCCAGTTGCGCGGTCATCGGGCGACTCCCCAGCGCTTTTCGAGGATGTTGAACACGGCGCTGATGAAGAGGGTGATGATCAGGTAGCCGATCGCGATCCAGACGAAGGTCCAGATGATGTTGTAGCCGAGCTCGCTCAACGTCTTGTACGTGCCGAGGAGTTCGGTGACGCTGAACGCCCCGGCGATCGCGGAGTTCTTCGCGAGTGCGATCAATGTGGAGCCGATCGGCGGGATCACGGACCGGAAGGCCTGTGGAAGCACCACCGTGGACAGGGTCTGCCCGAAGGTCATCCCGAGGCTTCTGGCCGCCTCGCCCTGCCCCTTGGGCACGGTGTTGATGCCGGAGCGCAGCGCCTCGCAGATGAACGACGAGGTGTAGCAGCCGAGCGCGATCACCGCGAAGAGCTGGAAGGGCAGCACCAGGCCGAAGCGCGGCAGCCCGAGCAGCACGGCGAAGAACAGCAGGGTCAGCGGGGTGTTGCGCAGCACGGTCACCCACACCGTGCCGAGCACCCGGAACGAGCCGACCGGCGAGACCCGGCAGGACGCCATGACGAAGCCGAGCACGAGCGCCAGGACCGAGGCGTAGACGGTCAGTTCGACGGTGCCGAGGAAACCCTTGCCGTACAGCGAGAAGTTCTTGGTGAGTACGTCCATTGCGGCCTCAGCTCGCCGGGTAGCGGTCGATGGGCGGGGCGGGGGCCGCGGGGCGCCCGGACAGGCCGAGCGTCGCGGCGTAGGCCTTCTTCCAGTCGCCGTTCTTCTCGTGGGCCTCGATGGCGTCGTCGAGCGCGAACCGCAGGGTGTTGTCGCTCTTGGGCACGCCGACGCCGTACGGCTCCTTCGAGAACGGCTTGCCGACGACCTTGAGTTCGTCGGGCACCTTGGCCGCGTAGCCGCTCAGGATGGTGTCGTCGGTGGTGACGGCGGCGACCTGGAAGGTGAGCAGGTTGTCCACGCACACGGAGTACGTGTCGTAGGCGACCATGTCGACCTTCGGGTAGTCCTTCTGCATCCGCTGGAACGGCGTGGATCCGGCGGCCGAGCAGACGCGCTTGCCGTCGAAGTCCTGGGGCGCGGTGAGCTTGTTCTCGTCCTTGCGGACCAGCAGGCCCTGGCCGGCCATGTAGTAGGGGCCGGCGAAGCCGACCAGCTTCTTGCGGTTGGCGTTGATGGTGTAGGTGCCGACGTAGTAGTCGATCTGGCCGTTCTGCAGGGCGGTCTCGCGGTTCGCCGAGGCGATCGTCTTGAACTCGATGGTCCCCGGGTCGAATCCGAGCGAGGCGGACATCATCTTGGCGATCTCGATGTCGAAGCCGGTGTAGACGCCGGTGGCCGGGTCCTTCTCGCCGAGGTAGGGCTGGTCCTCCTTGGCGCCGACGATCAGGTGGCCGCGGTTCTTCGCCCGCCGCCACACCGAGGACTCGGGGAGGCTGATGTCCTTGGCCACCGTGTAGTGCGGCAGCAGTTCGGCCTTCGGGCCCTTCACCGGCGGGCTGCCCGACTTGCCGCAGCTGGCCACGGCCAGGGCGAGGAGCAGGGCGGCGGCGAGCGCGCGTCGTTTGCCCATCATCGTTGCGTACACCCCCGCTCAGTGCTTGAGGATCTTGGAGAGGAAGTCCTTGGCCCGGTCGCTGTGCGGGTTGGTGAAGAAGTCGTCGGGGGTGCGGTCCTCGATGATGCGGCCGTCCGCCATGAACACGACGCGGTTGGCGGCGGAGCGGGCGAAGCCCATCTCGTGGGTGACGACGACCATGGTCATGCCGTCGCGGGCGAGCTGCTGCATGACTTCCAGCACCTCGTTGATCATCTCCGGGTCGAGCGCGGAGGTGGGCTCGTCGAAGAGCATGACCTTGGGGTCCATGGCCAGGGCGCGGGCGATGGCCACGCGCTGCTGCTGGCCGCCGGAGAGCTGGGCGGGGAGCTTCTCCGCCTGGGAGGCGAGGCCGACCCGGTCGAGGAGCTCGTGGGAGCGCCGGTCGGCGTCCTCCTTCTTGCGGCCCCGGACCTTGATCTGGGCCAGCGAGACATTGGCGAGGACGGTCTTGTGCGCGAAGAGGTTGAACGACTGGAAGACCATGCCCACTTCGGCGCGGAGCTGGGCGAGACCCTTGCCCTCCTCGGGGAGGGGCCGGCCGTCGATGGCGATCGATCCGGACTCGATCGTCTCCAGTCGGTTCATCGTCCGGCAGAGCGTCGACTTGCCCGAACCGGACGGGCCGATGACCACCACCACCTCCCCGCGCCCGACGGTGAGGTTGATGCCCTGGAGGACGTGCAACGCCCCGTAGTGCTTGTTGACGTCACGCAGCTCGATCAACGGATCGACGGCCATACGCTGTCCTGCCCACTCATCGCTGTGTCGAGGTCAGCGCAAACTATCCAGCCCGGTAGGGCACTTCATCTCGACACGCATAAATGGGGCATAAAGCGTATTTTGGCCGCATCGGATCCGCGGGCGCTCAGATGCGGAGCCGATCAGGCCTCCGAGGCCTCGGCGTACACCTGGAACAGTTCGGGAGCGCCGGTCGTGGCCCAGGTCAGGCCCGCGTCCACGACGTCGATCTCCCGGCCGGAGGCGAGCCGCACCACCGGCTGGCCGCTGGGCCACACGTCCCAGCTCGCGCCCGGGACGGTGCGCACGATGACGGTGCCCAGATACAGGCCGGCGTCATTGCCCAGCCAGGGCAGCTCCTCCGGGTCCTCGCGCCAGCGCGGGGGCAGCTGGTCGAGCGCCTCCAGCGACGTCGGCGAATCGTCGAGTTCGAGCTTGTTCTGCCAGGCCCGGGTCCGCAGCAGCTCGCACTCCGAGAGCAGCTCGGCGACGCCCTCCGGGTCTTCCCTGACGGCCCCGTAGACCGCCACCCCGGGCGCCGTTGTGTGCCGCTTTCGCCAGTTCTGGAGGAAGTTCATACGATCCAGACTCCCATTCGAGGCTCAGTTGCACTACAAGGCACGCGGGGTGCCACGTCAACCCCGGGGTGACGCCAGGACCTCAGACCTCCAGGTCCACGACGACCGGCGCGTGGTCGGACGCGCCCTTGCCCTTGCGCTCCTCGCGGTCCACGTAGCTGTCCTTGACGGCCTTGGCGAACGGCTCGTTCCCGTAGACCAGGTCGATGCGCATGCCCCGGTTCTTGGGGAACGCCAGCTGGCGGTAGTCCCAGTACGTGTACGGACGGTCGTACTTGAGCGGGCGGGGCACCACGTCGGACAAGCCCGCCTCGCGCAGGGCGGCGAGCGCGGCGCGCTCGGCGGGGGTGACATGGGTGAGGCCCTCGAAGACCGCCGGGTCGTAGACGTCCTCGTCGGTCGGCGCCACGTTGAAGTCGCCGAGCACCGCGAAGGGGCGCTGCCCCGCGGCGTCCTCGGCGACGGCCGCCTTGAGGGCTTCGAACCAGGTCAGCTTGTACGCGTAGTGGTCGTGCTCGACCTCGCGGCCGTTGGGCACGTACACCGACCAGAGGCGGACGCCGCCGCAGGTCGCCGAGATCGCGCGGGGCTCCTCCGTCCCCTCGTAGTCGGGGCCGCCGGGCAGCCCCAGCACGACGTCGTCGAGGCCGACGCGGGAGACCAGGGCCACCCCGTTCCACCGGCCGGTGGCGTTGACCGCGGACTCGTAGCCGAGCTCGCGCAGCTCGGCGGCGGGGAACCCCTCGGCGGTGGTCTTGGTCTCCTGGATGCACAGCACGTCCGTGCCGGTGCTCTCCAGCCAGGCCAGCAGGCGGGGCAGCCGGGCGGTGATCGAGTTGACGTTCCAGGTGGCGATGCGCATGGATCCCAACCTACCGCCCGGGTGTGACACTCACAGCTGCGTCGAGTCCCCGGGCGTCAGGCGGGCGTGCTCGGCGCCGCCGAGGCCGCCGATCTGCGAGTCGTAGATGGGCCGGGCCAGGTCGGTGAGCAGGGCGTCGTGGATGTCGATGGCGCGGCGCGGCTTGACCTCGCGCACGTAGTCGATGACCTCGGAGATCTTGTTCCAGGGGGCCATCACCGGAAGCATCAGGGTGTCCACGGGCTGGTCGGGGACGGTGAGCGCGTCGCCGGGGTGGAAGACCGAACCGTCCACCAGGAAGCCGATGTTGGTGATGCGCGGGATGTCCGGGTGGATCACCGCGTGCAGTTCGCCGTGCACCTGGATGTCGAAGCCGGCCGCGCTGAAGGCATCGCCGTGGCCGACCGTGTGGACGCGGCCGGGGAAGGCCGCCGAGATCTTCTCCGCGACACTGCGCAGGGTCCAGATCTCGGCGGCGGGGTTGGCTTCGAGGCCGGTCCGCAGCCGCTCCTCGTTGAAGTGGTCGAGGTGCTCGTGGGTGACCAGGATGGCGTCGGCACCGAGCGCCGCGTCACTCTCGCTGAACGTACCCGGGTCGATGACGAGGGTGCGGCCGTCCTTCTCCAGCTGGACGCAGGCATGGGTCTTCTTGGTCAGCTTCAGGTTCATGCCCCCATCCTGCTCCCGGCGCCGCGGACAGGCGCGGAATCAGGTCATCCGCGCGGGGTCGTTTCCTCGCGGATGACCGCGCCCGCTACGCGGAACGCGGCGTTCGCCGCGGGAACACCGCAGTACAGGCCGGTCTGGAGCAGCACTTCCTTGATCTCGTCGGGGGTGAGCCCGGCGCGCAGCGCGGCCCGGGTGTGGGCCGCGAGGTCGTCGAGGTGGCCGCCCGTCGCGAGCGCGGCGAGGGCCACCGCGGCCCGGGTCCGCCGGTCGAGGCCGTCCCGCGCCCACACCTCGCCCCAGGCGTGGCGGGTGGTGAGCTCGTCGAAGTCGGTGCCGAACGCGTCGGCGCCGGCCGTCTCGGCGTCCACATGGGCGTCGCCGAGCACTTCGCGCCGGATCTTCATGCCGAGCTCGTACGCGTCCGGGCCCGCGGGCGGCTCGACGGGGGCGGAGGCCGTTTCCTCGGCCGGAGCCTCGGGCCCGAACGGAACCACCGGCGCCATCGGCGCGGGCACTGCGAGCGGCGCCGGAACCGCGGTGAGCCCCGTAGTCGAATCGGGCACAGCCTGCCAGGCCGTCGAGAAGTGGCGTACGAGGAGGTCGGTGACGGCGGCCGGCTGCTCGACCGGGGCCAGGTGGGACGCACCGGGCACCACGGCGAGGCCGGCGCCGGGTATGCCCGCGACCAGGGTGCGCGCGTCCCCGGGCCCGGTCACCCGGTCCTCGGCGCCGACCAGGGCGAGCGTGGGGGCGGTGATGCGGCCGAGCTCGGCGCGGATGTCGAAGGCGGCGAGCGCCTCGCAGGCCGCGATGTAGCAGGCGGGGTCGGTGGTGCGGACCATCTGCACGGCCCACTCCACGATCGCGGGCTGGGCGGCGGCGTAGCCGGCGGTGAACCAGCGCTCGGGCGCCGAGCGGGCCATCGGGTCCATGCCGTTGGCGCGGACGATCACACCGCGCTGGCGGAACTCGTCGGCGGTGCCGAACCGGGGAGACGCGGCGACCAGGGCCAGCGAGGCGACCCGGTGCGGGTGGCGCAGCGCGAGATCGGCGCCGATCGCACCGCCGATGGAACAGCCGGCGTAGCCGAAGCGCTGGACGCCGAGGCCGTCGAGCGTGGCGATCAGCCGGTCACCGAGCTCTGCGACGGAGTGGGCAGGCTCGGCGGGCGCACCACCGTGCCCGGGCAGATCGAACCGGACCACCCGCCAGGTGCCGGCCAGCTCGGGTATCTGGCGGTCCCACATGTGCCATGTGGTACCCAGTGACGGTCCCAAGACCAGGACCGGGGCGTCCTCTGGCCCGTCAGAGCGGTATTGCAGGGTGTTCTTCGGTGTCTCGCTCACCCGTCCGACCCTCTCATCTGTCACCTGCAGAGCTACCGCCAGGGTCAGAACATGTGGTCCGCCTCTACGATCTCTACGATCAAGGTCATCGGCTCCGGTATCGATGACCCGGACTTCGCCGACAAACTCTCCCGGCTGATCGGCGACCACGACGTCGAGACCACCTCCACCTCGACGTCCGAGTCCGGCAAGTCCACGTCGGTGTCGATGCGGCAGGAGCGGATCCTGGCCGCCGACGCCATCCGTGCCCTGCCCAAGGGCACCGCGCTGTGCTTCGCCACCGGCATGCGCGCCGCCATGCTCGACCTGCGCCCCTGGTATCTCGAACCCGGCGCCGACGAGCTGTCCGCCGCCTCCGCCCGCGCCTCGAAGGGCATCACCGAGCGCGCCATCGCCAAGGCCGCCCCGAAGAAAACCGACTTCGACAAGGCCGCATGACCGCCTCCGCTCGCCCCATCCCGCCCCCGCCGCTCCCGCCTCGAAGGATCCGCCCATCTCACCCACCGGCATCGCCGAGTTCGCCCACGGCCTCGCGCTGCATCTGCCCGGCGACTGGGCTGCTGACGTAGAAAGCCACACTGACCCAGCTCTGCGATCCGGCCTCATCGGCCGCGTATGGACCCCGTACGACGCCCGCCCCTCACTCGCCCGGTTCGGCCCTGTCACGGATGGCGTGCTAGCCGGCCCGAGTGGGCAGGCCCTGTATCTGCTTCCGCATCGGACCGACCGTGTGCTGGTCTGCCCGCTCGTCTCCGGCGGCCTGCACGAGGACTTCACCGACCGCACTCTCGCGCCTCCGTGCATCGCAGTACCCACCATCCCGGCCCGCGCCGCCTGGCGGCTGCGGGAACGGCTGCTCCCGCACTACACCCAGGCCCACAACGAGGCCCTCCGCGCACAGCGAGCGGCCCGAGCCTGCCCGGACATGCCTCACCACCCCTGTGCGCCGAGTGTGTCCGCCGCGGCAGCGGTGCCCGTCCCGGCCACACAGCATCGCCGCCGCGCGTGACCACACCTTCAGCCGAGGGCCTGCTGTTCGACGTGCCCGTACCGTCCACCCCCGTCGAGCGCCTGCTGATCCTCGCCGGCCACTTCACCCGGCACAACGACACCCTCGACCTCCTCCCCAGCTCTTCGACAGGCCCCGATCTGGCGGCGCACACCGCCTCCGCGCAGCACCTGGCCGACCAGACCCGCGCCGCCATCAAGGCCGTCGAGGACCAACAGCTCTACGCGAGCACTGAGTTGATCGCCGCCGTGGTACGGCTCAAGCAGCTCACCTACCTGAGCGGCGAGGCGGCCCGCCACCTCACCGGCATAGCCACCGTCCCGCGCGCCTCGGCGCCCGTCACGCCCGGTGGACTTGCCGATACGCCGGGGACAGTCCAGGAGCGGATCACGCTGGCCCGTGAGCTGACCGCACTGGCTCCCGAAGCGGCTGTCGAGTCCGCCACCCGCATCGCACGCGAGATCCGGCGCCGTCGGCCCTCCACCGCCACCGCGGCCCAGGAACCGACCGCCGTCCAGCACAGCGCCCTGCAGGAAATCGTCCGAGGGCACATCGCGGCCACCGAATCGTTCGGCAGGCAATACGTACACAGCCGCGACACCCAGGGACTGATGGGCGCGCTGCGATCCCTGGAAACCAAGGGACTCATCACACGCGAAGCCAAGTCCGCTCCACCCGCCTACTACGGCGGCCCGCCTCCCGACCGGGTGCGCCTGACCACCCCCGGCACCACCGCCCTCGCCGCCCGCATCGGACTGCGCCCAGCCGCATCAGCCGCTCCGACCACGGCCGCGCTCCCACAGCCCCTATGAGCGGGCTCCTGGTTGTAGCTGTCCGACCAGGTGGAAGACCCTTCGGAGCGGCTCCTCCGTACCCGTCCGGCCAACGCGGCGCAATGTGCGTCCAGTTCACATCGGGTGCGGTGGGCGCCGGTCCGGAGGTGTCCGAAGAGCTGTACGGCGAGGGCCGTGGCGTAACGGTCACGACTCGGGAGGTGCCTGCCCCGACGCTGGACGATGAGCGGTGGAGCCAGCTGTTGACTTCACCGAACGGCGGTCGCAGCAGCGTGAGCAAGCAGACAGCCGTGGGGAGGGGACGGTGGTCGCAAAGCTCGGCGCGTAGTCGCGTTGTCGGTCAGCCGACGACGACCTGGATATGGTGCTTGATCTCGTCGACGATCCGCGCGTGATCTCCGGTGGCCGGGATTCGCCAGTCGGTGTCGATCTCCCGCTCGTAGGCGAGTTCGGAGGTGAAGCGGATGAGGTCGGGTGCGGGGAGATACGAGTCGCGAAGCCACAGGATGAAGGTGGCGGCTTCATCGACCGTGGTCGAGCTGAGTGTGATCGTGGCGCGGGATTCGTTGTCGGCGAATCCGTCGAACTCCTCGCCGTCCGCCGTCATGGCCCAGAACGACAGCCGAGCCGTGTGCCCCTCTTCCGGCTGGTAGCGCACCTCGGGGAAGGCGTCGTCGAGTGCCTGGCCGAATGCGGACAGGTCCAGGTTCCACCCTTGTGGGTTCTTCGCTGGTGCGTAGAGCAGGTACGCGGTGTTGTACTCGTCGAAATCCACGAGGGTACTTCCTTTCATTTACGGGACGTACTGCGAGGTGCCCTTGACGCCCTGTTGCGCCATGAGCGTCTGCCAGTAGGCCGTCGCGTCCTTGTCGTTGGTGACGATCGACAGTCCGCGGATTTCCTTGTGGGCGGTCATGGCGTCGCGGTACTGGCCGAGTTCACCCTCGTCCAGGCCCTTGAAGAAGGACCCTTTGTTCTACTTCTTCTTGCCGTCAGCGCCGTACTTGTCTTCCAGCTGGTCGAAGGTCTCCGGCTTGCGCCAGCAGTCCTTGCCGTCGTTCTTCACGTACTTGGAGTCGATCATGTAGCCGTCCGCGGGCCGCATGCCGTCGGCCGCCTTGAAGGGGCGCTTGGACGTGGGCAGCGGCGGGATCTTGCGCTCGGGGTAACCGGCCGTCCTCAACTGGTAGGCGTTCTCAGGCAAATTGGGGTCCTTCGCGTTGCTGCCCAGGCCGAGCGGTTTGAGGGTGTTGACGAAGGCGACGAACTCCTTCCGCCCGTCGATGCTCAGCAAGCGGGTCGTGCCCGGGACCGGGGGCACGGGGTCCTTGATGGGGATGTTCGGGTCGGGATTGACGTACGACGCGGGCATGATGCCGGACACGCCGCCTTGATAGGAGGCGAGAAGCACAGGAATGCCCTCCGGCAGCAGCCCGGGCACGAGCGGCAGCCCTGGAAGCAAGGGGCTGTTGTGCGAGCCGTCGGGCAGCTTCACTCGCGCTTCGGAGGTGTCGAGGGCGTGGGCGACGTTGCCGAGCTTGTGGATCCAGGGGTCGTCGAGGACCGCGTCCTTCAACCCGCCGTCGTACCCGTTCCCACCGAACATCGGGGAGTCCCAGGGCATGTCCATGTGGAAGGGGTCCAGTTCGTGCTGCTGGATCTTCTTCTTCGCGGCCTCGACATGGTCGGCGTAGCGGTCGCACGCCTTCGCGAGCTGGCTGCAGGCAGCGACCAGATTCGCGACCAGGGTCTCGTCCGGGTGCGCGTTGTCCGGCGGTGCGGCGAAGCCCACGAAGTTGTTGAAGTACTTGCGGAACGTATCCGCCGCCTCGCCGCTGTGGGCCTTGTCCGCGGTATGCGCGCACGCCTGGGCATCCTCCAGGAAGCGCACCATCAGCTTCCCGCCCCGGCGCCACGACTCGGCGACATCGCGCAGCTTCTCGGGCGAGCCACGGAAGCGGCTGCTCCTGCCTCCTGGCGCGTACTGGTCGAACCATGAGGTGTCCCCGACGACCCCTTGAAGCTCCTGGCCACGCCCGAGGAAGCTCTCCTCGCAGTCCTCGTACGGGTCGCCCATGCCGTCGGTCATGTCGACCTGCTGACCCAGGATCTACGAGGCAATACGGCTCTCCCCGGCCATGAACTCGCGCGCCGTGTGCATCAGCCCGCGGCCGGTCTCGCTCATGACCAGGGCGCTGAAGTCCATCTTGTCGAGGGTCGTGGAGGCTGCGGACTCGTAAACCTTCGCGAACTCGTGGCCGGCGTCGTCGTCTCCCGCCATGCCCTTCTGTCGGTTCAGGTCGTGGAAGAGCGCGATGGTGGTGTCACGGGCGCCCGGCATCACCGACTTCACCATGTCCATGGCCGCGCCCATCATATTCTTGGTGATCATGGCGAGATCAGCAGGCATCCCCATCAGCTTCGCCTCCCCGTTGACGAAACTCGTGCGCGACCACATAGCAGAACCGTTCTACCTCAGATGGGTTTTACTCATGCAAGCGTGCCTCAGATGAGAGGCACCCCACCCGACCCGCCGCCTCCATAGCCCCACCGGCCCTTCGAAGCGCACCGGGGCCAGCGCCGCCGATCACCACACAGCGCGCCACACACTTGAGCAACGTCACCATCTGCGGCCCCAAGTAGCAGGAACGAACCGCCAATTGCTGCAGGAAGAGATCGGAACGGCAAACTCCCCGCCATATTTCCCCCAGCCCCTTTCCGGGCTGTCACGAGCACGCCAAGATCTTCCCCGCGTCGGGCCACATCAGGTGCCCGGCACAGGGAGGAGAGCGCATGATGCTCAAACGGCATCGGCGGCGGTTCATCACCTGCACCGTCGTGGCCGCCGCGTTCGGACTGGTGAGCGCCCAGTCGTTCGCGGCATCCGGTGACACCAGACCCCGGCCCTGGAACGCGCGCCACCAGGCCGACATCGGCCGCCAGCACATCAAGGCACTGCAGACGGGCAAGTCCGCCTTCGCGGCGTCCGAGAGCGGGGACGGCGGCTCGGACGAGGCGGAGAACTCCGCCGAGGGCACGGCCCAGTACACCGAGGCTCGCACCGCACCCGGCGTCGTCGCACCCGGCGCCTACGGCGCGGCCTGGGCCCAGTTGCAGTCCATGCAGCACACCAGCGGCGACTGGAACCACGTCACCAAGAAGCCCTACAACTCCGACGACCCGCGCTACCGCGACGTCAACTCCAACTCCAGCGGCGGCTCCGGCAACGTGACCGGCCGCATCACCGGGATAGCCGCCGACGACCAGGGCTATGTGTACGCGGGCGGCGCCAACGGCGGCGTGTTCCGCTCGAAGACCGGCGGCGGCAACTGGCAGCCGATCGCCGACAAGCTGCCGTCGCTGTCCACCGGCACACTCGCGCTGGACGGCTCCAAAAGGCTCTGGTACGCGACCGGCGAGTCCAACACGGGTGCAACGTCCTTCGTCGGCACGGGTGTTTACGTTCTCCCCGACCCGCAGCACGGACAGTTCCAGCCCGGCGGCCGGGTCGGCGGCGCGGAGCTGGAGAGCACCGTCATCCATGCCCTCCGCTTCGGCGGCACCACGGTGTGGGCGGCCACCAGCCGGGGTGTGTGGTCGCATTCCACGACCACCCTCTCGGGGCCGTGGAAGCTGGAGTTCGCCCCCAACCCCGACTACCTGCCGGGCGGTTCCAAGGCGTCCGACCCCAGCGCCCCGTACAAGAACATCGCCAACGACATCGCCATCGACCCCAAGGACCCGTCCAAGGTCCTGCTCGCCATCGGCTGGCGCGGCGGCGACACGTACAACGGTCTCTATGCCGAGCAGAGCGACGGCAGTTGGAAGCCGACGGCCGGGTTGGGTGACCTGCCGACCAGCAGTGCTGACGTCGGTAATGTGACGTTCGGCGCGGCGGCGGATGGTTCGCGTCTGTACGCCATCGACCAGTCGCCGGCCCAGACCAACAGCAACCCGGACAGCGGGCTCAAGGGGGTCTACGTCTCCAAGTCCGGTTCGCCGTTCGGGCCGTGGACCCTGATCGCCGACTACAACAAGCTCAAGGCGTCCGGCTCGGCGCTGCAGGGCGCGGGCTACATGCCGGGCATCCAGTCCTGGTACAACCAGTTCCTCCAGGTCGACCCGCACAACGCCGACCACGTCTACCTGGGTCTGGAAGAGGTCTTCGAGACCAAGAACGGCGGCACGAGCTGGATCACCCCCGGCCCGTACTGGAACTTCCCGTTCCCCTGTTGGAGCATCGACCCCGCCAAGCAGACCGGCGACTGCTCGCCGACCACCCACTCCGACCAGCACGCGGTCGCCGTGGGCTCGTACAAGGGGAAGACCTACGCGTACGTCGGAAACGACGGCGGCATCTACCGGCGCCCGCTGAACGGCGCGGTCGACTCCGGCGGGCACGCCAAGGACTGGCAGTCGCTGAACGACGGCACCCTGGACACGCTCCAGTACTACTCGGTCGGGATCGGCAAGGACCTCACCTACGGCGGGGTCTCGGTCACCGGTGGCCTGCAGGACAACGGCCAGTCGATCCTGCGCGGCCGCGACAAGGTCATGGGATCCAACTTCGGCGGCGACGGCGGCGACACCGTCACCGACCCGGCCAACGGCTGCAACATCGCCCAGGAATACGTCTACCTCGACATGTGGGTCACCCAGAACTGCGGGGTGAACAACGGCGCCTGGACCACCGACCCGGCCAAGGCGACGGAGTACGAGGTCGCTCCGCCGGACAAGGACCTCGGCGGCGCCGGGGCCCGCTTCATCGCGCCGATCACCTCCGACGCCAAGGACACCAACACCTGGGTCGCCGGCGGACGGCACGTGTGGGTGCAGAGCAAGGGCTTCGCGATCCGCTCCGGTGCGGAGTGGAAGAGCGCCTACGACCTGGGCGACGGCCATGTGGCCACCGCTGTCGCCTCGTCCGGCGGCACGGTCTACGTCGGCTGGTGCGGGCCCTGCAACAACCAGGGCTTCGCGCGCGGCATCGCGGTGGGCAACGCCGACGGCACCGGCTGGCACCAGCTGAACATGCCGGTCGACGGCACTATCCCGAACCGCTACATCTCCGGCTTCGACGTCGACCCGGCCAACGCCCAGCACGTGTACGTCGCCGTCAACGGCTTCTCCCGCAAATTCACCGAGGGCCCCGGCGCCGGCATCGGCCACGTCTTCGAGTCGAAGAACGGCGGCATGGACTGGACCGACATCTCGGCGAACCTGCCGGACGTGCCCGCCAACACGGTCAAGCTGCTCCCGAACGGCGGTCTTGCCCTCGGCACCGACCTGGCCACCTTCTACCGCCCGGTAGGGGCCAGCCAGTGGAAGGTACTCGGCAACGAGCTGCCCACCACAGCCGTCCTGCAGCTCAAGCTCGGCCCGGACAACAACCTGTACGCCGCCACGCACGGACGCGGCATCTGGTCCTTCGACGTACGGCGCCTCAAGGGCCATACCAACGACTGACCGGACTCTGATCCGACGGCCGGTGGGTGCCCCGAACTGCGACGGGGCCCACACCGGCCGTCGCGTATGCGGAGACAGCCTGAGGTCTCACTGGACTGGATAGGAAGACACGTCCACGTGGAGGATGAGGACGCTCGATCCCTTCGTTCCCCACGTCACGGTGGCTGCCCCTGGCCGGGCCGCCCGGATCGTGACACGTCCGGTGCCATCCGGATCGTTCGTGGCGGAGGTGATCGTGGCCAGCATCGGACTGCTTGAGCACGGGGTCGGCCAAGGCCCACTGGGGCTCGGCGGCACGACGGCTGTCACCGTGGTGCCGACGCGCAGGCACACCCGCTGCGTGGCCAGCCCCCCGGGCTGCATAGTGACCGTGCCTGCGGCCGCGGCACAACCAGAGTGCAGGGATGGACTGTTGGCGCCAGGCGGCGCCGCGCTGGGCGTGATCGCCGATGGCTCTGCCGTGGACGGCGGAGTATCAACCGGCGAGAGCGGCGCGGAGGATGGTCCGGTCGCAGCGGTGGGACGAGAAGCCGGGGCCGGAACCGAGGGGCGCAGGCGCGGGGCACCCGAGTGTGAGCCGCCGCTGGTCGTACAGGCTGTAGCGGTGCAAGCCATCAAGGTCAGCACGAGCAGAAGCTCCGCTCCGGCCTGGCGGTGAACCCGTCGCATCACGCTTGGCGCGCCAGTCTCCCCACTCACCGACATGCCCCTTCGACGTCCCGCAGCGCCAGACGGTTCCGGCGCTGCGGCCCCCGGATACCTCCCGCGATATGCAGGACCGCCGAGGCGTCTCGGCACCTTGGTACAACGCCTCTCCGCGGCCCCGGTCCCCCAGCCCGCCCAGCCCGTGCCGGTCCCGGTGGGCTGGGGGAGCTGGTGTTCGTTCAGTTGGCCGTGTCGGGTTGTGTGGTGGGCGACCTGTATGTGGGGGGGTGTGTCAGAGGAGCTTCTGCGGGGCCTGGTACTGGTCGACGGGTGCGATGTTGCAGGCGGCCTTGGGGCCGCCGAGGAGGTGGCCGCCGATGCCCTCGCCCTCGGGCAGCGGTACCGCGCAGCGCAGGTCGACGTTGATGAACGGGGCGCCGTAGGTGTTGCCGATACCGCCCGCCTCACCCGCGATGGAGGTGTTGCCGTTGCGGGTGCCG
>NZ_LGDD01000346.1 GCF_001279695.1 Streptomyces sp. WM6378
GCGCGGTCGTCGCCGGGCACGTCCTGGAGTGCGGCACCCAGGCCACCGGCGGGAACTACCCCTTCTTCACGGCCTTCGCGGGCCGCCACCTCATCCCGCCCGGCTTTCCCCTCGCCGAGATCCACCCCCACGCCCCCTCCTCCCGAACCCAGACCCCCACGTTCACGTCCCCGCCCTTGTCCCCGCTCCGGGCCCCGGCCACCAACCCCAGCGGCACCCGCCGAGTGGGCCCCGACTCCGCAAAGGGAGGCGGAGCGGGTTCCGGCACCACCTCCAGGCGGGCGGTACGCGGCGCGGGCGGGATCAACTCCCGTACGCCATCGGGGAGTACAGCCACCTGCTCCACCGACCCCGCATCCACATGCACCGCCGAGAACACCCCGTACGGCGCTCCCTTCCCCGGCGGAGCCGTGACGTGGAAGCCCGGGTAGCTGCCGAGCGCCAGCTCGATCGCCGCGCCGCTCACCACCCGCCCCACCGCCTCGGGATCGGGATCCCGCACGACAAGGCGCAGCAGCGCACTCGCGCATTCCTCGGTGGACGCGTCCGGCCGGTCGGTACGGGACAGCTCCCAACTGACCTCCCCTGGACGACACTTGGCACGCCCGAAGGCATCTTCGATCTGTCCTCGTACCAGCGACGCCTTCGCCTCGACATCGAGCCCGGTCAGGAGGAACACGACCTCGTTGCGCCAGCCGCCGATGCGGTTGACCCCCGCCTTGAGGGTCGGCGGCGGCGCCTCGCCCCGTACGCCGGTGATGCGCACCCGGTCGGGCCCGTCCTGGTCGAGCCGTACGGTGTCGAGCCGCGCGGTGACATCGGGGCCCGCGTACCGGGCGCCGGTCGTCTCGTACAGGAGCTGCGCGGTGACCGTGCCCGTATCGACGACCCCGCCCGTGCCGGGGTGCTTGGTGATGACGCAGCTGCCGTCGGCGTGGATCTCGGCGAGGGGGAAGCCGGGCCGGATGAGGTCGCGGCCCGCGAAGTCCGTGAAGAAGGCGTAGTTCCCGCCGGTGGCCTGGGTGCCGCACTCCAGGACGTGCCCGGCGACGACCGCGCCCGCGAGCGCGTCGTACTCCTCGGGCCCCCAGCCGAACCACCACGCGGCCGGCCCCGTGACCAGGGCCGCGTCCGTGACCCGCCCCGTGACGACGACGTCCGCCCCGCCGCGCAGGCACGCCGCGATGCCACCGCCACCGAGGTACGCGTTGGCCGTGAGTGCCCCCTCGGGCAGCGGCAGGGCATCGCCCTCGACATGGGCGACCCGTACGGGAACGCCTACACGATCACTCAACTCCCTTACAGCGTCGGCCAGTCCGGCCGGATTGAGCCCGCCCGCATTGGCGATGATGCGTACCCCGCGCTCCTTCGCGGTCCCGAGGCACTCCTCCAGTTGCCGCAGGAACGTCTTGGCGTACCCGAGCCGCGGGTCGCGCAGCCGGTCGCGGCCGAGGATCAGCAGGGTGAGCTCGGCGAGGTAGTCGCCCGTGAGGACGTCGAGGGGGCCGCCGGTCAGCATCTCCCGCACCGCGTCGAACCGGTCGCCGTAGAACCCGGAGGCGTTCCCGATCCGCAGTATTCGCCCGTCCTGGTTCATGCGGCGCCCTTGGGCGGGCGGCCGGGGCCGGCCGGGCCGGCGAAGGCCTGCGCGATGTCGAGCCAGCGGTCGGCGTCGGCGCCTTCGGCCCGCACGGCGGTGTCGGAGCGGTGCAGGCGCTGGGTGACAAGGAGGCAGAAGTCCAACGCGGGCCCGGAGACGCGCTGTTGGGCGTCGTCCGGCCCGTACGTCCACGTGCTTGCGCCGTCCGGCGCGGTGAGCTCGACGCGGAATTCGTCGGCCGGCGGCGTCAACCCCCGTACCGTGAACGCGTAGTTGCGGGCGCGGATGCCGATGCGGGCGACGTGGCGGAGCCGGTCGGTGGGCTTGCGGGTGCGGCCGAGCGCGTCGAAGACGTCCTGGCCGTGCGCCCAGGTCTCCATGAGGCGGCCGGTGGCCATGGACGCGGTGGACATGGGCGGCCCGTACCAGGGGAACTTCGCCCCAACTGGCGCCTCACGCAAGGCCCGTTGAAGCTGTACGCGACTGTCCCGCCACCACGCGAGGAGCTCGGCGGGCGGGAGCAGGGCCCCGGCCTCGGCCCCGTCGTCCACGAAGGTGTCCGGCGACGCGACGGCCTTCTCGACCTCCGCCGCGAACGCGTCGGGATCGGTGACGGCTAGCAGGGCGGCGGTGTCGGTCCAGGCGAGGTGCGCGACCTGATGCGCGATGGTCCACGCGGGGGCGGCGGTGGGAGTGGCCCACTGCGCGGGGCTCAACTCCCCTATCAGTACGTCGAGTTCACCCCCTTCGGCACGCAGGTCGTCGAGGACGGCGAGAACGGCGTCGGTTGGACCGGCCGGTTCGGACACGGTGCGCTCCCCTCCGGGACAGCGGGTGTGCCCCGGAGCATGGCAGGCGGCCCTGAAACAAGCAAGCGTGCTTGCATTTATTTTCGGCCTTGATTGCCCCCCGCCTTGCCCTTCCGCCAACAGGCGTCAGGCGAGCTTGTACTCCGCGTGCGGTGTGGCCCGCTCCCACACCGCTTCGAAGGCCGATCCGACCGGCTCAAGGACGGCGGGCTCCGTGCGCCATTCCCGGTCCACGGCGTTCCCGTCCCCGGAGAAGTAGCTGAACAGTACGGAGGAGCCGTCGAACATCCACAAGTCGGTGCCCGGCAGCGCGATGTCCGCGGCCTTCCGGCGCGGCAGCCACCGGACGAGTTCACCCGCCGCCACGTTGGCGAACGTCACGTCGTGCTCGTACCGGATGCAGTCGGTGACCGGCTCGCAGACGATGCGAGCCCGGCGCATCACGACCCCGCGCGCCGTCGCCCCGCCCACCACGTCCCGCCAGGCTCCCCACCAGTCGGGGAGTCTCGCAGGGTCGTTCCCGTATCGGTGGCCGGACCGCCAACGGGCGAACTCCGGGTCGTCAGGGGTGTAGCTGTCGCGCATTTCCAGATGCACGGCGGACCGTCGCGCCTTCGCCAGCGCCTCACGCACCGGATACGTCACCGTCGCCGCCTTCGGCTCGCGGAAGGGCCGGACGGGAAGCCGCCCTCGGGGCTCGGGCCGGGTGGGGGTGGTTCCGGATCTCGGCCGCCGCGTCGTACGCCCTGCTGTACTCCTTGTCCCGGCGGGCCGCCGCCAGCTCCTCGGCCAGAGCCGCGCACACCCCGCACTCCGCCACGGGAGCGCAGCCGTAGAGGTAGTTCTCGACGAACCCTGCCAGTTCGATGGGTGGTTGGGGGTAGGTGCGGGGGCTGGTCCCTGAATCGCTCATCACCGTGTCGCCGTCCCTTCGCGTGGTGCTGGTGGTTGACCACGTTAGGAATTCGGCGGCCTCAACTCCTAGGAAGTTCCACGGAGTTCTACGAGTCCTGTGCCGATTGGTCCAGGGCATCGATGGCGGACGTGATCAGTGCCCGTGCATCGGCCCCGTGAACGGCGAGCTTGGCGAATTCCGTGAACGCCTTGAGGTACTGCCGCACTTCGGTCGGCGTGGTCACGTTGACCCGGGCCGTCAGCAGCTCCGCCTCGGCCTGCTCCTCGTCGTACACCGTGAACGTTTCGATCATCCACATACGGCGCTCGGCCGCGAAGGGGATGACACCCAGCGATACGGACGGGAATGCCATGGCGGACAGCAAGTGGCCCAGTTGTCCGGCCATCGTCTCGGCGTCGCCGACGCGGTGGCGCAGCACCGATTCCTCCAGCACCAGGGCGAACCGGTGGTCCCCCTGCCGTACCACGCGGGCCGACCGGGCCAGCCGTGCCTCGACGGCGCCGGCCACGTCGTCCGGCGTCTCGTGGAACTCGCTGATGGAACGCATGAGTGCCGTCGCATAGGCGTGGGTCTGGAGCACGCCGGGCACCACGTTGGCGCAGTACGTACGGAACACGCGGGTCCGCTCGTACAGCGGCAGGTACGACTCCTGGAGCTGTCGCAGCCCCGAGCGCTGCACGCGGCGCCACTCGACGTACATGTTGTCCGCCGAGCGAGTGGCGGCGATCAGGTCCCCGGTCTCGCTGTCCGCCCCGCAGGCCCGGCACCATGCCCGGATGTCCTCGGCGGACGCCGGGGTGACGGCATTCTCCAGGCGCGAGACCTTGGACTTGTACCAACCCGCACGGGCCGCCAGGGCCTGGCCCGAGATGCCCGCGTCCTGCCGGATCTCCCGGAGGCGGTCGGCGACGGCCTTGCGGGCCGCTTGAACGCTCGTTGACGCAGACGCGGACATAGGGCGTGACGATCCGTCAGATCCGGTAGTCCTCGTGCGGCGTGGCCCGCTCCCACACGGCGTCGAACGCCGCCGCGCACAGCTTCGCCACGTCGGGGCGTTCGTCCAGCTCCGGGCCCGCCGAGCCACCCTCGCCCGTGAAGTGGTTCCACATGATCAGCCGCCCGTCGAACAGCCAGAAGTCGTTGCCGGGCAGAGCCAGATCGGACGCCTTCCGGCGTGGCAGCCAGCGCACCGACTCGCCTGCGGCGACGTTCTGATAGGTGCACTCGTACTCGTACCGGATGTACTCGCTCACCGGCTCCGACACGATCCGGGCCCGGCGGAACGCCACCCCGCGCGCGGTCGCGTCCCGCACCCAGGTGTGGAAGTCGTTCCACCACGTCCCCGGGTCCGGATGGGGCCGCCAACCGGCCCGCCACCTGGCGAATTCGGAGGCCTCCTCACCGATTCCGTACGAGTCGCGCAGCTCCAGGTGCACAGCCGAATGGTGCGTGTTGGCCAGCAGGTCAACGAACGCCGAGTCGGTCTGCGACATCGCATGCCTCCCTGAGTGCGGCCACCATGCGGATCGGCAGCCGCACCACGGCTTCCGTCCCGGGGACGGGTCCGGTCTCGCGGCACCGGGCCAACAGCGCCTCGCCGGCCTTCCAGCCCTGGATGACGATCTCTTCCGCTTCCTCGTCCACCCAGGCCGTCGGGCACTGGGCTCCATTGGTGTTGGGATCCTTCGCGATGAACCGCAGTGCCATGGCTGCCGCCTCCGGTCTTCTGCTTGCCCAAACGGTCATGGCTTTGTGTGGGTTGTGCGGCGTTCCACAGGTTCCATGCCGTTCCACGAGCGTTGCCCATTGAGCTGGAAAGCGTCAAGAGGGCGTTGTTTGTGGATGGTTGGAGTTGGGGGCGCACTCGGACGGGGGAGAGGCGCCCCGGGGTCCGGTGCGGAGCCCCGCATCGCCGAGCCCAGGCCACTCCCAACGCAGTGCCCGCCCCGCCAAGGGAGCCACCCCGCCGCACCCAGGGCTATCCCGAGACCGCCCGGATCTGGGTTCGTACCGCCCCCATGCTCGCGCCGATCACCAGGGCGATGGCCAGCGCCTGCGGCCAGGACAGGGCCTGGCCCAGGATGAGGAAGCCCGCCGTCGCTGCGATCGCCGGCTCCAGGCTCATCAGGATCGCGAAGGTGGACGCGGGCAGGCGGCGCAGGGCCAGGAGTTCCAGGGTGTAGGGCAGGACCGAGGACAGGACGGCCACCGCCGCGCCCAGCGCCATCGTGGAGGGGACCAAGAGCTTCCCGCCCGCCTGCGCGATGCCGATCGGCAGGAACAGGACCGCCGCCACCGCCATGGCGAGGGCGAGCCCGTCGGCCTGGGGGAAGCGCCGGCCGGTACGCGCGCTGAACAGGATGTACACCGCCCAGCACACACCCGCCCCCAGCGCGTACGCCACCCCCACCGCGTCCAGGCTGTCGAAGCCGCCCCCGCCCAGGAGCACGACGCCCGCGAGGGCCAGCGCGGCCCACAGGACGTTGACGAGGCGGCGCGACGCGAACACCGACAGGGCCAGCGGGCCGAGCACCTCCAAGGTGACCGCGACACCCAGCGGAATGCGGTCGACCGCCTGGTAGAACAGCCCGTTCATGCCGGCCATCGCCACCCCGAACGCAACCACCGTTCCCCAGTCCGCCCGCGAATGCCCCCGCAGCTTCGGCCGGCACACCAGCAGGAGGACGATCGCCGCGGCGACGAGCCGCAGCGTGACGACTCCCGACGCACCCGCCCTCGGCATCAGCGTCACCGCCACCGCGGCCCCGAACTGCACCGATATGCCGCCCGCCACCACCAGCGCGACCGGCCCGAACGCCGCCCGGCGCCCGCCTGGGCCCGCGCCCTTCAGCGCACCGGCAGCCTCCGGTACGGCGACGGCGGCCGCCGCGACCGGCTCTGCCGCACCCGCACCCTTGACCGGATTCACCGGCGCTCCTCTCCCATCGGATTCAGCATTCGGCACCGCCGACGAGCCACCATCGGCCCACCCACTCCAGCAGTCCAGCAGAATGCACTTATGGATTCAGTATCTTGGACTGCACCCGCTTGCCGCAACCGTCTTTCCGCGGGAAGCGGAACAGCTCACTCCATCTAATGTAAGCGGCTCCAGGCAGCCCTACCCCTCACCGTTCAGCCCCTCCGCCAGCACCTCCGCCAGGTGCCTCGCCCTGCGGCCCGCCAGCTGGGCCAGTTGCGTACGGCAGGAGTAGCCGTCGGCCAGGACTTCCGTGCCGGGGGCGGCGCCCCGCACCGAAGGCAGCAGCTGGTCCTCCGCGCAGGCCACCGACACGTCCCAGTGGCCCCGCTCGAACCCGAAGTTCCCGGCGAGACCGCAGCACCCGCCGCTGAGCTCGCCCGTCAGGCCGGCCTTCTCGCGCAGGCGGCGGTCGGCCTCGTCACCCAGGACCGCGTGCTGATGGCAGTGGGTCTGGCCGGCCACGGGGCGGTCGAGGCGCGGCGGCGCCCAGTGCGGCGCGCACTCCTGAAGGGCCTCGGCGAAGGTGCGCACCGAAGCGGCGAGGCGGGCCGCCCGCGGGTCGGCGGGGAGCAGTTCCGGCAGGTCCGTGCGCAGGGTGGCCGCGCAGCTCGGTTCGAGTACGACCAGGGGACGGCCCGCCCCGCTCAGGTACGGCTCCATCGCGTCCAGGGTGTGGCCGAGCACCACCTTCGCCCGGTCCAGCTGGCCCGTGGACACATAGGTGAGCCCGCAGCAGACCCGCCCCGCCGGAACCTCCGCCTCCAGTCCCGCCTCCGACAGCACCCGCAGGGCCGCGCGCCCCACCTCCGGGGAAAGGTGGTTGGTGAAGGTGTCCGGCCAGAGGATCACCGTCGCGTCACTCGGCGCCGGGCGCTTCCGCAGCTCGCTCAGGAAGGTGTGCGGGGCCAGCTGCGGAAGCGTTCGCTCCGGCGCGATCCCTGCGAGACGTTTCGCGAACGCGGCCAGCGGGCGGACCCGGGCCGCCGCGTTCAGGGGGCGGGCCAGCGGCGCGGCCGCCCGCAGCCACCCGGGGAGCCGGCCCAGCGCGTAGTGGGAGGCGGGGCGCAGGCGCCCTTCGTAGTGGTGGTGCAGGAACTCCGCCTTGTACGTCGCCATGTCCACGCCCACCGGACAGTCGCTGCGGCAGCCCTTGCAGGACAGACACAGGTCGAGCGCGTCCCGCACCTCCTCCGAGCGCCAGCCGTCCGTGACCACCTCGCCCGCCAGCATCTCGTGCAGCAGACGCGCCCGACCCCGCGTGGAGTGCTCCTCCTCGCCGGTCGCCCGGAAGGACGGACACATGACGTCGTCGGCCCTCGAACTCCCTTTGTCCGTACGGCACTTGGCGACACCCACACATCTGCGTACCGCCGCCGCGAAGTCACCCCCGTCGTGCGGATAGCCGAACTCCACGTCCACCGGACGCTTCGGCAGCGCCTCGAAGCGCAGGTTCTCGTCAAGCCGCGCGGGCCGGGCGAGGATCCCTGGATTGAGCAGGCCTTCCGGGTCCCACAAGTCCTTGAACTCGCCGAACAGGCACACGAGTTCAGCTCCATACATCTTCGGGAGCAGTTCCGCGCGGCCCTGTCCGTCGCCGTGCTCGCCGCTGAGCGAGCCGCCGTGCGCGACCACCAGATCGGCCAGGTCCGCGGAGAACGCGCGGAAACGACCGATCCCGGCGGGGGTCAGCAGGTCGAAGTCGATGCGGACGTGGATGCAGCCGTCCCCGAAGTGCCCGTACGGGGTGCCGCGCAGCCCGTACGAGGAGAGGAGGGACCTGAACTCCCTCAGGTATGCGCCCAGTTGAGCGGGCGGTACCGCGCAGTCCTCCCAGCCTGGCCAGGCCTCGGTGCCGTCGGGCATGCGGGTCGCGGTGCCCGCCGCGTCCTCGCGGATCCGCCACAGCGCGCGCACCCCGGCCGGGTCGCTCACCACGGCCGCCTCAAGGGCGTCGCCCGCCCGCGCCAACTCCTGTGCCCGCACACGCGCTTCGGCCTCCGTCGCCCCGCCGACCTCGACGAACAGCCAGGCCCCGCCGCGCGGCAGGCCGACCTCGCCCCGCACCCGTACGAGATCGGCGGCCATGCCCTCCACCGTCAGCGGGCGGTACGGAAGCAGCCCGGGTGCCGCCTCGGCGGCCGCGCTCTCGTCGGGGTAGCCGAGCACGGCGAGCGCGCGGGCGGGCGGCGACTCCACCAGGCGTACGGTCGCCTCGGTCACCACCCCCAGCGTGCCCTCGCTGCCGCAGAACGCCCGCGCCAGATCGGCCCCTCGCTCGGGGAGCAGGGCGTCCATCGCGTAACCGGAGATGCGGCGCGGGAGGTCCTGGGGGTAGCCGGTGCGGAGCGCTGACAGATGACGGATGACGAAATCGCGTAGACCAACAGGCGATGTCGAGTTCTGCCATCCCTGCGACAGATAGTGAACACCGCCCTGTGCGCTGACGACCGTCAGATCACGGATGTTGTCAGCCGTCGTCCCCCACCGCACCGAATGCGCTCCGCAGGCGTTGTTTCCGATCATCCCGCCGAGCGTGCACCTGCTGTGCGTCGAGGGATCGGGGCCGAAGGTGAGCCCGTGCGGCGCGACCGCGTCCCGCAGGGCGTCGAGCACAACCCCGGGCTGCACCACGGCGGTTCGGGCCGCCGCGTCCACCGAGACGAGCGAGCACATGAAGCGGGTGAAATCGAGCACGATCCCGGTGCCGGTGGCCTGGCCCGCGATCGAGGTGCCGCCGCCGCGCGGCACCACCGGCACCCCGTACGTCCGGCAGACCGCGAGCACCGCCGCCACGTCGTCGGCGTCGCGCGGCGCGACCACGCCCAGCGGCACCCGGCGGTAGTTCGAGGCGTCCATCGTCGTCAGGGCGCGGGCGGTGACACCGAGGTCCACCCGGCCGCGCACCACCCGCGACAGCTCCCGCTCCAGGTCGGATGCCTGTTCTTGGCCCTGCTCCCGGCTCTGCTCGCGCTTCCGTCCCGGGGCCTTCGCACCATCTGCCATGGGCCCAGGATGCCCGTCCCCGGCCCCGCACGGGCTCAGCGCCGCACGGCCACCGCGCGTCCGATCCATAGGCACGCCGTGTCCGTCCCGTGTCCGGAAACAGACCAAGATGAGCCGAATGTGGCCGGTCAACAACCTTGCCGAGCGGGAATCTTCACCAAGAACTATCCAATTCGATCACCAACTCTCCTATAGTTGCCCCTCGTTCCCCGAGGAACAGGAACACCCCGTTCCACGCTTCGTTCCGCACCCCGTTCCGCACCTCCTCCCAGCCCGCCCTCAATACCCGCTCCCCGCTCGCCCGCCATAAGCGCTGTAAGGCATTGATCGATGACGGCGTCGCCCTCCCTCACCCGCCCCTCCGCGCTGGCCCTGCTGATCACCGCGGTGGTCACCGGCGCGTTCTGCACGGTGGCGGTGGTCTCGGCCACGCCCGGCACCCGCGCCGTAGTCGGCTGGAGCCTCGGCGCCGCGGCGGCCCTGCTCAGCGCCGGCGCGTACGCCGTGACGCACAGCGTGCTGCGCAACCGGGTGCTGCGTTCCCGGCTCGCCGCGCTCAACGGCCAGATCAGTGCCCAAGAGGCCAACGCCGCCCGGCGCAGTGCCGACGCGGTACGCCTCGACGCGGCCCAGGCCGCCGAGCGCAAGGCCCTGGTCGCCGCTCACACCGCCGAGCTGCGCCGCGCCGAGTCCGCGCGGGCCGCAGCCCTCGCCGCCACCGCCAACGCGGCCGGCCGCATGCAAGCGCTGGCCACCGGCATGCTCGCCGACCTGCGCGACATGGAGCACCGGCACGCCGACGAGGAGGTGCTCGGCGACCTCCTCCACCTCGACCACCGCACCGCACAGGCGGGCCGCCTCGCGGACTCCATCGCCGTACTGACCGGGGCGCGTTCGGGCCGCCGCTGGGCCAGGCCCATCGTCATGGAGTCCATCCTGCGCGGCGCGATGGGCCGCATCGGCGGCTACCAGCGCGTACGGCTGCACTCCACCAGTGACGCGGCCGTCGCCGGACACGCCGCCGAGGGCGTCATGCACGCGCTGGCCGAACTCCTCGACAACGCGGCCAACTTCTCGCCGCCGACCGCCGAGGTCCACGTGTACGTCGAGGAAGTACCGGCCGGGGTGATCATCACCGTCGAGGACAGCGGTCTGGTCATGAGCGAGGTACAGCTGCGCCGAGCCGAACAGGCCGTTTCCGGCCGGTCGTTGGACCTGGCCGGGCTCTCCGGCACCCGCCTCGGCCTCTCGGTCGTCGGCCGCCTCGCCCGCAAGCACGGCCTCACGGTGTCGTTCCGGCCCTCCGCGCGCGGCGGCACCGGCGCGCTGATGCTGCTCCCGCACGAGCTGATCACCCACGTCAGCACGGCCGCGCCCGCCGCCGACGTACCGCAGGAGCCGAAGGCGACGGAGCCGGCCGCCACCGAGCCGGAGGCGGCCAACGAGCCGGAAGCCACCCACGAGCCGGCCGCCGAGCCCACCGCCGCGACCAGCGCCACCACCGGCACCCCCGGTGATCCCAGCGCCGGCACCAGCGCGGAAACCAGTGGCGAATTCCCGCAGTTCGGCGAGAGCGGGCTGCCCAAGCGCAAGCGCGGGCGGGCGCTCGCCGCGGCCCACCCCGATGGTCCGGACGCCCCGGCGGCCCCGGCCCGCGCCTCGACCGCCGCGTCCGGCGCGGCAGCCCGCTTCAGCAGCTTCCGCCAGGCCGTACGCGCGAACTCCCCCACCCCGGAAGGCAACACCGAATGACCGGCACCACCACCGACGAGAAGCTCAACTGGCTCCTGGAGAACCTGCTTGAGCGCACCCCCGGCGCCCGGCACGGCCTCGTCCTGTCCCGCGACGGCCTCAAGCTGTGCCGCACGCCGGAGCTCTCGGTCGACCAGGCCGACCAGCTGGCCGCGATCGCCGCGGGCATCCAGAGCCTGTCGCACGGGGCGTCGATGGAGTTCGGCGACGGAAGCGGCGGGGTGCGCTCCGCGATGGCCGAGTTCTACGGCGGCATCCTCTTCATCGTCGAGGCCGGCGAGGGCGCGCACCTCGCGGTGGTCGCCGCCGAGGACGCGGACGCGGGGCTCGTCGGCCACAACATGTCCGAGCTGGTGGAGCAGCTCGGCGAACACCTCAGCGCCGAGCCGCGGGCATGAGCAGGCCGGGCCGGGACGACTCGCCGGACCGGCTCTACACCCTCACCGGCGGCCGCAGCCGCTCCGGCTCGGACGCCTTCGACCTGGTCACGCTGGTGGTCACCGAGTCCGACCCGGTGCCCGGCATGCAGTCCGAGCACGTGGCGATCCTGCGCATGTGCCGCTTCCCGACGGCGGTCGTGGAGATCGCGGCCGAGCTCGGCCTGCCCGTCACGGTGGTCCGCATCCTGCTCGCCGACCTGCACGACACGGGCCGCATCAGCGCCCGCCACCCGCGCTCGGCCCACCGCCTTCCCGACCCCGACATCCTGGAGCAGGTGCTCGTTGGCCTCCGAAATCTCTGAACGGCCCGCACGCTCGGAACGGCCCGCCCTCGCGGGGACCGCGGACAACGGCCTGAAAATCGTCGTCGTCGGTGGTTTCGGCGTCGGAAAGACGACCATGGTGCGCTCGGTCAGCGAGATACGTCCGCTGAACACCGAGGAGACCATGACCAAGGCGGGCGAGGCCGTGGACGACCTCGACGGGGTGCGTACGAAGACGGCCACCACCGTGGCCTTCGACTTCGGCCGCATCACCCTGGACGCGCACAACGTGCTTTACCTGTTCGGCGCGCCAGGACAGGAGCGGTTCTGGTTCCTGTGGGACCGGCTTTTCGCGGGCACGCTCGGCGCGGTCGTCCTGGTGGACACCCGGCGCCTGGCCGACTCCTGGTACGCCATCGACCGCCTGGAGCACCACGGCACGCCGTTCGTCGTGGCCTGCAACGACTTCGGCGGCCCCGCGCACACCGAGGCCCAGGTCCGCGAGGCCCTCGACCTGCCGCCCGAGGTGCCGCTGGTCCGCTGCGACGCCCGGTCGCGCGAGTCCAGCAAGACCGTCCTGATCACCCTCGTAGAACATCTCGCACGCCTGCAGAAGGCACCGGAGCTCCTACCGTGACGTGCCCCATCCCCGCCCCCGTCCCGCTGAGCGGCCCCCGGTTCCAGACCGAGCCGAACGAGCTGTACCGCGACCTGCGGCGCGACCACGGCGCGGTGGCGCCCGTCGTCCTGGACGGCGACGTGCCGGCCTGGCTGGTGCTCGGCTACCGCGAGCTGCACCAGGTCACCAGCGACCCGGTGCTGTTCTCGCGCGACTCCGACCTGTGGAACCAGTGGGACCGCATCCCCGCCGACTGGCCGCTGCTTCCCATGATCGGCCGCAAGCAGCCGTCGATCCTCTACACCGTCGGCGAGCGCCACCGCGAGCGGGCCGCGATGGTGTCCGGCGCCCTGGAGGCCGTCGACCCCTTCGAACTGCGCAGCCACGCCGAGCGGTTCGCGGACGAGCTGATCGACGCGCTGTGCGGCGCGGGCAGCTGCGACATCGTCGGCCAGTACGCGATGCTCCTGCCGGTACGCGTCCTGGCCCGGCTCTACGGATTCGGCGACGAGCAGGGCCCCGGCCTGGTCACCGCGATGAACGACATGATCAACGGCCGGGAGGGCGCCCTGGAGGGCCAGCGCCACCTCGCCGAGTCGATGTACGCGCTGCTCACCGCCAAGCAGGTCGAGCCCGGCGAGGACGTGGCGTCCCGGATGCTCGCCAACCCGTACGGCTTCTCCGTCGAGGAGGTCGGCCAGGACCTGATGGTGATGATGGCCGCCGGGCACCAGCCCACCGCGGACTGGATCGGCAACTCGCTGCGCCTGATGCTCACCGACGACCGGTTCGCGGCGTCGCTCGCGGGCGGGCGGCACAGCGTCGGCGAGGCCATGAACGAGGTGCTCTGGGAGGACACTCCCACCCAGAACGTGGCGGGCCGCTGGGCCGCCCGCGACACCCGCCTCGGCGGCCGGCACGTCCGGGCCGGCGACCTGCTCCTGCTCGGCCTGGCCGCGGCCAACGGCGATCCGCAGGTACGCACCGACGCGGCCGCGCTGACCGGCGGGAACAGCGCGTTCTTCTCGTTCGGGCACGGCGAGCACCGCTGCCCGTTCCCCGCGCAGGAGGTCGCCGAGGTCATCGCGCGGACCGGCATCGAGGTGCTGCTCGACCGGCTGCCGGACGTCGATCTCGCCGCGTCCGCCGGGCAGTTGACCCGCCGGCCCTCCCCGTGGCTGCGGGGTCTGACCGAGCTTCCCGTGACGTTCACTCCCACTCCCGCCCTTGGAGCAGCCCGATGAGCAGCCCGACGAAGTGCCCCGTGGACCACAGCGGCGCGATCACCCTGGACCCGTTCGTCAGCGACCTCGACGCCGAGAGCGCGGCGCTGCGCGCGGCCGGTCCGCTGGTACGGGTCGTGCTGCCGGGCTCGGTGGCCTGTTACTCCGTGACGCACCACGCGGAGGCCCGCCGGCTCCTGACCGACCCCCGCCTGGTCAAGGACATCAACAGCTGGGGTGCCTGGCAGCGCGGCGAGATCCCGCTGGACTGGCCGCTGATCGGGCTCGCCAACCCGGGCCGCTCGATGCTGACCGTCGACGGCGACGAGCACCGCCGGCTGCGCACCCTGGTCGCGCAGGCGCTGACCGTACGCCGGGTCGAGCGGCTGCGGGCGGGCATCGAGGCGCTGACGTCGTCGATCCTCGACCGGCTCGCGGCGCTTGACGCCGGTGAAGTGGTCGACCTGAAGGCGGAGTTCGCGTACCCGCTGCCCATGAGCGTGGTCAGCGAGCTGATGGGGGTGGACGCGGCCGACCATCCGCGCCTGAAGTCCCTCTTCGAGAAGTTCTTCTCCACGCAGACGCCTCCTGAGGAGGTGCCGCGGATGATGGCCGACCTGGGCGAGCTGTTCGGGCGGATCGTCGAGTCCAAGCGGCGCGCGCCGGGCGACGACCTGACCAGTGCGCTGCTCGCCGCCTCCGAGGACGGCGACCACCTCAGTACTGAGGAGATCACCAACACGCTGCAGCTGATGGTGGCGGCGGGGCACGAGACCACGATCAGCCTCATCGTGAACGCGGTGGTGGCCCTGGAGACGCACCCCGCGCAGCGCAAGCTGGTGCTTGACGGGGTGGTGCCGTGGGAGAACGTGATCGAGGAGACGTTGCGCTGGTCCACGCCGACCTCGCACGTCCTGTTCCGCTTCGCGACGGAGGACGTCGCGGTCGGCGACCGGGTTCTCCCCGCGGGGGAGGCGCTGATCGTCTCCTTCGGGGCGATAGGCCGTGACGAGGCGCAGCACGGCGCGACGGCGGGGGACTTCGACGTCACCCGCACCCCGGCTCCGGTGCGGCACATCTCCTTCGGCCATGGCCCGCACGTCTGCCCGGGCGCGGCCCTGTCCCGCCTGGAGGCGAGCGTGGCCCTCCCGGCCCTGTACGCCCGCTTCCCTTCCTTGGCCTTGGCGGTCCCGCGGTCCGAGCTCCGCAACAAGCCGATAGTGACCCAGAACGACCTGTTCGCCCTGCCGGTACGACTGGCCTAGGCACCCTGGGGGCTCCGCCCCCGGCCCCCCGCGGTTCGGCTGCGGACCGTGCGTGACTGGTCGCGCAGTTCCCCGCGCCCCTGACCCGCTTTCGTCCGCGGACCGTGCGTGGTTGCTCGCGCAGTTCCCCGCGCCCCTGGCGGGATCGATCCTGGCGGGGTCGGCATCTTCAGCCTGTCATGGGGGGTCCCCCTGGCCCTTGAGGCCTTGGGGGAGTTTGAGGACGAGCGCCCTTAAGGCGCGAACGGGGTCCGGGGCGGAGCCCCGAAAATGGGGTGCAGGGGTCTGGGGCGGAGCCCCAGGCGGCCCAGGCTCGCGCTGTGGGGCCCGTCTCATCGGGCGGACCCGCCGGACCGGGCGGGCCAGAACCGGATACGCTCGCGCACGTGGCTGAGATCCAGATTCCCGCTGACATGAAGCCCGCCGACGGCCGTTTCGGCGCGGGCCCCTCCAAGGTGCGTACGGAGGCGCTGGACGCCCTGGCCGCCACCGGTACCTCCCTCCTCGGCACCTCCCACCGCCAGGCCCCGGTCAAGAACCTGGTCGGCGAGGTGCGCCAGGGCATCCGCGACCTCTTCTCCCTCCCCGAGGGCTACGAGGTGATCCTGGGCAACGGCGGCTCCACCGCGTTCTGGGACATCGCGACGCACGGCCTGATCGAGAGCAAGTCCCAGCACCTGAACTTCGGCGAGTTCTCGTCCAAGTTCGCCAAGGCCGCCAAGCTGGCGCCCTGGCTGGCCGAGCCGACCGTCATCAGCAGCGACCCCGGCACCCACCCGGACCCGAGGGCCGAGGCGGGCGTGGACGTGTACGCGTTCACCCACAACGAGACCTCGACCGGCGTCGCCGCCCCGATCAAGCGCGTGGCCGGGGCGGACGAGGGCTCCCTCGTCCTGGTGGACGCGACCTCCGGCGCCGGCGGCCTGCCCGTCGACATCGCCGAGACCGACGTCTACTACTTCGCCCCGCAGAAGTCGTTCGCCTCCGACGGCGGCCTGTGGCTCGCCGCGTTCTCGCCCGCCGCCCTGGACCGCGCCCAGCGCATCCACACGAGCGGCCGCCACGTCCCGGAGTTCTTCTCGCTGCCCACCGCGATCGACAACTCGCTGAAGAACCAGACGTACAACACCCCCGCCCTGTCCACCCTGTTCCTGCTCAACGAGCAGCTGAAGTGGATCAACGGCCAGGGCGGCCTCGCCTGGTCGACGGCCCGCACCGCCGCCTCCGCCGCCGCCCTGTACGGCTGGGCCGAGGACTCCAAGCACGCCGCCCCGTTCGTCACCGACCCGGCCAAGCGCTCGCAGGTCATCGGCACGATCGACTTCGCGGACGACATCGACGCCGCCGCGATCGCCAAGGTGCTGCGCGCCAACGGCATCGTCGACACCGAGCCGTACCGCAAGCTCGGCCGCAACCAGCTGCGCATCGCCATGTTCCCGGCGATCGACCCGGCCGACGTCGAGGCTCTGACGGCCTGCATCGACCACGTCATCGAGCAGCTCTGAGCATCAGGTAGTTCGGCGAACGAGGGCCCGGCACCGTGATGGTGCCGGGCCCTCGCGCATGCCCGGGCGCTGCCACCCGGGCCGCAGACACATCCCGGCACCCCCAGCGAGGCATCACGTCACGGCCGATAACTGCCCTATTCCGCAAGGGACTTGGTCCCTACCATCCAAAGCGTTCCGGCGCGCACCGCACCACGGCCGGACCGGCCCGAAGGTTTGACATGTTCATGCCTCAACTATGCATGAACGCTCGGCTGGACTCCCCACATCCACGCAAGGCCACCGACCAACCGATCGGAGCTTCACCATGCCCGGTGCACTTCTCGCAGGCGGCGCGACCGCAGCGTTCCTCGCGTCCTCGCTCTTCACCCAGGCCGCCCCGGCCGGCATCATCGCGCCGCCCGACAAGATCGTGATCGAGGTCGCGACCGTCAACGGCTCCGGCTGCCCCATCGGCACCGCCGCGGTCGCCGTCTCCCCGGACAACACCGCCTTCACCGTCACGTACAGCCAGTACCTGGCGCAGGTGGGCGCCGGTTCCAAGCCCACCGACTTCCGCAAGAACTGCCAGCTCAACCTCATCGTGCACGTGCCCTCGGGCTTCACCTACGCCATCGCGAGCGCCGACTACCGCGGCTACGCCCACCTGGAGAACGGCGCGAGCGCCACCCAGAAGGCCTCGTACTACTTCCAGGGCTCGCCCGACACGGCGAGCAGAACGCACCCGTTCAACGGCCCGTACGACAACGACTGGGAGGCCACCGACACCACCGACTGGGGCCAGCTGGTCTGGGCCCCCTGCGGCGTGCAGCGCAACTTCAACATCAACACCGAGCTGCGCGCGAACGCCGGCACCTCTGACCCGAACACCAACAGCTTCATCGCCATGGACTCCACCGACGGCAACATCCAGACCATCTACCACCTGGCCTGGAAGGTGTGCCCGGACCAGCAGCGCTGAGCCGCGTCACGGGGCCCGTACCGCGAAGTGGTGCGGGCCCCTCAGCCGCTGCGGCGCCTCAGTACGCGCTTGGCTCCCAGGCCGAGCACCGTGGCGCCCGCCAGAACCACCGCGCCGAGCAGATAGTTCCCGCTGCCCGCGCCGTCACCCGAATCGGTGGAACTGCCGCCCACGGAGGGCGACTTGGCGCCACCCTCTTTTAGGGGGACGCGCACCACGTCACTGTCCGCCCCTTCCGAGCCGACCATCAGGGCCGAGCCGTCCGGGGTGTACGTCACCGATTCGGACTGGGCCTGCACCGGCGTGCCCGGCACCGCGTGCCAGTCGCCGAGCGGCCCTGCCCCGCCCTTCCAGGCGTATTCGGCCAGCGCGAAGTAGCCCCGCAGCGCCAGCTTCGTACCGTCCGGCGAGAACGCGCCATCGGTCACCCAGGGCACCTCGCCGACCCGTCGGAAGACGTTCGTACCGGAGACGGACAGCTGGGCCGGCCCCTCGTAGAGGCCGCCGCCGCTCTCGCGCTTGGAGGCTATGTAGACCCGGCCGGTCTTCGGGTGGACCATCAGCGCCTCGGCGTTGCGCGGCCCGTCGGCGTACTGGACGACGTACTGCGTGGCCTTGACCGTCTGGTCCTTGAGCTGGGCCGGCTCGTGGAAACGGTAGATCCAGACGTGGCTCCAGGAGCCGTCCAGGTTGTCGCCGATGTCGCCTACGTAGAGGTCGCCGTCGGGCCCGATCGAGATAGCCTCCACGTCGCGCGGCCGGCCGACGCCCTCCATGGTGATGCGCGCGACGGTCTGCCCGGTCTTCGCGTCCACGGCGTACACGTACGGGCCGTCACCGCTGTCGTTGTGCGTCCAGTAGATGCCGGGGTGGGCGCGGCTGGCCGCGAGACCGCTGGACTCCTTGACGCGGGGGTCCTTGATGGTGAACCCGCCGTCGTCGGCCACGGCCGGCCCCGCCGCACACGCCAGGACGAGCCCGGCCACCCCGCACACCCTCAGAAGCGAACGCATCCCCCCAGTGTCCACGGCCACGTCCGGTCCCCCGGGGGGTGTCCACCGTCACGTCGCAGCACCGCGTACCGATCGGTAATGATGACCCCCATGCGTTTTCTCTTCGTCGGCGACTCCATGACCATCGGATGCCCCGGCGACTTCACCTGGCGCCACCGCATGTGGCACCACCTCGAAGCGACCTTCGACGGCCCGTACGAGATCGTCGGCCCGCGCACCGCGCTGTACGACCCGGCGGCCGGGGCCCCCGTCTCGCACGAGTACGCCGACCCCGGCTTCCCGCCCGCCGCCCGCCGCCACCTCGCGGGCTGGGGCGAGGGCTGGCTGCACATGGCCACGGTGATCGGCCCGGCCGTCGCGGAGAGCCGGGCGGACGTGCTGCTCGTCTCGCTCGGCCTGATAGACCTCGGCTTCTATACGGACGCCGGCCAGACCGCCGCCAATGTGCGCGCGTTCGTCGAGGGCGCCCGGGAGGCCAACCCGCAGGTCCGCATCATCGCGCTGCCCGTCATCCCGAACATCCGGGCCGAGGAGGACGCCGCCTTCGCGGCCGAGGTGGCCCTCTTCAACGAACTGCTCGCCAAGGCGGTCGCCGACCTCGACACGGCCGCGTCCCCGCTGCTGCTCGCCGCGGTCCCGGACTCGTACGACATCCACCGGGACACCTACGACGGCACGCACCCGGGCCCCAGCGGCGAGCACAAGCTGGCGGCGGCCTTCGCGGACGCGCTGCACGGCGCCTGGGAGCTGGGCGCCCGCTACGCGCTGTAGGACGCCCAGTTCCGGACCGCGAACCGGCTTGCCTCGCGCCGGACTTCGAAGGCGCCGGGGCCGCCGAAGTGGGCCGGGACGACGAGTTCGCGCTCGTCGGCGGCGCGGCCCAGGATGCGGCGGCGGGTGGCCGCGGCCTGCGCCTCGTCCTCGCAGAAGCAGCTGTTGCAGGACGGCTCGGTGATCTGCACCGGGCTGTGCAGCAGGTCGCCGACGAACACGGCCCGGTCGCCGCCGGACGCGAGCCTCAGTACGGAGGAGCCCGGCGTGTGTCCGGGCGCCGCCTCCAGAAGGAGGTTGTCGTCGATGCGGTGCTCGCCCTCCCACAGCACGGCCTGCCCGGCCCGCACGACCGGCGCGATGCTGTCCCCGAAGAGGGCCACGTCGTCCACGCGCAGCTCGCGCCCGTTGGCCGGGTCGAAGTGGGCGTGGTCGGCGGCCGGCATGAGATAGGTGGCGTTGGGGAACGCGGGCACCCACTCGCCGGGCCCCCGACCCACCGTGTTCCAGCCGACGTGGTCGGCGTGCAGATGGGTGTTGACGACGACGTCGACGTCCTCGGGCCGCACTCCGGCGGCCGCCAACTGCCCCAGGAAATCGGTGTTCCGATGGTGGAACATCGGCTTGCTGGGCCGCTCCCGGCCATTTCCGACGCCGGTGTCCACGAGCACGGTCCGCCCGCCGCTGCGCAGCACCCAGGTCTGCAGCGCCCCGATCCACTGATCGCTGTCGGGCTCCCAGAAGTCCGGCGCGAGCGTCTCCTCGTTGGCCTTCCACACCTCGATCCCGGCGGCCGGCACGATCTGGCGGGCGGACCCGAACGTGCCCTCCCACTCCACGACCCTGATGACCTCGACCTCGCCCAAGGTGATGCGCTGCACGTCCCCGCCGCCTTCCGCTCGCTGTCCGTTGCCTCGACCTTAAGAGGGCGCAGATGAGCCGCTCAATGCCTCTCCTGCTCATCTGAATACGCGAACGTCTCACGCGCTCGGCGGGTCATCGGTAGGCTGGCCGCATGGACCTGGTGAGTGACGCGATCTCCGCGGTGCGGGTGGGCCGGCCGTCCTCCACCAGGCTGCGGGTGGGCGGCAGTTGGTGCGCCCGCCTCGACCCGTACGAGGGCGCGGGCTTCCACGTCGTCCTGGAGGGCAGCTGCTGGATGCTCACCGAGGGCGGCTCCGGGGTCGTCCTGAACACGGGCGACGCGGTGCTGCTTCCGCACGGCAGCGGGCACGTGATCGCCGACCGCCCGGCCGACCGGGCCCGCGTCGAGCAAGCCGTCGACTTCGAGCGCTGGTCGCGGCAGGCCGCCGTCGCCGACTCACCGACCGACACCGAGCTGTTGTGCGGAAAGTACCGGCTCGACCGACGGCACGCCCACCCGCTGATGGCGGAGCTTCCGGATGTCGTGCACATCCCCAGCGGGCCCGACCGGGATCCGGGGCTGTGCGCCGCCGTCGGTCTGCTGGGGCGCGAGTCCGGGGCCGGGCAGCCCGGCGCCGCGGTCGCCCTGCCGAGCCTGCTCGATCTGCTGCTCGTCTATCTCGTACGGGCCTGGATGGCGGAGGGCACCACCTCGCGCTGGCCGGCCGCGCTGCACGACCCGGTGGTGGCCGAGGCCCTGCACGCCCTGCACGAGGACCCCGCCGCGGCCTGGAGCAACGAGCGGCTCGCGAGCCACGTGGGCGTGTCCCGGGCCACGTTGGCGCGCCGGTTCACCGCCCTGGTCGGCCGGGCTCCGATGGCGTACCTCACCTGGTGGCGGCTGACCCGGGCCGCGGCCCTGCTGCGCACCACCCCGGACGCGCTCGACGCCATCGCCCAGCGCGTCGGCTACAGCACCCCGTACGCCCTGTCGCACGCCTTCAGCAGGCAGTACGGCACGACGCCGGGGCGCTACCGGGCCGGCGTCACGGCTTGACGACGAGCTTGCCCCTGGTGTGGCCGCCCTCGCTCAGCTCCAGGGCCTTGACCGCGTCGGCGAGCGGGAACGTCTCGGCGTGGCGGATGCGCAGCCGGCCCTCGGCGACCAGGCGGGCGTGGGCCTCGTAGATCGGTTCGGGGGCCGGCGTGCCCTCGCCGCTGAAGCGGACGCCGTGGTCGGCGGCGCCCGTGTCGGCGATGGTGACGATGCGGGAGGTGGTGCCGCCGCGCAGCGCTATGGAGTCGGGCAGCGCGCCCTTGCCGGCCGCGTCGTACACCGCGTCGATGCCCTGCGGGGCGACCTCGCGCACCCGCTCGACCAGGCCCTCCCCGTACGCCAGCGGTATCGCGCCCAGCTCGCGCAGGAAGGCGTGGTTCGCGGGGGACGCGGTGCCGATGACCTTGGCACCCCGGGCCACTGCGAGCTGTACGCCGACCGAGCCGGTCACGCCCGCCGCGCCGTGGATCAACAGGGTCTCGCCCTCGGCCAGTTCGAGCAGCCGCAGGACCCGCTCGGAGGTCTCGCCCGCCACCGGAAGGGCGACGGCCTGCTCCCAGGTCAGCTCGGCCGGCTTGCGCACGACGCGGGTGGCCAGGGCGTACTCGGCGTACGCGCCGGTGTCGGAGTGTCCGAACACCTCGTCGCCGACCGCGAACCCGGTGACGCCCTCGCCCAGTTCGTCGACGACGCCCGCCAGCTCCAGGCCCGGGACCGCCGGGAAGGTCACGGGGAACTGGTGCTGCATCCAGCCGTTGCGGATCCGGTAGTCGACCGGGTTGACGCCCGCCGCAACCACCTTCACCCGGACCTGGCCGGGGCCCGGCTCGGGCTTCTCGGCCTCGCCCAGGGCCAGCACCTCGGGGCCGCCGAACCGCTCGTACACGATCGCTTCCATCACAGCACTCCTCGCATCGCTCACTACGTCGTCCACGACGTGGTTCCAGCGTCCGTCGACGCCCGGCCCAACCCGGCCCGCCTTACGGCCGGTTCGACCTGGCCACAAGGCTGGGCACGGACGGCCGCGCCGACCGTACGCTGGCGTGATGGAGCCCCGCACGAGCCGCACCGCACCCCGCGCCGGTACCGGTACGACGCCCGCCGCCTTCGCCCTCGCGCGCGCCGCCGAGCTGGTGAGCGGGCCGCTGGACGAGATCCTGCCGACCCTCTCCGAGGCCATCGCGCCGCTGGTCCCGCACACCGTGGCCGCCGAGCTGTCGGGGCACTGCGCCCACTCGCCGTTCAAGGTGCACAGCGACACGGGGGCGGCCCGGATCGCCGTCGCCGACCTCCAGGAGCTCGGCCCGCTCGTCACACCGGGCCTCCCCTGGCAGGGCACGGCCGTGATCGGCGGGGTGGAACAAGCCGTGGTGGCGGTCGCGAGCGAGGCCGCGCCCATGGCCGCGCGGCCACCGCTGCTCGTTCTCGTACGCAAGTCGCCGGGAGCCTTGTTGACGGAGGCGGACGGCGAGACCGTCCAGCATCTGTGGGACCTGGTGACCGGCCATCGGGCCCGCCTCGCGATCGAGGCGGTGCCGGGCACGCTCGCCCAGTCGCGGTCCACCGCAGCCGAGCGGGCCCGGGTGATCGCCGAACTGGGCGAGGCCCACGAGGCCGCGCTCACCGCCCTGCTCGGGGTGCTGCGCAGCAAGAACCTGGAGGACCGGGCGGCCCGCTCGCGCGCCGTCGACCTCGCGGTGTCCGCCCTGGTCGCGCTGCGCGCCGAGGCCGACCGGAACCAGGAGCTCACGGAGGAGCCGGCCGCCGAGGCCTTCGCCCGGCTCGCCGACTCCCTGAAGCCGCTGCTCCGCCACAGCGAGGTGCGGCTCGAATTCGCGCCGCCGGAGGCGGAGACCGCCGAGATGTCGGTCGCGGCCGACGTCGCGCACCTCTCACGCGCCGCCGTACGCGCCCTGGTGCTCGCCATGGCCGGCCAGCAGGGGGTGCGCCGCATCCATGTGCGCTGGCGGATCGTGAACTGCCAACTGGTCGCGGCCGTACGGGACGACGGGCCCGGCGAGCTGTCGCGGGCCGCGTTCGACACCCATCGGGTGGCCCAGCGCCTGGCCGCGCTCGGCGGCACCCTCGCGGTGGACGCGCTGCCCGGCTGGGGCACCACGGTCACCGCGACCCTGCCGCTGGGCACGGCGCCGAGCCCGCGCGTCGACCCGCTGGCCGGGCTGCACCCGCGCGAGGCGGAGGTGCTCGGCCATCTCGCCCGGGGGCACCGCAACCGGACGATCGCCGAGGAACTGCACATCAGCGAGTCGACGGTGAAGTTCCACGTCGCGAACATCCTGGCCAAGCTGGGGGTGAGCTCGCGCGGGGAGGCGGCGGCGATGCTGCACGCGGTGGCGTAGCCGCCCTTTTGCGCATGCCGGGTCGCGGCTGCGGGCCGTTGTCAGTGGCGGGTGCCAGACTCGATCGCGTGAACGAACGGTGGGCCATCGCGGCGACCGAGGGCGGCGGGGCACGGCTCGCCCCCCTCGGGGACGACGGGCTGCCCGCGGGCGAGGTGCGCGAGGAGGCCGACCTGGTCGTGGCCGTCCGCGCGCGCCCCGAGGTGGGCCGCTGGGTGTGGCGGTCCACCACCGAGCTCTACCCCCGGCTGCTCGCGGCCGGCGTCAGGGTCGAGCGGTGCTACGACATCGAGGACGCCGAGCTGCTGCTGCTCGGCCACGAGGGCAGGCTCGGCGAGCCCCGCTCGGCGGCGGCCGCCTGGGCCCGCCTCCACAACAGACCCGTACCGGCCGACCCGCCACCCCGCGCGGCCGAACCGGGCTCGCAGTCCTCCCTCTTCGAGCCCCAGAACACGGCGGAGCTGCCCTTCGAGGCGCTGCTTGAGGTGTACGCGGACCAGCAGCGCCGGCACGACCGTGCGGAGCACCCGGGGCGGATGCGGCTGCTCACCGCGTCCGAGTCGGCGGGGATGCTGGTCGCCGCCGAGATGAACCGGGCGGGCCTGCCGTGGCGGGCCGATGTGCACCGCGAGGTGCTGCACGGCCTGCTCGGCGAGCGGTACGCCAGCGGCTCGCCCCGCACGGGGGGCGGGGGCGAGCCACGCCGCCTGGCGGAGCTCGCGGACCAGGTGTCGGCGGCCTTCGGGCGGCGGGTCAGACCGGACCTGCCCGCCGATGTGGTGAAGGCGTTCGGCGAGGCCGGGATCCGCATCAAGTCGACCCGGCGCTGGGAGCTGGCCGAGCTCGACCACCCGGCGGTGGAGCCGCTGATCGAGTACAAGAAGCTGTACCGGATCTGGACCGCGCACGGCTGGAGCTGGCTGCAGGACTGGGTGCGTGACGGCCGCTTCCGGGCCGAGTACACCCCGGGCGGCGCGGCCAGCGGGCGCTGGACGACCAACGGCGGCGGCGCCCTGCAGATCCCCAAGGTGATACGGCAGGCGGTCGTCGCCGACGAGGGCTGGCGTCTGGTGGTGGCCGACGCCGACCAGATGGAGCCGAGGGTGCTCGCCGCGATCTCCCGCGACCCCGGCCTGATGGAGGTGGCGGGCCACGACGGCGACCTGTACACCTCGCTGTCCGACCGGGCGTTCTCCGGCGACCGCGAACACGCCAAGCTCGCGCTGCTCGGCGCCGTCTACGGCCAGACCTCGGGCGACGGCCTCAAGAACCTGGCCGCGCTGCGAAGACGCTTCCCGCTCGCGGTGGCGTACGTCGACGACGCGGCGAAGGCGGGCGAGGAGGGCCGGCTCGTACGCACCTGGCTGGGCAGGACCAGCCCGCCCGCCGCCGGTGCGGGCGAGGCCGACGAGGCGGGCATCCCTCAGGAGCAGGACGATCAACTGGCCGGTCCCGGTGGGGAGTTCACGCCCGGGTATACCTCCAGCGACGCCCGGGCGCGCGGCAGGTTCACCCGGAACTTCGTGGTGCAGGGCAGCGCCGCCGACTGGGCGCTGCTGCTGCTCGCCGCACTGCGCCGGGCGATCGACGCGGCCGGGCTCCGGGCCGAGCTGGTCTTCTTCCAGCACGACGAGGTGATCGTGCACTGCCCGGCCGAGGAGGCGGACGTCGTGACGAAGGCGATCCGCGAGGCCGGCGAACTGGCCGGGCGGATCACCTTCGGGCACACGCCGGTGCGTTTCCCGTTCACGACGGCGGTGGTGGAGCGCTACTCGGACGCGAAGTAGCCCTGTCCCCTTGGCACTTGGGACAGCCCTGTCGACAGGTCACTTGAGGGTGAGCCAGCGCGGGTCGAGCGCGATGGTCCTCAGCTCGCCCAGGGTGAGGGCGGGCTCGGCTCGGGTGGCCGCCTTGTTCTGGTTGCCGGTGTTGAAGGCGGAGACGACGACGCGGAACCCGTCGGGCCGCACCGTGTCGGCGATCCACCAGGCCACCCCGGCGCCGCCCTTCTCGCCCGGCTTCTTCGCCAGGCCGACCACGGTGCCGTCCGGCAGCGTCGAGGTCGTACCTTCCGGGGCGACGTCCGACATCCCGGACTGCACATTGATCTGCACCAGGCTCTTGCCCTTGCCGTCGTCGAGCACGACGAAGGCGTAGCCGTCCTGGCCGCCCTTCTCGCCGACCTTGAGCCCCCTGCCCGCAGGGAGCAGCGCGACCAGCTGCTTCTGGACCGCCTCGGCGGAGGGCCTGCCGCCGGCGGACCGCTCGGGCTTCGCGGGCTTCTCGGGGGCGCGGAGGGCGTCGGCCACCGAGAGCCACTTGGGCGAGATGACCAGCGCCTTGAGCTGCCCGGCGGTGAGCGGCGGGGTCTCCCGGCTGGCCCGGACGCCCTTCTCGGCGGGCGCGTTCCACTCGCTCGCATCGATCAGGGCGCCCTTCGGGGTGAGCAGCACGGCCCGCCAGTCCTTCGTCAGCTCGCGCCGGTCGGGGTACTCGTAGCCCTGGAGCAGCATGTACCGGGAGCCGTCGGCCCGTTGCTCGGTCTGGCAGGAGTCGTAGCCCACGAAGGCCTTGGCGGGACAGGTGACCTGCTCGCGGCTGGACTCGGCGGCCGGATCGACCCTGCTCACTCCCAGAGCGACCAGGCCGGGCCCGTTCCCGTCGTCGAACACCCCGGACACGGACGCCGTGGGCGAGGCGTCCGCTTTGCCGGAGGCCTCCGGATCGCCCGGCCCGCTCCCCTGCTCCTTGGTCACCGTGCCCGGGGGCAGCAGCGACTTGAAGAGCGCGACCATCTTCTCGCCGCTCATGGCCCCGTCCGCCTGCTGCGTCGGCTTCGGCGGCGCTGCCACCGAGGAGCCCCCGCCGCCCCCGATGAACCCGGCGGCGTACGCACTTCCCAGGCCCACCGTGGCGAGCGCGAGCACGCTGCCGGTGACGGCGGCCGTGCGGCGCCGGGCCAGCCGGCGGCGGCCCCGGACGAGGCCGGACTCCACCAGGTCGCGGCGGTCGCCGAGTTCGAAGCTGTCCCCGGTGTGCCGCATGGCCTCGCCGAGCCGGTCCTCAAAGGGCATGACAAACCACGCTTTCCTGATCCGGTCACTGAATCTGGTCACTGAAATCTGGTCGCTGGAAAGGGATGCAACTGCCATTGAACGCGGGGGAGTTGAGGCCCGGGCGTGTCAGTGGGAGGCGTACTCCGCGAGGGAGTCGCCGAGACGTTCGCGGAGCTTGGCGAGGGCGCGCACCGAGCGGGTGCGGACGGCGGCCGAGCTGACGTTCATGGCGTCCGCCGTCTCCTCGATGCTGCGGTCCTCCCAGTAGCGGAGCACGATGACCGCCCGGTCCTTGGGCGACAGCTGCCCCAGCGCGTCGAGCAGGGCCACGCGCAGCGCCGGGTCCTCGCCGGTGGCCGCCGCACGGTCGGGGAGTTCACCGAGCGGCCGTTCGGTGGCCGAGCGGCGCCGGCGGTGGGTGAGGAAGGCCCGTACGAGCACGGTCTGCGCATAGCCCGCCGGATTGTCGATCCGCGAGACGCGCCCCCACAGCGCGTACATCCGGCCCAGCGTCTCCTGCACGAGGTCCTCGGCGAGATGGGTGTCCCCGCTGGTCAGCAGGCAGGCGGACCGAAAGAGCTGCGCCGCGCGCCCCGTCGCGAACTCCCGGAACTCCTCGGCCCGGACCGACCGCACCCGCGGCCCGCTCGGTATCTCCGCCGGGCCCGGTCCCTCCGGCACCCCGTGCCGCCCCTGTCTCCACGGCTGCCTCACGGCCCGCCCCGCCCCCGCCCGTTGCTGGTTCTCCCCCTACACCCCACTGACGCGCGAGGCCCCCCGCAATGTTTCACCCGGGTTTTCGGGGCGGGAGGCCGCGGTGTGCGTACGGGTGGGACTCAGACCCCCAGCTCGCCGAACTCGGCCCCGAACTCCTTGGGGAACCCGGTCCACTTCAGCTCGGCGGGCAGGTGCGCCATGTCGTTGAAGAGCAGCACCGAGGCGGGCCGGTCGGGTGCGTACCGGATGACGGTCAGGGCGGCGTTGCAGTGGTTGAGCCCGATCCAGCGCCAGTCGGGGGCGTCGAGCGCGGCGCGCACCAGCCAGCCGATGAGGAAGCCGTGGGTGACGACGAGTTCGTGACGCGGGGAGGGTCCGCCGAAGGGCCCGGTGCAGTGCGCCATGGCCTCCCGCACGAGCCTGGCCCCGGCCTCCCGCTCGCCCGGCTCCGGGTCACCGAGGAAGTCGAGGATGCGGTCGGCGTCCGATGCGGGGAGCTCGCCCCGCTCCGGCCAGTACGGCACGTAATCCCCGGCCCATTCGGCCTCCGTGACCGTTGCGCCGTCCAGCTCGGCGGCGATGAGCCGCGCGGTCTCGGCGGCCCGGCCGAGTGGCCCGTGGTGCACGGCGTCCAGCGGCACCCGGGCGAGCCGCCGCCCGAGCAACGCGGCCTGGCGCCGCCCCGCGTCGGTGAGGGCAGGGCCCTCATGGCCGGCGTCGCCGTGCCGGGCGAGGTAGAGGTAGCGGGGCGCGGTGGGCGGTGCGGACTGCTGCAAGCTGCTACTCCTTAGAACCTGAAAATTGTTCACTTTCCATTGACAGGACACAGCCCCGGGCTCAAAGGTTCCCCCATGACGCCGCCGCCTCTGCCGCCGCTGCCCGCCTTCCCGTCCGACTTCCTGTGGGGGGTGTCCGCCTCCGCGTTCCAGATCGAGGGCGCGGTGGACACCGATGGCCGGGGCCCGTCCACATGGGACGCGTTCACCAAGGAACCCGGCCGGATCAAGGACGGCTCGCACGCGGACAGGACCACCGACCACTACCACCGCTACCGCGAGGACGTCGCGCTGATGACCCAACTGGGCGTCGGCGCCTACCGGTTCTCGGTCTCGTGGTCCCGGGTCCGGCCGACCGGTGAAGGCCCCGTCAACCAACAGGGCCTCGACTTCTACGACCGCCTGGTCGACGAGTTGTGCGCGGCCGGGATCACCCCCGTCCCCACCCTGTTCCACTGGGACACCCCGCTCGCCCTTGAGGAGCACGGCGGCTGGCTGAACCGGGACACGGCACAGCGGTTCGCCTCGTACGCCTCGATCGTCGCGGAGCGGCTCGCGGACCGGGTGCCGCGCTGGATCACCCTCAACGAGCCCGCCGAGATCACTCTCCTCGGGTACGGGCTCGGTGAACACGCCCCCGGAAAGCGGCTGATCTTCGACGCGCTGCCGGTCGCGCACCACCAGCTCCTGGCCCACGGCATGGGAGTCGAGGCACTGCGGGCCGCCGGCGCACGGGAGATCGGCATCGCGGCCTCGCACAGCCCGGTGTGGACGGCGGGCGACACGGACGGGGACCGCGCGGCCGCCGAGCTGTACGACACGCTGATGAACCGTCTCTTCGCCGACCCGATCCTGACCGGCACCTACCCCGATGGCTGGGCCGACCTGATGCCGGGCCCGGTCGCCGAGGACCTGAAGACCATCTCAACGCCCCTCGACTGGTACGGAATCAACTACTACAACCCGGCACTGGTGGGCGCACCGAAGGCGGACGCGGTAACAACCCTCGCCGGGATCGAACTCCCGCCGGACCTCCCCTTCGGCCTGCACGAGATCGAAGGCCACGAGCGCACGGACTTCGGCTGGCCGGTGGTCCCGGACGGTCTGCACGAGCTGCTCACCAACTTCCGTACACGGTACGGAAATTCACTGCCCCCTCTCCTCATAACGGAGAACGGCTGCTCCTACGGGGACGGGCCCGCCCCGGAGGAGCCGGGACGGGTGGCCGACACCCGACGGATCGCGTACCACGACGGCCATCTGCGCGCCCTGCACCGGGCGATGGCGGAAGGCGTGGACGTACGCGGCTACTTCATCTGGTCGATCCTGGACAACTTCGAGTGGGCGGAGGGCTACCGGCAGCGCTTCGGCCTGGTCCACGTCGACTACGAGACGCTGGCGCGCACGCCGAAGGACTCGTACGCCTGGTATCGCGATGTCATCCGGGGTGCCGCCAGCGATGTCTTCGGGTACGGGCGGTGACACTGGGGCCCGGGGCCAGAGCCCTGGGCAAGCCGGGTGCGGGCGAGGGGGAACGGCCCGGCGGGCGCTGGGTGGGGGCGCTGTCCCTGGCCAACCTGGGGGTGTGGGTGGGCTGGTTCGGCCCGCTGCAACTGCTCCTGGCCCGCCAGGCCGAACACTTCACGCCCACCCACAAGGCATCAACTCTCGCCTTGGTCACGGGAATTGGGGCGGCGGTGTCGATGGTGGCGAACCCGGTGTTCGGCGCACTGTCGGACCGTACGGCGGCGCGGGTGGGCCGCCGGATCCCCTGGGTCGCGGCGGGCGGCGCGGGCGGGTTCGCGGGCCTCCTCGTCCTGGCATGGGCGCCGAGCGTGGCGGTGATGACGGCGGGCTGGTGCCTGGTGCAGCTGGCCCTGAACGCGTCGTTCGCCGCCCTGACGGCCGCGGTCCCGGACCAGGTCCCACACCGCCAACGCGGAATGGTGGGCGGCTGGCTGGGAGTGTCACAGGTGGGCGGCATCCTGGTGGGCACGGCGTTGGCGACGGCGGCGGGCGGAATCGGGGCGGGCTACACGGCGTGCGCGGCCTTTTCCCTGCTCTCAGCCGTACCGTACGTGGCGATGCGCAGGGACACCCGCCTACTGCCGGCCGCTCAACTCCCCTTCCACTGGCGGGAGTTCATGCGTGGCTTCTGGATAAATCCCTCCCGCTTCCCGGACTTCGGCTGGGCGTGGCTGACGCGCTTCCTGATGAACCTGTCGTACTCGATCAGCACGATGTACCTGCTGTACTACCTGACCGACGCGGTGCACTACGCGGGCGACGCGGACACCGGGGTGCTCATCCTGACCGCGCTGGACGCGGTGACGCTGCTGGGCACGGTGGTGGTCAGCGGCATCTGGTCGGACCGCACGGGCCGGCGCAAGGTCTTCGTGGTGTGGTCCGGCCTGGTGATCTCGGCGGCGACGCTGCTGCTCGCGGTATGGCAGACGTGGACGGGGGCGGTGGTGGCCTCGCTGGTGCTGGGCGTCGGGTACGGGGTGTACACCTCGGTCGACTTCGCCCTCCTGACCGACGTGCTGCCGAGTGCCGCAGACCGGGGCCGCGACCTGGGCGTCATCAACATAGCCAACGCCCTCCCCCAGGTCCTGGCCCCCGTAATAGCGGCCCCGGTCGTGACGCACCTGGGCGGCTACGGGGTGCTGTACGCGCTGGCGGGGGCGATCGGGGTGGGCGGGTCTTTGTTGGT
>NZ_LGDD01000347.1 GCF_001279695.1 Streptomyces sp. WM6378
GTAGGCGCGGATGTTGCGGCCGATCCGGCCCAGCGGCACTGCCCCGCGCGGTGGCGTGATCGACGCCTCCTGCAGGGCCACGACACTCGCGTTGTCCGAGAGGCCCAGGGCGTAGGTCCAGCGGCCGGGGGACCGCTGCATGTTCCAGGTCGCCATCCGGTTGCTGTCCGGCGGCGCCGCTGAAGCAGTGCCCCCGCCCACGAGGAGGAAGGCGGCGCACAGGGCACCCACCACCAGCGCGATCAACCCCCGTCGGCCACCAACGCGGCGGACGGCTGCTGCTGTTCTCTTCTCTGGATGCTGCATACACGCCAATGTCCTGGCGCCTTGCCCGCAACAGCAGGCGCATTCAAGGCAGTTGCCCCGGACGAGGGATGAACGCCGTGCCAAACAAAGCCGCCCTCGTAGCGCCCACCGCGGCACCATCCAATGGCCTCCTGGCCAGCCGCACGTACAGCTGCGGCCCGTGGGCACCTGATGTGTTCGCGGGCCGCAGCTGTTCACGGGTAGGCTCAGCGCCTGCCCGGGGCAGGGGACCGAGGCGGCACGGCGGTGAGCCCCGGCCCCGACGTGGAAACGTGGGTCGACCGTCCTTTGTCAGTTGATTCCGGCAGCCCGCCATACTCCTGACGCCTCGACATCACCGCTGGTCAGACGGCGGACTTCTGCTGGAGTGCTAGCTGGTCACGCGGTAGGCGCTGACCCAGTCGCCGATGCTGTGGTAGCCGGATCCGTCGATGGTGATCGACCCCCCGGTGCAGTCGAAGTTGTCCCACAGCTCCACCTTGGTGTTGGCGCCGTCGGCGCGGGCGGAGCGGATGTGGTCGTTCCAGTTGTTGCCGACGTAGTGGCAGTCCCCGGTGTTTCCGGAGAATGTCGTATCCGCGCCTTTCCAGTCCGCCTCCCAGTAGGCGTGCCAGCTGCCGGTTCCCAGAGGGGCATGGGCGGAGGAGGGAGCGGACGAGGACGTGAGGGGTTGGGCGGATGACGGGTAGGCGGTGATGACGGTGCTGGCCAGGACCGCAGCCGTGACCACGATCTTGCGTAAGGCGGGCAAGTCGTCTCCTTCAACGTTAGGCCCCGGAATCTCGGAGTCCGTCTCCAGGGCGTCCCAAACGGGCCTTTCCGTCTCCGGGGCACCTCAAACGGACTTTTCGGCCGTGCTCCGCTGTCGGCGAATGGTGAGTGCGTCGAACAGCCACCTGCCGTAGACATACGAGAACCGGGCCGTGATCCCCGGTGGCCCGCTCCCGCCACTCCTCCATCCGCTCGCTGAGTGGAGGCCACCGCGCGGGCAGGCCGGGGCCGCAGTGCTGTCGTGCCCTGCCTTCCGCGTGCAGGCCAAACGGGCAGTTACAGATTCTGGAACTGCCGGACTCCGGCCCCCGAAAGCCGACGCGGGTCTGTGCCGGGCAGCCCCGGCCGGTCCTCGAAAGCGCAAGGGCCCCGGGGGCTGTATCCAGACCCCGGGACCCCTTCGTTCACTTCATCCTGACCGCTGTGTTCAACGACCATCCGCAATCCTGGTCAGCGTGCCCGCCTGCACCCAGTTCATCCCCGTGCCCGGCGAGCAGCGCGAGTTGCTCGGTGCTCAACCGGTCGCCGGACTGTTTTACGTGGTCTTCGCCATTGGGCTCATCCCGATTCTCAGCTGCCCCAGGTACGTGGGGCGCGGATGTGTCCGGGACGTCCACTGTGAGGACTCGCCGCAGCTGGTCGAGCGCAGGCAGTCCGGCCGGACCGTCCGGTGTCCGGTAGATCCGGCAGGCCAGCCCCGGGGAGCGGCCGGGCTCGGCGAACGGGTCTCGCCCGTCGACCAGCAGGGTGGGGGAGCCTGTGAAGCCGTGGTGTTCCGCCTCGTCCTGTGTGGTGATCACGCGCGTGGTGACCGTGACGTCCGTACGGCTGGCCTCGTCGAGTGAGTGCCCTACCAGCTCGGCGGCGGGCTCGGCGTTCGGGCAGTCGGGTACGACGAGGATCTCGATCTCCATGCCTCCATCATCGTGCAGCCGTCCGCCCCACGGCCGGAAGACCGCGGCCACCGGCCTCCAACGGGACGTCCTCAGCGAGGCCGACGCCCGCGTGCTCTATGAAGCGTGCCGCCACGACAAGGTCCCCTGCACCGCCATCGGGCTGTGGGCAAGGAACCCGACTGCCGCGAACGCGTCAGGCCCACATCACTCCCAACTCCGTGAGCGTGGTGCGTTGCCCGGGTGTGAGCCTGCTGCGGCGGGTTTTGGAGTTGCAGGTCCTTACGCCCAGTCGGAGGGACACCGCCTGGTTCTTGCCGTCGTCCGCGATGGTCTCGCGCCGTGGCGCGTGGTGGCCTGCCGCGCCGCGCCTTCCTGCTCGGCCCATTGCGTGAGGGCGGTCAGGCCGCTGGAACGCCTGCTGCGCCTTGTTCGCCCAAACCGTGATGTCTACAGGCATGTAGACGAGGCGCCGAATTCTCACTAAGGTATGCCTCAGCTAACTAATGCGGGGTTGCTTCTGCGCGGCCCTGCCCTCATTTCCTGGCGGCGCGGTCGCAGTGACCGCAGACCGCCCGGCTATTTCTGCTCACCCCTGACGTAAGGACGTTCATCGTGCCCGGACCCGGACGGTCGATCGTGGCCCTGCCGATCGTGGCTGCTTCGCTTCTCGTGCTGGCGGGCTGTGGCGGCTCGGGCAACAGCAAGAGCGCCGACGGCACAGCTGTAACGGGTGGCTCTTCCTCACTCGCGGGGCAGTCGATCACCGTCTACAGCGGGCAGCACGAGCAGACCGTCAAGACGCTCACCGCGGACTTCGAAAAGCGCACCGGCATCAAGGTCCAGCTCCGCTCGGGCGACGAGGCCGAGCTGGCCAATCAGATCCTCCAGGAAGGCGCGGCGTCTCCGGCCGATGTGTTCTACGCCGAGAACCCGCCGGCGCTGACCGTCCTGGAGGAGAAGCAGTTGCTCGCCCCCGTCGCGCCGGGCACCCTCAAGGCCGTCCCGGCAGCGGACAGTTCCCCGACGGGCGGCTGGGTCGGCGTCTCGGCGCGGACCGCCGCGTTCGTCTCCGCTTCCGGCACCCCGGCCGACAGTTCCCCTCCTGCCTCGGTACGCGACCTCGCCTCGCCCGCCTGGAAAGGCCGGCTCGGCATCGCCCCCGGCGAGACCGACTTCGCCCCGATCGTCACCCGCATGATCAAGACCGACGGGACCGACGGAGCGAAGAAGTGGCTCCAGGGACTCAAGGCCAACGCCAAGGTCTACAACAGCAACGAGGACCTGTCGGCCGCCGTCAACAGCGGCGAGGTGCAGGGCGGCGTCGTGGACCACTACTACTGGTACCGCCTGCGCGACGAGAAGACAGCTGCCGGCACACACAGCAAGCTCCACTACTTCGCCAAGGGCGACCCCGGTGCACTCGTCGACGTCTCCGGCGCCGGAATCCTCAAGTCCAGCAAGCACCAGGCCGCCGCCCAGGCCTTCCTCGCCTACCTGGACGGCAAGAACGCCCAGCAGCTGATCGCCGCCTCCCAGAGCTACGAATACCCCCTGCTCGCGGGCGTACCGGGCAAGGCCGAGCTCGCGCCGCTCGACTCGGTCGGAACCGTAGCGCCCGTGGCCGACCTCGGCGACGGCAAGGCCGCACTGCAGCTCCTCCAGGACACCGGCCTCCTGCAGTGACCACCCCGAATCTCGCCGACGGCCCGTCGCCGCCAAGGCGGTGGCGGGCCACCGGCCTGCTCTCACCGCTGGCCGTGGTCGCGTTCGCCGTCGTGGCGGTGGTGGTCTCACCGCTGGGGTTCGTAGCCATGCAGGCGGCGCAGGCCGGCTGGGACCAGGCGCAGCGGCTGTTCGGCCGCCCCGTCCTCGCCACCCTGATCGTGAACACCGTGACCCTGGCCGGGGCCGTCACGTTCGCGACCGCCGTCATCGGCTTCGGCGCCGCCTTCCTCATCGAGCGGTCCGACCTGCCGGGCCGACGCTGGTGGACGGTACTGCTCGCGCTGCCGCTGGCCGTGCCCGAGTTCGTCCGCGGCTACTCCTGGGTCTCGCTCTGCCCGTGGGTGCACGGCTACTGGGGAGCGGTCCTCGTGATGACCGGCTCGCTGTACCCGCTGGTCATGCTCCCGGTCGCGGCCGCGCTGCGGCGTACGGACGGCGCCGCCGAGGAGGTGTCGCGCAGCCTGGGCCGCGGGCTGTGGACCACCCTGTGGCGGGTCACCCTGCCACTCGCCCGGCCCGCGCTCGCCGGCGGCGCACTGCTGGTCTCGCTCTACCTGCTCGGCGAGTACGGCGCGTTCGCGATGGTGCGCTACACCACCTTCGCCACCGCCATCTTCACCGAGTACAAGCTGGGCTTCGATGCCGCGTCGGCCTCCCTGCTCACCTCGGTGCTCGTCGCACTCGCCCTGCTGCTGGTGGGCCTGGACGCCTGGGCGGGCCGCCGCGGCCGCACCACCCGGTCAGGCAGCACAGCGCGCAGTGCCGCCCCGACGGCGCTCGGCCGCTGGAAGCTCCCGTCCCTGGGAGCACTGGCCGCGGTCGTGGCCCTCTCGCTCGGAGTCCCGCTCTACGCGCTGGGCTACTGGCTGGTGAAGGGCGATTCGACGTCTCTGCCGTCGGCCTCCGTCTGGTCCTCGGCGCTGACCACCCTCGGCTACGCCTCGACCGCGGCCCTGGTGTCCACGACGGCCGCCGTGCCGGTGGCGCTGTACGGCTGGCGGCGTGGCACCTGGCTCGCCCGGAGCGCTGAACGCGCGGCCTACCTCACTCGCGCACTGCCCGGGATCGCCGTGGCCCTCTCCGTGGTCTTCTTCGCCATCCGCTACGCCCAACCGCTCTACCAGCAGCCTCCGATGCTCGTCACCGGGTACGTCATCCTCTTCTTCCCGCTCGCCCTCACGGCCGTCCGTGCCGCCCTCGCCCAGGTGCCCCCAGGAGTCGAAGAAGTCGCCCGCTCCCTCGGCACCCGCCCGCTCGCCGTGTTCACCCGGGTCACCCTGCCCCTGGTCCTGCCGGGACTGGGCGCCGCCGCCGCGATGGTGACGCTCACCGCGAGCACCGAGCTGACCGCCACTCTGCTTCTGCGCCCCACGGGCACCCAGACCCTGGCCACCCAGTTCTGGGTCTACACCAGCGGACTCGCGTACGGAGCCGCGGCCCCGTACGCGGCGCTGATGGTCGTCATGTCCGTGCCCCCCGTGCTTCTGCTGACCCGCCGTGCCCTCGGCTCCCACCCCACCCCGGAGACCTCCCGATGAGCGGCCTCGCGATCACCGACCTGCACGCGGCCCACGGCCGCACCCCGATCCTGGACGGCGTCGAACTCACTGTGCCCGACGGTGAACTCGCCTGCGTCCTGGGCCCGTCGGGCTGCGGCAAGAGCACCCTGCTGCGTGTCATCGTCGGCTTCCACCCCGCCCGGCGCGGACACGTGGCACTCGGCGACACCCTGCTCGACGACGGGCTGCGCCGGCTGCCCGCCGAGCGCCGCCGTATCGGCTACGTCCCGCAGGACGGCGCCCTCTTCCCACACCTGACCGTCGCGGCCAACATCGGCTTCGGCCTGCCCCGCTCACAACGCCGCGATCGCGTCGCCGAACTCCTCGACCTGATCGGCCTGCCCGGCCTCGGTGCGCGCCACCCCCACCAGCTCTCCGGCGGCCAGCAGCAACGCGTCGCCCTTGCCCGCGCCCTCGCCCCCCACCCCGAACTCCTGCTCCTGGACGAGCCGTTCGCCGCCCTCGACGCAGCCCTGCGCACCGACCTGCGCGCCGAGGTCGCCTCGACCCTGCGCGCGGCCGGCACCACTGCAGTCCTCGTCACCCACGACCAGGACGAGGCGCTCTCCTTCGCCGACACCATCGCCGTCATGCGGGCCGGCCGGATCGTGCAACAGGCAACGCCACAGGACCTCTACCGCGAACCGGCCGACAGCTCCGTCGCCCGCTTCCTCGGCGAGGCCAACATCGTTACGGCCCATATCGAGGGCCTGCGGGCCGACACCGCATTCGGCATCCTGAAACTGACCGTCAACGCCGGTACGGCGCGCCAGGGACCGGTGCTCCTGAGACCACGTCAGCTGCGGCTCAGCCCGACGCCCGGCCCGGGCAAGGTACGCACCCGAGTGCACCGCTGCCACTTCCGGGGCAGCGACCACCGGGTCGAACTCGCCCCGGAAAGCAACGAGCTGCCTCCTCTCCTCGTCGCCTACACCGACGCCGCCTGGCACGAGGGAGAGGCATACGTCGAGATCGACGGCCCCGCCCACCCCGTCGACGAACCCGCCGCGCCTCCGCGCTCTGCTTGCGTGACCGCAAACGCGGCACCACGGAGCTGATTAGGCAGCCCCCGTATGTCGCCTACGCGATCAACCAGGTCGGCAAGGAGCCCAACAACCCCCTACGCGCTGTGGGAGGTGTTCGTGCACGACCCGCATCCCGGACGCACCGTGACCGTAACCACCTCGCCCGACGTCGGCTGGCTCGACGAGGAGCGATGAGGACTGGCGCGGCCTGACCGCGTTGTTCTGGTCCAACGCCAACCCGTACGGCACCTTCCGCCTGGACATGGACAAGCGGCTCGACCTGGGGCTGACCGCTGCCGTGGCCCGTCCCCGCACCCCGGTGGACACCGCCGACCGAACGAGTACGGGGACACGATGAAGGGCTCTGCTGATCTCACTGCCCCCCGGATGAACGAGACCGTGTGGCGGGCGCTCGACCCGGCGGCCCTCGGTTTCAAGGTCATGTCTTGGCCGCATGACGGCCGGTGCGGTCAGGCGCCGTTGGTGTCGGTCGCTGTCGCCTCGCCGAGCATGGCGAGGGTCAGCACGTTGCCGGAGATGCCCCAGCCGCCGTCGGCGACCTCTTCGACCAGAACCATGGTGGTGTTGCGGGCGTGCTCGCCGTAGATCTCGACATACAGCTCGGTGGTGCGGGTGACGATCTCCTCCTTCTGCTTCGGGGTGAGGGTCCTCTCGGGGACCTTGAAGTTCGCGAAAGGCATGGCTGGTTGTTCCTTCTCTCAGTGGGGCGTTACAGGGAGCTGCCCGCGGTGAGCAGGCCGTCCTTCCACGATCGGCCGGTCCCCCATCCCTAGCCAGGGCTGCGTTTACCCAGGGGATGCCACCCCCTGGCTGCGCTCTGGCGTACGAGCGACCATGAAGGGGTGAACCTTCCAGAACTCGGTGCCTTCCTCAGGACACGCCGCGACCGCATCCGCCCCGCCGAGGTCGGTCTCCCTCAAGGCCCGCGCCGGCGCGTCCCCGGGCTGCGCCGCGAGGAAGTCGCGCAGCTGGCAGGGCTGTCAGCCGACTACTACACCGAGCTGGAACGCGGCAGCGCAAAGAACGGCGTGCAGCCCTCGACCCAGACTCTGGCCGCCCTCGCCCGAGCCCTGCGCCTGAACGGCGACGAGCGCGACTACCTGTTTCACCTGGCCGAACGGCCGGTCCCTCCGTCAGCACACGGACCATCGGCACACGTGCAGCCCGCGCTCCTCGGGCTCCTGGACCGGCTGTCCAACACCCCCGCCCGTGTCATCACCGACCTGCACGAAACCCTGGTGGAAAAAACGACCTGGCCCTGGCCCTGCTCGGCAAGTCCCCGGCCCACCGCGGCCCGGCCGCGAGCCTGGTGTACCGCTGGTTCACTGACCCGCAGGCGCGCGAGATCTACCCGCCCGAGGACCACCCGCACCACTCCCAGGTGTTCGTGGCCGACCTCCAAGCAGCGGCCGCCCGGCGCGGCAGCGACACGGAGGCCACGAAGATGGTCGCCGTGCTGCGCCGCCGCAGCCAGGAGTTCGCAGCCCTCTGGGACACCCACGACGTCGCGGTGCGCCGCATGGACCACAAGAGAATAGTCCACCCCATGCTCGGCGTCATCGAACTCGACTGCTACAACCTCCTCAGCGAGGACGGACGGCAACGCCTGCTGTGGTTCACCGCCCCGCCCCGCCCCGCCCGGAAGCCCGGGAGCCGAGCAGCTGGAACTGCTGTCTGTCGTAGGGACCCAGGAGCTGAGCGTCACGGAGGGCATGGCACCGGAGGGGTTGTCCGCGGCGGAATCCGGATCGCAGCGCTGACCCGCGCCGCAGAGGGAGGACCGCCTTCCCGGCAAGGCGTGGCGGCCCCGGATTGGGTGATGTCCCCGATCCAGGCCCGGTTGGGGCGGGATGCGGTGAAGTTGCGCCGCAGGAGATCGCGTACCGCCTGGAGGGCGGGGTCTGGGATGGTGGTGCGGTGCCGACGCTTCAACATTCGTCCCTGAATGGAGTGTTGGCGCATGAGTCGCTCGATGCGCTTACGGTTCACGACCGGGCCGTCGGCACGGAGCTCGGCGGTGATGCGCTTGGCTCCGTACGTCTTCCCGGACTCTGCATGGACCTTGCGTATCCGCTGGGTGAGTGCCGCGTCCGCGCCCCTTTTCGCGGCGCGGGCCGGGGCAGTCTTCAGCCATCGGTAGGACCTGGACCTCGACAGGTTCAGCACGGTGCATAGCCGCTTCACGCCGAAGGTGCCGCGGTGGTCGGCAACGAACTCGAAGCGGCTCACCACAGTTCGTCGCGCCCGCAAAATACTTGGCTGCCCGGCGCAGGATGTCGCGTTCCATCTCCCGCTCGCGCACCTGCTTGCGCAAGGCCGCGATCTCCGCCTCCTTCGCCGACGCCGCGACCGCCTCGGGCCGCCCGGCCTCCTCCGCTGTCTTGATCCACTGCCGCAACGTCTCGTGGTTCACACTCGGCTCGGCAGCGATCCGCGAGACGGGCCGGCCCGACGACCGGGCCAACGCCACCGCGTCGGCCTGGAACTCCGCCGAGTACTTATAGGTCCCCACCTGGACTCCTCTCCCTGGACTCAAGACCCAGTGTCAAGGTGTCCACGATCAAGGTGGCGGGCCCACCCTCAAGTGAGGGGTTTCGTCCTGGCGCGGCCGCGAGGTGAAGGGTGAGGATGGCCTTGACGGCCGCGGTGTTGCGGTTGGTGCTGCAGCGCAGCTTGCGCAACCCGGGCGAGCTGGGCGTAGGTGTCACCGCACCTCAGATGGGCCAGAGCGAGTGGAGCCTGACGGCCCGCCGGCAGGCGCCGCCACCGTGTGCAGATCTCCCGCCGCCGGAAGGTGAGTTGTCCAGTTAGGAACGTCAGGAACCGCAGGCTGCGGCTGGACAGATCGATCGAAGATGGGTGGACAAGCACACGAAGCTCCTGGCGGACAGGGTGATCTTGGTCGAGAACCCGTCTACCAGGAGCTTCATCGTTACGCAAGAGCGTCCAACTCGCAGTCGGCACCGCGAGGTTGGAAAACGCTCAATGGTGGCTGTTGTCTCAGACCATCTGGTCCAGCACCGCTGCCCGATCGCGCTCAACTACGCTCGGCCGATATGATGGGTCTTCCCTGCGTCAATGCTGGCCCACATTGCGGCCATCTGATCCCTCCGTGCATCGAGCTGTAAGCGTGAACCACAGACGACGTCGCTGTCGATTCCCTACGGAGCGATCATTCGCAATTCCTAATTGGCAGCCGAGTCGTCGTGGGGCGACGGGCGGCCAATCATTCCGAGCCATCAGCGGCAAAGCACTACAAGCCACACCCGTCCCCCCTGGGCGGGCCAACCATACGAAGGGCTCGCCCTGTCCCGCAGGAGAGCGTAGGGACAAGCGCTACCCCCGCGCCGAAGTCGCGCTTTCTCGTCCTGCACGACTACGGCATGGGCGGCGCGTGGTGGTGGGTTCACGCGCGATCGGCCCGAGAGGTCCTGGAGACGTTCGCGGAGGTCGAGGTGGTCGACCCTCCCGATGCCATCGAGCGGGCTGACCGGGACCTGGAGGAAGTCGACATCGACGAGCCAACCATGCCCCCGAGCCTGGACCAGCTGCGGGCCGCGCGCGACGCACAGCGCGGCCGCCCGGGTTTCGGTGCGCTCGCGGGCCGGAGCATCGTGCACCTTCGGCGTCGCTGGGACGGGGAAGGCGATGAGCCGGCGATCTACCTCATGGAGGTCGGCTCCGACGGCCGCAGGTTGCGCCAGGTAGAGCTCGCTGACGACGGAACCGCACTGAAAAGCAGCCCCGACGACTGGTCGTTCAACCCGCCAGTGGTGGACCTCTACGACCCTGAGTGGGCGGACAAGGAGATCCGTCCGGACGAGTTTGAGGCGGCATGGCTGCGAGCACGGCACGTCGCCAGCGAGCAGTGAAAGGGCCCAGCCATCGCATGGCGCAGCCAGAATGCCCGCCCGTGACCGCTTTCGAGCGCACCCGACCGGCCACCAGATCCGACCGCAGCACTCCCGTAACCTCTGCTCCAGGGTTCAAAAGCAGCTTCCCACGATGACAACTCGCTTGTCGGCCAGTGCAGTCAGGCCCTTTCGCCGAGATCACCCAGACACCGCCCGACTCTAGGCCCGACGGCGTCATCGCTGATGACTTCCGGCCACGGCGCGGCCGCCGGGCGGTGCTCAGGCGCCGGCGGGCCCCGTGCGCAGTCCGGCCATGACCAGGTCGAGGAGGCGGGCGGCGCGGGGCTCCCAGTCGTCGTGCGGGTCGAGCTGCCACAGGCCCGCGATGGCGAGGAGGAAGTCGTCCGCGGTGAAACCGGGGCGGATGGTGCCGGCGTCCTGGCCGGCGCGGAGCAGCAGGCCCGCCGCCCTCATCACCGGGGTGGGCGGCGGCTTCTCCGGCCCGCCGGGGGTGCAGGTGGCCTGGCGGATCGCGTCGGCCAGCCCGGCCTTGGTCATGGCGAACTCGGCGAGCCGGTCCATCCACGCGCGCAGGGCCTGGTCGGGCGGCCGGGTCTCCAGCAGCTGGGTGGCGCTGCCGGCGACCTGCTGCATCTCGTGACGGTAGATCTCCAGCACGAGCGATTCGCGGTTGGGGAAGTTGCGGTAGAACGTGCCCTGCCCGACGCCCGCCTTCTTGGCGATCATGCTCAGCGGGGCGTCCGCGCACCGGGACAGTTCGACGAGGGCCACGTCGAGGATGCGCTCGCGGTTGCGCTGCGCGTCCGAGCGCCGGGGCGAGTCCTGCTGCTGCGGCACGTGTCCTCCTCATGGGTCCGTGGCGGGAACCCACCCTTGCTAACCGGACAACTGTCCGGTACGTTCTCAAGTAACGGACAGTTGTCCGGTTGCCTCCACCATAGCGGCGGACGCGACCCAGCGGCAGTCGCAGGCTGCCCCTGTCCGGCTCAGCACCCAGCACCTTCGTTTCGCCCCGCGCCGTACGTACTCCGGCCGCCGGACCCTCCCGTCCGCACTGTCCATGCGAAAGAAGCAGCTCATGGCCTCATCGACGTCCAGTGTCCTCTCGACGTCCAGTGTCATCACCTTGAAGATCAACGGCGAGAAACACACACTACCCGTCGACCACCGCACCACCCTGCTCGACGCACTCCGCGAGCGCCTCGACCTGACCGGCACCAAGAAGGGCTGCGACCAGGGACAGTGCGGGGCCTGTACCGTCCTGCTGGACGGGCGCCGGGCGGTCGCCTGTCTGCAACTGGCCGTCGCGGCCGAGAACCGCGAGATAACCACCATCGAGGGCGTGGCCGACGGTGACCGCCTGCACCCCGTGCAGCAGGCCTTCCTCGACCTGGACGGATTCCAGTGCGGCTACTGCACTCCGGGCCAGATCTGCTCGGCGATCGGGGTGATCGAGGAACACGCGGCGGGCTGGCCGAGCGCCGCCACCTCCGACGTACGGCCCGAGGCGGGGCCGCCGCCGCTGAGCGCCGAGGAGATCCGGGAGCGGATGAGCGGCAACCTTTGCCGCTGCGGCGCGTACGTGTCGATCGTCGAGGCGGTGGCCCGCGCGGCCCAGGTCCAGGCGGACGGGCGCCGCGGCGAGGACGTTCCGGCGGGCAAGGGGGCGGCGGCATGAGGGAGTTCGACTACCAGCGGGCGTCCGACGTCGCCGGCGCCGTCGCGCTGCTCGGCGCCGATCCGGACACCCGCTTCCTCGGAGGCGGCACCAACCTCGTCGACCTGATGAAGTCCGGGGTCGAGCGCCCCGCCCGGCTCGTCGACATCCGTGAACTCCCGCTCGACGAGATCGAGTCGACGCCCGACGGCGGACTGCGCATCGGCGCCACGGTCACCAACGGCGACCTCGCCGCCCACCCCGAGATCCGGCGTCGCTACCCGGCCCTCGCGCAGGCGGTGCTGGCGGGCGCCTCGGGACAGCTGCGCAACATGGCCACGGTCGGCGGGAACCTGCTCCAGCGCACCCGCTGCGGCTACTTCACCGACGTCACCAAGCCCTGCAACAAGCGGGTGCCCGGCAGCGGTTGCCCCGCGATCGAGGGCGAACACCATAACCACGCGATCCTCGGCGCCTCCGGTCACTGCGTGGCCGTACACCCCTCGGACATGGCCGTGGCCCTGACCGCCTTCGACGCCGTGGTCCACTTCCACACGGCCCACGGGCCGGGGGAGTTGCCGCTCACCGACTTCTACCCGCCCGTCGGCGACACCCCGCACCGTGAGACGGCCCTGCCGTCGGGCGCGCTGATCACCCACGTCACGCTCCCGCCCGCCCCGGTCGCCGCCCGCTCCCGCTACCGCAAGGTGCGCGAGCGTGCCTCGTACGCCTTCGCCATCGGCTCGCTCGCCGCGGCGCTCGACGTCCGCGACGGCGTCGTACAGGACGCCCGTCTGGCCTTCGGTGCCGTCGCCTCCCGTCCGTGGCGGGCCGGCGCGGCCGAGCAGGTCCTCATCGGTGCGCCTGCCGACGCCGGGACCTACGCCGCCGCGGCGGACGCCGAGCTGGCGGCGGCCCGGCCGCTGCCGCACAACGGCTACAAGGTGGAGCTGATCCGCAACCTCGTGGTGGCCGTCCTGTCCGAACTCGCCGAGGAAGCCGCCCGATGACCACCCTCAGCACCGCCACCACCCTGCACACAGCCGCCGTCGGCACCGCGCACACCCGAGTCGAGGGACGGGACAAGGTCACCGGAGCCGCCCGCTACGCCGGGGAGGTTCCCTTCGCCGACCTCGCCCACGGCTGGCTGGTGCTGTCCACGGTCGCGCGTGGCCGCATCCGTGACCTCGACACCGAGTCCGTCCTCGCCATGCCCGGTGTCCTCGCCGTCCTGGAACACCGCAACGCCCCGCGCCTCACCACCGACTACACCGGCCTGCTGGGCATGCGGCCGGACCCGACCTGCGCCGTCTTCCAGCACGACCGGGTGCCCCATCTGGGCTGGCCCGTGGCGCTGGTCGTGGCCGAGACGTCCGAGCAGGCCAGAGAGGCCGCCGAGACGCTCGTGGTGCGCTACGAACAGGAGCCGCACGACGTCGGGTTCGGCGCCGGACACCCCGACGCCTACGCGGCGGACGGACACATTCCGGCGGTGACGGAGAAGGGTGACCTCGACGCCGGACTGGCCGCCGCGGCCGTCGTCGTGGACGCCGAGTACACCACTCCCGAAGAGCACCACCATCCGATGGAACCCCATGCCGCGACCGCCCGCTGGGACGGCGGCCGGCTGGAGGTGACCGACTCCAACCAGGGCGCCACCTGGGTCGTCGGCGAGCTGGCGAACCTCTTCTCGCTCGACCCGGCCGCGGTGCGCGTACGCTCCGAACACGTCGGCGGCGGCTTCGGCAGCAAGGGCGTGCGCGCCCACCAGGTCGCCGCCGTGATGGCCGCGACCGTCCTGCAGCGGCCGGTGCGCGTCGTCCTGACACGCCGTCAGATGTTCTCGCTGGCCGGCTACCGCAGCCCCACCATTCAGCACGTCCGGCTCGGCGCCGACACCGACGGGCACCTGCGTGCTTTGGCGCACCACTCCCTCAGCCAGACCGCCACCGGCTACGAGTTCGTGGAATCGAGCGCCGGGGTGGCCCGGGTGATGTACGACGCCGACGCCCACCACACCGCCAACCGCGTCGTACGGCTCGACATACCGTCCCCGACGTTCATGCGCGCCCCGGGCGAGGCGCCGGGATCGTTCGCGCTCGAGGCCGCCCTCGACGAACTCGCCGAGAAGTGCGGGATCGACCCGATCGAACTGCGCCTGCGCAACGAACCCGACAGGGGGCCGGTGTCCGGCCTGCCGTTCGCCGGCCGCAATCTGGCCGCCTGCTTCCGGGAGGGCGCCCGCAGGTTCGGCTGGGCCGAGCGAGACCCGCGCCCCGGGCTGCGCCGCGAGGGCCGGCTGCTGCTCGGCACGGGCATGGCGGCCGCCTCCTTCCCGGCGGGCGCCATGCCGTCCACAGCGAGCGCGACCGCGCACCCGGGCGGCACCTTCACCGTCCGGATCTCGGCGGCCGACATCGGCACGGGGGCCCGTACCGCACTCACCCTGATAGCCGCCGACGCGCTGCGGACGTCTCCCGAACGCGTCCATGTGCGCATCGGCGACAGCGACTTCGGCCCGGCGATGATCGCCGGCGGCTCCATGGGCACCCGCTCCTGGGCCTGGGCGATCCGGGTGGCGGCCGCGGAGCTGTGCGAGCGGCTGGCCCTCGGCACCGGCATCCCGCCCGAGGGGATCACCGTACGGTCGGACACCACCGAGGCCATCGGCGCCCTCGCCGCGGCCGAACGGCACTCCTACGGCGCTCAGTTCGCGGAAGTCTCCGTGGACCCCGGCACCGGCGAGGTGCGGGTGCGGCGCATGCTCGGCGTCTTCGCGGCAGGCCGGATCATCAACCCGCTCACCGCGCGCAACCAGTTGCGGGGCGGCATGATCTGGGGCATCTCCATGGCCCTGCACGAGGAGGCCGTCCGCGACCGCGTCTCGGGCGGACACGTCGGCGCCGACCTCGCGGGCTACCACGTCGCGACACACGCCGACGTGCCCCGCATCGAGGCCGACTGGATCGAGGACACCGATCCCGACGACCCGGTCGGCATCAAGGGCATCGGTGAGATCGGCATCGTCGGCGCCGCGGCCGCCGTCGCCAACGCGGTCTGGCACGCGACCGGTGTGCGCCACCGCAGCCTGCCCATCCGCCCGGACCGGATCCTCGCGGCCGCCGCGGAGGCGCCGGATGCTTGACCTGGCCGAGGAACTGCACCAATGGGCCCAAGACGGCCGGGAGTTCGCCGTCGCGACCGTCGTGGCGGTCGGCGGCAGCGCGCCACGCGGTCCGGGTGCCGCCCTCGCCGTCGACAGCGAGGGCACCGTCATCGGCTCGGTCTCCGGCGGCTGCGTGGAGGGCGCGGTGTACGACCTGTGCCGCGAGGCGCTGCGGTCCGGCGAGAGCGTGCTCGAACGGTTCGGCTACAGCGATGAAGACGCCTTCGCCGTGGGACTGACCTGCGGTGGGACCATCGAGGTGCTGGTCACCCCGGTCTCCGGCCGGACCGGGGCGCTGTCGGCCGCGGCGCTGGCGGCCGCCGTCCGCCGTGAACCCGTGGCCCTCGCCCGGGTCGCCCGCGGCCCGGCCGGACTGCGCGGACACGCCCTGCTGGTCCGGCCCGACGGCACCTGCGAGGGCGGACTCGGTGGCCACCCGGACCTGGACCGGGTGGCGGCCGCCGAGGCCCGGGCCCTGCTGGAGTCGGGCCGCACCGGCACGGTGGAGCTCTCTGCGGACGGCACGCACTGCCCCGGCGGTCTCACGCTGCTGGTCGAGTCGAACGTGCCGCCGCCGCGCATGATCGTGTTCGGCGCGATCGACTTCGCGGCGGCGCTCGCGAGGGTGGGAAAGTTCCTCGGGTATCACGTGACCATCTGTGACGCCCGCCCGGTCTTCGCCACCCGGGCCCGCTTCCCCGAGGCCGACGAGGTCGTCGTGGACTGGCCGCACCGGTATCTGCGGCGCACCGGCACCGACGCCCGCACGGTGCTGTGCGTGCTCACCCACGACGCCAAGTTCGACGTGCCCCTGCTGACGGCAGCGCTGCAGATGCCGGCGGCGTTCATCGGGGCGCTGGGCTCGCGCCGCACGCACGAGGACCGCACCCGGCGGCTGCGCGCGGAGGGCGTGACCGCGGCGGAACTGGCCCGGCTGCGCTCGCCGATCGGCCTCGACCTCGGCGCCCGGACGCCCGAGGAGACCGCGCTGTCGATCGCGGCGGAGATCGTCGCCGTCCGGCGGGGCGGTACGGGTGTCCCGCTGACCGGTTCGACGATGCCGATCCACCACGACGACGAAAAACCAGGGAGGCGGGAGGCTGCCTGAAGGAGTAGGATATTCATCAGCCGATGAATTAATACTGATGAAGCAGCGCTCCCGAATCTGCTGCTGACTCACTGCTCTTCCGAAGGGCAGGACTGCCACGGAACAGACCACGTGCTGCGTCGTGGGCGGCGGCCCCGCGGGCATGGTGCCGCCCTGCTGCTGGCCCGGTCCGGCATCGACGTGACAGTGCTGGAGAAGCACGGCGACTTCCTGCGCGACTTCCGCGGCGACACCGTCCACCCCTCCACCCCGGCGCTGCTGGACGACCTCGGCCTGGCAGAGCGCTTCGCCAGGCTGCCGCAGCGCCGGGTGCGCACCGTCCAACTGCGATGTGCCGGTTTGGTGAAGCTAGTCGGAAAAACGAAGCTCAGCCGGGCAGGCGACAGCATCCGGGCCGCTTGCGGACCGGATGTCGGTGGGACGGGGCGGTCAGGCTGACGCGGGTGCGACGTGGTGGCCGAGGGCCTGGAGCTGGCGGACGAGGTCGAGGGTCTTGCGGGCGGGATCGAGATGGCGCCGGTGCCAGTCGGCATCAAGCTCTTGGTAGGAGGCGTCCGGGTCGTTGATCAGGTGCCAGGCATTGACGAGTATCGAGCGGGCGACAGCAACGAGTGCTTTGGCGTGTCCGCGGCGTTTGACGATGCGGCGGTAACGGGCGCCGAGGAAGGTGTCGGTGAGGGCTGCGGCGTTGGCGGCTTCACCGAGGGCGCCCTTGAGCCAGGGGTTGCCCTGTCCGGCCGGGCCCGCGGTGTTCTTTGCCCCGGACTGGATGGTGCGGGGGCACAACTCCGCCCAGGAGACGAGGTGTTCGGGGGTGGGAAAGCGGCTCATGTCCGCGCCGATCTCGGCGAGGATGATCTGCGCGGTGGTCGGCCCGATGCCAGGGACGGCGTCCAGCTTCTCCGCCAGGACCCGTGCACTCACTGGGGCGGTCGGCCCGTCCCCGGCGCCCGGACCGTCGTGCGGGGTGGTGATCTCCTCCAGGGCCTGGGCGATGAGTCGGTCGAGTTCGTGGATCTGGCCGGTCAGATGGTCGACGGTGGACAGCAGCACCCCGAGCAGTCGTGCATGGTGGTCCTCGAACTGCCCTGTGAGAGCCTCGGCCAGGGCCGTCTTCCTTCTTGACGAGACTGCCCTGGGCGAGCTCTGCGAGGGCACGAGGGTTGCGTTCGCCGGCGACCATGGCGTTCATCATGGCCCGCCCCGACAGGCCGAACAGGGCGGAGACGGCCCGGACAGTTTGATCTGCGCGCCCTGCAGGGCCTTGTCCACACGGTGCTTGTGCCGGGTGCGCTCCTGGACGAACACGGTGCGGGTGCGGGTGAAGTCCCGCAGTCGCCGGACCGGCTTGGGCGGGACGAACGAGGCGCGTACCATGCCGCGTTCGGCGAGCTTGGCCAGCCAGACCGCGTCCAGCTTGTCGGTCTTGGGACGGCCGGGGACGTTCTTCACGTCCCGCGCGTTCACGAGCCAGCAGTCGAGGCCGCAGGCTTCCAGCAGGTAGAAGAACGGGCGCCAGTACGAGCCCGTCGCTTCCATCACTACCCGCTCGACGCCCTGGCAGATGAGCCGGTCGCCGAGTTCCAGGATCGCGTTGGTGGTCGAGGCGACCGTCCAGACCTGCTGGATCCGCCGGCCTTCGATGGTGTCGTGCGGGACTCGCAGGCAGACCATCCCGGACGCCTTGGCGATATCGATCGCCGCGACCCTGGCGACCGTTCCGTCGTCGTGGTCTTCTCTCAACTCCTCCATGACGTGCTCCCTGTTGCACCGGTGCGGGCGGGGCTGCCCGGGGAGCCTGAGGGGAACGGAGAAGCTGATCGGCGTGCTCAAGGCGACAGTGAGCTGTTTCCAACTTCAGGTTGAGGCGAGGTGTCCGCCTTCAAGTGGTCATCTGACGGCCGGTGAGTGGGGCTTGGTCGAGGCGTACCTCCCGCTCGGTGAGCGGGGCCCGATTCCCGATCTGCGACGGCGGATGCTGGTGAACCACTGCCCGACCGGCTTGTCGAGCACGGTGGCATGTCGGGGCGCGGCCAGCGTGCCGGTCTTCGCGTAGTAGGCGCGCGGCCGCGAGGTTCTCGGCGGACTGGGCGTCGGCGGTGTCCCACGCGACCCCCAGCGCCTGCAGTTCGTCGGCCCGCTTGCTGTTCATCTGCCCGGCCTGCAGCGCGCGGCGCTGGTCGGAGAGCCACCGGCCGAGCGGGTAGTGGCTGACCTGCCGGATCCGATGTGGCAGGACCCGGCCGGCGGCTGCGTCTGGGCGGCGTGGGAGGTCGGCCGAACGCATTCTGGTCGCCGCGAGGCGGAGGGACGTAGAGCCGACCGGGTTCAACCTCGACGACGTCTGTGGTTGCTTCGTTCCCGCCTGACTTGGATCTGCGGCTGCTCACGACATCCCATGCAGCGTCCCAGCTTCTTCTCGGGACGGAGTCGGGACGTTCTCACATCCTTGAGACAGCGGGACGCGTGTCACGCGCTGCTACAGATGTCCCATCACCAAACGTCTGGCCAGGCACGACGTCTCACAGGCACGGCACGGCAGGCGCGGCACACGCACGCAGATCTCTTGGTCTGCGTCACTTTTGAAAAGGGACATCTCCATGACACGCATCCTTGGACGAATCAGCGCCGTTTCGGCGGGCCTCGCGCTCGCGGGTGCCGCTGCCCTCGTCGCCGCCCCCTCGGCCATGGCCGCGCCCTCAACGCTTCACAACTTCAACTCGAATCAGTGCCTGGGCATCCTGAACGGCAGCAGCTCCTGGGGCGCCCACGCGATCCAGTGGGGCTGCAACGGAAACGACGACCAGAAGTGGTCCTTCCAAGGGGCCGGCGACATCTACATCACCCTCACCAACTCCAATGACGGCGAGTGCCTCGGTATCGACGGCGGAAGCACCGCCCAGGGCGCCCGCGCCATCCAGTGGGGCTGCAACGGAAACGACGACCAGAAGTGGCACATGGTCTACAACGGTCCGCAGACCGGGACCTACCGCTTCGTCAACAAGAAGTCCGGCCAGTGCCTCGGCATCCTGAACGGCAGCAATGGCCAGGGCGCCGAAGCGATCCAGTGGGGCTGCAACGGCAGGAACGACCAGTCCTGGTACCTCTGACATCACGAAGCGCAACGCCAGGCAGGCAGTACCCGTCACAGGGCGGCGGCCCCCGCTGATGGTGGACACGGGATTTCCGCTGTCCGCCCACACGCAGGAGTGGACGTACGAGCGGGGGGCCGGACGGCCGTCGCCGCCGGGTCGGGACGTTCCGCTTCAATTCCGCGGCGGACCTGAAGAACTCCCTGCGGGACGCGGTCCTGGAGGTCGGCTGGAGCTGGCGCGGCGTGCTGCTGAAGCTGTGGGGATACGTACGGGCCTCGTAGCGCTTTGGTATTGAAGCGGTCATGAATCGGCCACGACCCTACGCAAATCGGTCATCGGCATGGCGGAGCCGGTCGCTCCTGGACTAGGAACTCTGTTCGCGGAGAGCGCCACAGGCGTTCCACAGTCACATGTCTCACGGGGGAGTACGAACAATGAGCATCTTCGCCATGCGCAAGGCCACCACGCTGGGTGCGGCCGGTCTGGTCGTCGTCGGTTTGCTGGCACTGAGTGCGTGCAAGAGCGGCGACAGCTCGGACGGGGCGGCCAAGGGCCCGACGACCGCGCCGAGTTCACCGTCGCCGTCGTCGCAGCCCGATCAGTCGGCCCGGCCGAGCTCCCCCGCCGATCAGGGCGGGGCCGCCGGTGACGCGAAGGGCGGGCAGACCTTCAAGATCGGCGAGGCGGCGCAGTTCCCGTTCAAGTACGGCACCACCACCAAGGGCAGGATCGCGCTGACCGTCACCTCGATCGAGCAGGGCGCCCCCGCCGACCTGACGCCGCTCAAGCTCGGTGACAAGGCGGCCGGCAAGGTCCCGTACTACATCCACTACTCGGTCAAGAACGTCGGCACCACCGACCTGGCGTACGCCTCCGTGGGCCACATCAAGGGCCGCCTCGGGGACGGCACCGAGGCGCAGGACCTGATGATCATCGGCTCGTTCGAGAAGTGCCCCAGCGACTCGCTGCCGAAGGGCTTCACGAACGGCAAGACGCAGGCGGGCTGCGCGATCGCGCTGGCCCCGTCGGCCACGACGAAGGTCGTGTCCGCGGAGTACTGGGGCGACCCGTTCATGACGAACGGCCAGGGCCTGATCTGGAAGTGAGCAGGTAGGTGTAAGCGTGGCGGTGGCCGGGCAACCGGCCACCGCCAGGCCGGCCGCGGGGCGCTCCTGCCGCCCGATCCGTGTCTGGCGTGCGGGCAAGCTCCTGAAGGGGGTGATGCGCTCGCGGGCGTGCTGGACCTCTCTCACGCGTAGACGTAATGGCGGCAGGGGTTCGGGCCGCCCGTGCGGCAGCTGCGGCACGCCCGTTACGGCTGGGCGTGCCGATTCTGCGTACTGTGATGCGCGCTGCCGGCAGAAGGCCTACCGGCGCCGGAGGACGGCGCGGGTGGTGGATCCGGTCGCGGAACTGCGGGCAGTGGCGGGCCCGTTCGTGGTCGCGCTCAGGCCCGGTGTCTCCCAGGCGCTCTACAAAGCCCTGCACCGGCTGCATGTCGCACATGTGCGCGGCCATGGTCAGAGTGCGGCTGTGGCCCGGCTTGCCTCCATGGATCCCGAGCGGGTCAAAGTCCCCGCATCGGAGGAGGGCCGTCGCCTGCGGGCCGCCCTGTGCGGTATCCGGTCCGCATGATCCCTCACGCGGACCCGTAACGACTGCCCTGCCCAAGGGGCGGTGTGTGGCTAGGGCGTGTCCGACGGGTCCTGCCGGGGCGCTCGGGATCTGGCACGCACGCCAGCAGTCCCCGACGCCTCCCAGGACGCGCGTCGCCTCACAGCGCATCACTGCTCATAGGCGAGACGGCTCGGCTTCTCAGCTTGGCCCTGTCGGGCCGCCGAAGCCGCGCCGCGCCGCCGTCGCCAGGCTGGGCCGACCGTGTCAGTCATCGAACCGGCCAAAGCCTTGGATCACCGGGTCCCGCTCCGTGGCGGCACCGCACAGGGCGTACGCCCCGGAGCCGAGGGCACCAGGCCCGTATTGCCGACCAACCCCCTACGAGCACCCGCTAATTGGGTGGCCGCGCCCGACTAGTGATCCATAGCCTCAAGGCACACGTCCCAGACCGGGGCGCAGAACACCAAAGGGGTGTATTTCGCCATGAAATCAACACGTAGATTAGCCGTATCCACAGCCTTCGTTTCTGCGGCTCTGGCCGCCGTCACGGCCCTCGGCACCACGACCGCGTCGGCGGAGACGGAACCCAAGGTGCCGATCGAGGGCGTCGCGTGCGGCTTCGACGGCACCGTCACACCACGAACCGTTCGCCTCGGCGACCACGGACCCGCGGTCAGGGAGGCCCGGTGCCTCCTCGACTTCTGGGGCTACATCGACTTCAGCTGGGACGACGAGACCCACGGCACGTTCGACGCCCATGTGGAAGAAGCGGTCAGGAGCTTCGAGGAGCGCCGCGGACTGCCCGTCGACGGCGTCGTCGGACCCGAGACCTGGGAGGAACTGCGCCACAGCCTCGGCGCGCCTCACCGGCCTCGCTAGGGCCTGTCCGGCGGATTTTGTGCCGCCGTGTTTCTACGGCTCGCCTCCTGAAGTCGCCGCGGCCCCTGTCAGAAGCAGGGTCACCAACCGTGTGAGCCGGGGCGCGAACTCGGATGCTACATGGGCGAAGAGCGGGTCCTCGGCATACAGCCGGGCCAGGGTTTCCGGCGGATTCGAGGTCTGCCACTGCTGTGCCGCCATCGCGGTGGCACCGGCGATCACGTCGACCGCCCGCCCCCGGGCCAGCCACGGCAACGCGGCGCTCAAGGCGCGGGAGATGCGGTCGACGGCGTCGAGGGCAGTGACCTTGAAGTCGCGGACCTGCTCCTGGGTCACCCCGCGTTCCAGGTTGAGCTGGGCGTGGGCGAGCAGGTCGCAGAAGAGGGGGCGTTCGGCGAGCGTGGTGACGAGTACGGCCGCGGCTGCGGCAGGTTCCTCCGAGCCTTGCAGGCTCTCCTCGACGGCATCGGCCCAGTCCTGCCAGCCGTCCGCTGCGAGCAGGAGGAAGACCGCTTCGCGTGAGGCGAAGTAGCGCAGCACCGCCGACTTGTGGACGCCCGCCTCGGCGGCGACGTCGGTGAGGGTCACCTGCCGGACGCCATCACGCAGCCCCAGCGTGGCGGCGGCTTCCAGGATGTCCTGCCGGCGCTGTTCCTTGTGTTCCGGGCGCCGGGCGCGCTGGAACGGCTGTGTAGTCATGTGAGCACGTTAACGCAACGTGGGTGCGTTGAGTTTGCGGACTTAGTGAACCACTGTTTCACTAAGTCGGAGGGGGATCGCACTCACCTCATCGAAAGGGCTTTCCGATGTCTGCGAAGACCATCGCCATCACCGGCACTGCGAGCGGGTTCGGGTACCTGAGTGTGCGCCGCTTCGCCGAGGCCGGATGGAACGTCGTGGCCACCGTCCGCAAGGAAGCGGACCTGGACGCACACGCCGGACTGGACAACGTCAAAACGCTCCTGCTGGACGTCGACGACGAGGGCGCCGACCTGGGCTTCGGCGATCTTGCGCTGTCGCAGTTCGGCCGACTGGACGCGCTGATCAACAATGCCGGGTACTTCCAGGGCGGCCCGCTGGAAGCCACCACGATGGACCAGGTCCACCGGCAGTTCCAGACCAACGTCTTCGGGCTGATCGCACTGAACAAGGCAGTCGTTCCGATCTTCCGCAAGCAGCGCTCGGGCGTCATCGTCAACGTCAGCTCCATCAGCGCCGACGCGGGATTCCCGTACACCTCGGTGTGTCAGGCGTCGAAGGCCGCCGTCGCCTCCCTCAGTGAGGGCCTGCACGCGGAACTCGCCGAGTTCGGCGTCTCGGTCAAGGCACTGCACCCCGGCAGCCACGAGACCAAAATCTTCAGCAAGGTCGACCGCGCCGAAAACGCTCCGGAGGACTACACCGCTTCCTGGAACACCTTCGCGTCACTGAACCTCGTCCGCTCCGACCCGGCCCTCACTGCCGAGGTCATGCTCCGCATGGTCACCGACGGCAACACCACGAAGGTCCACTACTACAGCGGCCCCGACGGCGAGGCCGTCCCACGCGTGAAGCAGCTCCTCGGCCAGGACTGGTACCTGGAAGAACTCGGCGCACGAAACCGCGGCAAGGCCACGGCCCTGTGGGACGCCCTGATGCCGGCTCCCAACAACGCAACCGCGTAACGAAGAATCGGCCTCAGGAACGACCTCGGCCCTGGCGCCCCGCCAGCCGCACGCAAGCGGCTCCATATCCGCCGGACGGGCTCTATTGCTGCGTTCCTGTTTGAGTGGGTAAGAGCGCTGGTAGCGGGGCGGGTGCGGGTGCTCGGGGTGGGTGTCTGACGATGGTGTTGGGGTGCAGTCCCAAAACGGTGCGCTGCTGGCTGCACCGTTTCAACCGGGCTGGCATTGCGGGACTTGAGGACCTGGGCGGGCAGGGCCGTAAACGCCGGATCACCGAGCAGGAGCGTTTTCGGGTCATTGCGCTGGTCAAGTTGCTGCCGCCGGGGAGCCTGCGATGGGAACCCGTGGACGAGCTGTGGGCGCGGGACGAGTTGGGGGCGGCGGAGTGGGCGCTGGACATCCTGGCGGCCGCAGCCCAGGCTGGCGGCATCCAGGTCAGCCGCTCGCGGGTGCGCCGGATCCTCCTGGCTGAGGGGGCGCGGTGGCGCCGTCCGCGTTCCTGGACGCGTTCGGCCGACCCGGACTTCGTCCCAAAAGAACGCGGATCTTCGGCCTGTACACCGCCCCGCCGCCCGACGCGACGGTGATCTGTGCGGACGAGTTCGGGCCGGTGATCCCGCGGACTTTTCCACCCGGACCGGGCTGGTCGCCGGACGGACACCGGATCAAGTCCGAACTCGACTATGGCCGGGGCCCGGAGAAGGCTTGGGTCTTCGGCGGCCTGCGGATCCGCGACGGCATACAGGTCACGATGACCGCGCCGTCCCGCAGCAGCTTCTGCCACCAGCAGTTTCTGGAGCGCGTGGAGCAGGCCAACCCGACGGGGCCGATCTGGACCGTCACCGACAACCTGTCTGCACACCGCAGCGTGTCCACCAGGACCTGGCTGGAAGACCACCCGCGCATCCGCCACGCCTTCATCCCGGTCGGTGCCTGCTGGCTCAACGTGCAAGAAGGCTGGTGGCGTCTCTTCCGCAAGACCGCGTTGGCCGGCCGTTCCTTCTGCAACCCCCACGACATCGCGCACGCCACCGAGCTGGCCACTGCCCAGCTCAACACCCGTGCCCGACCCTGGATCTGGGGACGACCAGCACCTCCCACCCGCACACGCAGGCGTCGCTATGTGTACGTCCTATGAGTAACGCAGCACTAGCGATATGCCGTGTCACGCCCATTCCACACCGAACTGCGCGAGGGTGGCGCGCTGTTCGGGGGTGAGTTTGCCGCGACGGGTTTTGACCGGCATCACAGACGCCGAGGTCGCCGTCGCCGAGTACACCGACTGGTTCAATCAGCGACGCCTGCACGGCGAGCTCGGCCACGTGACTCCCGCCGGGCACGAGGCGGCCCTAAATGCGGCCGAACCTCCTGAGTCACTCCAGAAAGCCAGTTGACTCAGTCTCCACAGAACCCGGGGCTCGACAGTATGTCGTCTGCGAACACTTCTCCCCGCGCCGCCACCAGACGGTCCGCTCCCGGTGCAACAACAACCAGGTCGAGTTGGTGGCGGCCCCAGGGCGGAATAACTCAACTGCCGCCGTTTGCTTCCCGATTATGAGACCGACACGGAAAGTGCTTGTCGTCATCACACGGCTGGGGACCGTAGCGGCACTCGTCGCGGGTCTGCTGACAGCGAGCTTCGGGACCGCGATCGCGAAGAACCTGGAAGAACACCACCCGGTGTCCTACAACATGGAGGGCGGTCAGGGTGGGGACGTGACCCCGAAGTGGAGCAACGACGTGCTCCAGCTGACCCGTGGCCACGACGTGGTGGCGATCCAGGAGGCCGGACCGATCCCGCCGATGGACCGGAACGGCATCTTCCACTGGCAGGAGAACATCAGGGCCAACGGCCACACGGTGTACCACTATCTGCGCAATTTCGGCACACCGGACTCGCCGGTCCTGCGGCATGTGTACTTCCTGGAAACCGACCCGGCGGGCCATCGGGTCAATCTGGCCTTCGTGACACACGATGCGCCGACCGATGACCAGGTCTGGGTCACGGCTCCCACCCTGCCGAACAGCCGCGCTTCACTCGGGGTCAGGTTCGGCCAAACGATCTTCAACAACGTGCATGGCCTGGCTCGTGGCCACGGTCCGGACATCCCCGGCCAGATCGAGGTGATCGACCGCGACCAGCGGCGGGCCGGATACGACTACGCGGTCCTCGGTGATTTCAACCGGGATCCAGACAGCCTGCACGGCAGGCTACCGGCGGACACTCACGTATACCGGCCCGGGGTGACCACCCACCTGAACGGCGGCGAGTGGGATTACATGGTGGCCAGTCGCGGCGTTCCGCTGTACACCGGACACGCGATGAACGGGATCTCCGCCGACCATCTCCCGGTGGAGTTCGGCGCCATCCCGCTCCGGGGTGCCGCGTTCTCGCTGGGGAACTACCACTCGTACAGCGCGCGGGGTGCCGAACGGATCCTCGACATCGACCGGGAGCGGCCGGACAACGGCACGCACATCCTGCTGTATGACAACCACCATGCGGGCAACCAGGCATTCGAGTTCATCCCGGGCGGCGGTGGCGCCTTCTGGATCGGCAACCCGGTCACACACAAATGCCTGGACATGAGGCGAGGCCAGAACACGGGTCCCGGGGACTGGCTCAACGAGTGGAGCTGTCTGCACCAGAGCAGTCAGAAATGGCGGGTGGAGTACTGGAAGACCGATCCTGGCGCGGCGGCGATCATCAACGAGCAGACCGGTGACTGCCTGGATGTGTCCCGGGAGCAGAACCGCAACGGCTCCTGGGCCGTGATCGAACCGTGCAACGGCCACGACAGCCAGAAGTGGACGCTGCAATTCCTCGCCGAACGCAAGAGTTAGTGGCTCAAGACAGGTTGCGGAATGCGCCGGGCAAGCCTGCCTCCCCTGTGACGTGCCGACTTGTGCCGGGCACGGGCGCTATTCCGGTGTGGCGATGACGCAGTGGCTGGTGGTGGCAGCCAACGGTGTACGGCGGACGATCGAGGCCAGGAGCGGGGAAAGACCGTCCGCCGAGATCCTTGTTTCGCTAGTGTCGTTTTGTGGCTCAAAAAACCTGCGCAGAGTGCGGGCATGGGTATCCGCCGGCCGAACTTCAGCCGGTTTTGCCCGGAGAACGCAGGTGCCCGCAGTGCGGGGGCAGCCGGGTCAACATGGCGCTAGGTCTCCAGGCTGTCGTGGAGGCGAGCACGGCGGAAGAGCTGTCGATGGAGATCACAGCCCATCTGTGGCTGCGCTGGGCGGAGATCGCGATAGATCAGGCTCTTACGGCACGCCGGGTACGCAGTGAACCGGTGCAGCCGGGCGGCGGCAAGATACCGGGTTCCGTGGTCCGGGAATTCCAGGCGTCGATGTGCGCTGTTGCTGCCGCGTCCTTCTCCCTGGACGCCCTGTTCGGCTCCACGGGGGTGCCTCCGTCGATCCGGAAGTGGTGGCCCGGGAAACGACCGAACCGACCAACCGCGATCCGAGAAGCCCTCAAGCGGGCTTTCGATACGGGCCCCGTCAACACCACATGGGTCGCCGAGTTCTCCTGGCTTTTCGATCTCCGGGATGCAGCGGTACACGCCGAGGCCGTTCCCAAGCCCTCTCGTCTTCATCCGCGAGGCATGCGCACTGCCCAGGAGCACGTCGACTACTCGGCTGAGTCGGCAGCCAGGGCAGTCGAGTTGGCGCTCGGCGTGCTGCTCTGGTGCATTGATCATCCGAAGCGCGGGGTGCCGGAAGCCGTCCGCTGGGCAGAAGCCCATCGTGCAGGCGTCGCCGGACTGGAGAAGCGATGGTTTCAGGTGGCTTGAATCGCTATCGGGTGCTGTTGGCGGCGAGCGCAGTGGGTGTCACCGGCGGCAGGCAGTATCTCGGCGAGCCGGGTACTGCAGGAGACCTTCTCCAGCAGGCTGACGGGCGTTGGCGCGGAGACCGCGATGTCTGTCTGCCTCCCTTTGCTCCGGTTGGCCACTGGATGGCTTGATCTTGAGCTTTACCTGTAGTCGTTTGACTACCTAGCGTGATTATGGTTCGGTCGCCCAGGAGGATCGAGGCATCCCTTGTCCAAGGAGAAGTTCGAGCGCACCAAGCCCCATGTGAACGTGGGGACGATCGGCCATGTGGATCACGGGAAGACCACGCTGACCGCTGCCCTCACCACGGTACTCGCGAAGACGTACGGCGGTTCGGCCCGCGCGTTTGACCAGATCGACAACACCCCGGAGGAGAAGGCGCGCGGGGTCACGATCAATACCAGCCACGTCGAGTACGACACTCCCACCCGTCACTACTCGCACGTGGACTGCCCCGGCCACGCCGACTACGTCAAGAACATGATCACGGGTGCGGCGCAGATGGACGCCGCGATTCTCGTGGTCGCGGCCACCGACGGCCCGATGCCGCAGACCCGGGAGCACATTCTGCTGGCCCGCCAGGTCGGGGTGCCGTACATCGTGGTCTTCCTGAACAAGTGCGACATGGTCGACGACGAGGAACTGCTGGAGCTGGTGGAGATGGAGGTCCGGGAGCTGCTCTCGCAGTACGACTTCCCCGGTGACGACCTTCCGGTCGTCCATGGCTCCGCGCTCAAGGCTCTGGAGGGCGATGCGGAGTGGGAGGCCAAGGTCATCGAGCTGGCCGGACATCTGGACACCTACGTACCCGAGCCGGAGCGGGCCGTCGACAGGCCGTTCCTGATGCCGATCGAGGACGTCTTCTCCATCGCCGGCCGCGGCACGGTGGTCACCGGCCGCATCGAGCGCGGCGTCGTCAAGGTCGGCGAAGAGGTCGAGATCGTCGGGATCAAGGAGACGGTCAAGTCGACCTGCACGGGTGTCGAGATGTTCCGCAAGCTGCTGGATGAGGGACGGGCCGGGGAGAACTGCGGGGTGCTGCTGCGGGGCATCAAGCGCGAGGAGATCGAGCGGGGCCAGGTGTCCTGGCCAAGCCCGGCTCGATCAAGCCGCACACGCAGTTCGAGGCCGAGGTCTACATCCTGGGCAAGGAGGAGGGCGGCCGCCACACGCCCTTCTTCAAGGGCTACCGCCCGCAGTTCTACTTCCGCACCACCGATGTCACCGGCACCATCGAACTGCCCGAAGGCGTCGACATGGTCGTGCCCGGCGACAACATCAACATGAAGGTCACCCTGATCCACCCCATCGCCATGGACGACGGGCTGCGCTTCGCGATCCGTGAGGGCGGCCGGACGGTGGGCGCCGGCGTGGTGGCCAAGGTCATCGCATAGCCGCCGTGCGGCCGTTCGTTCCTGACGGTATCAACGGTGCCTCGACGTGCGGTCTTCGGCCCGATCGTCACCGGCAGGGTGGTGTCGTTGAGGGGAGGGCTGTTCGCCGTGCGGTGCTGGGAGGGGCTGGCTTTGTCCGCGGGTCGTGAATTTTGTTGCTCGCGGGTTTGGGAGGCGCGTGTGCCCACGGTCGGGTGATGTACACGGGTTTTGGATGTGAGCGGCTTTCTTGCCGGGGGAGCATCGGAGTGTTCCGAGTGGATGAACTGGTGAGAGGAGATTCCGTGACGGAGACGCAGACGGAGCAGGCGGTCCGCGGTGGGAGCCCGGACTCCGCGGTCGACCGGGTGGCCGACTTCTACGGCGCCTACATCGACGCCGTCTCTGACGGTACGGACGACCTGGGGTCGCAGCTTCGCTCCCACTACCTCACGGAGGACTTGCGGCAGCGGTTGGCTGCCTGGGAGGAGGCCAACCACGCCGACGGCGTCCTGCGCGCCCAGGACGTGGCCACTCGCTGGGAGGTGAAGTACCGCGACAGCGGTGGCGGGGTCCTGTCCTGCACGGTCACGTTGACCTGGGGCACCGGCCCCGACGCCGGACAGACCCAATTGGCAGTGCGGAGCGACCTGAGCACCAAGCTCATCTCAGACATCGAAGACGACATCCCAGTCGACTGACCCACCCCGCGATTGGGCTGAAGCCCGGCAGTTGTGAGCACTGCCGGGCCCGCCGAGCAGGAAGCGCAGTCTGCCGGTCTTGATGACGGGGACCGGGCAGCCCTGCACGAGTCAGCCGAGTCACCCGGTATCCGCCAATGGTCGGTGCGGGGTGACAGTGAGCTCTTTTCGATCTGGCGGTCTGGGCCACGAGTTGGACGGTCCTGCGTAACGACGAAGCTCCTGGTAGACGGTGTCACGACCAAGGTCCACCGTGCTGCCAGGCGCCTCGTGTGCTTGTCTGCCCGTCCTCGATCGGCCTGTCCAGCCGCACCCTGCAGTACCTGACCGGACGACTCGTCTTCCGAAGGCGGGAAATCGGTAGGCGATGGCGCCGCCTGACCGCGGGCCGCCAGGCCCTGCTTGCCCTGGGGCACCTGCGATGCGGTGACACCTACGCCCAGCTCGCGGCCGGGTTCGGGGTCGGCATCGCGACGGTGTTCCGCTACATACACGAGGCCGTCGACGTTCTGGCCGCCCTCGCGCCGCCCCTGGGCGAGGCGATGAAGACCATCCGGACCA
>NZ_LGDD01000348.1 GCF_001279695.1 Streptomyces sp. WM6378
CGCCCGCCCCGCCCAACTCCCGCCTCCCATAGGCGACTTCACGGGCAGAGCAGCCCCGCTGAAGGAGCTGACCACCCTCCTGCGGGAGGCCGGAGACGCCCAGGCCATGGGCGTGGCCGTCCTCACCGGTCTGGGCGGCGCAGGCAAAACCGCCCTGGCCATAACCGCCGCCCACCGCACCCGCAGATCCTTCCCCGACGGCCAGCTCTACGCCGACCTCCGTGGCAACGACCCGGACCCCGCGGACAGCGCGGACGTCCTGACCCACCTGCTCCGAGCGATGGGCGTACCCGAGGGTGCGATTCCCGACGACGCCGGCCAGCGCGGAGCGCTCTACCGCTCCCTGCTCGCGGGCAAACGCGTACTCGTCCTCCTGGACAACGCCCACGACACCGCCCAGATCCGCCCCCTCCTGCCCGGCACCCCGGGCAGCGCGGTCCTGGTCACCAGCCGCACCCGCATCGTCGGCCTCCCCGGCGCCCGCCTCCTCGACGTGGAGGCGATGACCGAGCAGGACGCGCTGGCCATGCTGGAGACGATCGTGGGCGGCGAGCGCGTACAGGCCGAGCCGGAAGCGGCCCGCCAACTCGTCGCCGCCTGCGGCAGGTTGCCGCTCGCCGTGCGCATCGCCGCCGCCCGCCTCACCGCCCGCTCCGACTGGGCCCTGGCCGACCTGACGGCCCGGCTGCGCGACGAGCGGCACCGCCTGGACGAGCTGGAGGCCGACGGCCTCGGCGTGGACGCCGCCTTCCGGCTCAGCTACGAAGGCCTGGACGCGGCCGCCGCCCGCGCCTTCCGCCTGGCGTCGGCCGCCGCCGTGCCCGTCTTCGGCCGGGCCACCGCGGCCGCGCTGCTCGGCGTCGACGAGTACACGGCCGAGGACGCCCTGGAGGCGCTGGTCGACGCCGGTCTCATCGAGGCCTGCGGAGTCGACCGCTACCGCTTCCACGACCTCGTACGGATCTTCGCCCGCCGCGTTCTCGACGACTCGCCGGACGCGGCCGAGCGGCCCGCCGCCCAGCGCAGGCTGCTCGACCACGTCCTGGCCACCGTCCGCAACGCCATCCGCCGGCTGCGCCCGCTCAGCGGCGTACCCGATCTGCTGTACGCGCCGCAGGCGCCCGGGTACCGGCCGGCCGACGCCGAGGCGGCCCGGGCCTGGCTCCAGGAGTCGCACCAGCTGATCCGGGCCACCGCCGAGCAGGCGCTCGGCAAGGGCCCCTGGGAGGACCTGGGGGCGGCGGCGGTGCGGCCCGCCGTCGACCTCCTGACCGGCTGGGCCCACCTCGTCCTCGGCACCGCGCGGCGCCGCGAACTGGGCGGCCCGGCCCGCCTCGCCCTGTCCGTGGCGCACTGCCACGGCGACTCCCGCTCGGCGGGCCGCGCGCTGCGCCTGATCGCCGCCGTACCGCAGCAGGGCGCCGACACCTACCGGCGCATCGAACGCACCCTGCGCCAGGCGCTGCGGTTCGCGGCGCTTGCGAGCGATCCGCTCACCGAGTCGGAGGCCGCGCACGAACTTGCCATGATCCTGGCCGCGATGGGCCGCCCCGCCGAGGCGCTGCCCCTGTTCGAGCAGGCGTACGCGCGCTTCGTCGAGCTGGAGAGCCGGGGTGACGCGGTGCGTGTCCTCGCCCATGTCGTACGCGCCCACATGCTGCTCGGCCACAAGGAGCGCGCCGAGTCCGCGGCCGATGAAGTACTGCGCACGGCAAGGGAGTTGGGCGACCGGGGTACGCTCGGGCACGTGCTGTACCAGATCGGCTGCGCCCTGCTCGCGGGCGGCCGTCCGGTACGGGCCGCAGCCCATCTGCGGGAGTCGCGCCAGCACCACCAGTGGGTCGGCGACCTGCGCTGGGAGGCGCTCGCCTGGGCGCGGCTCGCGCACTGCGCGCTGGCCCGGGAGCGGCCCGGGGAGGCCGCGGCCTGTGCGACGCAGGCGCTGTCCATCGAGGGCGACCTCGGCGACCCGTTCTGCCGCGGCCTCGCGCTCGCGGCACGCGGCCGGGCGCTGCTCACGCTCGGCGAGACACCGGCGCTCTCCGCGCTGGCCTCGCTGCGCACCGCGCACCGGCTGCTCAGCGCGCGCGGCGCGGCGGAGGCCGACGAGCTGACGTCGCTCCTGTGGACCGCGCCCCCGACGGCGAGGCAGCCGACCGGCCCGCCGGACAGCCCGGCCGACGGGGCTCCGAGTGCAGCCAGGGCTGCCCTCTGCCAGAGCCTTTTGGGCAGGGGGTAGCCCGGCGCGCCCCCTAGCCTTCGATCATGACCATGTGGACGTCTCTGGACCCGGCCGCCGTCGCCGTCGATCCCGGTGGGCGGGCCACCGCACGGCTGCGGGTACGCAACACCGGGGACACGGTCGAGGAATACCGCCTCTCGGTGGTCGGCACCCCGGCGGGCTGGGCCCGCGTGGAACCCGACACCCTGCGCCTCTACCCCGGCAGCGAGGGCACCGCGGAGATCTCCTTCGCGCCGCCCCGCTCGTCCGACGCCCTGGCGGGCCCGGCCGCGTACGGCATCCGCGTGGAGCCCCGCGAGCACCCCGACCTGCGGGACGTGCTCGAAGGGCAGGTCACGGTCGCGCCCTTCACCGAAGTGCGCGCCGAACTGCTGCCGCCGAGCCTGGTGGGCCGGTTCCGCGGACGGGCCTCGGTGGCTGTCGACAACCTCGGCAACACCCCGCTCACGGCGTCACTGACCCTGCGCGACGAGACCAACCGGCTCACCTACGACATGGCGCCGAACTCGGTGCAGATCGCGCCGGGCCGTGCCGCGTTCGCGAAGCTCAACGTCCGCCCGCAGCACGTCCGTTGGACGGGCAGGCCCGAGCAGCACCGCATCACGGTCGCGGTGCGCCGCTCCGGTGACGACACCGGTCTCGAACTCATCGGCATCTTCGACCAGCGTCCGGTGCTGCCGCGCTGGCTGATGGTCGTGGGCAGCGCGATGGTCACGGCGGCCGTCGCGTTCGTGGTGCTGTGGCTGGCCTTCCAGCCCAAGGTCAACACTGCGTCGGGCGAACTGCAGGCCGGGTCCAGCGCGCAGCCGGTGCCGCAGGGCGCCGAGTCCCCGCTGCCCGCGGCGCCTGCGTCCGCACCGCCGCCGCCCCCGGTGAACGCGCCGAACCCGGCCGGTGACGGCTCGGGCGGTGCCGGCGGCGGTGGTGGAGGCGGCGGTGACGCGGATGCCTCGGAGCTCGGCAGCGGGCCGCCCGTCGTGCCGCCCCCGCCGAAGCAGGCCAAGCCCGCGCCGAACGCGCCCCAGGGCCCGGTCTGGGACATGGGCTACAAGCCGGACGACATCGTCACGTTCGCGCAGTACCGCCTGGCCACCCTCGGCAACGACAACGAGTGCATGCTGAAGCCCGGCTGGACCGCCGGGATCATCGACAAGCCCACCCAGACCTCCCTGGCCTGCTATCAGGCGCACGTCATGCGGGACAAGAAGAGCAGCATGCAGCTGACGGCGACCGACAAGAAGCCGGGCACCCTCGGCCGGGCCACCCTCACCTCGATGTGGGCGCAGGGCATCCGCGCGGAGAACGTCAAGGGCGGCTCGAACAACTACGAGGTCACGAGGCTGGCGGCGGCGCTGTGGTGGGCCAACCAGTCCACGATCTCCGACGCGGATCTCAATCGCGACCGCGGCTACGCCCTGAAGGGCATCGAGTACTTCAAGGCGGGCCAGAAGAACGGCTATCCGACGAAGTCGGACGCGGGCCTCGCGCAGGCGATCAAGGACTACCAGGCGAACGTCGGCCTCAAGGCGACCGGTGTCGCCGACCAGCAGACCATCAACTGGCTGATCGGCGGCGACGTCAAGGACCGCGGCAAGCCGGGCCGTTAGCGGGGGCGTTAGCGGGCGTTAGGCGCTGCTGATCGCGGCCTGACAGGCTGCTCGCATCCACAGACTCCCGGGCGGTTGTTCCCCCGCAACCGCCCGGGTTCAATCCTCGGGCAGGCCCCCCGCCGGGGCCGCCCGACCGGGGAGGATGGCCGCTCGGGCAGCGGGTCCTGCCCCCGGAACTGCCCCTTCCGTCCCTGTACTTCGATCCCCGCCGGAATTAACTCGGGGGGTGAGTATGTGGACTGCCCTGGAGCCCCCCGCCACCACCGTTGCCCCCGGTGACAGCGCCGTCGTACGGCTGCGGGTGCGCAATACGGGCGACACCGTCGAGGAGTACCGGCTCTCGCCGGTCGGGGACGCCGCCGGGTGGGCGAGCGTCGAGCCGACGGTGCTGCGCCTCTATCCCGGGACGGAGGGCACCGCCGAGGTCACCTTCGCGCCGCCGCGCACTCCGGACGCGGTGGCGGGCCAGAGCCCGTTCGGCATCCGGGTCGATCCGCGCGAGCATCCGGGCGAGGCCGACGTCGTCGAGGGCCGGCTCACCATCAGCCCGTTCGCCGAGATGCGCGCCGAGCTGGTCCCGCGCACCGTGAAGGGCCGGCGCAGGGCCAAGGGCCGGGTGGCCGTCGACAACCTGGGCAACCAGCCGCTGACCGCCTCCTTCTCGACCCGGGACAACGCCGACGCCGTCACCGTCGAGGCCAACCCCACCGCGGTCCAGGTCGACCCGGGCCGGGCCGGATTCGCCGAAGTGCAGCTCACCTCAGCGAACGTCAGCTGGTTCGGCGGGATACGCCAACACCAGTTCAACATCTCGGTGTTGAGGTCGGGCGACCCCGCCCCGCAGGAGCTGCGCGGCACCTATGTGCAGCCGTCGGTGTTCCCGCGCTGGGTGCTCGCGGTCGGTTCGGTCCTGGTGGCGGCGGCCGTCGCCTTCGCGCTGATCTGGTTCCAGCACGACGTGGGCGTCAAGAGCCAGGCCTCCGAGAAGGCGCCCACCAAGGAGGAGCCGCTTCCGCAGGGCTCCAACACGCCGCTGCCGTCGGCCCCGCCGGCCCCCTCGAAGCAGCCGCCGCCTCCTTCCGCGCCGGCCCCGCCCCCGCCCGCCGCCGACCAGCCGAAGCCGAAGGACCCCGGTGGCGGCGGCAGCGGAGGCGGCGGTGGTGGGGACAGCGCTCCCAAGCCGCCCAAGTACGACCCGAACAAGCAGGTGCGGATCCAGTCCGGGCTCGGATACCTCCTCGTCACGGCGACCGACCAGAAGGCGGAGGGCCGGTACGTCTACGCGGCGCCGACGAGCTTCAACACGCCCCCCTGGGACCAGTTCTGGCACGTGCACCCGCTGCCCAACAACGAGTTCGCCTTCACCTCGTGGTCCGAGCCGTGGGCTGTCGCGGACAACACCCGGGAGGGCAACCAGGTCCAGATGTGGGGCGCGTCGGGCGGCGACGCGAGCCTGTCCAACGGGTCGATGACCGCCAACCAGAAGTGGTCGATCCAGCCGATCAGCGGCGGTGACGGTTTTGTGCGGCTTGTGAGCCGGGACGACAACTGGTGCCTGTCGGATCTGACGCCGAACGACCGGAAGAACCTCCAGGTGGCCGAGGTCCGCCCCTGCGGAGCCCTCCCGGCCGACCAGCAGCGCTGGAAGATCCTCCAATAGCCCGGCCGGGCCAATGCCTGGGGCTCCGCCCCAGACCCCGTTCGCGCCTGAAGGGCGCTCGTCCTCAATCTCCCCCAAGGCCTCAAGGGCCAGGGGGGACCCCATGACGGGCTGAAGATGCCAGGACTGGCCGGCACCAGTCCTGTTAGGGGCGCGGGGCTGTGACATTGTGCGGCTCCGCCGATGGGCGTGAGCAACTACGCACGGTCCGCAGGGCGACGGGCGTCGCAGGGGTTCGGGGGCGCAGCCCAGGGGGCCGCATCGCACCCCGCCAAGGCCGATCCCGCTTAGGGGCGCGGGGAACTGCGCGAGCAACCACGCACGGTCCGCAGGCTGACGGGCGTCGCAGGCCCGGGGGAGTTCGCATCGCACCCCGCCAGGATTGACCCTGCAAGGGGCGCGGGGCTGTGACATTGTGCGGCTCCGCCGCGTGGGCGCGAGCAGCCACGCACGGCCCGCAGACCGAAGGCCCCGCACCCCCGGAGGGCTACGGCGCCCAAGCCCCCCCCACCCCCGGCACAAGCCGCCCCGACTTCACGTACTCCCGCCGCGCCCCGGCACGGACATCCTCCGCGGTCACCGGAGAACCCCGGCCCGCCGCTAGATACCCGGCAGTCACCGCAGCCGACCGAATCGAACCCCCGGCCAGCTCGAACTCCTTCGCACACGCGTCGAGTTCAACCCCCAACCCCTCCTCCTGCGGCACCCCCGCCAGGCAGCTCCGCCACAGCACCGCGCGCAGCGCGACGTCCGGGAACGGGAAGTCGACCACCAGGTCGAGCCGGCGCGTGAACGCCTCGTCGATGTTCGCCCGCAGGTTCGTCGTGAGTACGGCGATCCCGTCGAACGCCTCAAGCCGCTGCAACAGATACGCACTCTCCAGGTTCGCGTACCGGTCGTGCGAGCTCTTCACCTCCGACCGCTTGCCGAACACCGCGTCCGCCTCGTCGAACAGCAGCACCGAGTCGGTCCGGTCCGCCTCGACGAAGATCTTCTCCAAGTTCTTCTCGGTTTCACCCACGTATTTGTCGACCACCGACGACAGGTCCACCACGTACAGGTCCAGGCCCAGCTCGCCCGCCACGACCTCGGCAGCCAGCGTCTTGCCCGTGCCGGAGTCCCCCGCGAACAGCGCGACCACGCCCCGCCCGCGACCGCCGCCGGTACGCAGCCGCCACTCCCCGAGCACCCGGTCCCGGTGCCTGGCCCGTCCCGCGAGCTCGTGCAGCATCCCGAGCGGCTCCTCGGGCAGGACGAGGTCCGCGAACCCGACGGCGGGCCTGACCTGGCGCGCATGCCGGTCGAGCAGCGGCGCCGACAGCTGCCGGGCGCTCGTCTGTACGTGGCCGAGGCCCACCGGCACCCCTTCGAACCCGGCCAGGGCAAGGGCCCCGCGGGCGGCCCGCCGCACCTGCCCGGCGCCGAGTCGGTAGGGCCCGACCGCCTCCGCCAAGTCGCCCTCGTACGAGGGAAGTTCCTCGTTCCAGGCGGTCAGCGGGTCGGTCTCGGCGGTCGTGTCCTCCAGGGCGAGCAGCGCCGCGCCCGGCGCCCAGGTGGGGTCGTACGGCTCGGTCCCGGCGAACACCACGGTCACGTCCGGAGCCGCCAACTCCCTTACCAGTGGCCCTGGTTCGGAATGCGGGAGCTCGACCACGATCGCCGTGCCCGACCCGCGCAGCCTCGCCTCGCGCAGCAACGCCCGGGCCGACAGCCGGTCGGCCTGCTCGGGGCGGTGGCGCAGCACGGCCCGCCCCGTGCCGCGCAGGGCCGCGGTCACCGCGTCCGCCCCGCTCCCCGCCCTGCGCTCGCGCAGATGGACGGCGACCGGGCCCGGCGCGAGGGCGATCCGTGCCGCGAGGCCCTCTCCCGGGGCGCTGCCGCCCGGCGCGAGCAACTCGACGCGCGCGTCCATGAGGTGGCCGTCCAGGGTGTCGTCGCCCAACAGATGGGCCACCACCCGCTCCGGGACCCGCAGGGCCCGCCCCGGCAGCGGCCGGTCCTCGTCCTCCAGGACCACCAGGCCGCCGGTGATCAGCGGCGCCGCCGGATGGAGCCGGCCGCGCGCGTCGGGGTCGTACGGTCCGGTCCCGGCGAGTTCCAGGGCGAGCGCGACCGAGGCCCTGCGGCGGCCCACGTCGTCGTTGAGGTAGCCGTACAGCGGCTCGAAACGCCGGTCCACGTCCGGGGCGAGCGCCGCGACGAGAAGCAGTTCGTCGACCGGGCCGAGCCCGAAGTCCCGCGCCAATGCGCGAAGTCGATCCCCTGGCTCAGGAGTGAACGACCCATTGGTGGAAGGGAGTTGTTCGGGCATGCCGTCCGCGCTGGCGAGGCGGGCCGCCGTCTCCGCCGAGACGTACAGGCCGCGCAGCGGGTCATGCGCCGTCGGGTCGTCGGCGGAACGGGCCGCCACCAGTGCCGCGACCGTGGTCCGCAGCTGGTCGAGGCGGAACAGCAGGGCGCGAGCGGCCTCGTTCACCGGGCGCCACCGTCCCGCGAGGCGCCCTTGCGTGCGCCGCCGGCAGGGGCGGCACCGTCCTGCGCGCTGCCGTCCTGCGAGTCGGCATCCAGCACGCCCCCGCTCCGCGAGCCCCGCATGTACCGCGGCTTCGCGTCGTTCGGCACCCCTTCCCGGCCCCGGACGGTGACCACGCCCTCGGTGACCGGCGGCGCCACGTCGTACACCGGCGTGACCGGGAACGGCGTCGTGATCACCACGTCGAGCGAGGGCTTCAGCTCGCCGCCGAGCGCCGACCAGATGTCGGCCAGCGAGCGCGACTCGGCCGGCGGCACGGCGACCGTCAGCGGCAGGGTCACGTTGTACGCGTCGAGCGCCTGCGGCACGTACTCGTCCGGCAGCATCTCGTGCGGCAGCAGACACGCCAACGCACCCGAAAGCAGCCGGTGTTCGTCCTCGGGGCGACTGGTCCACGCCGTCAGGAGGTAGGAGAGGCGGTACCAGCGGGGCGGCTGGCGGCGGCGCAGGACGATGCCGTTGGCGTCCCGTTCCGCGTACGAGCCGCGCTCGCGGCGGGCCACGTCCTCGCGGATGTCGTACAGGTAGGCGTTCAGGGTGGGGGTGTTGCGCCGGGCCGCCCAGTCGCGGGTGGGCGCCTCGAAGACGACCTCCCCCGTTCCCTCGGGCAGCGCCCCGCCGCGCAGGATGCGCCGCAGCGCCTCGTCGATTTCGTGGATCATGGAGCCAATTTCCCGAGTCATCGGATGCCGCCGAAGTCAGATCGCAGCGGCGGCGGTTGAGCGGTCAGGGCCGACAGTTGGACCCGGACCGGCTAGATGTATCCCTCGCGCAGCGCGTACGCCACGGCGTGTGCGCGGTTGGTGAGCTGAAGGCGGGTCATGAGGGCGTGCAGGATGTTCTTGACGGTCCGCTCCGAGTAGGCGAGCTTCTCGGAGATCTGCCGGGTGTCCAGGCCCTCGGCGACCAGGCGGAGGACGTCGACCTCGCGGGGCGCCATGCCGAACAGCGGCGCGGTCGAGGAGGATCCGGCGGAGGCGGAGGTGGTCTCCGAGCGGCGCAGCCGGCCGACCTGCACGAGGAGCCGGCTGATCAGGTCCGGCGGCAGTTCGCCCTCGCCGCGCGCCGCGCTGTGCACGGCCTTCAACAGGCGCTGTTCGGTGGCCTGATGGCGCCACAGGATGGCGCGCACTCCGTATTCGACGACGGTCAGCAGATCGGGTTCGCGCAGTTCGCGGGCTATGAGCACCACGCGCTGCTCGCCGCCGCGCACGACGCGGCGCAGTTCCGCGGAGGCCGAGTCGTCGACCTGGTCGACGAGCATGACGGCGACCGCGGGGTCGGCCGGGCGGCCGTCCGTCTCGCGGGTCTCCCGGGCGTCGCGCAGGACTTCGACGGTGGGCTGATGCTGCAGGTGGCTGATGACCCCTGCCCGGCTCAGCGGATCGGAGGCGTGAACGGTCACCGTGACACGATTCGCGAGCAATGGCATTTCCCTGTCCTTTCCCTCTCCCCGTGCGTATCGACCGGCCCACTCTGGTCGGGCCCGATCAACAGCGAATCAACAACCGTTGAATGAGCCACCAATCCGGCCACGAAGGATCGAAGTCGTCAGGAAAAGAGGTGCGGGGCCCGGGATCACCAGACCCCGGGCCCCGCACCGAACGTACTTCACCGCACGCGCCTCACCGCAGGCGCCTCAACGTACGCACCTCACCGCCTACGCGGGCTTCTCCTCAAGGCGCGGGAAGAGGACCGCGCCCTTGGTGACCTTCGCGCCGGCGGGCAGCGCGCCCCACGTGCCCGCGTCCTGGACGCGCTGTTCGGCGAGCGAGCCCAGCGGGGCCTCCGCGCCGAGCGAGTCCCACAGCTTCTGCGAGGTGTCCGGCATCACGGAGTTGAGCAGGACGGCGACCCCGCGCAGCGACTCGGCCGCCGTGTACAGGATCGTCGCGAGGCGGGCCCTGCCCTCGACGGACTCGTCCTTGGCGACCTTCCACGGCTCCTGCTCCGTGAGATAGCCGTTGACCTGCTTGACGAAGTCGAAGACGGCCAGGATGCCGCCCTGGAAGTCGAGTTCGTCACCGATGCGCCGATCGGCCTCGGCCGCGGCCCTCGCCAGACCGTCGTGGACGGCCTTCTCGGCGTCGCCGTCGGCGATGGCGGCGGGCAGCTCGCCACCGAAGTACTTGCCGACCATCGCGGCAACCCGGGACGCCAAGTTGCCGTAGTCGTTGGCGAGTTCGGAGGTGTAGCGGGCGGTGAAGTCCTCCCAGGAGAACGAGCCGTCCTGGCCGAAGGCGATGGCCCGCAGGAAGTACCAGCGGTAGGCGTCCACGCCGAAGTGCGAGGTCAGGTCCTGCGGCTTGATGCCGGTCAGGTTGGACTTCGACATCTTCTCGCCGCCGACCATCAGCCAGCCGTTGGCGGCCACCCGGCCCGGCACCGGAAGGCCGTTGGCCATCAGCATCGCGGGCCAGATGATCGCGTGGAAGCGCAGGATGTCCTTGCCGACGAGGTGCACGTCGGCCGGGAAGATCTCCTCGAACCGGGCCTGGTCGGCGCCGTACCCGACGGCCGTCGCGTAGTTGAGCAGCGCGTCCACCCACACGTAGATCACGTGCTCGGTGTCCCACGGCACCGGCACGCCCCAGTCGAAGGTCGACCGCGAGATGGACAGGTCCTGGAGGCCCTTCCGCACGAAGTTGAGCACCTCGTTGCGGGCCGACTCGGGCTGGATGAAGCCCGGGTTCGCCTCGTAGAACTCAAGCAGCCTCGGACCGTACTCGCTGAGCTTGAAGAAGTAGTTCTCCTCCTTGAGGAGCTCCACCGGCTTCTTGTGGATGGCGCACAGCTCGGTGCTGCCGTCCTCGGCCTTGATCAGGTCGCCGGGGAGCTTGTACTCCTCGCAGCCCACGCAGTACGGGCCCTCGTAGCCGCCCTTGTAGATCTCGCCCTTGTCGTACAGGTCCTGGACGAACTCCTGCACCCGGTCGGTGTGCCGCTTCTGGGTGGTGCGGATGAAGTCGTCGTTGGCGATGTTCAGGTGCTCCCACAGAGGCTGCCACGCCTCGCCGACGAGCTTGTCGCACCACTCCTGCGGGGTGACGCCGTTCGCCTCGGCCGTGCGCATGATCTTCTGGCCGTGCTCGTCCGTGCCCGTCAGGTACCAGACCTTCTCGCCGCGCTGGCGGTGCCAGCGGGTGAGCACGTCACCGGCGACGGTGGTGTAGGCGTGGCCCAGGTGCGGGGCATCGTTGACGTAGTAGATGGGCGTCGAAACGTAGTACGTCGGCGAAGGCATGCGCGGAATCCTATCGGCCGTCGCATCCCTGCCCGCCCGGGATGTCCGGATGGCGGACGCCTTCGACGCCGCGGAGAGGTTTGCGAAACACCCGTTGTCGTAGCAAGGACGCATCCTGGGACGGAAGGGGGCACGTGCGCACGAAGGACGAGAACATGCGGGTACTGGTCGCCGAGGACGAGGAGGTCCTCGCCGAGCTCGTCGCCACCGGGCTGCGGCGGGCCGGCTTCGCCGTGGACACGGTCTACAGCGGGGACGCGGCCCTCGCGTACCTGGGGCTGCACGACTACGACGTGGTGGTGCTCGACCGGGACCTGCCGCGCGTGCACGGCGACGAGGTGGCCCGCCGCCTGGTCGCGGACGCCTCCCGCACCCGCATCCTCATGCTGACCGCGTCCGCCTCCATGGAGGACCGGGTCGAGGGCCTGGACCTGGGCGCGGACGACTACCTGGGCAAGCCCTTCGAGTTCCCCGAGCTGGTCTCACGGGTGCGGGCGCTGCGGCGCCGCAGCGCCCGCCCGGTCCCGCCGGTCCTGGAACGGCACGGGCTGCGCCTGGACACCGTGCGGCGCACCGCGCACCGCGACGGCCAGGAGCTCGACCTCTCGCCCAAGGAGTTCGCGGTGCTCCAGATCCTCCTGGAGGCCGACGGCGCGACCGTCTCCGCCGAGGAGCTCCTGGAGCGCGCCTGGGACGCCAACGCGGACCCCTTCACGGGGGCCGTACGCGTCGCCATGAGCAAGCTGCGAGGAAAGCTCGGCGAGCCCCCGCTGATCCGTACCGTCCAGGGCGTGGGGTACGCGCTATGAGGGGCCCGGCCCGGTGATCAGGACCCGTATAGCGCTGATCTTCGGCGGGGTCTTCCTGGTGCTCGGCGCGGCGCTCCTCGCCGTCGTCAACCTGCTCTCGCGGGCCGGCACCGAAGAGCAGGCGACCGCGATCGCGACCAGAGCGACCACCCTCCAGGTGCCCGGCGTGTCCGCCTACAAGGGCCGCACCACGCCGCTGGAGCCGCTCACCGTCTACCGGGTCACCTCCGACGTCAGCGAGGCCGCCTCCAGCCAGACCGCCCTGTGGTCCACCCTCGCGCTGGTCGCGATCGCGCTGCTCGCGGTCGTGGTGGGCTGGTGGACCGCGGGCCGCCTGCTTCGTCCCGTACACGTCATGACGGCACGGGCCCGCAAGCTGACGGCGAGCAATCTGCACGAGAGGGTGGGTGCCGCCGGACCCGACGACGAGCTGAAAGAACTCGGCGACACGATCGACGACCTCCTCGGCCGGCTCGAAGCCGCCTTCGACAGCCAGCGCCGCTTCATCGCCAACGCCTCGCACGAACTGCGCACCCCGCTCGCCACCCAGCGCGCCGCGATCCAGATCGGCCTCGACGGCGAGCCGGGCCCCGCCGACATCGAGCGCACCCGCAGCACCCTGCTCGACAACAACCGGCGCAGCGAGCAGCTCATCGAGGGGCTTCTGATGCTGGCCCGCAGCGAGCGGGGCCTGGAGCAGCGCGAGGAGGTGGACCTCGCGGAGGTCGTACGGGAGGAGGCGGCGCGCTACGACACGGTCAAGGTGGACGCGGCTCCCGCTGTGGTGCGGGGCAACCGGGCACTGCTCGCCCGCCTGACCGCGAACCTCCTCGCCAACGCGGTCACCTACAACGAACCGGGCGCGGTGGTGGAGGTCACCGTGTACGGCGGCCGGCTCGTGGTGACCAACCCCGCCGGGCCCGTGGTCGCCGAGGACGACATCCCAGCCCTGTTCGAGCCCTTCCGGCGGGGCGAGGGCCGCGACCGGATGGGCCGGGGGGCGGGCCTGGGCCTGTCCATCGTGCGCTCCATCGCGGTGGCGCACGGCGGAACGGCCACGGCGGAGCCCGGCGCCGAGGGCGGGCTGGCCGTGACCGTCTCGCTGCCGAAGGCGGCTCGGCCGCGTACTACGCGTACTAGAGGTTAGGGACTAGGGGCGGAACGAGCTGAGCAGCCCCTGGTAGACCTCGGCGTCGCTCAGCTCGCGGGGCGCGGGCCCGGCGTGGAAGAACCCGACGTGCGCGTGGTCGGCTTCGGCGGTGCGCAGGAAATCAAACGCCTTGGAGTCGTCCTCACCAAAGGCGACGAACTGCCAGTACAGGGGCTTGTCGGCGACGTCCGCGAGCGCCTGGCGCGCGGGCAGCTTGGCGTCGGGGGCGCCGTCGGTCTGGAACACGACGAGCACGGGCCCCTCGTGCCCCGCCTTCTCGACGTGCTCGACGACCTCCTCGACACCCCGGTGGTAACTGGTCCGCCCGAGCCGCCCGAGCCCGGCGTGCGTCTCGTCGACAACCCCGTCGTACGAGTCGAGGGCGAGGTCGACGGACCCGTCGATGTCGGTCGAGAAGAACACCGTGTGCACGGTGGCGTCCTCGTCGAGGTGCGCGGCGAGCGCGAGCACCTGCTCGGCGAGCCCCTGCGCGCTGCCGTCCTTGTAGTAGGGCCGCATGGACCCGGACCGGTCGAGCACGAGGTACACCTTGGCGCGAGCCCCGGAGAGCCCGGCCTTCTTGAGCGCGGCCCCGGCCGCCTTGTAGGCCCCGGAAAGCCCGGGCGCCCGGGACTTGACCTTGGCGGCGGAGAGAGCGGGCTTGGGCGCCGGCTCGGCTCCGGCCGGGGTGGGCTCGGGCTCGGAGACGGGTTCGGCTTCGGCCTCGGCCTCGATCGGCTCAGGGGCGACTTCCGCCTCTGCCGTCAGGGGCTCGGGTTCGGCGACGGGCTCGGGCTCGGGCTCCGGCGCGGGGTCCGGCTCCGGCTCCGGCTCGGCGATGGGGGCGATTTCCGCCTCGACCGCGACAGGCTCGGGCTCGACGATGGCCTCGGCCTCGACGGCCTCCGGCTCGGGTTCGGCCTCCACCTGTACGGGCTCGGGCTCGGGCTCGGGGGCGGGGGCGGGGGCGGCGGCCTCCGGCTCCTCCACCGGCTCGGGCTCGATGACCGGCTCGGGCTTCGCCTCCGTACGGGGCTGGGGCAACTCGACGACGGCGTTCGAGGAGCCGAGGGAACCAGCGGTGTCGGACTCGGACTCGGAGTTGGAATCAGCCCCGGACCCAGCGTCGGTGTCGGTGTCGGTGTCGGTGCCGGAGTCGGACGAGGACGCAGGCGGGCGCGGTCCGTCGAAGGCGGCGGCGACGAGTTCCTCCGCCGAGGACAGGACGACTTCTTCCGCCGGGGCCGGAACGGAAGGCGCGGCGGCCTCGGTGATGACCGGTGCCTCGACGGCCTGCGGGGTGCGTTCCGTCTGGGGCGGTACGGAAGCCGCCGTCGGCTCGGCACGCTCCGCGCGATCGCGTCCGAACACCTTGCGCAGCAAGCTCCGAATGCCCATGGGCGAGGCCTTTCGCATGAGTTGGGTGCGATACGTACCGCACTGCGCCAGTTTCGGGATCAGATCCCTGGCCAGCACGGATACGTAAGGTTAGCGACCCGACGGACGCTTTCCCGGAAGGGGCCGGTTCCGCGCCCAAAGGGGCGCGGGGCTGTGACATTGTGCGGCTCCGCCGCGTGGGCGCACCGAGCCGGTATTGGGCGCCCTACAGGGGCGCGGGGCTGTGACACTGTGCGGCTCCGCCGCGATGGGGGTCCCCCCTGTTCGAGCGGAGCCGAGAACTTGGGGGAGCGACCAGCCACAGCCGGTCCGCACCCGAAATGCGAGCCCCCGCCCCTCACTCCCCACCCTGCCCGCGCCAGCGGACGAGCTGAGAAGCCGGATCCCCCGTATAGACCCAGGGGACCAAGGCAACCCGCTCCCCGAGCAATCCGACCAGCGCCGCCCCCTCACGCGTGAGCCCCGCACAACACGCGGCGTGCGCAAGGTAGTTGAGCTCCGCGGCCTCGGAGGCGCGAATGGGTCCCGGGGGCCGCCCGCCCAGCCAGCGATCGTAGGTGCGCCGAAGCTCGGTCACGGCGAGCTCGTGATTCCAGTGCTGCCCGAACCCCCGAACAGGGCGCCCCTTCGCGGCATCGGAGACGTACCGGTACTCCTCGACCCGGGCGATCTGGACCAGCACCGGAAGCGGGGACCCGGCCGGAGCCGCCCCCGCCGCGTCCCGCGCGAAGTCGTACATCGAGCCGTGCGTACCGTGCCAGCGCGCGGAGAAGTACCGCAGCATCTGGACGTGCCCTTCGAGGTGGTACGGATCCCGCCGCCGCAACTCGTCCCACCAGCCGCGCAGTTCGCGCCGGGAGACCCCGCCCTCGTACAGCCGCACCACGGTGAGCAGGGAGGCCCACGGCGTCGGGTCGGCGGGGCGGGCGTCGGCCGCGCTGAGGCAGGCCATGACGGCGACGTCGATGCGGTCGCGGTCGGTTCCGGCGCCGCGCCCGGCCGCGATGGCGCTGTTGAAGACGCGGGTCACCTCGGTGGCAGCCCGCAGCACCGCGGCGTCCGGGCTGTCCGGTTCGGCGGCCCGCCAGGCCTCGACGACGGTCGACCCGGCCGCGGCGTTCGCCAGCGCCCGGATCCGGTGCGTGCGCAGCGCCCAGTCGTCGCCGGTGGCCCGCAGCAGGTCGCGTACGCCCTGCCAGCGGCCGATGACGATGTCGTGCCGGGCTACGGTGAGCGCCCGGTCGCCGAGGTCGGCGTCGAAGCGTATGGCCGTCTTCCGGTGGGACCGGCGGCCCAGTGCTGCCATGCGCGTACCGCCTCTCAGAAGTCGGTGGGATGCCCGGCGTTGGCGTAACTGGACGTCTTGGTACGGGAGTTGGGCAGCCCGGTACCGGCCTCGAACGAACGGGTCGCGTCCAGCCGGGCGGGGCGGTAGTACGCACTGCCCCGCCGCCAGTACCAGAGCATGGGGACCAGGCCCGCGAGCAGGCTGCCGATGCCGATCGCGACGGCGGCGCCGCTGAGCCGGGTCAGCGAGGCGCCGAACACGCAGAACATGAACACCGAGCCGAGCAGCGGCCAGGCCCCGCCGAGCAGGAAGGAGCTGAGGGATTCGGTGAGCGTCCTGCGGTACGCGACGACCGCGGCGAGCCCGGCGAGGCCGTAGTACAGGGTGGTCTGGAGGCCGATCGCGGCGAGCGCGTCGGACATGATGTCCTGCACGGAGCCGAGCGCGTTGGAGGCGACGAACAGTAGGAGTGCCACCGCGCCGACGACGAGGATCGCGACCCAGGGCGTGTTCCACCGCCGGTGTACGGCGCCGAGCCCGCCCGGCATCGTACGGTCGCGGCCCATCGCGAACAGGGAGCGGGTGACCTGGATGAGGGTGGTCTCCAGGGTGGCGATGGTGGAGAGGACCACGGCGAGCACCATGAGCTTGCCGCCGGCGCCGGGCCAGACGCGTTCGCCGAGCAGGGCGAGGACGTTGGACTGCCCGGCCTCGATCTCGCCGCTGGTGAGCAGCACGTTCACGGCGACCGTGAAGGCGACGAACAGGGCGAAGACGGTGCCGACCCCGACCAGCGCGGCGAGCCCGGCGGTGCGCCGGCTGTCGCGGGTCTCCTCGCTGAGGTTGCTGGTGACGTCCCAGCCCCAGTAGTAGAACGCGGCGATCAGGGTGCCCGCGGCGAACCCGGACACCCCGTCGAAGTGTCCGAACCCGAGCCACCCCCAGTCGAAGGGAACGACCCCGCCTCCCTCACCGACGTGGACGAGCGCCCCGACACAGAACCCGCCGAGAATGACCAACTCGACGCCAGAGATGACGAGTTGGGCCTTCGCGGAGAGCCGGGCACCGCCCAGCACCACGCCCAGCATCAGCAAAAACCATCCGGCGCCTGTGGCCGTGGCAAGAGCGGTGTTGTGTGCGAGCGAGGGGTCGAAGAGACCCAGGGTCATCTGCCCGGCGGGCAGCGAGCCGGCCACCATGAACAGGGTGGCCGCGACGACGAGGGCCCACCCGCTGATGAACCCGAGAAAGGGATGCAGGGTGCGCCCGACCCAGGAATAGGCGGCCCCCGCGTTGACGTCGATCCGCCCGAGCCGCCCGAAGGCGAGCACGATGCCCAGCATGGGGATCGCGCAGTAGAGCAGCGCCGCCGGACTGGCGAGCCCGACGGCGCCCACGAGCACGGAGGTGGTGGCGGCCAGCGAATAGGCGGGCGCGCTGCCCGCGACCGCCATGACAACGGTGTCGAACGTGGACAGTACGTTGGGCTGAAGCCCTCTGCCTCCGGTGCTGCTGCTCATGGCCCGAACATCCTTTGACGGCGCGACATATGGCGGTATGTCAGAAACTCCGGGCTTTGCAGTACTCCAACAACCCGAAGCCGACCGCATCGTAGTCGCCGGAGCGGGCCCCTCGGCCATCCCGGCCGCGGGGAACGGACGTCCGCCGGACGGGCGCCCTGATGTCCGTGATCGTCAGGGCGTCGCACGACTTAGGCAGGGCTCCGTCACCCGTCCGGGTAATAGCGGGCACAGGCGCACTTGGACCTCCGGCTGCTGAGGCATGTGCGAGGGCCGTTAGGGACGGCCCCGCTCCTCCAGCCATGCCCGGTACGGGGGTGAGTGGGAGGCCGCCTCCCAGTACGCCGACTCCAAGTCCTCCCCCGCACCGGCCAGGTCACCTCCGTACGCCCCGCTGCGGACCGCCAGGAGCAGCCGTACTCCCAGCGGGTCGTCGCGCAGGGGGCGTACGGCCATGTCGGAGCGGGGGCGCGAGGTGGGCTGGCACAGGGTGACGACCTCGCCCGTCGCGACCAGGCCTGCGGCCGTCAGGTAATCGCCGTGCAGGACACGGGGGTTGAGGCCCGCCGCGTTGAGGACGCGGCGCAGGCCCTCCCATTCGCCGTCCACGCTGGGGTCGACCATCCACTGGTCGGCGGCCAGGTCGGCCAGGTCCACGACGGGCCGGTGGGCCGCCGGGTGGTCGACCGCCAGGCACACGAACTGGGGCTCGCGCTCCACGAGCGTACGGACGTCCAGGCCCGGCGGGATTCGCAGCGGGCAGCCTTCCACTTCGTGTACGAACGCCACGTCCAGCTCGCCCGCCGCGACTTGGCGCAGCAGCGCGGTGGCCGAAACCGCCACCTGGAGTTCCGTCTCCGTGCCGGGCAGGCGCTCCCGCAGGCGGCGCAGCCAGCCGGGGATCGCGCGGCTCGCGGTGGAGCCGATGCGCAGCCGGTCGCCCGCGGCGGTGCGGGCGGCCGCGGCCCGGGTGTCGGTGACCAGCGCGCTCAGCGAGGCGAGCAGCGGACGGGCCCGGCCGACCACGCCCCGGCCCAGAACCGTGGGCACACAGCCGGTCCGCTCGCGCGAGAAGAGCCGCCCGCCCAACGTGTTCTCGATGCGCCGCAGTTGGGTCGTGAGGGCGGGCTGGCTCGTGCCGAGCGCTCGTGCGGCGCCGTGCAGACTGCCGGCGTCGGCGATGGCGCACAGCACCCGCAGATGTCTCACCTCCAGCTCCATGGGCTGAGGTTAGGGCGTACTAAGTCATCGCACCAGATGACCAAAACCACACTGATACGCGGGAGTTATCGCAGATCGACATCATTCCCGTACGCCGCCGTGGCCTCCACAATCACCAATCACCGGGACGGCGCCACAGCGCGCCCTCCGGCCACCGATCAGCAGAGCCCCCACCCGCGGCCGGCCCACCCAGCCGGGCGCGGATCCCCGACGGATTGGTAACCCCCCATGAGACACTCCCGCACGTTCGCCGTGACCGCCGCGCTGGGCCTGGCCCTCGCCGGCTTCGGCGCCATCCCCGCCACCGCGGCCACCCCGACCTCGGCCGCCCCCGCCTCGGCCGCGCACTACACCGCCGCGGGCAAGCACTCCGCCGCGAACGACCAGGCGTTCTACGACGCGGTTATGAAGTCGGTCGCCAAGAAGCGCGCCGCCAACCCGCTCGCCGCCTCGGTCACCGTGTACTACAGCACCGCCAACGCCCCCAGCTTCACCTCCCAGATATCGCAGGCGGCGCAGATCTGGAACTCCTCCGTGCAGAACGTCCGTCTCGCGCAGAGCAACTCCGGCGCGGACTTCCAGTACTACGAGGGCAACGACCCGCAGAACGGTTCGTACGCCTCGACCGACGGGCACGGCAACGGCTACATCTTCCTGGACTACGGCCAGAACCAGCAGTACTACTCGGTGCGGGTCGTCGCGCACGAGACCGGGCACGTGCTCGGGCTTCCCGACCACTACTCGGGGCCGTGCAGCGAGCTCATGTCCGGCGGCGGGCCCGGCACGTCGTGCCGCAACGCCTACCCGAACAGCACGGAGAAGTCCCGTGTGAACAGCCTGTGGGCCAACGGGCTCGCCTCGGCGGTCAAGCCGGCCGCGTAGGCCTCTGGCAGCATGGGGGGATGCCCAGCGTCTCTCCCCGTCGTTCTTGCCCGTCCTGCGGCCGTGCCGTTGCCGTGGTGGCGGGCAAGTTCGTGCGCCACGATCCCCGTACGCGGGAGTTGTCCGGCGAGCTGACGCTCTGCCCGGGCTCAAAGCGCCGGGCCCCCGCGGACGCCTCCCAGCGAACCCTGGACGGGTTCGAACTCCCTCCGTTCCCTGGGCAGTTGCCCCTCTTCTGAGGCGGCCAAGCACTTCGCGGGGTGCGGCTCGAACGGGGTCTGGGGCCAGCCCCAGGGCTAGGGGGTGGGGGACGCGATGGCTCGGGCCGCTCGGACCTCCTGTCTCAGGGGGGCCAGCACGGACTCCTCGTCCCCCGAGAGCTCCGCCCGCACCTCCACCAGCGTCACGCTCTCCCGCAACCCCTCCGCCAGCTCCCGCAGCTCGGCAGCGATCTCCGTGACCTCGCCCGCCGCCGGCGCGTCCGCGCCGTGGTTCACCCGCACCCGCGCCGCGGTGGTCGCGTCCACGATCCGCTCGACCGCGACGACCAGCGGCCACCACGCCGCGGCCCGGGCGCCCATCGGCGGCGGTTCCGTCAGGGCCCGCTGGAATTCGCTCCGTACCGTCGACAGGTCGCGGTAGAGGCGGCGCCGGTGCCGGACCCGTTCGGCCCGGTCGTCCCCGGCGGAGAACGCGTACTCCACGTACTCCGCGGTCGCCGCCACCGCGTCCGCGAGCCGGGTGCCGATGCGGGTGTGCCAGCTCTCGGGCCACAGCAGATAGCCCGCGATCAGCGCGATCGCGCAGCCGATGAGGCTGTCCCACAGGCGGGGCAGGACCAGGTTGAAGCCCTGGTGGTTGAGGACGTCCGAGAGGAGCAGGATCACCGGGGTGATGGCCGCGGTCTGGAAGGCGTATCCCTTCGCGGAGAAGGCGGGGATCAGCGCCGCGAGCAGCATCATCACCGGCACGTCCCACCAGCCGCGCGGCACCTCCGCGAGGACGGCGGCCGCGATGACGAGCCCGCCCGCCGTGCCGACCGCCCGCATCAGGGCGCGTGCGAAGACCGAGCCGAAGTCGGGCTTGAGGACGAAGACGATGGTCAGCGCGACCCAGTACGAGCGTTCCACCGGGACCACCGAGACAAGGGCCTGTGCGAGTCCGATGCACAGGGCGAGGCGGAGTCCGTAGCGCCAGGAGGCGCCGGAGAGCAGGACGTTGCGGGCCGCGCGGCGGAAGCGGATGCGCAGGGCGGCGGGGCGGCCGAGGCGGTCGTCGATGTTGGAGTGGTCGACGTCCGGGTCGTGCACGACGGCGAAGGCGTGGCGCAGAGCGGTGTCCAGGGCCCGCTCGGCCGGGGTCGCCGGCGCAGGCAGCCGAAGTTCGGGTAGCTCGTTGCGGCCCTCCTCGACCGCGTCCGCCAACTGCCGTACGGCGGTGGGGATCGCGGGGTCCACGCCCCAGCCGCGCAGGTGCACGGCGGGTGCCGCCTCGACGATCGGGATGACGACGTTGAGCTGGGCGAGGAGGCGCACCAGCTCCTCGCGACGGCCGTGTTCGCGGGCCCGGCGGGCGAGCACCAGGTCGTAGGCGGTGTTGAGGGACTGGGTGACGGCCTGGCGTCTGGTGTCGTACGCGTCGGTCGTGGCGGCCTCGATCGCTTCGGCGACCGCGCGGTAGGTCCCGGCGACGGCGGCCCGTTCGGGTTCGGTACGCCGCAGCGGCCAGCCGAGCAGGCTCAGGAGCAGCACGAACAGGCCGCCGAGGCTGAGCAGCAGCGGCGCCTTCCACCACGGGCCCGGCATGGGCAGGCCCGCGCCGACGACGGCGTTCAGGAGGAGCAGCAGCCCGGAGACGGAGGCGACCGCGCCGATGGTGGAGATCATCCCGGAGGCCAGCGCCACGAGCGTAAGGGCGGCGACCGCGAGCCAGCCGTGTCCGAAGACGAGGCTGCCCACGGTCACGCCGAGCGCGCCGAACAGCTGCGGCACGGCGATGTTGAAGATCCGCATCCGGTACGCGTCGGCGGTGTCGCCGATGACCCCGCTGAGCGCGCCCATGGAGGCGAGCGCGCCGTACGCGCTCTGCCCGGTCGCCATGCCCACGGCCAGCGGCGCGGCCATCGCGATCGCGGCGCGGGCGACGGCCGGCCAGGGGATGGGGGTGGGGGCGGGCCGCAGCCCCCCGATGAGCCATTCCGGCGGCGCGAGCCGCCCCTGCCGTGCGCCGTCCCCCGCCCGCTTCTGATCAGCCATGACCACACGACACCGTAAAAAGATCACTTGGTGCAAACGGGGCGGCCAACGAAACCGTAAATGTTGTCCACAGCCTGTGGATAATGTTTTCGAATTCGACCATCTCGATGTGCCGCCGCTTCCGGATCATCCACGAAACCGTCGTCCCTCTCGGCTCCTACGATCCTGACCCGCCGGGACGGGGCCCGCATGTCGGCGCCACGGCCGTCCAGGCCGATGTGTCAGCCGCCGTACAGGCTGAGCCCCACGAGCAGCGCGCGGTGGTCGGTGCCGCGCAGTTTCAGGAAGCGGGCGGACGTCGCCTTGAAGGCGTCGCCGTTCACCAGGACGTGGTCGATCTGGGTGCGCAGCGGGGTGGTGCGGTCGGCGGGCCAGGACCAGGTGTGCGACTGCCCGGTGAGCCGGGCGCTGTCGTGCAGGGCGCCCTCGTCGAGCACCGAGCGGAACAGGGCGTGGTCCTGGGTGGCGTTGAAGTCCCCGGCCAGGATGACCGGCTGCCCCTTCGCCGACTTCGCGAACTCCCTTATCCTGCCCAGCTCTTGACGCCATTTGCCGTCGTCGCCGGGCAGCGGAGGCGAGGGGTGTGCGAGCTGGAGCCGTACGTCCCGGCCGCCGATGGTGACCACCGCGCCGGGCATCGTCATCACCGACTCGATGGGCTCGGCCGGCTTCAGCGGAAACCGGCTCAGGATCGCCGATCCGGCGGAACCGTCCTCGCGTACGACATCGCGGTACGGGTAGTCGGCCTTCGGCAGGTCCCGGGCGAGCGCGTCGGAGCAGCGGAAGCTGCACTCCTCGACGAACACGAGGTCGGGCTTCTCGCGCAGAGCCGTGGCGATCAGATCGTCCGTCGCCCAGCCGAACTCGGTGTTGGACGTGAGGACTTTGAACTCCGCCAGGATCGGGCCCTTCGGCGTGGTCGTGTCGGCGCCGTACGGCTGGGTGTACCAGCCGGTGACCGCGAGGACCGCGACGCCCCAGACCATGCCGGTGCGCCACCGCCCGAGCGCCGCGAGCGCGAGCCCCGCGCCGCCGGGCACGAGCAGCCAGGGCAGGAAGGCGAGGGCCTGCGGCACGGGCGTGACCCCGTCCGAGTCGGCGGCCCGGCACCCCGCCACCACACTGACCCCGGCAAGCAACAGCGCCCCGGCCAGCGCGGACGCCACCCGCCCGGGATGCCCGCGCCGTACCTCCGAAGCCGCCGTCGAGGCCGGCACGGTCGTGGTGCCCGAGGTGTCCAAGGCGGTCTGCCTCCCGCTAGCTGGTCACAGCGCTCGCATCCTCTCTCAAAGACGGCCCCCCGCCCGGCACGGTTGCTCAAGCCTTTGCCCGCGCCGCCACCCGGTCGAGGAGGCCGTGGAGGGCTGCGTTGAAGACGGCGGGCTGCTCCAGGTTGGGCATGTGGGCGGCCGACTCGACGACGGCCAGGGTCGAGATGTTCGGGTTCGAGACGCTCGGGTTCGAAGCGGTTCCGATCGCCGCGTGCATCGCTTCCGCGTCCGCGACCGGGGTGTACGTGTCGTCCCGGCCCACGACCACCAGGGTGGGGACGTCGATGGTCGTCAACAGGGCGCGGTAGTCCGGGCGTTGGGCCCGGCCGCGCAGGGCCGCCGCCGCGCCCTCGGGCTGCGTGGAGGTCATCATGCGGTGCACGTGGGCCCGTACGGACTCCTCCGCGTACGGCGCGACCATCTTGTCCAGGACCTCGTCCGCGTAGCCCTTCATGCCCTCGCGCACCAGCCGGTCGGCCATCGCGTTGCGGGCGGCCCTGCCCTCGGGGGTCTCGGCGGCGGGGAAGGTGTCGGCGAGGACAAGGCCGTTGATCCGCTCGGGGAAGAGCCGGTAGCACTCCATGACGATCTGGCCGCCCATGGAGAGCCCGCCGAGCGTGAACCACTCGATGCCGAGCGCGTCCGCGAGTGCCCGGACGTCCTCGGCGAAGTCGGAGAGCAGCGTGGTGCCGGTTCCGGGGACGACGGGTGCGCTGCCGTAGCCGCGCAGGTCGGGGGCGACGACCCGGTGCGTACGGGAGAACTCCGCGATCTGCGGGGCCCACATGGTGCGGTCGAAAGGGTGGCCGTGGACGAGCAGCAGGGCGTCGCCTGTGCCCTCGGCGGTGTAGGTGCGGGACATGGTGAGGAGGCTAGGTGTGGGCAACTCGTCGGTGCAATAGTCTCTTTGCTCTCGGTGCAATCGAGGCTTTACGCAGGTGGAGCCTTACGTGGGTGAGGCCTTACGCAGGTGAGGCTCTACGCGGGTGAAGCCTTACGCAGGTGAAGGAGGCGGGGCGTGGACTACCGCAGGGTGGCCGACGAGGTCGCGGGGGAGATCGAGTCCGGGGCGCTCAGGCCGGGCGACCGGCTGCCGACCCAGCGGGCCTTCGCGCGCCGCCGCCGCATCGCCGTCTCCACCGCGATCCGGGTGTACGGGGAACTCGGCCGCCGGGGTCTGGTGGTGGGGGAGATCGGGCGAGGCACGTTCGTACGGGCCGCCCCACCGCACCCAGGCTCGGTCCTCGCGGAGGACAGTGGGCGTACGCCGGTGAACTTGGAGCTCAACTACCCAGTGGTGGAAGGCCAGTCGGAGCTGATGGCGAAGTCGCTCGGGGGGCTGCTGCGGCCGGACGTCCTCACCGGGGCCACCCGCCCGGCGGCCGCCGACGGCACGGCTCAGGCCCGCGAGGCCGCGGCGGGGCTGCTGGCCCGGCCGGGCTGGCGACCGCACCCCGACCGCGTCCTCTTCGCCGGGAACGGGCGCCAGGCGATTGCCGCCGCGCTGTCCGCACTGGTCCGCCCGGGTGCCCGGCTGGGCGTGGAAGAGCTGACGTATCCGCTGGTCAAGGCGGTGGCCGAACAACTCGGCAGCGTGCTGGTGCCGCTGGCCATGGACGCCCAGGGCGTGCTCCCGCAGGCGCTCGCGGCGGCCCATCGCCGCACCCCGCTGTCCGCGGTCTACCTCCAGCCCACCCTGCACAATCCCCTCACCCTGACGATGGGCGGGGAACGAAGGGCTCAACTCGCCGATGTACTGCGGGAGTTGGGGCTGCCGGCGATCGAGGATGCGACGTGGGCGTTCCTGGCGCCGGCCCCGGACGGGCCGGGGGGCGCGGCTCCAGGCGCCTCGGAGGGTGGTGACCCCGGCCCCGCGGCTCCGGGCGCCTTGCGGGGCGACGCCCCCGGCCGCCCGAGCGGCAGCACCCCGCCCGGCGCCACCCCGGGAACCTCCACCGACCCCGCCCCGCCACCCCTGGCCGCATACGCCCCCACCCACACCATCCTCATCGACAGTCTTTCCAAGCGGCTCGCCCCCGGCCTGACCACGGGCTTCCTCGTGGCGCCACAACCCCACGCCGACGCGCTCGCGCGGGCCCTGCGCTCCGGGGCCTGGACGGCGGGCCGGTTCAATCTGGAGGCGGCCGTGCGGTGGGCCGGGGACGGGACCGTCGAGGCGGTGGGCGCGGCCAAGCGGGCCGACGCGGCCGCCCGGCACGCGCTGGTGCGGGCGCACCTCGGCGGCTTCCGGGTGCGCAGCGACCCGGCCGCGTACTACTGCTGGTGGGAGCTGCCCGCACCGTGGCGGGCCGAGACGTTCGCCGCGGCCGCGGCCGAGCGGCTCGGGGTCGCGGTGACGCCGGGGACCGCGTTCGCGGTGGGCGGCCGGGTGCCGGACGCGGTCAGGATCGGTCTGGCGACCCCGCCCGTACCGGTCCTGGCCGGGGCCCTTCGGCGGCTGGCCGCCCTCGCCGCCACAGCCGGCCCGTGAGCCAGGCCCCGAGCGCGAGCGCGAGCCCGAACGCGAGGACGGCCCACGCCGCCGTGCTGAGGAAGTCGGTGAGCGCGTCGTAGACCGCGCCCGCCGCCGACGGGTCGGAGTCCGCGGGGAGCCCGTCCAGCGTGAGCGACCTGCCGATGGCGACCAGGACGTGCAGGACCGCCGCGCCGACGGCAAGACCGATGCCCACCCCGATGAGGGCGCGCCGGCGGCGCACCGCGACGAGCACCGCCCCGCCCGCCGCCGCCAGACAGAGGACCGCGGCCCACACGCCGATGCGCTGGAGCCACCGGAAGACGGTGCGGACCGGCCCGAGTTTCGTCGACTCGACGACGGTCAGGTCGGTGTGTTCCACGGGAATCTCGTTCGCGAACGGCACGCCCTGTGCCTCCAGTCCGGTCTTGATCTGCTGGATCGCCGGGGCCAGATCGATGCGTACGTCGTTGCCGCCGCCGTTGTGGGTGAGGGCGGAGACGACGCTCGCGTGGGCGGCCCGGTTGGCGGTGTTCCACACGCCCTGGAAGGCGGAGGTGGTGGTGAAGGACCGCACGGCCCCGCCGATCAGCGAGGCCATCGAGGCCTGGAGCGGCCCCACGTCGATGTTCTGCGTGATCGCGTCGGTGACCTTGGCGGCCACCTCGCCGCGCACGGCTTCGTTCCCGGCGAGCGGGGCCATGGCGGCGACGTACCGATCGCTGTCGCCGATCTCCGCCTTCGCCCAGGCGGCGATCGCGCCGAGCGGGACGAGGACGGCCGCGAGCACGATCAGCACCGCCGACAGGAAGCTGCGCACCCGTCCACGAAATCCCGGGTTGCCCATCGGCGCGCGCGGGTGTGGGCTATATGGGGGACGCGCACACGCCCCGGGCAAGCGGAAGGAGTGCTGTCATGGCCGCACACGCTTCGGTACCCGCCACGAGCCACCGCACGGCTCACCAGCTGAGCAGGGCCGTCCTCGCCGTCCCCGTCGTCCTGGGGGTGGCCTACGGGTTGTACACCTTTGCCAACCAGCGCGGCGGCGGCGCGATCACCGGCGGCCAGATCGTCCTCGGCATCGTGTCCGGCCTGGCCGTGATGGCCCTGGGCATCGGCCTCCTCAGCATCCAGTCCGCCCTGCCCCGCGAGCTCCGCGCGGGGGCGTACGGCACGCTGTTCGGCGCCGCGATGGGCTTCCTGTACAGCCTGTCCGACCACAGCGTGCTGAAGTCGTCGGGCATGGGGGCGATCTTCGGCGGCGCGATGTTCCTGGTGTCGTTCTACGTGTTCTACACACACGAGGACTGACCACTCGCCGGTCCCATCGGCCCCGGGCCACCTCCCCCGTACCCTGGAACGCGGCGGTACGGGACGAAGGAGGCGGCCGGTGGCCGACAGCGAGAAGAACCAGGAGCGCAGCATCGCCCTGCGCGCGGGCTTCTACATCTTCGGCACCCATGTCTTCGCCGGCTTCGTGTGGCTGCTCTTCTATGTGGGAAGCCACGCCCACAAGTAGCCCCGGCCGGTAGGCGCCGCCCACATGTGCGGGCGGCTCAGCGCTTGGTCGCCCGGACGATTGCGGAGTGCATTCCGTCCGCGACCGCGTGGGTGGGGGTGATCTCGATGTCGGTGAACCCGGCGGCCGCCAGGCCTTCCCGATACTCGGCGAAGGAGAGGGCCCCGGCGACGCAGCCGACGAAGTCGCCGCGCTCGCCCCGCTGCTGAGGGCTGAGGGCGTCGTCGGCGACGACGTCGAAGACGCCGATCCGGCCGCCCCGGGCCAGCACGCGGAAGGCCTCGGCGAACACGGCGGCCTTGTCGGTGGACAGGTTGATGACGCAGTTGGAGATCACGACGTCGATGGAGTTCGCGGGCAGCGGGATGGCCTCGATCGTCCCCTTGAGGAACTCGGCGTTCGTGGCCCCCGCCTTCTTCCGGTTGGTCAGCGCGAGGGCGAGCATCTCCTCGGTCATGTCGAGCCCGAAGACCCTGCCCGTGGGCCCGACGCGGCGCGCCGACAGCAGGACGTCGATCCCGCCCCCGGAGCCGAGGTCCAGGACGCGCTCGCCTTCGCGGAGGTCGGCGACGACGGTGGGGTTGCCGCAGCCGAGCGACGCGGCGACGGCCTCGGCCGGCAGGGCCTCGCGCTCGTCGGCGGCGTACAGGGCGGAGCCGAAGCTGTCGTCGATCTCGATGGCCTGCGGCCCGCAACAGGCGGCACCGCCCTCGGTGACCTGGACGGCCGCCGCGGCATAGCGCCGGCGGACGGTCTCGCGCAGGTCGCTGCTGTGCTCGCTCATGACGATGACTTCCTCCATGACAGGGCCCGGGGGATCTGGACCTGGCTGATCGGTGCTTTCGACGTGGCTGTATTGATGTAGCTCAATGCAACCTTGCGTCTTGGATCGAGAAACGTCAACATAGAAGAATGTCGAAACAAGAGCTCGTGGTGCTCGACCAGGACGACGCCGAAGCTGAGGCCAACGCCGACGCCGACGCGTGCTGCCCGGCCCTGCTGACCGCCCCGCTGGGCGAGGAAGAGGCCGCGCGGCTGGCGAAGGTGTTCAAGGCCCTGGGCGACCCGGTCCGGCTGCGGCTGCTTTCGATGATCGCGTCGCGGGACGGCGGGGAGATCTGCGTCTGCGACCTCACCCCGGCGTTCGAGCTGTCGCAGCCGACGATCTCCCACCACCTCAAGCTCCTGCGCCAGGCCGGCCTCATCGACTGCGAACGTCGCGGAACCTGGGTCTACTACTGGCTGCTGCCGGAGACGACGGACAAGCTCGCCGGGATCCTCGCCCGCCCGGCCGACGGGGCGCCCCGGTGAGCGGGTCGGGCACGGCGGGGCCGGTGGCCGCACGGCTGTCGTTCCTGGACCGGTTCCTCGCGGTGTGGATCCTCGTCGCGATGGCCGCCGGCCTCGGCCTCGGGCGTCTGGTCCCCGGGCTCGGGGACGCGCTGGTGAAGGTGACGGTCGCCGGGGTCTCGCTGCCGATCGCGCTCGGCCTGCTCGTGATGATGTACCCCGTCCTCGCGAAGGTCCGCTACGACCGGCTGGACACCGTCACCCGTGACAAGCGCCTGCTGATCCCGTCCCTGGTTCTGAACTGGGTCCTCGGCCCGGCGCTCATGTTCGCGCTCGCCTGGATCTTCCTGCCCGACCTGCCGGAGTACCGGACCGGCCTGATCATCGTCGGACTGGCCCGGTGCATCGCGATGGTCGTCATCTGGAACGACCTGGCCTGCGGCGACCGCGAGGCAGCCGCCGTCCTTGTGGCCCTCAACTCCGTGTTCCAGGTACTGGCGTTCAGCCTCCTGGGCTGGTTCTACCTGTCGGTCCTGCCTGGTCGGCTGGGCCTGGACCGGACCACGCTCGACGTGTCCGTCTGGGAGATCGCCCGCAGTGTGCTGATCTTCCTCGGCATCCCCCTGCTGGCTGGCTTCCTCACCCGCAAGCTCGGCGAGAGGGCCAAGGGGCGGACCTGGTACGAGACCCGACTGGTCCCGCGCATCGGTCCGTTCGCCCTGTACGGGCTGCTGTTCACGATCGTCGTGCTGTTCGCCCTCCAGGGCGATGCGATCACCACCCAGCCCCTGGATGTCGCCAGGATCGCGCTGCCGCTCCTTGTGTACTTCGCCGCCATGTGGGCCGGATCCATGGTTCTGGGCAAGGCTGTGGGGCTGGACTACCCCAGGACGACCACGCTCGCGTTCACCGCCGCGGGCAACAACTTCGAGCTCGCCATCGCGGTCGCCATCGCGACGTTCGGTGCGACGTCCGGGCAAGCCCTGGCCGGGGTGGTAGGCCCGCTCATCGAGGTGCCCGCGCTGATCGGCCTGGTGTACGTCGCCCTGGCCGCCCGCCGCTTCTTCCCCAACTCCGTTGACCCGTCGGCCGGTCCGGCCGTCCTGCCGGAAGGTGCCACCCGTGTCTGAGACCAGCTCCGCCAGGCCGTCCGTGCTGTTCGTGTGCGTCCACAACGCGGGCCGGTCCCAGATGGCCGCCGCGTTCCTCACCCACCTCGGGGAAGGCCGCGTCGAGGTCCGCTCGGCGGGATCGGCCCCCGCCGGCAGCATCAACCCGGCCGTCGTCGAGGCCATGGCGGAGGCTGGTGTCGACATCGCCACCGAGACGCCGAAGGTGCTGACGGCCGAGGCGGTGCGGGCATCCGATGTAGTGATCACCATGGGCTGCGGTGACGCCTGCCCGGTCTTCCCCGGGAAGACGTACCTGGACTGGAAGCTGGCGGACCCGGCGGGCCGAGGCGTCGAAGCGGTCCGCCCGATCCGGGACGAGATCGAGGCCCGGGTCCGCGACCTGCTGGCCCAGATCCTGCCGCCCTAGGCACATGGGGCGGCCAACAACTGGTCCCCGCAGGGGAGTTCGGGATTCCGAATCTGCTGTTAATCTCCCGGCTACTCGCATGCTGGGCCCGAGCCGGGCGGCTTCTCTATCCTTGCGCGGCATGCACGATCGGCGTTCTTCGGGACCTGCAGATACGGGCCCTGAGCAGTGCGGGCCTTCGGGTTGCCCAGCAGCTTGTTCGACGCCTTCACCGGCCTGATCCGAGCCAAAGCGTCGTTCCAGACCACACGCCGGCACCCGAACACCCTGGCCGCACTGATGCACTGGCCGGGCGTCGGGTAGGCGCGGTACTGATAACGAAGCTGCACGACCGCCACGCTAACGACTACCACTGACAACACCCCTCCTCAGAGAGGACACCCGTGTTCCAGCCCAGGTCAGAGCACTCTCCAGAAGCCATTCCCAACCGGCATGAACGCCAGCACTCCCGGCTAGATCCAGTGGCAGAGAACAGGCACGGCCGGCGGAGCACGCTGCTGCGGCGGGTGTTCACCACGGCGCTGACGTCCGCACTCGCACTCGGCGCCCTCGGTACGACGGGCGCGGGGGCCAGCCCCGGACCTCACCCGGCCATCGAGACCGACCAGTGGGGCGCGCCGTACGCGCTCACCGACGGTACGACGATCCAGACGCTGATCGACACCCGAACGGCCAAGGACGGCACGGTGGTCGTCCTCTGGTCCAGACTCGCGGCCGACCGCTCGCAGCGCGATCTCCTGGTGGCGGTGCGTCCGGCGGGGATCACCAAGTGGGGGCCGGTGCGCACCCTGGCGAGCTCCACGTACGACACGTCCTCGCCCGTCGACGCGCACCTCCTGGCGGCGCCGGACGGCTCGGTCACCGTCGCCTGGGTCGACGTGGCCGCCGCCGGATCGGTGCTGCGCACCTCGGCGCTGCCCGCCGGGGCCACATCCTGGTCGGCCCCGGTGCAGATAGCCACGGCCGACCGCATCCAGGACATCCAGCTCGCGGGCACCCCCTCGGGCCGCACCGTCGTGGTGTGGGCGCACAGCGTCGACCCGCAGTACGAGGTGTACGCGGCCGAGCGCACCGGGGCGGGCGGTGCCTGGTCGGCGCCGGCCCGGCTCGACGACACGGGCGGCGGGGCGCAGGACGCGTACCCCCAGGTCGCGGTGGCCGCCGACGGCTCGGTGTCGGTGGTGTGGACGGAGTACGGGGCCACGGGAGCGGCCTTCGAATCGGCCGAGCAGGCCGCGTCGAGCGCCACCTGGAGCGCCCCGCACGACACGTTCCCCACCCCGGTCCCGGCGGCCGAGGCCAGGCTGGCGGCCGGCCCGGGCGGAGCCCTCGCGATGACGTGGCTCGCGAACGGAGCCCTCAACTACGCGCAGAGACCGGCCGCGAGCAGCACCTGGGGGCCCGTCGAGAGCGCGGCGAGCACCGACAGCTTCGGCGACGCCGTGCCGGCCCCGCTCACCGGTCCCGACGGCGCCGTCACCCTCGTCTGGTCGGACTACCAGTCCGGTACGGACGGCTTCTACATCCGCACCTCGACCCGGGCCGCCGCCACCGGCACCTGGTCCCCGGTGCAGACCCTGTCGACGCAGTACGCGGGCATGACGCCGTTCGGCGCGGACATCACGGCCGACGGCACCGTGCACGCCGGGTGGAGCCAGCCCGCCGACGACGGCAACTCCGACCGCTTCGTCGTGGCCACCCGCATGGCCGGCGCCTGGAGCACGCCCAAGGAGCTCAGCGCCAACACGACCGGGTACGCGCGGGGCGGCATATCCGTGGGCGGCCCGGACAACCGCCCGACCGCCCTGTGGGAGGACCCCACCGGCACCTCCACCAGCCGCCTGATGACCGCCACGACCGCCCCGGGCCCCGCCACCTGGCGCGACTACAACGGCGACGGCCGGGGCGACCTCCTCGCCCTCACCCCCGGCGGCACCCTCACCATCCGCACCGGCAACGGCAGCGGCGACGTCACCCCCGGCCCCTCCGCGCCGGGCTGGCCCACCACCTCCCGCTACGTCCCGGCGGGCGACCTCACCAACGACGGCAACAACGAGCTCCTCGTGCGCGACGCCTCCGGGCAGCTCACCCGCTACGACGGCGCCGCGAACAAGGCCTTCGCGCCCGGCGGCCCGCACCTCGCGCTCGGCGCCGGCTGGAACGCGTACGACCAGCTCACCGTCCCCGGCGACCTGACCGGCGACAGCCGCCCCGACCTGCTGGCCCGCACCCCCTCGGGCGACCTGTACATGTACGCCGACAACGGGGCGGGCCGCTTCAAGGACCCCGTCAAGATCGGCTTCGGCTGGGGGATCTACAACACGGTCATCGGCGCCGGTGACCTGAACGGCGACGGCTTCGGCGACCTGCTCGCGCGGGACACGTCCGGGGTGCTGTGGCGCTACGACGGCAACGGCAAGGGCACCTTCGGCGACCGGGTCCGCCTCGGCGCGGGCTGGGGGATCTACAACGCGCTCGCCGGCGTCGGCGACATCACGGGCGACGGCAAGGCGGACCTGGTGGCCCGCGACACCGACGGCGTCCTGTGGCGCTACCCCGGCAACGGCTCCGGCGCGTACACCGACCGCGTACGGATAGGCGGCGGCTGGCAGACGTACCAGAGCCTGTACTGACCCTCGACTCCATGCGGCGCGTGCCCAAAGACCCTGGGCACGCGCCGTTCCGCCGGGCTACAGTGAACGCATGTCGTCCGCGTCGCAGTGCCGTACTCACCTCTGCTGGTGGCGCTCCTCCTAGGAGCGGCCACGACTCACACGCGCGACATCGTCAGCGGGCCGTTCATCACTGGACGGCCCTTTTTGTTGCCCTCGCTGGATCCCGCAGTGGGCGCCGTCCAGGCCCGCCCCACCCCACTGCCCACGAGGAGCCCACGATGACCACCCTGACCACGACCCCGAACACCACCACCCCCACCGCCCAGGACCGCATCCTGACGGGCGACCGCCCCACCGGCCCCCTGCACCTGGGCCACTACTTCGGCACGCTCCAGAACCGGGTCCGCCTGCAGAACGAGGGCGTGGACCTCTTCCTGGTGATCCCGGACTACCAGGTGCTGACCGACAGAGACGTGGCGGAGCGCCTGACCGAAAACGTGGAGGACGTGGTCCTCGACTATCTCGGCGCGGGCGTCGACCCGACCCGGGCGACGATCTTCACCCACAGCGCGATCCCGGCCCTGAACCAACTCCTGCTCCCCTTCCTGAGCCTGATTTCGGTGGCCGAGCTGAGCCGCAACCCCACGGTGAAGGACGAGATCGCGCACTCCCGCCAGGCGGCCGTCTCGGGCCTGATGTACACCTACCCCGCCCACCAGGCCGCCGACATCCTGTTCTGCAAGGCGAACCTGGTCCCGGTCGGCAAGGACCAGGTGCCGCACCTGGAACTGACCCGCACGATCGCGCGCCGCTTCAACGAGCGGTACGGCCCGGTCTTCCCCGAACCGCGCACCCTCCTCTCCGAGGCCCCGCTCCTGCTCGGCACGGACGGTACGAAGATGAGCAAGAGCCGGGCCAACTCCATTGCACTGAAGGCGAGTTCGGATGAAACGGCCCGCCTGGTCCGAGCCGCGAAAACGGACCCGATCCGCACGATCTCGTACGACCCGGAGACCCGCCCCGAAGTGAGCAACCTCGTCCTGCTCGCCGCCCTCTGCCAGGGCCGCGACCCGCACGAGGTGGCCTCCGAAATCGGCGACGGAGGCTCGGCCGCCCTGAAGGCGACGGTGACGGAAGCCGTCAACACCCACTTCGCCCCCCTGCGGGCCCGTCGCGCCGAGTACGCCCAAGACATGGACTACGTAAGGAAGTTGATCGGCGAGGGCAACGAGCGGGCGAACGCGATCGCCGAGGTCACCCTGGACGAGGTGAGGGAGGCGATGGGAACGTTCCGGATGGCGGCGTAGGCGCTCCGCCTGTCCAGGGGCGCGGGGCTGCGTCCGTGCGGCTCCGCTGCGCGACGCTGGGCAGCCGTCCAGGGGCGCGGGGAACTGCGCGACCGGCCAGCGACGGCCCGCGGTCGAAGCGCGGGACGCGGGACCTCAAGCCCGTCGTCCTCGGCGCCGCGGCGGCTCCCCCGCGTGGGGGAGACGGATGGTCCGCTCGGGGGATGGAACGGGCCGTGCCGTGCGAGAACCTGAAAGGGCACGGGGGAGCGGACGGGGGAGTGGCGGCGACGGTGGCCCATGGGACCGGCTCGCCGCCACTCGCACCCTGCACTTCCCGCACTCCGACGTGGTCTGAGGGGGGAGACGAGTTGGGCAATTACCGTCAGGCAGCCGGGTCGCTTCGAAAGGCACTTTCCTAGACTGGGCTTTCCTGGAACGGGCGCTATGGACCCGGACTCGACGGACGGGGTGGCGATGGCTGAACAGCGCAGGCGGGGCGGGCGTGCCCAGTGGTTGCTGCTTCCGATTGCCGCGCTGATCGGCTGGGGATGCGTCCACGCCGGGCTGCTGGGCTCGGATTCGGGAAGCCCGGCGCGTACACCGCCGCCCGGCGCGTCCTCGTCCGCGAAGCCGTCGGCGACTCCGTCGGCGCCGAGCGGTTCGTACGACCCGGCCGACTACGCACCCCAGGTCCGCAAGTACGCCAAGAAGGCGGACATCAGCGCGCAGCTCCTGATGGCGATCCTCTACAACGAGGACTACAAGCCGCACGACGCGGCCTTCGAGCGGAGCTGGCAGAAGTACAAGCCGGACGCGGCCTTCGGCATCGCGAACATGCACCGGGCCGCGTTCGACCAGACGAAGCGGGGGCGGGACTTCGCCTCCCGGAAGTGGGAGGAGCTGCCGGACGACCGGGCGCTCGCGGTGGAGGCGGCGGCCTGGTACCTGCACGACATGTCCGCCGAGCTCCCCTCGCACTGGGCGGGCTCGTACACCAGGGAGGAGCTGATGGCGCTCGGGTACAACGCGGGCGGCGGCAACATGGCGGCGTTCGCGCGGGGCGCGAAGATGGGCAGCCAGGCGTCGGACTACCTGACGCGGCTGCGGGACAACTGGAAGAAGGCCGGGTCGGCGGTCGCGGGTTAGGCATCTGACCGCAGGGGCCCTAACCCGGCGGCACGTCCCCCGTGCACAGCATTTTGTGGTTGACCTCCGCGCACGCCTCGGCCTCCTGCGGGTCGGGGGCCACCAGCATCGGGCTCTCGGTGTCGGCGCCGGTGGAGCTGTTGCGGACCTCGGACCAGATGGTGTCGCAGGACGGGCTGTAGCGGAGCTTCACCGCGTACGAGGCCGTGGTCAGGGCGCTCTGCGTGCGCGCGTCGGTGCGGCAGGGGGAGGCGGAGGGGGCGTCGCCCTGGCAGCTCGCACCCTGGCAGGCGGTCGGCGCGGGGGCGCCCGGGCTCGCCTCGTGCGGGTGCGGGAGGGCGGCCCAGGCGGCGCTTCCCACCAGCGCGAGCGCTGCGGCGGCGGTGATCGTACGGCGGTGGGGGCGGCGGGGGG
>NZ_LGDD01000349.1 GCF_001279695.1 Streptomyces sp. WM6378
GCACCTCACGCTCGCGCTCGGACAACACCAGTTCGGCCAACCGCGGCCCCGGACGCCCCATGCATATCAAACGACGCATCAACGACTCAGGTCACTAGTTGACACGCAAAGATCGCGTGAAAGGATCCAGAAGATCTCGCGTCGTGCCTCGACCAGGCGCGGCGCGTCTCTTCCTCGACATGGAGAAATACGTGGCCATACTTTCCGGCCGTAAGGGCGGTCGCGCCCTGTCCCGCATCGCCGTCGCAGCGATCGCAGCAGCTCTCGTCGGCACGACCGCGGGTGCGGCTTCCGCGGACAGCACGCCGTCCAGCGCGGCGAAGACGGCCCAGTCGGCGCAGAAGACCGCCAAGGCCAAGCAGTCCGGCTCCGCCGCCAACCGCTCCTTCGCGGCGGGCGACGAGACCCCGGCTGCCGAAACGTTCCCGCTGATCGCGGCGGACGCATCGGGTCAGGGCTACCTTTACCCGCCGAACGGGTCGGGCGGCTTCGGCGACCGCATCGCGGTAAAGGGCCCCTACGGCGAGTTCAGCCAGGCCACCAAGGTGGACAACAACAAGGACGGCGCCTTCGACGCCTTCTACGAGCTGTACACCAACGGCCACCTGGTCTACGACAGCGCGGACGGCACCCCGAAGGACCTGGGCGCGGGCTGGGACGCGTACAACCTCGTCTTCTCGCCGGGCAACCTCGCCGGGGCGCCGGCCGACGACCTGATCGCCCGTGACAAGGCCGGCGTGCTGTGGCTCTACACGGCCAAGGGCGACGGCGGGTTCACCAACCCCGTCAAGCTCGGTGGCGGCTGGGGCGCCATGACCAAGATCGCCGGTCGCGGCGACATGAACGGCGACGGCAAGGCCGACATCATCGCCGTCGACAACTCGGGCGTCGCCTGGCTCTACCCGGGCACCGGCAACTGGGCCGCCCCGTTCGGCAACCGCGTCAAGCTCGGCGCGGGCTGGAACACGTACAACAAGCTCGTCGGCCTCGGCGACCTGGACTTCGACGGCAAGGTCGACCTCATCGGCCGCGACGCCTCCGGCGCCCTCTGGTTCTACGCGGGCACCGGCACCACCAACGGCGCGCCCTTCAAGGACCGCGTCAAGGTCGGCACCGGCTGGAACGGCATGCGCCTGATGTTCTGATCCAGAACGTGGCACACGAGTAAGGCCCGCACCCCCGACCGGGGTGCGGGCCTTACTCGTTGGGGTGCTTAGTTGCGGATCAGGTTCCGCAGCACGTACTGCATGATGCCGCCGTTGCGGTAGTAGTCCGCCTCGCCGGGGGTGTCGATGCGGACGACCGCGTCGAACTCCACGCCCGTGTCGGTGGTGACCTTGACCGTGCGCGGGGTGCTGCCGTCGTTCAGGACGGTCACGCCGGTGAAGGAGAAGGTCTCCTCGCCGGTCAGGCCGAGCGAGGCGGCGGTCGCGCCCTCCGGGAACTGGAGCGGCAGGACGCCCATGCCGATGAGGTTCGAGCGGTGGATGCGCTCGTACGACTCGGCGATGACGGCCTTGACGCCGAGCAGCGCGGTGCCCTTGGCGGCCCAGTCGCGGGACGAGCCCGAGCCGTACTCCTTGCCCGCCAGGATGACCAGCGGGATGCCGGCGGCCTGGTAGTTCTGCGAGGCGTCGTAGATGAAGGAGACCGGGGCGCCCTCGACGGTGAAGTCGCGGGTGAAGCCGCCTTCGGTGCCCGGCGCGATCTGGTTGCGCAGGCGGATGTTCGCGAAGGTGCCGCGAATCATGACCTCGTGGTTGCCACGGCGCGAGCCGTAGGAGTTGAAGTCGCGGCGCTCGACGCCGTGCTCCGTGAGGTACTTGCCGGCCGGGGTGTCGGCCTTGATCGCACCGGCCGGGGAGATGTGGTCGGTGGTGACCGAGTCGCCCAGCTTCGCCAGGACGCGGGCGCCGGCGATGTCGGAGACCGGGGTGGTCTCCATCGTCATGCCCTCGAAGTAAGGGGGCTTACGGACGTAGGTCGACTCGGTGTCCCACTCGAAGGTGTTGCCGGTCGGGATCGGCAGCGACTGCCACTGCGCGTCACCCGCGAAGACGTCCTGGTAGGACTTGTTGAACATGTCCTCGCCGATGGCGTTGGCCACGACGTCGTTGACCTCGGCCTCGGTCGGCCAGATGTCCTTGAGGAAGACCGGGTTGCCCTCGGTGTCGGTGCCGATCGCCTCGGTGGTGATGTCGACCTTCATCGAACCGGCGATGGCGTACGCGACGACCAGCGGCGGGGACGCCAGGTAGTTCATCTTGACGTCGGGGTTGATCCGGCCCTCGAAGTTGCGGTTGCCGGAGAGCACCGAGGTGACCGCGAGGTCGTGCTCGTTGATCGCCTTCGAGATCTCCTCGTCCAGCGGACCGGAGTTGCCGATGCAGGTGGTGCAGCCGTACCCGACGAGGTTGAAGCCCATCTTGTCGAGGTACGGGGTGAGGCCGGCCTTGTCGAAGTAGTCGGTGACGACCTTCGAGCCCGGGGCCAGCGTGGTCTTGACCCACGGCTTGCGGGTCAGGCCCTTGTCCACGGCCTTCTTCGCGACGAGGGCCGCGGCGACCATGACGTACGGGTTCGAGGTGTTGGTGCACGAGGTGATCGCGGCGACGGTGACGGCGCCGTGGTCGATCTCGAACGAGGAGCCGTCGGCCAGGGTGACCAGCGTCGGGCGGCTCGGCACGCCGTTGGCGGAGGCCGGGGAGTCGGAGGCCGGGAAGGACTCCTTGCCCGCCTCGTCGTCCTCGTCGACGTAGTTGCGGACGTCGAGCGCGAACTGCTGGGACGCGTTCGCGAGCACGATGCGGTCCTGCGGACGCTTCGGGCCGGCGATGGAGGGGACGACGGTGGAGAGGTCGAGCTCCAGCTTCTCGGAGAAGTCGGGCTCGGCGGCCGGGTCCAGCCAGAGGCCCTGCTCCTTGGCGTACGCCTCGACGAGGGCGACCTGCTGGGCGTCGCGGCCGGTCAGGCGCAGGTACTTCAGGGTCTCGTCGTCGATCGGGAAGATCGCGGCGGTGGAGCCGAACTCCGGCGACATGTTGCCGATGGTGGCGCGGTTGGCCAGCGAAGTGGCGGCCACACCCTCGCCGTAGAACTCGACGAACTTGCCGACGACGCCGTGCTTGCGCAGCATCTCGGTGATCGTGAGGACCAGGTCGGTGGCGGTGGTGCCCGGGTTCAGCTCGCCGGTCAGCTTGAAGCCGACGACGCGCGGGATGAGCATCGAGACCGGCTGGCCCAGCATCGCGGCCTCGGCCTCGATGCCGCCGACGCCCCAGCCCAGCACGCCGAGGCCGTTGACCATCGTGGTGTGCGAGTCGGTGCCGACCAGGGTGTCGGGGTAGGCCTGACCGTTGCGCACCATGACCGTACGGGCGAGGTGCTCGATGTTGACCTGGTGGACGATGCCGGTGCCCGGGGGGACGACCTTGAAGTCGTCGAAGGCGGTCTGGCCCCAGCGCAGGAACTGGTAGCGCTCCTTGTTGCGGCCGTACTCCAGCTCCACGTTCTGGGCGAACGCGTCCTTGGTGCCGAACTTGTCGGCGATGACGGAGTGGTCGATGACCAGCTCGGCCGGGGAGAGCGGGTTGACCTTCGCCGGGTCGCCGCCGAGCTCCTTGACGGCCTCGCGCATGGTGGCGAGGTCCACGACACAGGGCACACCGGTGAAGTCCTGCATGATCACGCGGGCCGGCGTGAACTGGATCTCCTCGCTGGGCTGGGCCTGGGAGTCCCAGTTGCCGAGCGACCGGATGTGGTCGGCGGTGATGTTCGCGCCGTCCTCGGTGCGGAGCAGGTTCTCCAGGAGAACCTTCAGGCTGTAAGGGAGGCGCGCGGAGCCCTCGACCTTGTCCAGCTTGAAGATCTCGTACGACTCGTCGCCCACGCGCAGCGTGCTGCGGGCGTCGAAGCTGTTCGCCGACACGACAGTCTCCTTCATATATGTGCGCGTTCCACCACAATCCTGCCGCCACGACGTGTTGTCGATCCGCTAAGGTAAGGCTAAGTTAGGTAACCCTTACCGAGCGTCGGCTGCGGTGCGCCTCGGTAGATATCTCGATGTCGAGATAACTCTAGTACATGGCCGCCGGTAGGTCATGCGCGGGCGAGGCCATTCAGGGGCCGGGGGTGTCGACGCGGCTCGCGCCACACCCTCGACCTCGGGTTACGCGGTCACACGACTCCGGGTTCCACACGCATGGCGTACGACATGCCCGGCAAGCGCATAAATGCCCCGCTTCCGGATGGATCCCTTCCGCTTGCCGCCCTCGCGCGCGGACCGCAGTATCGGAATTGACGGTTCCTCACCCCGTTGGCCCACCTCAACGCGAGCGGCATCTCATATCTGAGATAGCCTGCCCCTATGGCAGACGACTACCTCGTACGCATCGGCAAGCTCATCCGTGACGCCCGGCAGCACCGGGGCTGGACACAGACGCAGTTGGCCGAGGCTCTGGGCACCAGCCAGAGCGCCGTGAACCGCATCGAGCGCGGGAACCAGAACATCAGCCTTGAGATGATCGCGCGCATCGGTGAAGCGCTCGACAGCGAAATCGTCTCCCTCGGCTACTCGGGCCCCATGCACCTCCGCGTTGTCGGCGGCCGCCGCCTCTCGGGCTCGATCGACGTCAAGACGAGCAAGAACGCCTGTGTGGCGCTGCTCTGCGGCTCGCTGCTCAACAAGGGCCGCACCGTGCTGCGCCGGGTGGCCCGCATCGAAGAGGTCTACCGGCTCCTCGAAGTCCTCAACTCCATTGGTGTGCGCACCCGTTGGATCAACGACGGGACCGACCTGGAGATCGTGCCGCCGGCCCGGCTCGACCTCGACGCGATGGACGCGGACGCCGCCCGCCGCACCCGCTCCATCATCATGTTCCTCGGCCCGCTCCTTCACCGCATGGACAACTTCCGGCTTCCGTACGCCGGCGGCTGCGACCTCGGCACCCGCACCATCGAACCGCACATGATCGCGCTCCGCCGGTTCGGCCTGGACATCACGGCCACCGAGGGGATCTACCACGCCGTGGTGGAACGCACCGCGCCCGACCGTCCGATCGTGCTGACCGAACGCGGCGACACCGTCACCGAGAACGCGCTGCTCGCGGCCGCACGCAACGACGGCGTCACCGTCATCCGCAACGCCTCCTCCAACTACATGGTCCAGGACCTGTGCTTCTTCCTTGAGGCGCTGGGCGTCCGGGTCGACGGCGTCGGCACCACCACGCTGACCGTGCACGGCATGGCCGACATCGACGTCGACGTCGACTACTCGCCCTCCGAGGACCCGGTCGAGGCGATGAGCCTGCTGGCCGCGGCCGTCGTCACCGAGTCCGAGCTGACGATCCGTCGGGTCCCGGTGGAGTTCCTGGAGATCGAGCTCGCGGTCCTCGAAGAGATGGGCCTCGACCACGACCGCACCGCCGAGTACGCCGCCGACAACGGGCGCACCCGGCTGATCGACCTCACCGTGCGCCCCTCCAAGCTGGAGGCGCCCATCGACAAGATCCACCCGATGCCGTTCCCCGGCCTCAACATCGACAACGTGCCGTTCTTCGCGGCGATCGCGGCGGTGGCCCAGGGCCAGACGCTCATCCACGACTGGGTCTACGACAACCGCGCGATCTACCTCACGGACCTCAACCGCCTCGGCGGCCGCCTCCAGCTCCTCGACCCGCACCGGGTCCTGGTGGAAGGCCCCACCCGCTGGCGCGCCGCCGAAATGATGTGCCCCCCGGCACTGCGCCCGGCCGTGGTCGTCCTGCTCGCCATGATGGCCGCGGAGGGCACGTCCGTGCTGCGCAACGTGTACGTCATCAACCGCGGCTACGAGGACCTGGCCGAGCGGCTCAACTCGGTGGGGGCGCAGATCGAGATCTTCCGGGACATCTAGAGACTCAGAGATGAGGGCGGGCCGGGCCTTTTCAAAGGCCCGGCCCTCTACCCGTTTCCGACGGGGGCCCACAACGACCGTACGCGGCCCAGGTGGTCGGCCCCGCACGCCTCGGCAGCCGCGCGGTCACCGGACGGCGCCAGGTCCGCAAGCCCTCGTTGTGTGCCGGCCTGACCAATCTCACCTTCCGCCATCGGGTGGTTCGAGGTCACGCAGATCTTCCCCAACTGGCATTGTCCGTACGGGACTTGATGCCCGGTGCACCGCCCCCGCCACCGCCAGATCCTCCCAGGCCATGCCCACGCTCTTGAAGAAGCGCGGGCGGTCGCCCGGAGGTCGCACCCCGTCGCGGACCAGATCGGCCAGCGTCCCCGTGATGTGGTCCTCACCGATCACGCCTTCGGCCAGCGGGATCAGCAGGTCTCCCGCCTCGCGCAGGGCGGCCGTCCGCGCCTCCACCCAGAGCGAGGAGCGCCGCACCAGCTCCGAGTCCGTTTCGCGTACGGCGGGCTGGTGCGAGCCGACCGCCACGACCGTGGCGTGGGCGGGGATGCGGCGCCCGTCGAAGAGCGGTTCGCACGCCGTGGTGCAGCAGATCACGAGGTCGGCGGACGACACATCCGACGGCTCGCCGGTGCGGGCCTCCAGACCGAGCTCGCGGGCGTACGTCACCAGACGTTCGGCCGCCTCGCCCGTCCGCGACACGACCGTCACGTGAGTCAACTCTCTTGTGTTCAGGGCCGATTCGAGATGTGCGGAAGCCTGCGGCCCCGCCCCGAACAGGACCAGGCGGGCCGCGGCCGGTTCGGCGAGGGCTTCGATCGCCAGGGCTGAGACGGCCGCCGTGCGCACCGCGGTCAGCGCCGCCGCGTCCAGTACCGCGAGCGGCAGCAGGGTCGGGCCGTCCAGGAGGAGGTAGCTGCCAGTGATGCGGGGCAGTCCTCGGCCCGGGTTGGCGGGTGCGACCCCCGCGATCTTCACGCCGGCGTACTTAGCCGAAGCGGCCGGCATGACGAGCAACTCCCCGGCCGGAACGGGAATGTTGGACCGGGCCGGGCACTGCTCCGGGTCGAGGCCCGCGCGCAGGGCCCCGGCCAGGGCCTCGGCCGCCCCGGCCGGGGGCAGCAGCGCCGCGATGTCGTCGGCGTCGAGATGGATCACAGCGGCGAGCCTTCGTGGGTCACAGCAGGAACCCCGCCGGGAACGGGTCGGAGGGGTCCAGGAAGTACTGGGCGGTTCCTGTGATCCAGGCCCGGCCGGTGACCGTGGGCACGACCGCGGGGAGCCCGCCCACGCTGGTCTCCTCCACCAGGCGCCCGGTGAACTCCGTGCCGATGAAGGACTCGTTGGTGAAGTCCTGGTGCAGGGGCAGCTCGCCCCGCGCGTGCAGTTGGGCCATCCGCGCGGAGGTGCCCGTGCCGCACGGCGAGCGGTCGAACCAGCCGGGGTGGATCGCCATGGCGTGGCGTGAGCGCGTCGCGGTTGAGCCGGGGGCGGCCAGGTAGACGTGCTTCACCCCGGCGATCTCCGGGTTCTCGGGGTGCACCGGCGGGTCGGTCGCGTTGATGGCGGCCATGATGGCGAGCCCCGCGGCGAGCAGGTCGTCCTTGCGCTCCCGGTCGAAGGGGAGGCCGAGCGCTTCGAGTTCGACGAAGGCGTAGAAGTTGCCTCCGTACGCGAGGTCGTAGGTCACCGTGCCGAGGCCCGGGACCTCCGTCTTGCGGTCGAGGGCCAGGCAGAACGAGGGGACGTTGGTCAGGGTGACCGAGCGGGCCTCGCCGTCCTCGACCTGGACGTCCACACTCACCAGGCCCGCCGGAGTGTCCAGGCGCACGGTGGTGACGGGTTCGGTGACCGCCACCATGCCGGTCTCCACCAGCACGGTGGCCACCCCGATGGTGCCGTGTCCGCACATCGGGAGGAGGCCGGAGACCTCGATGTAGAGGACGCCGTAGTCCGCGTCGGGCCGGGTCGGCGGCTGGAGGATCGCGCCGCTCATCGACGCGTGGCCGCGCGGCTCGTACATCAGGAGCGTACGGATGTGGTCGAGGTGCTCCATGAAGTGGAGGCGCCGCTCGGCCATGGTGGCACCGGGGATGACGCCGAGCCCGCCGGTGATGACGCGGGTCGGCATGCCTTCGGTGTGCGAGTCGACGGCGTGGTAGACGTGTCGGGTCCGCATGAATTCGCCTTCCTGGAAAGCTGCTTGGGTCCGGGCCGCCCTCACCGGACTGCCCTGCTCCGATCCGGGCTACTTGTGGCCTTCGGCGAGCGCCTTCTCGGTGGCGGCGCGCACCACGGCGTCCTGTTCGGCGGTGAGCGGCTGGCGGGGCGGCCGGACCTGGCCGCCTGGCCGGCCGGCCAGGTCCATGGAGAGCTTGATGGCCTGGATGAACTCGGTCTTGGAGTCCCAGCGCAGCAGCGGGTGCAGCGCCCGGTAGAGGGGGCGGGCGGTGGCGAGGTCGCCCGCGAGGGCCGCGCGGTAGAGCTCGGCGCAGGAGACGGGCAGGGCGTTGGGGTAACCGGCGATCCAGCCGACCGCGCCGGCCAGGGCCAGTTCGAGCAGCACGTCGTCGGCGCCCACCAACAGGTCCAGTTCCGGGGCGAGCTCGGCGATCTCGTAGGCCCTGCGCACATCGCCGCTGAACTCCTTGACGGCGACGATGCTGCCGTCGGCGTACAGCTGGGCGAGCAGCGCGGGCGTCAGGTCGACCTTGGTGTCGTACGGGTTGTTGTAGGCGACGACGGGCAGGCCCGCCTTGGCGACCTCGGCGTAGTGGGCCCGCACCGAGCGCTCGTCGGCACGGTAGGCGTTCGGCGGGAGCAGCAGCACGGAGCCCGCGCCGGCCTCGGCGGCTTGTTCCGCCCAGCGGCGGGATTCCGTGCTGCCGTACGCGGCGACACCCACCATGACGCGGTCGCCGTCGCCCGCCGCCTCGACGGCGGTGTGTACGACGCGGGCCCGCTCCTCGTCGGTCAGGGTCTGGTATTCGCCGAGCGAACCGTTCGGCACGACGCCGTCGCTACCACTCTCGATCAGCCAACGCACGTGCTGGGCATAGGAGTTGAGGTCGACGGAAAGGTCGGAGCGCAGGGGAAGCGCGGTCGCGACGAGGATTCCGTGCCAGGGGCGGATGCGCTGGGGTGCTGCAGACGTCATGGTCGAACTCCCTAGTGTGGTGTGTGACATTTTACTGACCAATGACGGGTGCCCACAAGGGTCCGACCTCGGTCGACTCGCACGGATGGACACTTGGACGGATGGGCACTTGGGCAGCTCAATGGAGGGGTTGTGAGCTGTGACATAGTAATGTGAAATTGCACTAGCCGCCCGATGCACCCGTTCATCCGTGCACCCCGGCGCACCCACCCTTGCCCATCCCCCTCACCCCGGGAGATCCGATGGCCGAGCGCCCAGCCCCCCTCAACACCGGCAGCCACGACCTTCCCATCAGCCCTGAACTCGCCGCGTTCATGAGCGGCGACTGGGCCCCGACTCCGCTGCCCCGGGACGCCCGAGTGTCCGGATTCGACGTCATGCCGGGCCGCCGGGCGCGGCTTTCCGCCCGCTTTCCCGGCGAGCGACTGATCGTGCCCGCCGGGGAGTTGAGGGTACGCACCAACGACTGCGACCACCGCTTCCGCCCGCACAGCGCGTACGCCTGGCTGACCGGCCTCACCGGCGAGGACCAGCCCGGCCACGTCCTGGTCCTGGAGCCGTCCGGCTCCCGGCACGAGGCGGTGCTCTATCTGCGGCCCCGCTCGCCGCGCGCCGACGGCGACGACGAGTTCTACCGCGACCGCAGGTACGGCGAGTTCTGGGTGGGCCGCCGCCCCGACCTCGCGGAGACCGAGCGCCTGACGGGCATCCGCTGCGCCCACGTGGACGACCTGGACGCGACGGCCCCCGGCCGCAACGCCGCCACCGATCCCGAACTCGCCACCGCACTATCCGAGTTGAGGCTGGTCAAGGACGCCTGGGAGGTGGCCCAGCTCCAGCTCGCCGTCGACCACACCACCGCGGGCTTCGAGGACGTCGTACGCTCCCTGCCGCGCGCACTGGCCCACCCGCGCGGCGAGCGGGTGCTCGAAGGCGCCTTCGGGGCGCGGGCCCGCGCCGAGGGCAACGGCACCGGGTACGAGACGATCGCCGCGTCCGGGGCGCACGCCTGCGTACTGCACTGGATCCGCAACGACGGGCGGCTCGACCCCCAGGACCTGCTCCTGCTCGACGCGGGCGTGGAGACCGACACCCTGTACACGGCCGACATCACCCGCACCCTGCCGCTGTCCGGCCGCTTCTCCCCCGTCCAGCGCCAGGTGTACGAACTCGTCCTGGCCGCGCAGGACGCGGGCATCGCGGCGCTGCGGCCGGGCGCCGCCTTCCGCGACTTCCACCGGGCCGCGATGGGGGTGATCGCGGAGGGTCTCGCCGAGTGGGGCGTCCTGAAGGGCGCGTCGGGCGAGCTGCACCGCCGCTACACGCTGTGCGGCAGCGGGCACATGCTCGGCCTGGACGTCCACGACTGCGCGAAGGCCCGCGCCGAGACGTACCTGGACGGCGTCCTGGAACCCGGCCAGGTCCTCACGGTGGAGCCCGGCCTCTACCTCCAGCCGGACGACGAAACGCTGCCGCCCGAACTGCGCGGCATAGGCGTCCGCATCGAGGACGACCTGGTGATCACGGAGACCGGCGCCCACCTGATGTCGGGCGCGCTGCCTAGGTCGGTGGCGGGGGTGGAGGACTGGATGGGAGCGTTGCTGGAGGGGTGAGTCGGTTGCCCTGGTGGGTGGGAGGCGACCGGCGCGCGGGAGTACCTACTCCAGCACCGCGAACCCATCCAGCTCGACCAGGGCCTGGGTGTCCCACAGTCGAACCACCCCGATCACCGCCATCGCCGGGTAGTCCCGCCCCGCCAACTCCCGCCAAATGGCGCCCAGTTCACGCGCCTGCTCCCGGTAAGCGGCAACATCCGTCGCGTACACGGTGACCCGCGCGAGGTCGCCCGGCGAACCCCCCGCCGCGGCCAGCGCCGCGAGCAGGTTGGTCAGGGCCGTGCGGAACTGCTCGGGCAGGGTGGCGCCCACCACCTTGCCGTCCCCGTCGAGCGCGGTCTGCCCGGCGAGGAAGACCACGCGGGACCCGGTGGCGACGACGGCATGGCTGAACCCCGTCGCCGGGGACAGCGCGGCGGGGTTCACTCGGTCGAGGCTCACCGGTACAGCTCCTTCGCGATGATGGTGCGCTGCACTTCACTCGCCCCCTCGTAGATGCGGGGCGCGCGGACCTCACGGTAGAGGTGTTCGAGGAGGTGCCCGCGTTGCAGCGCGCGGGCGCCGTGGAGCTGGACCGCCGCGTCGACGACGTACTGCGCGGTCTCGGTGGCGAACAGCTTCGCCATGGCCGAGCCGCGCGCGATGCCCGCCTCACCCCGGTCGTACGCGGCGGCCGCCGCGTACACCAGGAGCCGGGCCGCCTCGGTGCGCGTCGCCATGTCGGCGACCCGGTGGGCGACCGCCTGGAGGTCCCCCAGCGGGCCGCCGAACGCGGTGCGCCGGGCGGTGTGCGCGAGCGTCGCGTCAAGGGCCGCCTGCGCCATGCCGACGGCGAACGCCCCGACGCTCGGCCGGAACAGGTTGAGCGTGTTCATCGCGACCCGGAAGCCCTGATCGGGCTCGCCCAGGACGTCGTCGGCGCCCACCGGCACGCCGTCGAAGTCGAGGCTGCCGATCGCGTGCGGGGAGAGCATGTCGAGCGCGGCGCCGGTGAGGCCGGGCCGGTCGGCGGGGACCAGGAAGGCCGTCACTCCGCGCGCGCCGGCGTCCGGTGTCGTACGGGCGAAGACGGTGTAGAAGTCGGCCTCGGGGGCGTTGGAGATCCAGCACTTCTCGCCCGTCAGGCGCCAACCTCCTTGGCTCTCGACGGCGTTGAGGCTGAGGGCGGCCGCGTCCGAGCCCGCGCCCGGCTCGCTCAGCGCGAAGGCCGCGACCGCGCGGCCCGCCATCACCTCGGGCAGCCAGCGCCCGCGCTGCGCGGGCGTCCCGTAGGCGGCGACCGGGTGCGCGCCGAGGCCCTGGAGGGCGAGCGCGGTCTCGGCCTCGGTGCACGCGTACGCCAGCGCTTCGCGCATCAGGCACAGGTCGAGCGCGCCGGATTCGAAGAGCCGGGCGAGCAGCCCGTGCTCGCCGAGCGCCTCGACGAGTGGCCGGTTGACCCGACCTGGCTCACCCTTGTCCGCAAGGGGGCGCAGCCGCGCCCCGGCGAGCACCCGCAGTTCCCCGCACCATTCCAGCTGGTCCGGCTCCAGCGCGAATCCGGGCATGGCCACCCCTTTCCACTCGGGTTCCGACTGTTCCACTCGGCTCCGACAACGACAGACACCTGCCCTATCGCGAACTGTTGACTGTCGTCATCCAAACGATACGCTCCAGAGGCGACAAGGGGGCGATCCCGTATGGAGCTGAAGAACTCAGCGCACGCCGACACCTTTCCCCGCGACCATCTGCCGCCCACCGACCAGTGGCCGGACCTGGTCCTCGGCCCGCCCGGGCCGCACTACCCCGAGCGGCTCAACTGCGGCGCCGAACTCCTCGACGCCACCATCGAGCGCTTCGGCCCGGACCGCCCCGTCTTCCGCACCGGCCAGGGCGAGGTCTGGACGTACCGGGAACTGCGCGACCGCGTCGACCGGATCGCGCACGTCCTGACCGGTGAGCTCGGCGTGGTGCCCGGCAACCGGGTACTGCTGCGCGGGCCGACGACGCCGTGGCTGGCCGCGTGCTGGCTGGCGGTGATGAAGGCCGGCGCGGTCGCCGTAACCGTGCTGGCCCAGCAGCGCGCGCACGAACTGGGCGTGATGTGCTCCATCGCGCGGATCAGCCACGCGCTGTGCGACGCCCGCGCACTCGCCGACCTGGAGCGGGCCGATGCACCCGGCCTGCGCATCACGGCGTACGGCGGCGACGGGCCCGGAGATCTCCTGAACCTGGTCAAGCGGGCGCCCGCCGGGCGGTTCAGCGCCGTGGACACCTCGGCGGACGATGTCGCCCTGATCGCCTTCACCTCGGGCACGACCGGACGCCCCAAGGGTTGTATGCACTTCCACCGCGATGTGCTCGCCATAGCCGACACGTTCGCCCGGCACGTCCTGAAGCCGACACCCGACGACGTCTTCGCGGGCAGCCCCCCGCTCGGCTTCACGTTCGGGCTCGGCGGCCTGGTCGTCTTCCCGCTGCGGGCCGGCGCCTCGGCCCTGCTGCTCGAACAGGCGGGCCCCCGGCAGCTGTTGCCGGCCCTCGCCGAGCACCGCGTATCGGTCCTGTTCACCGCGCCGACCGCGTACCGGACGATGCTGGAGGAACTCGACGCGCACGACCTGGGCGCCCTGCGCCGCTGCGTCTCGGCCGGTGAGAACCTTCCGGCGGCGACCTGGCGGGCCTGGCAGGAGCGCACCGGCCTGCGCATCATCAACGGCATCGGCGCCACCGAACTCCTGCACATCTTCATCTCCGCGGCGGACGAGGACATCCGGCCCGGCACCACCGGCCGACCCGTGCCCGGCTGGCAGGCCCGCATCGTCGACGGGCAGGGCAAGCCCGTCCCGGACGGCGAGCCCGGGCTGCTCGCCGTGCGCGGCCCGGTCGGCTGCCGCTACCTCGCGGACGAGCGGCAGCGCGAGTACGTACGGGACGGCTGGAACGTCACGGGTGACACCTATGTGCGCGACAGCGACGGCTGGTTCCGGTACGTGGCCCGCGCCGACGACATGATCATTTCGGCCGGGTTCAACATCGCGGGCCCCGAGGTCGAGGACGCGCTCCTGCGCCACCCCGACGTCACGGAGGCCGCGGTGGTGGGACGGCCCGACGAACGGCGCGGTCATGTCGTCGTCGCGTACTGCGTACTGCGGCCGGGGGTGGCGCGCGGCGCGGACACGGTGGCGCTGCTGCGCGACTTCGTGAAGTCCGAGCTCGTCCCGTACAAGTGCCCGCGCGAGATCGTCTTCCTGGACGCGCTCCCCCGCACACCCACCGGCAAGCTCCAGCGCTTCCGGCTGCGGGAACTAGAGTGATCACGTGGCCGAGCTGCACACTCCCCGATCCCTGATCGTGACTCTGTACGGCGCCTACGGGCGCGAGACCTCCGGCTCCCTCGCGGTCGCCGAACTGATCCGGCTGCTCGCGGCGGTCGGCGTCGACGCGCCCTCCGTGCGCTCGTCGGTGTCCCGGCTCAAACGGCGCGGGCTGCTCGTGGCGCAGCCCACCGCGGCCGGGGCGGCCGGCTACGCCCTGTCGGCCGACGCACGCCAGCTCCTGGACGACGGCGACCGGCGCATCTACGCCCACCCCTCGCCCCAGGCGTCGGACGGCTGGGTGCTCGCGGTGTTCTCCGTCCCGGAGTCGGAGCGCAGCAAGCGGCACGTGCTGCGCTCGCGCCTGGCCGGACTCGGCTTCGGCACGGCCGCGCCGGGCGTGTGGCTCGCTCCGGCCCGGCTGTACGACGAGACCCGGCACACCCTGGAACGCCTCCAACTCGCCCCGTACGTCGACCTGTTCAGGGGCGAGCACCTCGGCTTCGCGCCCACCGCGGAGGCCGTCGCCCGCTGGTGGGACCTGCCGGCCATCGCCAAGCAGCACGAGGAATTCCTCGACCGGCACGAACCGGTGCTGCGCACCTGGGAGTCGCGGGCGCACACCCGGCCGGGCGCCCGCGACTCCCCCGGGACCGACACCGAGGCCGCCTACCGGGACTACCTCCTCGCCCTCGACTCCTGGCGCCGGCTGCCGTACGCCGACCCGGGGCTGCCCGCCGGACTCCTGCCCGGCGACTGGCCGGGCGGGCGCTCCGCCGAGGTGTTCGGCCGGCTTCATGAGCTGCTGCGGGAGCCGGGCGCCGCGTTCGTACGGGGTGCGCTGCCGGGCCGGGGGCCCCGGCCGCCTCGTACGATGTCGACGTGACGGAGCAGATGAGGCGCCCCCGCCGGGGGCAGGGGGAGCTGGAGGCGCGGGTGCTCGCGGCGCTGCGCCAGGCGCCGGGTCCGGTGACCGCGGGCTGGGTGCAGCAGTGGCTCGGCGAGCCGCTCGCCTATACGACCGTCGTGACGATCCTGACCCGGCTGCACACCAAGCAGGCGGTGGCCCGCGAGCGCGCGGGCCGCTCCTTCGTGTGGATTCCGGCCGACGAGGCGGGGCTCGCGGCCCGCCGGATGCGCAAGGTGCTCGACGCCGAGCGGGACCGGGGCGCGGTGCTCGCCAGCTTCGTCACCGACCTCTCGCCGGACGACGAGCGGCTGCTGCGCGAACTGCTCGGCGGGGCCGGGAACTGATCCGGTGGGTGTGTTCGTCGTCCTGCCGCTCGTGCTGCCGCTGACCGCCTGGCCGATCGCCCGCCTCGCCGGCCCGAGGCTGCATCCGCGCACGGCGACGCGCGTCCTGTCGCTGGTGGGCGGGGTGCTCGCGGTGTGCAGCACGCTGTGTCTCCTCCTCCTCATGGTGGCCGGAACCGCGCAGTTGCCCGGCAATCCGCTGCCGGACGCCTGGGCCGATCCGGAGGTCCGGGCGGTGGTGCCGTACGACGAGGCGGTCGGGCAGGCCGCGCTCCTCGTGCTGGCTGCCGTCGCCCTGGCCTGCGGTCAACTCCTGTGGCGCCATGGGCGGGTGCGGGCCGGGGCCAAGCGGGCGCTGACCGGACTGCCGCCGTCCCGGCGGGCGGTACTGCCGGACGAGCGGCCCTATGCGTACGCGCTGCCCGGTGGGCCTCGCGGGCGCGGGCGCGTCGTGGTGTCCAGCGGGATGCTGGACCTCCTCGACACCCGCGAGCGCGAAGCCTTGATCGCTCACGAGGAAGCCCATCTGACGGGCCGTCACCATCGGTTCCTCCTGGTGGCCGGTCTTGCCGCGCGCGCCAATCCGTTCCTGCGCCCGCTGCGTTCCGCCGTCGCGTTCACCACCGAACGCTGGGCGGACGAGGACGCCGCCCGTGCGGTGGGCGACCGCAGAGTGGTGGCGCGCGCCATCGGCAAGGCGGCGCTGGCGTCGGGCCCGGGCCACGACCTGCGCCGGGTGCCGCCGCTGCCCGCGTTCGCGGCGGCCGGGCCGGCACCGGGGCCCGTGCCGCGAAGGGTGGCGGCGCTGCTGCGACCGGTGCCGAACGCTCGCGCCTGGCCGCCCGCGGGCACGGCGGCGGGGCTCGCCCTGTGGACCGCCACCGCGGGCGCGGCGGCCTCGGCCCTGTCTTCGGCGAACGCGACGCTGGTCCTGGTCACGGTCCTGCGGGGCGCGACCACGGCCCTGTAGCTCGGCCACGCCGAAGGCGGGCGAGACCGCGACCTGTAGCCGTGGGCCTGACTCCCTAGCCGTGGACCTTCCCGAGAAGCGCGCGGCCAGGACCCTGTGACGCGATCCGAGACGATGCCGGGACCAGCTACCGGCGCGCGGCGACTACAGGTCGAACTCCACCGGCGACAGGCCGAGCGCGTAGCAGGCCTCGCGGACGACGGCCTGCTCGGTCTTGTCGAAGTCACCGTCCGCGCCGCCGATGACGATGCCTATCTGAATGACGGCGCGCGCCTCGGCGGGCTTCTTCTTCGCCTTGGCGACCTCCTGCAACAGGCCCACCTTGCCGAAGTCGAAGTCGGCGGCCAGCTTGTCGAGCCCCTCGTCGAAGCGGCGCTGCAGATCGGCGGCCGGGAAGTTCTGCAACACCTCGTTGGACGCGATGAGTTGGGCCACCCGGCGCCGCTCGGCCGCGTCGATGGAGCCGTCGGCGGCGGCGACCAGGGCACACATCGCCATGCTCGCGTCGCGGAAGGCGCCGCTCTTCAGGTCGTTCTTCTTGGCCACGAGCTGCGTCTGCATCGTCGTGGCGGATTCCTTGAGGCGGTCCCAGAGGGCCATGGTGCTTCTCCATGCATGTCGTCAAACTTCTACAGCAATGTAGAAACTGACGGGCCTCCCGAATGGTTCCCGGGAGAGCCGAGTGTTTTCGGCGTGCATTTGCACCGGGGGCGCCCGGGGTGCCGAGAGCGCTGAGGGCGTCGAGAGTGCCCAGAGCGCTGAGAGCGCGGCGGCCCCTGACGGACTGTCCGCGGGCGCGTCAGTTCAGGCTGAGCCGTGGCCTCGGGGCATCCGTCCGTCCCGTCGGCGGCTTGCGGCTGCCCGCCCGGTAAGGCGGCGGCCAGCTCGCGCCGGGGCCCGCATAACCCTGCTCGGCCGCGGCGTGCAGGGTCCAGTGCGGGTCGTACAGATGCGGCCGGGCCAGCGCGCACAGGTCGGCGCGGCCCGCCAGGAGCAGGGAGTTGACGTCGTCCCAGGACGAGATGGCTCCCACCGCGACGACCGGGATGCCGAGCGCGTTGCGGATCCGGTCGGCGTACGGGGTCTGGTACGAGCGGCCGTATTCGGGGCGTTCGTCGGGGACGACCTGGCCGGTGGAGACGTCGATGGCGTCGGCGCCGTGCGCGGCGAAGGCCCGCGCGATCTCGACGGCGTCCTCGGCGGTGGTGCCGCCCTCGGCCCAGTCGGTGGCGGAGACGCGGACCGTCATGGGCTTGTCGGCGGGCCAGCCGGCGCGCACCGCGTCGAAGACTTCGAGGGGGAAGCGGAGCCGGCCCGCGAGGGAACCGCCGTAGGCGTCCGTCCGTTGGTTGGCGAGAGGGGAGAGGAATCCGGAGAGCAAGTAGCCGTGTGCGCAGTGCAGTTCGAGGAGGTCGAATCCGCAGTCGACGGCGCGGCGGGCCGCGGCCGTGAACTGGTCGCGGATCTCGGTGAGCCCCGCGCGGTCCAGCGCGTGCGGGACCTGGCTGACGCCCGGCCGGTACGGGAGGGGAGAGGCGGCGGCGACGGGCCAGTTGCCGGTGTCGAGCGGCTCGTCCATGCCGTCCCACATCAGCTTGGTCGAGCCCTTGCGCCCGGAGTGGCCGAGCTGGATGCCGACGGCGGTGCCCGGCGCCTGCTGGTGGACGAAGTCCGCGATCCGCCGCCAGGCCCCGGCCTGTTCGGGGGTGTAGAGGCCGGCGCAGCCGGGGGTGATGCGACCTTCGGGGCTGACGCACACCATCTCAGTCATGACAAGACCCGCGCCGCCCAGCGCGCGGGCGCCGAGGTGCACGAGGTGGAAGTCGCCGGGGACACCGTCCACGGCGCAGTACATGTCCATGGGCGAGACGACCACGCGGTTCTTCAGTGCCAGGCCGCGCAGCCGGAAGGGGGTGAACATGGGCGGGGTGCCCGGCGGGCAGCCGAATTCCCGCTCGACGGTGTCGGTGAACCCGGGGTCACGCAGCCGCAGGTTGTCGTGGGTGACCCGGCGGCTGCGGGTGAGGAGGTTGAAGGCGAACTGCCGGGCGGGCTGGTCGAGATAGCGTTCCAGCTCCTCGAACCAGCGCAGGCTGGCGGCGGCCGCGCGCTGCGTCGACTCGACGACGGGCCGGCGCTCACTCTCGTACGCGCTGAGGGCCGCGGGCAGATCGGGCTGCTCCTCGATGCACGCGGCAAGGGCCAGGGCGTCCTCGACGGCGAGCTTGGTGCCGGAGCCGATGGAGAAGTGTGCGGTGTGCGCCGCGTCGCCGAGGAGCACCGTGTTGCCGTACGACCAGCGCTTGTTGACGACGGTCCGGAAGGCGTTCCATGAGGAGTTGTTGCCGCGCAGCGGGCGTCCGCCGAGGGCGTCGGTGAAGATCTTGGCGCAGTAGTCGGCGGAGGCGGTTTCGTCGAGCCCGTTGAACCCGGCGGCCGCCCACACCTCTTCGCGCATTTCGACGATGACGGTGGAGGAGTCGGCGGAGTAGGGGTAGCCGTGCAGCTGCATCACGCCGTGTTCGGTCTCGGCGATCTCGAAGCGGAAGGCGTCGAAGGCGAAGTCGGCGGCGAGCCATACGTAGCGGCAGCGGTGCGTGGTGATGCGCGGCGCGAAGTGGTCGGCGTGCGCCTCGCGGGTGAGGCTGTGCACCCCGTCCGCGGCGACCACCAGGTCGTAGGCCGCGGCGAGTTCGGCGGCGGGCGGCGCCTCCGCGCGGAAACGCAAGGTGACGCCCAGTGCCTGGCAGCGCTCGTGCAGGATCTCCAGGAGCCTGCGCCGTCCGAGCGCGGCGAAGCCGTGCCCGCCGGAGGTGAGCGTGCGCCCCCGGTGCACGATGTCGATGTCGTCCCACCGGACGAACTCGGCGCGCAAAGCCTGGTAGACGGCCGGGTCGGCGTGTTCGATCCCGCCGAGGGTCTCGTCCGAGAGCACCACGCCGAAGCCGAAGGTGTCGTCGGGGGCGTTGCGCTCCCACAGCGTGATCTCGCGGTCGGGGCCGAGGCGCTTGAGCAGGGCCGCGGCGTAGAGCCCGCCGGGGCCGCCGCCGATGACGGCGATCCGCAGCGGGGCGCCCTCGGCGCGCGGGGCCGGCATCGCTAGCGTCCCTGCCACTTCGGGGGCCGCTTCTCGCTGAAGGCCGCGTGGAACTCGGCGTAGTCCTCGCCGTTCATCAGCAGGGCCTGGGTCGCCGCGTCCATTTCCACCGAGGCCGCGAGCGGCATGTCGAGCTCCGCGGTGAGCAGCGCCTTGGTCTGGGCGTACGCGAGCGCGGGTCCGTCGGCGAGGCGGCGGGCGAGCTCGGCGGCGCGCTCGTCCGCGCGGCCCTCGTCCGTCAACTCGCTGAGCAGGCCGATCCGTTCGGCCTCCGTGGCACGTACGGGATCGCCCAGCATGAGCAGGCGGGTGGCGTGGCCGAGGCCGACGACGCGGGGCAGCAGATAGGCCGCGCCCATGTCGCCGCCCGACAGGCCCACCTTGGTGAAGAGGAAGGCGAACCGCGCCGAGGGGTCGGCGATGCGGAAGTCCGCGGCAAGCGCGAGCACCGCGCCCGCGCCGGCCGCGACGCCGTGCAGCGCGGCGATCACCGGGAAGGGACATTCGCGGATCGCCCGGACGACCTGGCCGGTCATGCGGTTGAAGTCGAGGAGTTCCGCGGTGTTCATCGACAGGGTGGCGCCGATGATGTCGTCGACGTCGCCGCCCGAGCAGAACCCGCGCCCTTCGCCGGCCAGGACCAGGGCGCGCACCGAGCGCTCCCTGGACAGTTCGGCGAGCAGGTCGCGCAGGTCCGCGTAGGCGCCGAAGGTCAGCGCGTTGAGTTTCTCCGGCCGGGCCAGGGTGACGGTCGCGACCCCGTCGGCCAACGTGAGCCGTAGATGGCGCCAGTCCTCGGTGGGCGATGCGGAGCTGGGAAAGGGGCTCATCCGGGCGGCCTCCTTCGGCGGGACGGCAGGTGCCGCCACCTCTTCTGCTGCCTGCCCGACGACGGTATCACTCATACGTGACCGTCGTCACGAGTACGCAATACGGCGGGCGGGCCGACCAGGGGCCAAGGTCCCTCGCACCGGTGCCCCACGGCCCGGCCGCGCCGGCCGGGGTCCTCTACTGGGCCGGATCCGGGCTTCGTAAGGTTGAAAGCAGGACGAGCCCACGCGACCCGGCGTCGCCACGCAACACCACGTCCCCCTGCGAACCCGACAACGCCACGCACCCCGAACGGAAACCTCCGCCTTGCCCGAGCCCTCCGGCCCCGACCGCGACGCCACGCCGTCCGCGTGGCGCATCGAGCTCCCGCACAGCACGGCCGCCGTGCCGATCGCCCGCGCCCTGGTGCGTACCGCGCTCGCGGACATCGACGCGCCCGCCGACAGCGACACGGCCGAGCTGCTCACCGCGGAGCTCGTCGCCAACGCCGTCGAGCACACCGCGGGCGAGGCGCCGATCGAGCTGGTGGTGGAGCTGCTCGCGTCCGGCTGTCAGGTCGAGGTGCACGACGGCTCGCCGCTGCCGCCGGGCGACCTCTCCGCACCGGGGGCGGACGAGCATCCGGACCCCTGGCAGGAGCACGGGCGCGGACTGCTGCTCATCCGCACGCTGAGTTCGGCCTGCGGCCACCGCCCCACCGCGCACGGCAAGGCGGTCTGGTTCACGCTGCCGAGCCGTCGGTGCTGACCAGCCGCGAGCGGCTGCGCCCGTAAAAGGCGTACACCAGCGCGCCGGCCAGCACGAACACGGCGAACTGCAGCCAGGTCGCCCAGCCGGTCCCGTACATCAGATAGAGGCAGAAGCCGACGCCCAGGATCGGGCTGACGGGGTACAGCGGCACCCGGAACGAGCGCTTCAGGTCCGGTTCGCTGCGGCGCAGCGCGATGACGGCGATGTTCACGACGGCCATGACGGCGAGGGTGCCGATGGTGGTCAGGTTGACCACCGCGTCCAGGGAGGCGAACGCGGCCGGGACCGCGAAGACCAGCGCGACTATCCAGGTGTTGGCCACCGGCGTCGCGGTCTTCGCCGAGACCCGCTCGAAGACCCGCGGGACGAGGCCGTCGCGGGACATCGACATCAGGATGCGGGTCTGCCCGTACATCACGGCGAGCACGACGGACGCGATGGCGACGACCGCGCCGAACGCGATGACGCCGCCGCCGAACGTCGAGTGGGTGACGTGGTTGACGATCAGCGAGAGCGCGGCGGGCTTGTCGCCGACGGCGTCCGCGCCGAGCCCGCCGATCGCGGCCACGGCGACCGCACAGTAGAGCAGCGTGACCAGACCGATGCAGATCATGATCGCTATCGGCACGTTCTTGCGCGGATTCTTCACTTCCTCGCCGGCCGTGGTGATCGCGTCGAATCCGATGTACGAGAAGAAGGCCAGCGAGGCGCCCGCGGTGACCCCGCCGGGGCCGTGCGTCGCGAACGGAGAGAGGTTGCCCGCCCTGAACGCGGTGAACGCGATCGCCAGGAACAGCAGCAGGATCCCGATCTTGAGCACGGCCATCGCGGCGGTGGCCCGCGCGCTCTCCCTGACACCGCGCACCAGGAGGGTGGCGGCGAGCAGGATGACCACGACGGCCGGAAGGTTGATCACTCCGCCGTCGCCGGGCCCCGCGGAGAGCGCGGCCGGCAGCTGCCACCCGACGAGGCTGTTCAGGAGCTCGTTCAAATACTGGCTCCAGCCGACGGCGACCGCGGACACCGAGACGCCGTACTCCAGGAGCAGGCACCAGCCGACCAGGAAGGCGGTTCGCTCGCCGAGCGTCGCGTACGCGAAGGAGTACGAGGAGCCGGAGACGGGGATCGCGCCGCCGAGCTCGGCGAAGGAGAACGCGGTGAAGACGCAGGTCACCGCGGCGAGCACGAAGGAGAGGACGACTGCGGGTCCGGCCTTGGCGACGCTGTCGGAGAGCCCGACGAAGATGCCGGTGCCGACGATCGCGCCGACGCCGAAGCACACGAGCTGGAAGAGCCCCATCGTGCGGCGCAGACCGTGCCCCTCCAGGTCCGCGCCGGATTCGGCGATCAGTTGGCGCGGCGGTTTGATGCGCAGCGCGGGGGCAGGGCGGGGGGCGAGGTGGGGGCGCCGCATGGGGTGGTTCTCATTCCTGGTCTACACAACGGCCTGGCAGGGGCCGTACACAAAGAAAGCGGGGCCCGAGCGTGCGAGCTCGGACCCCACCAAGAAGCGACATAGTAGCCACCTCGGCGCATGTTCACCCAATCGGGCGCATTCCTATTCGGCGGCGTCGCGCCCCGGCCGGTCCCCCAGCGTGGCGACCATGATCGCCTTGATGGTGTGCATCCTGTTCTCGGCCTCGTCGAAGACGACCGAGTGGGGCGATTCGAAGACCTCGTCGGTGACTTCGAGTTCGGTCAGCCCGTACTGCTCGTAGATGTCGCGGCCGACCTGGGTGCCGAGGTCGTGGAAGGCCGGCAGGCAATGCAGGAACTTGACGCGCGGATTGCCGGTGGCGCGCAGCACGTCCATGGTCACGGCGTACGGCGCGAGGGCCTTGATGCGCTCGGCCCAGATCTCCTTGGGCTCGCCCATCGAGACCCACACGTCGGTGGCCACGAAGTCCGCGCCGACGACGCCCTCCTCGACGGACTCGGTGAGGGTGATGCGGGCGCCGCTCACCCCCGCCACCTCGCGGGCCTGCGCGACGATCTCCTCGGCCGGCCAGTACGCCCGGGGCGCCACGATGCGGATGTCCATGCCGAGCAGCGCGCCGGTGACCAGGTAGGAATTGCCCATGTTGAAGCGGGCGTCCCCCAGATAGGCGAAAACGACCTCGCCCAGCGGCTTGTCGGTGTGCTCGGTGACGGTGAGGACGTCGGCGAGCATCTGGGTCGGGTGCCAGTCGTCGGTCAGGCCGTTGTAGACGGGAACCCCGGCATTCGCGGCGAGGGTCTCGACGGTCTCCTGCCCTTCGCCCCGGAACTCGATCGCGTCGAACATCCGGCCAAGGACGCGGGCGGTGTCACGCGCGGACTCCTTCTTGCCGATGTGCGAACCGGCCGGGTCGATGTACGTCGTCGACGCACCCTGGTCGGCGGCGGCCACCTCGAAGGAGCAGCGGGTGCGGGTCGAGGACTTCTCGAAGATCAGCGCGATGTTGCGGCCGCGCAGCCGCTGGACCTCGGTGCCCGCCTTCTTGGCGGCCTTGAGTTCCGCGGCGAGCTCGACGAGCCCGAGGAACTCCTCGGCCGTGAAGTCCAGCTCCTTGAGGAAGTGGCGGCCTGCGAGATCTGTCGCCATGGTGGCTGCTCCTGGGGCGGGTAGGGGACGACGGGGCTATGAACTGAACGCAACACTGGAAGTATATACGTAAGAACGCATCACTATACGGCATCGCGTTCGACGGGACAGCTCATGCAGCGCGGGCCTCCCCTCCCCCGCCCCAGCTCACTGCCCCTGATCTCGATCACCTCGATGCCCTCCTTGCGCAGATGCGTGTTGGTCGTGACATTGCGCTCGTACGCGACGACCACCCCCGGCTCGACCGCGAGCACATTGCAGCCGTCGTCCCACTGCTCGCGCTCCGCGGAGTGCACGTCCTGGGTGGCGGTGAGCACCCGGATCCGGTCGAGGCCGAGCGCCGCCGCGATCGCGCGGTGCATGTGCTCCTGCGGATGGTCGGTGACCTTGAGCTCCTGCTCGCCCGCGCCCGGCTCGATCGTGTAGGAACGGAGCATGCCCAGGCCCGCGTACTGGGTGAAGGTCTCGCCGTCCACCATCGTCATCACCGTGTCGAGGTGCATGAACGCCCGCCGCTTCGGCATGTCGAGCGCCACGATGGTGCGCGCCGAGCCCGCCGCGAACAGGCCCCGGGCCAGCATCTCCACGGCCTGCGGGGTGGTCCGCTCACTCATCCCGATCAGCACGGCGCCGTTCCCGATGACCAGGACGTCACCGCCCTCGATGGTCGAGGGATAGTCGCTCTGCCCCCGCGACCAGATGTTGAACGGACCCGCCTCGGGGCCCTTGAACAGCGGGTGGTGGCGGTAGATCGCCTCGAAGTGCACGGTCTCGCGCTGCCGGGCCGGCCAGCGCATCGCGTTGATCGAGACACCGTCGTAGATCCAGGCGGAGGTGTCGCGGGTGAAGAGGTGGTTCGGCAGCGGGCCGAGCAGGAAATCGTCCAGATCCATCGCGTGGAAGCGCACCGACGTCGGCTCCGGATGCCCCTCCAGGAACTCCCGCTTGGTCATCCCGCCGACCAGCGCCTCCGCGAGATCGGCAGCGGGCAGTTCGTCGAAGGCCGCCCGCAGATGCCCGGTCGCGAGCGGCCCGTACTCCTTCTCGTCGAAGACCCGGTCAAGGACGAGCCCGCGGGCCGCCGGGATCTCCAGCGACTCGCGCAGCAGGTCACCGAAGAGATGCACCTGGACGCCGCGGTCGCGCAGCACGTCTGCGAAACCGTCGTGCTCCTGTCTGGCCCGGCGCACCCACAGCACGTCGTCGAAGAGCAGCGCGTCCTTGTTGCTGGGCGTGAGCCGCTTCAGCTCAAGATCTGGCCGGTGGAGTATGACGCGGCGCAGCCGCCCGGTCTCGGAATCGACATGGAATCCCATGCCCCCATCCTGTCCCGCGGCGGCCCCCCTCACCCGGCGAACACCGCCGCCGCACGGGCCGGCGGGCCACCGAAGCGGCCCGCCGCCACGTCAGAGCCGCGGGTCTACCGGCTCCGACTCCAGGGCGAGGACGGCGAACACTGCCTCGTGGACCCGCCACAGCGGCTCGCCGCCCGCCAGCCGGTCGAGCGCCTCCAGGCCGAGCGCGTACTCCCGCAGCGCGAGCGACCGCTTGTGCCCGAGGAAGCGCTGCCGCAGCCGGTCGAGGTTGTCCGGACGCGTGTACTCGGGACCGTAGATGATCCGCAGGTACTCGCGGCCGCGCACCTTGATGCCCGGCTGCACCAGCCGCCCCCTGCCGTCCCGGGCGAGCGCCTGGAGCGGCTTGACGACCATGCCCTCGCCGCCCGCGCCGGTCAGCTCCAGCCACCAGTCGACCCCGGCCCGCACCGACGCCTCGTCACCGGTGTCGACGACCAACCGCCGGGTCACCTGGAGCAGTCCCGTCGGGTCGTGCTCGACCAGCCGGTCGAGCCAGGCCAACTGCTCGTCGTGCGGCACCGCGGCCAGGCTGCGACCCCGCGCGGCCAGGATCTGGAAGGGCGCGATCCGCACCCCGTCAAGACCGTCGGTCTCCCAGCAGTAACGCCGGTACGCCTCGGTGAACGCGGCCGCGTCAACAGTCCGCCCTCGCTGGCGCTCCAACAGCCCCGCCACCTCGACGCCCCGCGCCGATGCCGCCTCCAGCGCCTGGACGGCAGCCGGAAGCGCGGCCCCGGACGCGGCACCCACCGCGGCGTACTGCGAGCGCAGCAGGCCCGACGCCTTCAGCGACCAGGGCATCAGCTCGGCGTCCAACAGCAGCCAGTCCGTGCCGAGTTCGTCCCACAGCCCGGCCGCTGTCACCGCCGACCGCAGCCGCTCAAGGACCTCCTCGGTGACCGTCGCATCGTCGAAGAACGGCCGTCCGGTACGGGTGTGCAGTGCCCCGGTCGGGCCCTGGACGCCGAACCGCTCGCGCGCCACCTCCGTGTCACGGCAGACCAGCGCCACCGCCCGCGAGCCCATGTGCTTCTCCTCGCACACGACCTTCGCGACGCCGTCCTTCCGGTACTGCGCGAACGCCTCGGCCGGGTGCTCCAGGTAGCCGTCCGCACCGGAGGTCGCGGTCGGCGCCATGGTCGGCGGCAGGTAGGCGAGCAGCCTCGGGTCGACGGCGAACCGGCTCATGACCTCCAGCGCGGCCGCCGCGTTCTCCTCCCGCACCGCGACCTTGCCCATCAGCCGGGTCTCCACGACCCGGCGTCCGTGCACATCGGCGAGGTCCAGTGGCCGGCCCTCGTGACCACCGGGTGCCTCGGTGGCCAGCGGCTTGACCGGCTCGTACCAGACCTGCTCCGCCGGCACGTCGACGAGCTCGCGCTCCGGCCAACGCAGGGCAGTCATCTTCCCGCCGAACACCGCACCGGTGTCCAGGCAGATGGTGTTGTTGATCCACGAGGTGTTCGGCACGGGAGTGTGTCCGTACACGACCGCCGCGCGTCCGCGGTAGTCCTCGGCCCACGGGTAGCGCACGGGCAGCCCGAACTCGTCGGTCTCCCCGGTCGTGTCCCCGTACAGCGCGTGCGAGCGGACCCGGCCCGACGTGCGCCCGTGGTACTTCTCGGGCAGACCCGCGTGACAGACGACCAGCTTGCCGCCGTCGAGCACATAGTGGCTGACGAGCCCGTCGATGAACTCCCTCACCTGCTCCCTGAAGCTGTCGTCCTCCATCTCCAACTGCCCGATCGTCTCGGCCAGTCCGTGCGTGTGCTGGACGTTCCTTCCCTTCAAATAACGTCCGAGCTTGTTCTCATGGTTCCCGGGCACGCACAGAGCGTTACCGTCGGCGACCATCCTCATCACGCGGCGCAGCACCCCGGGGCTGTCGGGCCCCCGGTCGACGAGGTCCCCGACGAAGACGGCGGTGCGGCCCTGCGGGTGGACGCCGTCGACGTAGCCGAGCTTGCCGAGCAGGGTGTCCAGTTCGGACCGGCAGCCGTGGATGTCTCCGATGATGTCGAAGGGGCCCGTGAGGTGGGTGAGGTCGTTGTAGCGCCGCTCGATGGCGATCCCGACGCTCTCGACCTCCTCGACGCTCCGCAGGACGTGCACCTTGCGGAAGCCCTCGCGCTCCAACCCACGCAGGGAACGCCGCAGTTCACGCCGGTGCCGGCCGATCACATGGCGGGGCATCCCGGCCCGGTCGGGGCGCTTCGCGTTCCGCTCGGCGCAGACGTCCTCCGGCAGGTCCAGGACGATCGCGATCGGCAGCACGTCGTGCTCGCGGGCCAGCCGGACGAGCTGCTTGCGACTCTCGGGCTGCACGTTCGTGGCATCGACGACGGTCAGCCGCCCCGCCGCGAGCCGCTTGGCGGCGATGTAGTGGAGCACGTCGAACGCGTCGCGGCTGGCGCTCTGGTCGTTCTCGTCATCGGCGACCAGGCCCCGGCAGAAGTCCGAGGAGACCACCTCGGTCGGCTTGAAGTGGCGCCGGGCGAACGTGGACTTGCCCGATCCGGTGGCGCCGACGAGGACGACGAGGGAAAGGTCGGTGACGGCGAGCGCACGCCCGACGTCCGGGGTGTGCGTGCTGGTCCCGCTGGTCTCGGTACTCATGCTGCCGTCGCCTCCTTCGGCGTCGTCGGGGTGGGCTCGCCCTGCTGGGTCATCGCGGTCGGCGTGGTCGGCGCGTCCACCTGCGGCTTCGCGGTGGGTGCGCCCGGCCGCGTCTCGGCGGGGGATTCGCCCCTCCGCGTCGTCGCGGCGGATCCGTTCCCCTGTGTCTCCGTGGTGGGCCCGTCCGCGCCGGTCAACGTGAACACCGCCAGCTGGGTGGGTGGTCCCACCTCCGGGTCGTCCGGGCCGACCGGTCCGAACTCGACGCCGTAGCCGTGCCGTTCGGCCACCGCACGCGCCCAGGCCCGGAACTCCGCCCGGCTCCACTCGAACCGGTGGTCCCCGTGGCGCACATGCCCGGCCGGAAGCGTCTCCCAGCGGACGTTGTACTCGACATTCGGGGTCGTCACGATCACGGTGCGCGGCCGCGCCGACCCGAACACCGCGTATTCGAGCGCCGGCAGCCTCGGCAGGTCCAGGTGCTCGATCACCTCGCTGAGCACCGCGGCGTCATAGCCCTTGAGCCGCTTGTCCGTGTACGCGAGAGAGCCCTGCATCAGCGTCACCCGCGCCGCCTGACGCTCCGTCATCCGCTCCAGGCGCAAACGCCGCGACGCGACGCCCAGCGCGCGCATGGAGACGTCCACTCCGACGATCTCGGTGAAGCGCACATCCGTGAGGAGCTGCTGCACCAACTGCCCCTGCCCACAGCCGAGATCGAGCACCCGGCTCGCCCCGGCCGCGGTGAGCGCGGCGAGGATCGCGACCCGGCGCTGCTCGGCGAGCGTCGCCGGCCGCTCCGTCGTGTCACTGGACTCGTCGACGGCGTTGTCGACCTCCTCGACGTCCAGGCACTCCGCCTCGGCCAGCCGCACCAGTTCGAGCCGCTCCATCGCCTGCCGGGCCAGGCCCCGTCGCCGCGACAGGTACCGGCTGGCGATCAGGTTCTGCTCGGGGTGGTCAGCCAGCCAGCCGTCACCGGCCCGCAGCAGCTTGTCCACCTCGTCCGGCGCGACCCAGTAGTGCTTGGCGTCATCGAGCACCGGCAGCAGGACGTACAACTGCCGCAGCGCGTCGGCCAGCCGCAGCTCCCCCTCCAGGACGAGCCGCACGTAGCGCGAGTCGCCCCACTGAGGGAACTGTTCGTCCAGCGCGACCGGTTCCGCGGTCACCGAGTCCCAGCCGAGCGGCCCGAACAGCTTGTGTACGAGTTCCGCACCGCCGCGCGCGGGCAGCGCGGGTATCTCGATGCGCAGCGGCAACGGCGCCGCCGCCCGCTCCGGCAGCGCGGCGCACACACCGCGCAGAGCGCTCTTGAAGACGGTGGACAGCGCGACCGACATCAGCGAAGAGGCCGCGTACGGCCGGTCGTTGACGTACTGCGCGAGCGCCGCATCAGGAGCACCGCCCCGGCCCTTGCCCTGGCCGCGCCGAACCAGCGCGACGGGATCCACCTCCAGGAGCAGCGCCGCCGTGCAGCGCTCGGTGGTCGCCTCGGGATAGAGGACGTGCGCCGTGCCGCTGGAGGTGGAGAAGCGCTGCGCCTTCTCGGGGTGCTTGTGCAGCAGGAATCCGAGGTCGGTCGCGGGGCTTTCAGGGGTGCCGGTGGTGGTGATTGTCAGGAACACACCGCGAGTATTGCCCGATCTGCACCACCCCCACCAGCGGTTTTCCTTACGCCTGCCCACCCCGCACCCGGGCCGCCAACTGGGCGATCTCCGTCGGCCCGACCCGGCAGCAGCCACCGACGAGCCGCGCCCCGGACGACACCCAGTCCCCCACCCGCGCCGCGTCGAACGTCGTGCCGCCGGCCCAGCCGCGCCGCTCCGCGTCCCACCGCTCGCCACTGTTCGGATAGACCACCACCGGCTTGCCCGTCACCGACGCCGCGAGCGGCACCGCCCGGTCGGCATCGACGGGGGTGCAGCAGTTCACCCCGACCGCGATCACCTGGTCATGTGCCGCCACAAGACCGAACGCCGCGGCCAGATCCTGGCCGGCCCGAGTGCGCCCGCCGGCGATGCTGTACGAGAGCCACACCGGCACCCCGCACCCCTCGACCGCCCGCAGCAGCGCCTCCGCCTCGTCGGCATCCGGCACCGTCTCCAGCGCGAGCACATCGGGCCCGGCCGCTACCAACGCCTCGATCCGCGGCCGGTGGAACCGCTCCAACTCACGCACGCTCAGCCCGTAACGCCCTCGGTACTCACTGCCGTCGGCGAGAAAGGCGCCGTAGGGGCCGATGGAGGCGGCTACCCAGAATTCGGGGGGTTGGGC
>NZ_LGDD01000350.1 GCF_001279695.1 Streptomyces sp. WM6378
CCGCCCGTGGCGCCGCCGCCCGCGCCCGCGCCCGCGCCGGCTGCCCCGGCGCGCCCCGCGCCGCCGGCCGTACACCGGATCACCCTGCACAACTACCGGATGCCGCCGCGCAAGAATCCCGCGCCGCAGCTCTCCCCCGTCACGCTCACCCTGCTCATCACAGCGCCCGCCGTGCTCGGCGCCGCGCTCCTTCGCTCACGCTCCGGCTCCCGCTGAGCCCCACCGACCTGAGAGGTCCCCTTGTCCGACTGGCTCGTCCTGCTCATCGCGATGGCCGCCGCCTGCGCGGTCGTCCTCACCATCACCCTGTTCAGCAACCGCCGCCTCGCCCCCGACGACGACCCCTCCGGGACCCCGGACGTCATCGAATACATGACGATGATGATCGGCGTGGTGTACGCCATCGTGCTCGGCCTCGCCATCGCGGGCGTCTGGGAGGGCCGCGGCGCCGCCCAGACGGACGTGCAGCAAGAGGCCCAGGCGCTGCACGAGATCGGCCAGCGGGTCCAGGTGTGGCCGGCCGAGGTGCGCGACCGGACCCGGGCCGACGTCGAGGCGTACGCCTCGTACGTGGTGCACACCGAGTGGAGCTACATGGCCGACCACGGCACCCTCACCGACGAGGGCACACAGAAGCTGGAGAAGATCCGCCGCGACGTGACGGACTACCACCCGGCGAACGACTACGAGACGCAGGCCTACCAGCCGCTGATCGACCAGGTGGGCGCCGTCGACGCCGCCCGGACCGCCCGCGGGCAGGGGGCGGGCGCCACCATGCCCGGGGTCGTCTGGTTCGGACTGATCACCGGGGCGCTCGTCACGGTCGGGCTGATCTTCACCTTGCAGATCAGGCGCACCTGGCGGGAGCTTTTGCTCGCCGGGCTCTTCAGCGCCCTGATCGCCTTCCTGCTCTTCCTGATCTGGGACTTCGACGCCCCGTTCGGCCGGGGCATCTCGGCGACGGCGGGGCCGTTCCAGGGCCTGTTCCCCGGCATCGGCTGACACCCCCGTCACCCGTATGGCCCCGTCGGACCGGCGGGGCCTTCTGCCAGGCCGGGCAGGGGATCGCGATGCCCCATTCGCCGTACAGGGGTCGCGACACGCCGGGCCGCCTCCTAGCGTTTCGGGCATCGAGGTGCATTCGCCCCCACATGTGGAATTGGTTCCGCAGCTGCTCCTCGGGGACCGGAGGATCGACCATGGGCGCGATACGCATCGCATCCACCGCTCTGCTCGGCGCCGCCGCCCTCTCATTCGCCGCGCCTACCGCTGCCACGGCGGCCGACGGCAGCTCCAACGCGACCAACATCCCGCCGTTCGGTTTCAGCGTGACGCCCTCGGTGGTCGCGCCCGGCGGCCAGGTCACGCTGAACGTCACGAACTGCCCCGGCAATGCGACGGTGTCCTCCGGGATCTTCGACACCATCACCATCCCCCCGGAGAGTTCGAGAAACGCGACGGTCGACGCGAGCGCCAAACGCGGCGCCTCCTACACCGTGACCTTCACCTGCAACGGCACACGGGGCACCGCGCAGCTGACGATCACCGGCGGCTCCCCGACCACCAGCTCCACCGTGCGCCCCACCGTCCGGCCCACCGCCACCGCCACCTCCCCGCTCGGCGTCCGCGGCGGCCTCGGCGGCAGCGTGAAGGAGAGCCTCGATCCCGTGGCGATGTCGGTCGGTGCCACGCTGGTCGCGACCGCGGTGGGCGGCGCGGTCTACTTCCTGCGCCGGCGCCGGTTCGACCGCCGGCACTAGCCCCCAGAGCCACCACACCCGTCGCCCCCGAGTCCTGGCCAGGACTCGGGGGCGACCGGCCGTTGGGGTCCTTCCCGGGAGGTTCGTCCGGTCAGAGTCCGGTCAGACCCGTACGCCTTGGCGCCGGCGGTGGGCGACGAACAGCGCGCCGCCGATCGCGGACGTACCGACGAGGGCGCCGCCGACCGCCATCTCGGTGTCGCTCGGGCCCGCGGCGCCGCCGAGCCCGCCGTCGGCGCCGCGGCCTTCGAGGACCCGGAAGCTGCGCGTCGCCACCCGGTCGTTGTCCCGGCACTTGACCGCCAGTTGGTACTCTCCCGGCGTCGTGTGGTCGTGGACCCTCGCGGTCGCGAAGTTGACGTCGCCCGAGGACAGGTGGACCTCGTCGAAGGCGTTCGAGCTGACTCTGCCGCCGTTCTGACAGCCCCTGGCGGTGATCCTCAGGGTGGCGCCCTGGTGGACCGCGGAGGGGTCGACCTCGACATTGGTCGGACCGCTGGTCGACGGGCCACCTGCGACGGCCATCGGGGCGGCGAGCCCGATCGCGGCGCCGGCGGCCAGCACCGCCGCGAGAGCGCGTGAAGCACGCATCGTTGAACCTCCATGGGAGGACGCCCCAAAGCGGTGCTCCGGGATGATCGACGAGTACGCCTCCCATGACGAACCCTCACCGCCACTCATACAAGACGCATTTCGGCACTGATCCACCCTGGTGAACCGCGGCATCCCCGGATGGCCGCCGAAGCTGACGGACCCGCAGGTCACAGACCGTCAGATCGGTTTTGCCGTCGCGTTACCCGGATGGGTCAGGAGCGTTCGGCCGCCACCCGTTCGCCACCGTCCGATCGCCGGGTGGGCGCCGCGCCCTTACGGTGCTCGGAGGCGCTCCGAGGGTGGATGGCGAAAGGGATGCGGAGAGAGATGGCGCAGGATGAGTACGGGATGGAGCGTCGCAGGCGCTCCCCGTGGGGAGCCCTGGCCCTGGTGATGCTGACCGGCCTGGCGCTGATGCGCAACGGCGCCGACATCACGATGGGCCCGCCGCAGCCGGCCGCGGCGGCGGCGTTGAACGGCCGGGCGGCGAACGCCTCCTCCTCGCGTCCGGCGGCTCCCGTCACGGCACTCGCCTATGCCCCCGCCTCCCGGATCCGGATCGACGCGATCAACGTGGACGCGCCCATCATGGACGTGGGCACGGACGCCCAGGGCTGGGTGCAGGCTCCCCCGCCGCAGGACCCGAACCTGGCGGGCTGGTACCAGAACGGCGTGGCCCCCGGGATGCGCGGCACGGCCGTGGTGGTGGGCCACGTCGACAACAGGACGGGCCCCGCGGTCTTCTACGGCCTCGGCTCGCTGGAGAAGGGCAACCACATCGAGGTGGCCCGCTTCGACGGGCACACCGCGGTCTTCGAGGTGTACGGCATCGAGGTGTACGAGAAGAACGCCTTCCCGGGCACCCGGGTGTACGGCGACACCGGGCACCCGGAACTGAGGGTGATCACCTGTGGGGGCGGCTTCTCCCGGAGCCGGGGCTACAACTCGAACGTCGTGGTCTTCGCCCGGCTCGTCGCCACGAAGTAGCGTCTCCATGACTCATCTGCGACGCGGCGGGACCTTCAACTCGTAGCCCTGGGCCAGGAGTTCGGGCAGATAGGTGCGCAGGGCCGCGACGCTCTGCGAGCGGTCGCCGCCCGCGTCGTGCGAGAGCACCACGACGCCGGGCGCGGCTCCCTCCAGGACCCGGCGGATGATGGTGGGGGTGCCGGGCGTGGTCCAGTCGAGGGTGTCGACGGTCCAGGCGAGCGGCTCCATGCCCATCTCGGCCTGGATCTCGAACACGTTGCGGTTCCAGGCACCGTAGGGCGCCCGGAACCACTGGGGCGGCTCGCCCAGGGTCTGCTCGATGACCTCGCTGGTGCGGCCGATCTCGGAGCGGATCAGGGCGGGGGCCGTCTTGTTGAGCTGGGGGTGGGTCCAGGTGTGGTTGCCGACGACGTGCCCGTCGTCCTGCATCTCGCGCAGCAGGTCCCGGTTGTCGGTGGCCATCTCGCCGCAGAGGAAGAACACGGCGCGCACGTCGTGCTCGCGCAGGGTCTTGAGGATGCCCGGGGTGTAACGCGGGTCGGGCCCGTCGTCGAAGGTGAGCACCATCGCGCGCTCCCCCAGCTCGGGCATGCTCAGGAACGGCCTGGTCCGCACCGGCGGCAGCGCCGTGTGGTAGCGCGGCGGGGTGTCGGCGGTCATGGGTTCCAGGCGGTACGCGCTGGACCGCAGCCGGGGCGCGGCGGCCTGGGGTCCCCCGGCGGGCGCCGCCCGGGGCGGGGGCGCGGGGGCGACGGTGCCCTCGGCGGTGAGCACGCGCACCGCGGCGGCGGCTCCGAGGCAGGCGGTGATGCGAAGGAGCGTCCGCCGACTGGGGAGCATTTGATCCCTTTTCATGACATACGGCTTTTGTTCGTCATGGCGGAAGATTAGGGCGTACCGGGCGCCACGAGGCCGACGAAACGTCAACACCTGGATGACACCAGCACGAATGGAGTCAACCGGCGGCACCGGTCCCCGGCGGTTTCAGGTACGGCGGACCAGCGGGAAGGGCAGGGTCTCGCGGATGGTGAGGCCGGTGAGGAACATGACGAGCCGGTCCACTCCGATGCCGAGCCCGCCGGTGGGCGGCATGGCGTATTCGAGGGCGTCGAGGAAGTCCTCGTCGATCTCCATCGCCTCAAGGTCGCCGCCCGCGGCGAGCAGCGACTGCGCAGTGAGCCTGCGGCGCTGCTCGATGGGGTCGGTCAACTCCGAGTAGGCGGTGCCCAGTTCGGTCCCGAAGGCGACCAGGTCCCAGCGCTCGGCGAGCCGTGCGTCGGTGCGGTGCTGGCGGGTCAGCGGGGAGACCTCGGTCGGGAAGTCCTTGTAGAAGGTGGGCAGCTGGGTCTTCTCCTCGACGAGCCGCTCGTACATTTCGAGGACGACGCCGCCCCGCGTGTTGTCCGGGGTGTGCGGCACGCCGGCACGGTCGCAGAGCCGGCGCAGCCTCGCCTCGTCGGTGTCGGCGCCGATCTCCTCGCCGAGCGCCTCGGACACCGCCCCGTACAGCGTCTTGACGGGCCAGGGGCCGGAGATGTCGTACTCGACGACCGTGCCGTCCGGGCCCGCCTTGCGTGCTATCTGGGAGCCGAAGGCGGCGGTCGCGGCGCCCTGGATCAGTTCGCGGGTGAGGTCGAGCATCACGTCGTAGTCGGCATACGCCTGGTAGGCCTCCAGCATCGTGAACTCGGGGTTGTGCTTGTAGGAGACGCCCTCGTTGCGGAAGGTGCGGCCCATCTCGAAGACCTTCTCCACGCCGCCGACGCAGAGCCGCTTCAGATACAGCTCGGGGGCGATGCGCAGGTACAGGTCGAGGTCGTAGGCGTTGATGTGGGTCGTGAAGGGGCGGGCGTTGGCGCCGCCGTGGATCTGCTGGAGCATCGGCGTCTCGACCTCCAGATAGCCCCGCTCCAGCAGGCCCTGGCGCAGCGCCTGGACGGCGGTGGAGCGGGCCCGGACGACCTCGCGGGCCTCTGGCCTGGCCACCAGGTCCAGATAGCGGCGGCGCACCCGGGCCTCGGGGTCGGCGAGGCCGCGGCGCTTGTCGGGCAGCGGGCGCAGGCACTTGGCGGTCATCTGCCAGGCGGTGGCGAAGAGCGAGAACTCGCCCTTGTCGCTGGCGGCGGTGGTGCCGGTGGCGGTGATGTGGTCGCCGAGGTCGACGTCGTGGGTGAAGCGGTCGAGGACGGCCCCGCCCGTGCCTTCGCGGGTGAGGGCCAGTTGGAGGTCGCCGGACCAGTCGCGCAGGACGGCGAAGACGACGCCGCCGAAGTCGCGCACGGCCATGACCCGGCCGGCCACGGTGGCGTTCACGCCCTCGCCCTCGGCGCGCAGCCGGGCCAGGGTGTGGGTGCGGGCGGGGACGACGACGGGGTAGGGCTCGGTGCCGTCCGCGCGCAGCCGGTCCAGCTTGCGGTGGCGTACCCGTACCTGGTCCGGGAGTTGACGCTCCGTCACTTCGGCCGAGCCGGGCCCGGCGAGGCCGAGCGCCTCGATGGAGGGCAGCCCGGCGGTGGTGACGGGCTTGGTGACGCCCTTGGGCTGCCGGCCCTTGCCCCACAGCTTGCGCAGGCTCGGTACGGAGACGAAGCCCTCGGCGATGCCGGACGCGAGGCCGACCCGGGCGAGCGAGCCGGCGTCGCCGTAGCACAGGAAACGGGGGAACCACTGCGGCTGGTACTTCACGTTGGAGCGGTAGAGCGCCTCCAGCTGCCACCACTTGGAGAAGAACAGCAACAGCTTGCGCCACAGCCGCAGCACCGGACCGGCACCGATGCGGGCGCCTTCCTCGAAGGCGGAGCGGAACACCGCGAAGTTCAGCGAGATCCGGCGGACCCCCAACTTCGGTACGGCTGCGCAGAGTTCGGCGACCATGAACTCCATCACGCCGTTGGGCGCGCTGCGGTCGCGCCGCATCAGGTCGAGCGAGATGCCGTCGGGGCCCCAGGGCACGAAGGAGAGCAGCGCGATCAGTTTGCCGTCGGCGTCGAAGGCCTCGACGAGCAGGCAGTCGCCGTCGGCCGGGTCGCCGAGCCGGTCGAGCGCCATCGAGAAGCCGCGCTCGGTCTCGGTGTCGCGCCAGGCGTCGGCGCGGTCGATGATCTGCTGCATCTCCTCGTCGGTGAGCGCCGAGTGGCGGCGGATCCGGGTGGTGGCGCCGGTCCGCGCGACCCGGTGGACGGCTTGGCGGGTGACCCGCATGTCGCGGCCGTCGAGGTCGAACTTGGCGACGTGCAGGATGGCCTCGTCGCCGAGCTGGATGGCGCCGAGACCATGCCGGGCGTACACGGTGGCGCCTTCTTCGGAGGCGCCCATCACGGCGGGCGCCCAGGCGTACTGCCGCGCGATGTCGAGCCAGGCGTCGATGGCCGGGCCCCACGCTCCGCCGTCGCCCACCGGGTCGCCGCTGGCCAGCGCGACGCCCGCCTCGACGCGGTAGGTGACGGCGGCCTTGCCGTTCGGCGAGAACACCACCGCCTTGTCGCGGCGGGTGGCGAAGTAGCCGAGCGAGTCCTGGCGGCCGTACGCGCCGAGCAGCGCCCGGATGCGGGGCTCCTCGTCGCCGTGCAGGGCGGCCTCCATCCGCTGCGAGCGGAAGAGCGTGGAGGCTGCGGCCAGCAGGGCGATGGCGCCGAACAGGCCGAGGAAGAAGTACAGCGGCTTCGGCGGCCGCCCGTCGAACTGGCCGTTGGAGACGAGCCCGCCGAAGACGCGGTTGGTGGCCCACAGCAGGCGCTGGCCGCGCGGCAGGGTGTTGGGAAACAGCTCGACCAGGCCCCAGCCGACGAGGACGCCCGCCGCGAGCCCGAGGCACAGCACCCCCACCGCCCGGCGGAAGGCGCCCCGTCGGGTCTGAGCGTAGAACTGCCTGCGGGCCAGGATCAGCACCACGAGCGCGGCCCCGCAGAACACCCCGTTGGGGATCCACATCCATTCGGCGACGACGATCAGCAGGACGTCGAGCAGGAAAAGCAGTCCCAGGTAGATGACGACCAGCCACCAGGCGACCTTCTTGCGGGCGCCGATCGCGGCCGCGAGCAGCAGCAGGAAGACGGCGTACGCGAGGTTGGCGCTGACCGGCACGGTGACCCGGTCGAGGAACCAGACTATGGGGTAGAGCACCCGGCGCAGCGGCGGGATGAGCGATATGAGGCCGCAGAAGAGACCGAGCACACCGAAGAACATCGCGAACGCTTCGGGCACCCGCCCCAGAAAGCCGGTCCGGGACGGTATCGGCACCGCCTCGCTGACAGTCATGCTCAGCACTCTAGGGAGGCTGCGGCCGGGCCGCCTGTCGGAAGCCCCACCCGGCCGGATAGCCTCGAACAGTGACAGAGCAGCAGCCCCAGTCCCACCCTGAGTCCCAGCGATTCGAACGCGGTACCGACGGCCCGAAGGTGATCGTGGCCGGCGTCGACGGCTCGGACTCCTCGCTCCGGGCCGCGGCGTACGCCAGTGGCCTGGCCCGGCGGCAGAACGCGCTGCTCGCCCTCGTGTACGTGCAGCCCGTGATGTCGGCCGGCGCCGCCCTCGGCGCGCCCGTCGCCGACACCACCGGGGAGATCGCCGAGGGCCTGGTCGCCGAGATCAGGGCGGCCGCCGAGCGGGTCCGGGGCATCTGGGACGTCCGCTGGGAGTTCCACACCTTCCGGGGCGACCCCTACTCCGGACTGGTGACCGCGGCCGACGAGCTCAAGGCGGACGCGGTGGTGGTGGGCGCGTCCGAGTCGGCGGGCCACCGCATCATCGGCTCGGTGGCCGTACGCCTGGTGAAGGCGGGCCGCTGGCCGGTCACGGTGGTCCCGTAGGCGTCCCGCCCTCTCGGCTAGCGGGACATCTTCAGGCCGTCCTTCGCGGCGCCGCGGCCGAGGACCGCCTCGCGGATGTCGTCCCGGGCCTCGGTGTAGTCCTCGCGGCCGGGTGACTTCGCCAGCGCGTCGGGCAGGCTCATCACGCGGCCGCGCTCCACGTCGATCCACTGCGGGATGAACTCCGCCTTGGTGACCTCCCAGCGTTCCCCCCGCCGGACCGGCGGCGCGAAGGTGAAGCGGGCGATCGAGCTCATGTTGCCGCGGTGGTCGCGCGCGCCCGTCTCGTTGAACATCTCGCCCGCGATCTGGTCGCCCTCGCCGTAGACGATCCAGGTCCCGTTGACCTTCTCGTACGCCTGCGGGATGTGGGCGTGGGTGCCGAGGATCAGGTCGATGTCGGGGCGCCCGCTCGTTTTCGAGGCGGTGAGCGCCTTGCCCAGGGTGAGCTGCTGTTCGTCGGGCTCGGTCTGCCACTCGGTGCCCCAGTGGAGACTGACGACCACGATGTCGGCGCCGGATGCCCGGGCCGCCCGGGCATCCGCGATGATCTTCTTCTGGTCGATGAGGTGGACCGCCCACGGCTGCCCGTCCGGCATGGGATAGCCGTTGGTGTCGTAGGTGTACGCGAGCTGCGCGACCCTCGCACCGCCCGCCGACAGCCGCGCGGGCGTCGCCGACTCGTTCGCGGTGCGGCCCGACCCGGTGTGTTTGAGCCCGGCCTTGTCGAAGGCCCTCAGGGTGCGGGCGATGCCGTCGGCGCCGTCGTCCAGGGTGTGGTTGGAGGCCGTAGAGCAGGAGTCGTACCCGGTGTCCTTCAGCGCGGCGGCCACCTGCGGCGGCGATGTGAAGGCCGGGTAGCCGGTGAAGGGGCCCTCGTCGGCGCCGTACACGGTCTCCATGTGACAGATCGCCAGATCGGCCCGGGAGATGATCGGCTTGACTCCGGCGAGCATCGCCCGGAAGTCGTAACCCCGGCCGCCCGCATCCGAGTTGGCGCGTTCGATGGTCGAGTCGTGCGGGAGTACGTCACCGGTGGCGACCAGCGTGAAGGGGCGCTGCGCGCGGGCGGGTCCGGGGGCCGGGGAGTGCTGGGCGTCCTGAGCGTGCGGCGGCCGGTGCCCGCCGCTGCATCCTGCGGTGGCCGCGAGCAGGAGGGCCGCGGCGGCCGCCGCCCTCACTCGGGCGCGCTGGGTCGGCTGGTGCATCGGGCTCCCTTGATCGGGTGCGGTGTCTGTCCGAAATCCACCTCCCGAGAACGGGCCAGTCAAGGCGAAAAGCCGTTTATAGGACTAAGACCGCTGAATCGGACGCACGGGGACCGGCCCCGCCCGGGTCGCGGACCGCTCGCCGCACCATTCACCGCTCGGTTCGACCGCTTGCCGCACGGCGCGGTGCGACAGCTGTCCGCGTCCGCCCCGATGCGCTCCGATACGGCTGCGGCCGACGGAATCCGGGGAAGGGACGTGCACGTGACGACGGCACTCGCAGGCAGTCGGCGGTACGCCCACGAGCGGGATCTGGCCGAACTGCAACGTGCGCACGGCCCCGCGCTGCTGCACTTCCTGCTCGGCCTGACCTACGGCGACCGCCAACGCGCCGAGGACCTCCTCCAGGAGACGCTCGTGCGGGCCTGGCAGCACCCCGAAGCCTTCGAGGCACCGTACTGCTCGATGCGGCCCTGGCTGTTCACCGTCGCGCGGCGCCTCGCGATCGACGCGCGCCGCAGCCGGCTCGCCCGGCCCACCGAGGTCGGCGACGAGGTGCTGCGCGCGACGGCGGAGCCCGGCGACCACACCGAGCGCTGCACGGCCGCGCTCGACGTCCGCGCGGCCGTGAAGTCGCTCACACCCCAACACCGCGCGGTCCTGGTGCAGTTGTACTTCCGCGGACTGAGCGTGACCGAAGCGGCCGAAGTGCTCGGTGTTCCGCCGGGGACCGTCAAGTCCCGTTCGTACTACGCCCTGCGTGCGCTGGCACGGGCGCTGCCCGGCTATTCTGCGTCAGGCCCCGAAGGGCTCTCCTCGGCGGGTTCCAGGTCCGCCTCGGTGAGCAGGGCGAGCAGCGACGGCGCCTCGGCGACCTCCAAGTAGGCGGTACGGCACGGCGCGCACCGGCGCAGATGCGCGGCGACGGCGCGGTCCTCGCCGGGCGTGAGAGCGCCGAGCGCGTACGCGCCGAGCAGCTGCCGCACATGCATGAGCACCTCGTGTCTTGTGACGGATCCTGCCCTTCTGGCCACGGCGGGCACGCGCCCCCGGTTCAATGCTCCCTGGAGCTCCCCGGGAGCGCCGGGACGGTCGATGAAAGAGGCGAGACAGGATGCGTCCGGAGGGAAGTAGCGGGACCAGTGGTGGCGAGCTGGTGGTGCCGATGGCATGGATGTACGCCGAGTACATCGCGGATGAATTACTGCGTACCGGCGATCTGATGCCGCCGACGACACTGGAGTTCCGGGCCGGGCGCAACGCCCTCGCTCTGACGATCTTCCTGTCCGACGGGGCGGCCGACGGGGCCCGGGTGGTGGCCCGGCTGGACGAGTGGAGCTCGCTCACCGCGGCCGGGCGGCCGTGGCGGGGCTGGGTCTGTTCGCGGCTGCGCCGGCTGGCCGGCGACCAGGAGCAGGGGCCCGATCTGGAGATGGCGCGAGCCGCCTGGCGGTGGCTGGAGGAGACCGAGCTCCTGGCGACGGATCTGGACGCGGTGGTGCCGGGCGGGGTCGACCCGCACGCGGACGAGGAGGACGAGCCCCGGGTGTGGACACCGGCCTGGGAACTCGGCCTGCCGCTGGGCCACTTGGCGATCCATCTGTTCTGAGCCGACCGCCTCTGACGGGACATCAACTGTGCACTCCAGCACGGTATTTGGGGATCCGCGCCGTCACCTTCATGCCCGCTCCGACACCGGTCTCGATGACCAGGCCGTACGCGTCGCCGTACACCTGCCGCAGCCGTTCGTCGACGTTGAGCAGGCCGATGCCGCCCGACGGGCCGCCGTCGCCGCGCAGGATGCGGCGCAGTTGCTCGGGGTCCATGCCCGCGCCGTCGTCCTCGATGACGACCTCGGCCTCGTTGCCGGCGTCCAGGGCGCTGATGGTGATGCGACCCGCCGTGGCGGCACCCTCGATGCCGTGCTTGACGGCGTTCTCGATGAGCGGCTGGAGGCAGAGGAACGGCAGGGCGACCGGGAGGACCTCGGGCGCCACCTGAAGGGTGACCGAGAGCCGGTCGCCGAAGCGGGCGCGCACCAGGGCCAAGTACTGGTCGATGGAGTGGAGTTCGTCGGCGAGCGTGGTGAAGTCGCCGTGCCGGCGGAACGAGTAGCGGGTGAAGTCGGCGAATTCCAGGAGGAGTTCACGGGCCCGGTCCGGGTCGGTCCGCACGAAGGAGGCGATCGCGGCGAGCGAGTTGAAGATGAAGTGCGGGGAGATCTGGGCGCGCAAGGCCTTGATCTCGGCTTCGATCAGACGGGTGCGGGATCGGTCCAGTTCGGCGAGCTCCAGCTGTACGGAGACCCAGCGGCCGACCTCGCCCGCCGCGCGCGCGAGCACCGCCGACTCGCGGGGCGCGTACGCGACCAGGGTGCCCAGCACCCGGTGGTCCACGGTCAGCGGGACGGCCACCGCCCAGCGCAGCGGGCAGTCCAGGTCGTCGCAGGACAGCGCGAACGCCTTGTCACGGCCGGTGTCGAGCAACGCCCTCACCTGGTCCATGACGTGGACGCTGTGGTGCTGCTCCCCCGCCCCGTCCCAGGTCAGGATGGTGTCGCGGTCGGTGAGGCAGAGCGCGTCGGTGCCGAGCAGCGAGCGAAGACCGCGGGCCGACTTGCGGGCCGCCTCACTGGTGAGCCCGGCGCGCAGCGGGGGCGCGGCGAGCGAGGCGGTGTGCAGGGTCTCGAAGGTGGCGTGTTCGACGGGGGTGCCGACATCGCTGGTACGCCCCTGGCGCGCGGCTCGCCGGCCGAGCAGGAATCCGGCGGCGGCGAGCAGCGGGCCGAGGAAGAGCAGGGCGGCCAGGGTCATCGGTGGGCTCCTCCGTGGCGGGCCAGGGCCTCGGGCAGATGGAAGCGGGTCATGGCGGCGTTCGTGCCCGCCGGGACGCGGCCCGGCGTCGCGAGCGACACCCCGATCATGGCGAGGAAGCCGACGGGCACGGACCACACGGCGGGCCAGGCGAGCAACGCGTGCAGCAGGCCGGGCGGGGCCGCCCCGAGGACGGTGGCGGCGACGGCGACCAGCGCCGACCCGCCCCCGAGGACCAGCCCGGCGGCCGCTCCCGGCGGGGTCAGCCCCCGCCACCAGATGCCGAGCACGAGCAGCGGGCAGAACGAGGAGGCCGACACCGCGAACGCCATTCCCACCGCGTCGGCCACCGGCACCCCGCTGACGAGCAGCGCGCCGACCAGCGGCACGGAGATCGCGAGCGGCGTCGCGAGGCGGAAGTGGCGTACGCCGCGCGAGGGCAGCACGTCCTGGGTGAGGACTCCGGCGACCGCCATGGTGAGCCCGGAGGCGGTGGACAGGAACGCGGCGAACGCGCCGCCCGCGACCAGCGCGCCGAGCAGATCGCCGCCGGTGCCGCCGACGAGCCGCTCGGGCAGGAGCAGTACGGCCGCGTCGGCGTCGCCGGTGAGGGCGAGTTCGGGGGCGTACAGGCGGCCCAACGCCCCGTAGACGGGCGGCAGCAGGTAGAACGCGCCGATCAGGGCGAGGACGACGACGGTCGCACGGCGGGCCTCGCGGCCGCCCGGGCTGGTGTAGAAGCGGACGACGACGTGGGGCAGGCCCATGGTGCCGAGGAACGTCGCCACGATCAGCCCGTACGTGGCGTACAGGGGGTGTTCGGTGCGGGCTGCGCTGCCCGGGACACGGGTCGCGTCGGCGAGGGCGAGCCGGGTGCCGGCTTCGACGCGGTGCTCGCCCGGCGGGAGCGTCAGCGCCTCGCCGTCGTGGCGGCGGCCGTCGACGGTGCCGCTCGCGCGGACCGGGAAGGGTTCGGTGAGGCGCAGGGTCAGGGTGTCGGCGAAGCGGACGGTCTGCTGGTGGCGCAGCGCGGCCGGTTCGTCGTAGACGGGACGCGGCGCGCCGTCGCCCTGCCAGGCGAGGACCAGGAAGAACACGGGTATGAGCAGCGCGGTCAGCTTCAGCCAGTACTGGAAGGCCTGCACGAACGTGATGGAGCGCATGCCGCCGGCGGCGACCGCGAGGACCACGACGGCCGCGACGAGGACCGGCCCAAGCCAGCCCGGAGCGCCGGTCAGGATCTTCAACGTCAGCCCCGCGCCCTGGAGTTGGGGAACCAGGTACAGCCAGCCCGCGCCGACCACGAACACGCTCACCAGGCGGCGCACGGCCCGGGATTCGAGCCGCCCCTCGGCGAAGTCGGGCAGCGTGTACGCGCCCGAGCGGCGCAGCGGGGCCGCGACGAAAAGGAGCAGCACGAGGTATCCGGCGGTGTAGCCGACCGGGTACCAGAGCATGTCCGGGCCCTGCACCAGGACGAGCCCCGCGATGCCGAGGAAGGAGGCGGCGGAGAGGTACTCGCCGCTGATGGCGGCCGCGTTCAGGCCCGGCCCGACCGTGCGCGAGGCGACGTAGAAGTCGGAAGTGGTGCGCGAGATGCGCAGGCCGAACCCGCCGACGAGGACGGTGGCGAGCACGACGGCGGTGACCGCGACCACGGCGTACGTCTGGCTCACGGTGCGGGGCGGCGTTCCGTCGGGGGACCCGGCGTCGCGCGGCTTTCCGCCGCGCCAACTCTCGCCGAATGGACGCCTGTTGGGAGCTCTTCCGTCGGCCGGTCGGCGACCAGGCGGGCGAAGTCGCGTTCGTTGCGCTCGGCGGTGCGCACGTACCACCAGGCGATGAGGCCGAGCGGCCCGTAGACGGCGAAGCCGAGCACGCACCAGGTGACGGCGTCGTCGTCCAGGGCGCGGAAGGCGAGCGGCAGGGTGGCGACGGTGAGGGCGAGCACGCCGAACCCGCTGAGCGCGGCGCGGAGTTGGCCGCGCATCAGGGAGCGCACATAGGCGCCGCCGAGCGCGGTCTGCTCGTCGATTTCGCACTGGGCGCGGTGGCGCGGCAGCGGGCGGACCCGCCTCGGCTCCCCCGTGACCGTCTCGCGCCGCGCGGCCTGCTCCGGTGACATGGCGCGGAGTGTACGCAGCTGATCACCGCTCGGGGAAGGCCAGGTCAGCGGCTGGTGCGGCGCAGGAGGCGGTCCCGTACCGTGCGGGCGTGGCGCCGGCTGACGGGAAGTTCGGCGTCGCCGACCCGCACGCTCATGCTGCCCGCGTCCAGGCGGAGTTCGTCGATCCGGTCGAGCGCGACGAGGTGGCTGCGGTGGATCCGGACGAAGCCGCGGCTGCGCCAGCGCTCCTCCAGGGTGGACAGCGGGATCCGCACGAGGTGGCTGCCGCGGGCGGTGTGCAGCCGGGCGTAGTCGCCCTGGGCCTCGGCGTACACGATGTCGGCGACGAGCAGGAAGCGGGTGACGCCGCCCAGTTCGACGGGTATCTGGTCCGGCCCCTGGACGCTCGCGCCGCGGTCGCCGACCAGCTCGGCGACCCGGCGGACCGCTTCCGCGAGCCGCTCGCCGCGCACCGGTTTGAGGACGTAGTCGACGGCCTTGAGGTCGAAGGCCTGGACGGCGAAGCCCTCGTGGGCGGTGACGAAGACGATCAGCGGCGGGCGGGCGAACCCGGCGAGCAGGCGGGCGATGTCGAGTCCGGTGAGCCCGGCCATGTGGATGTCGAGGAAGACCACGTCGATGCCGCGCTCGCCGTCCTCCCCCGCTTCGAGGGCCGCTCCGATGAGCCGCAGCGCCTCGGTGGCGCTGGTGGCCCCTTCGGCCGAGCGGATCCGGGAGTCGGAGCGCAGCAGGTAGAGGAGCTCTTCGAGGGCGGGGGCTTCGTCGTCGACCGCCAGTACGCGCAGCATGGGGCCGGAGTCTAGGGTCTGTCCGGCGCGCCGCGACCCGCCGGACTCCTCCTGGGCGTGGGATACCGGTGTGTCTTGAGTGTTCGGGCCGGTTTCTCCGTACCTGACGGCATGAGTTCGCCGCAGATCCACGAGGACGTCGGGGCCTATGCCCTCGGCGTGCTCGGTGCCGCCGAGACCTTCCACTTCGAGGAGCATCTCGTCGGATGCGCCGCGTGCAGACGGCTGTTGACCGAGTTCGGGAGCGTGACGGCGCTGCTGGCCGCGTATGCCGAGGACGGGGCGATGCCGGCAGGACCGGTCTCGCCGGAGGTGCTGCACCGGATGCTGGGCGCGGTGGCCGAGCGGCGTCGGCGCGGCCGCACCCTGCGGATCGCGCTGCTGGCCGCGGCCGGGGTCCTCGTGGTGGGCGGGATCGGCGTCGTCCTGGCGCCGGCGGCCCCGCCATGGCAGGTGGCCTCGCACGCGCCCGGGGTGACGGCGTCGCTGGTGACCGCGCCCAAGGAGTGGGGCACCGATGTGGAGCTCGGCCTCGCGGGCGCGGCGCCCGTCTCGTGCACCCTGGTCGCCGTGGGCCGGGACGGCACGGAACAGACGGTGGCGACCTGGGCGGACCGGGGCGGGCAGCCGGTGCGGATGCGGGGCGCGGCGGCGCTGGCGCAGAACGCCATCGCCCGGTTCGAGGTACGGGCCGCCGACGGGACCCGCCTTGCGACGATCACGCCCCGGTGAGCCGGGGCCGTCCAACGGGCGCTACTTGAGGAGCTTCGACATGCGCCGGTCGGCGAGGATCTTGCCGCCCGTCTGGCAGGTCGCGCAGTACTGGAGGGAGGAGTCGGCGAACGACACCTCGCGAACCGTGTCGCCGCAGACCGGACAGGGCTGCCCGGTCCTGCCGTGTACGCGCAGCCCGCTCTTCTTCTCGGCCTTGAGGCGGCCCGCCGCGAGGCCGTGCGAGCGCTCCACCGCTTGAGTCAAGGTCGCGCGCATCGCCTCGTAGAGCGTGGTGATCTCGTCGTCGGTGAGGTGGGCGACCGGCTTGAAGGGCGACATCTTCGCCACGTGCAGGATTTCGTCGCTGTACGCGTTCCCGATCCCCGCGATGAGGGACTGGTCGCGCAGCGCGCCCTTGAGCCGGCGCCGCTCGCCCGCGAGCAGGGCCGCGAAGTCGTCGCGGCCGAAGCCGGGGGCCAGCGGGTCGGGGCCGAGCCTGGCGATGCCCGGGACCTCGGACGCGTCGTGGACAAGGTAGGCGGCGAGGCTTTTGCGGGTGCCCGCCTCGGTGAGGTCGAAGCCCGCGCCGTCGACCAGCGTCACCCGCAGCGCGAGCGGCCCCTTGCCGGGTTTCGGCGGGGCGGTCGGCAGCGTGTCGTACCAGCGCAGCCAGCCCGCGCGGGCGAGGTGGACGCACAGGTGAAGACCGTCGGCGTCGATGTCGAGGAACTTGCCGTGCCGGGCGACACCGGTGACGGCGCGCCCGGCCAGGGCGGTGTACGGCGGGTCGTACGTCTTCAGGACGCTGATCGCGACGGGCAGGGCGCTCGCGATCTCCCGGCCGACCAGGTGATCGGAGAGGAAGTCCCGCAGGGCCTCGACCTCGGGCAGTTCCGGCATACGTACCAGGGTGCACCGGCCGCGCGGGCTCAGCGAGCCGCGCTCGCCCCGATGAGGTCCGCCAGGTCCTGCCCGAAGGACTCGGCGAGCCGGTCCAGGTCGGGCACGGCCTTGCCGTCGGCCACCAGGCCTATGTGGACGCGGCCGCCGTACGTGGACAGCGCGATCGCCAGGGACTGGCCCCGGGCGAGCGGCGCCATCGGGTAGATCGCGCGCAGCGGGCAGCCGCCGAGCGAGAGCTGGGAGCGGGGCAGCGGCACACTGGTGACGAGCACGTCGAAGAGGATGCGGGCCGCGTTCCCGGCGAGCGGCGCCCCGAACCGGTGCGCAAGGGGCGGCAGTTGGTCGGCGAGCAGGGCGACGGCTCCGGCTCCCCGCCCGGGCCCCGCCGCCTTGTTGCGGTCCATGGCGGTGCGCACGGCGGCGAGCCGGGCCAGCGGGTCGGGCTCGGCGACCGGCAGGCCGAGCAGATACGCGGAGAGCTTGTTGCCGGAGCCGGGCGGGGCGCCCGGGCGGCGGCGCGAGACGGGGACCAGGGCGCGCGGTTCGGCGCCCGGGATGCTTGAGTCGCGCTCCAGGAGCCAGCGGCGCAGCCCACCCGCGACGACGGCGAGGAGCACGTCGTTGGCGGTGCCGCCCTCGGCCCTGCGCACCCGCTGGACGTCCTCGTGGTCGAGTACGGCCGTGGCGAGGCGGCGGGTGCCGCTGGAGTCGGCGGCGAGCGCGGAGCCCGCGCCGAGTTCGAGGCGGCTGGCCCGCATCACGGAGGCGCCGATGCCCACGGCCCGGGTGAGCTCGCCGACCCGGTCGCGGGCGAAGCCGGCGACCTGGCGGGGGCCCGGCAGCCAGGAGCGGGGCGGCACGGGGCGCCGGCGCCGGGCGCTCGGGGCGGCGAGCTGGTCGAGGATGCCCGCGCCGATGGCGACCGCGCGCATGCCGTCGGCGAGCGCGTGATGCAGCTTCACCAGGACCGCGAAGGCGCCGTCGTCCTCGCCGGTCAGGACGTACATCCGCCACGGCGGCAGGCCGCGCTCAAGCGGACGCTCCATCAGCTCCCCTGCCACCCGGGCGGATTCGGCCCGGAAGTCGCCTGCGGGCAGGCGCACCCTGCGAACGTGGCGGCGTACGTCGAAGTCCTTGTCGGCGACCCAGGCCGCGCCGCCGACGGGCAGCCACACGCCGCGTACGCACATCCGCAGCCGCGGGATGGCTGCGGCGCGCTCGGCGAGGAGTTCGAGGATCTGCCCGCCGTCGGTGCCGGGGAGCGGGTCGAAGTGTGCGAGCGCACCCAGGTGCATGGGGTGCTCCGCCGATTCGAGGTGCCAGAACGCCAGATCAAGAGGTGCCAGCAGCTCACTGCTCAAGGAGTCCTCGTGTCAGTCGGAGGCCGGTCGGGCGGCAACGGTGCCGCCCGTACAGAGTGAGCAGTGAAACCCCCGCGAACGGTTACGGTCAAGTAATGAGTTGTTACGTTTGGTTACCGCCAAGTATTGATCAATTCCCGCTCAGGCGTTGTTCCCCGGCCGGACACCGAGCGTCGGCACCCGCCCCTTTTTATCGGCCGCTGCCGGGTTCCGGGACGACGAACTCGCACCACACGCATTTGCCGCTGCCGCGCGGCTCCACGCCCCACACGTCCGCGAGCCGGTCCACCAGCATCAGACCTCGCCCGGAAACCCCGGAGGCGCCTGCCTCCCGGCGGCGCGGCAGGGCGCTGGAGCGGTCCTCCACCTCGACCCGCAGGCGGCGTTCCGGGCCGGAGAGGGCCCGGATGGTGACGATCGCCCCGCCGTCGGTGTGCATCAGGGCGTTGGTGATGAGCTCGTCGGCGGCGAGCTCGATCTCGTCGGACCGCTCTCGGGCGCCCCAGGCGCGGACCGCCGCGCGGATCATGTGCCGGGAGGAGCTCAGCGCCTCGGGGTCGTTCTGCGCGACGTGCTGACGCAGCCGTCCGCCGCCCTGCGGTACCTCCATGACGCTCCGGCGCAGGAGGAGCAGCGCCACGTCGTCGTCGCCGGCCCGCTCGTCGACCACGTCGCAGAGCCGGTCGGCGAGCTCTTCGAGGCCCTCGGGTCCCGACCGGACCAGGGACGCCAAGAGCTGCATGCCGTCGTCGAGGTCGGTGCCCGGCTGTTCCACGAGGCCGTCGGTGTAGAGCAACAGGGTCTGGCCCGGGTCGAGTTCGACCGTCGACACCGGGTATTCGAGGCGCCCGAACTCGGCCGAGAGCCCGAGTGGAAGGCCGCCCTCCACCGCCAGTCTGCGGCAGCTGCCGTCCCGGAAGCGGACCAGCGGGTCGATGTGCCCGGCACGCACGATCTGCACCACTCCGGTGCTCAGGTCGGCCTCCGCGTAGGTGCAGGTCGCGAACCGGTCGGTGTCCAGCTCGTGCAGGAAGACCGAGGCCCGCGCGATCACGGTGGCCGGCGTGTGTCCCTCGGCGGCGTACGCGCGCAGCACGATGCGCAGCTGCCCCATCACGGCGGCGGCGTGCGTGTCGTGTCCCTGTACGTCGCCGATGGCCACGCCGACCCGGCCGCCGGGCAGCGGGATCACGTCGTACCAGTCGCCGCCGATGTCCCGGCCGAACCGCGCCGAGCGGTAGCGGACCGCGAGCTGGGCGCCGGGCACCTCGGGGATGCGGCGCGGCAGCATCGCCTGCTGGAGGCCTTCGGCGAGGTCGTGCTCCTGCTCGTACAGCATGGCGCGCTGGAGGGACTGGGCGATCGAACTGCCCAGCGCCACAAGGATGTTGCGCTCGTCGCTGCTGAAGCCCCACTTGTCGCTGTAGAGCAGGCCGATCGCGCCGATGGGGCGGGCCTGGGCGATCAGCGGCAGGTAGGCGGCGGAGGTGATGCCGAGGCCGCTGATGTTCGGCCACAGGACCGGGTAGGAGTCGGCGAAGTCCTTCGGCGACTCGATGAAGCGGGGCGCGAGGGTGCGGACGACCTCACTCATCGGGTACTGCTCGTCGACCCGGGTCCACCGGGTGCCCGGCACGAAGCTGTCCTGGGGGCCCTCGGCGATCAGATGGATGCGGCCCGCCTCCAGGAGGCCCATCACGAGGCTGGTGGCGCCGAGGTATTCGGGGCCCTGTGAGTCCTTCATGACGTCGATGACGTCCTTGACCGTCCTGGCGTGTGCGAGGGCGGCGGTGGTGGCCTCGACCACACTGGTCGTGCGGCGCCGCTCGTCGTCGAGGCCGACCCGCGCGGTGGACTCGGCGAGCTCCTGGGTGGCGTCGCGGACGATCCCGATGATGCGCAGCGGGCGGCCGGTCTCGTCGCGGCGTACGAAGCCCTGGGTGTGGGTCCAGCGCAGGCTCCGGTCCCGGCAGCGGATGCGGAAGTACACGCCGTAGTTGACGCTGCCGTTCTTGAGCGCCTGCGAGACGAGCGCGTCCAGCCTGGTGGCCTCGGCGCGCGGCACCCTGGCGGCCAGCGACTCGGGCCGGTTGTCGTACTCGTCGGGGCGCAGGTCGAACACGTCGAGCGCGGGCTCGTCCAGGTGCATGAGGCCGGTGCCGAGGTCCCAGTCGAAACTGCCCATCCGCAGGTCTCGGCCGTACGAGTGAAGGAAGCGGCAGTCCTCGCCACTGGCCGGCTCGCCGCAGTGGCACAGTTCGGCCGCCCCTCCGCCCCCTGTGCCCGCGTCCATGGGGCCACGCTAGGCGCAGCCCGGATCGCGCGCATCAGGGAGGCGGCGGGGAGTGGCTCAGTGCGCCGGGGAGGCCTTGCGCAGGGCGGTGATGCAGGTGCCGATGGCGCTCTGGAGGGCTTCGAGGCGCTGGACCATGTCGTCCTCGTAGATGTCGTCGGCGTCGTCGAGGGTGAGCTCCTCGAACACCTTCGTCGCCTTCTGCAGGCTGCTGTAGAACTTGGTGCGGCGTTCCTGCACGCGCAGCTCGGGGTCGGCCTCGACGGCCTGGACGACGAGGCCCTTGACGGTGTCGTACGCCTCGGTCGCCCACTCCCCGGCCTCTTCGGAGTCGTCGAGCTCGTCGAGCAGGGAGAGGTGCCGCTCGGCCTCGGCGCGGAGCTCGGCGGGCGCCTCGACGGTCTGGCCCGCGGGCGTGCGGATCTGGCCGTTCTCGACGATCTGGCGGACGTATCCGATGCGGTCGGCGGCCCGGGTCTCGCTGGCCACCGCCTTCTTCAGCTCGTCGGTGCGGGCGATGTCGCGGGCCAGCTCGGTCTGGAGCGCGGGGTCGTCCTTGAGCCGGTCCAGGAGCGCGGAGCGGGCGGCCTGGGCGGTGCCGGGGTCGGCGAGGATCGCGGCCCTGAGCGCGGTGGGGTTCTCCGCGACCTCCAGGGCCTTGGTCGGCCGGATGCCCTCGGCCTCGGCGGCCGCGGTGATGGCGGTGCCGCGCTCCGAGGTCGCGCTGGAGCGGGACACGTAGTAGGTGAGCCAGACGTCCGCGTCGGGCAGGTCGATGTCCTCGCCCGGGACGAGCGCCTCGAAGAGCGGGACCAGGCCGTCGTCGGAGGCCTTGTCCCACGCCTTGTAGTAGCGCATGACGCGCTCGGCCGAGCAGCCGGCGAGCTCGCTGAACTCCTTCGCGGAGACCTTCGACGTCTCACCGGCCGCCTGCCCGCCCGGACGTACGCTGCGCGCCACCTTCAGGGCGAACGCCCAGCCGCCGGTGCGGGCGTAGGCCCCGAACTCGCGGGCGTCGCGCGCCACGCTGTCGTGCACTTCGACGGTGGGGGGCGCGGACTGTTCGGGCAGGTCGATCGCGACGGTCACGGCGGGCGCTCCTGGCTGCTGGAGGGAGGACAACGGACAAAGGATGCAGCCTATATGCACCTCTTGGTCCGTCTTTCCGTCACTCCCCGGGTCGGACGCCGCGGTCACCGGCGCAGCCCGCCGGTGACCGCGGTCGTACGCGCCCCCTTCAGACGTTCTCCGACTCCGGCGAGGGCCCGATCAGGTCGGAGTCAGGTCCGCTCGGCAGGTTCGTCGGCAGCGAGGGCGGGCCGCTGGGCGCGCCTGTGCCGGGCGGCGACACCGGCGTCGAGGGCACCCGCGGTGAAGCCGCCGAGGGACTCGGCACGGGCGGCGTCGCGGTGACCGTCTTCGTGGCCGACGGGCAGCCGCTCGGGGTCGGCGCGGCCGGCTTCGGCAGCCGGGCCGGCGGGGCGGATCCCGGCGGCGTCGGGGCCGGCGTCTGGGTGACCGTCACGGTCGGCCTCGGCGTCGGGCAGTTGGGGCTCGGCGGCGGCGAGCTGCCCGAGGGAGAACTGCTGGTCGAGGGCGAGCTGCTGACCGGTGGCGAGGTGCTCGGGCTCGCCGAAGGCGACGGCGGCACGGTGACCGGCGGCTTGGTCGGGTCGATCTGGATGTCGGGCCGCTTGCGGTCGTGCTGCCCGTCGTCGCCCTTCTCCCGCTCGATCCAGGTGTTGTTGGTGATGTTGACGATGATGAAGTTGTTGATGACCACCGTGGTGGGCCGCACCACGATGACGCGGTCACCACGGAAGCCGGGCCAGGGCTTTCCCTTGTCGCGCCAGGCACCCTGGTGGTTGTTGGGCGCCTTCAGCGGGTTCCCACAGGCGCACCGCACGCGCGGCGCACCGTGGTCGTCGACCAGGACGGCGGTGCCGGCCTGGAGCACCGACTGGAAGCTGGTCGCCGAGCCGTCGCGGAAGCCGTGGTTGGTGACCCGGGTGTCCGCGCGCAGCACGACGGGCGTGAGCCCGCGCAGGAATCCCGCCACGGAGCCCGGGTCGACCCCGGCGGCATCGGCGAACGCCTGGTTCTTGGCCCGGTCGCCGCCGAGGAAGCGGATCTGCTTCTCCACGTCGCAGCTGGCCACCGACTGCGTACCGCCGTACAGGCCCGGTGTGGAGCCCGAGACGGTACTCGCCGAGATCGAGCCCGACGGCGGCGCGCTGCTCCGGGTGCCGGGCGGCGCGGCCGGGGTGGGGGTCGCCGTCGATTCGGCCGTGGACTTGGTGAACGGGTCCGGCCCGGCGGCGGCGATCGGCTGGAGGTTGAGGTCCTGCTCGCTGTCGGCACCGATGGCACCGCCGCCGCATCCGGCGGCGAAGGCGCCGACGGACAGCACGGCGGCGGCAGCGGCTATTCTGCGCAGGGTCGAGGGCACGCGGATCTCCCACCTGTACGCCCCGAGTTGCCCCTCATTGTGTGCCGCAGGCTCACGTCTCGCGCAAACGGACGGGGTCCGCCCGGGTCATCCCAGCCACTCGATCTTGAACACCCAGGCGTGGCTGCCCGCGGCCCGCGCGGCGGCCGGCACGTCGATGACGAGCCCGCTGCCGCTGGTCCGCCAGGTGAGCGGCCGCCCGTGCCCGAGCATCGTGACCCGGTCCCCGGCCCGGATCGGCACCGGCGCCTCGACGGTGAGCGTGGCCCCCGGCTTGGCGAGCGAGTGGATGTAGAAGGCGCGGCCCTGCCGGACGGTGAACCTGAGGTCGGCGCCGAGCTGCGGCATCCGCGCCCAGTAGGTGGACCCGTAGATCGCCTCGCCGTTGGTCTTGAGCCACTGCCCCGTCTCGCGCAGCCGGAGCTGCATGATCTCGGGGATGGTGCCGTCCGCCCGCGGCCCGATGTCGAGCAGGAAGTTGCCGTTCTTGCTGACGATGTCGACGAGGGTGTGCACGACCTCCTCGGTGGTCATGTACCTGTCGTCCGGGGTGGCCTGGTTGTAGCCGTAGCTGAACGGGTCCAGGCCCCGGCTCGCCTCCCACTTCGCCGTCACCACGGTGTCGTACGTGGCGTACTCGGGCGTGGTGAAGTCGTGCGGCCCGATGCCGGAGCGGTTGTTGACGGTGACCTCGATGGGGCGGCTCCGGTTCTTCGCGTGGTTGAAGTACTCGGCGAGCACCCGGTGGCTGTCGTTGGCGCCGCCGATGTCGCACCAGAGGATCTCCGGGTCGTACCCCTCGACCAGCTCCAGCATCTGCGGGGCCTGGAGGTCCTTGATGTAGTCCTTGCCGGGCGTGTAGCCGGTGTACGGGAGCGGCGTGAGGGTGTACGGGTTGCGCGGGCCGTGGCCCTGCCAGGGGCTGTCGGGGTTGAACCACTCCGGCATCGAGAAGTAGAGCCCGCGGTGCAGTTGCGGCGCGTACTGCTCGGACGCCTCGAACAGGGCGCGGACCAGGTCCTTCTTCGGGCCCATCTTGACCGCGTTGCGGTCGGACACCTTGGTGTCCCAGAGCGCGAAGCCTTCGTGGTGCTTGGAGGTGAGGACGTGGTACTGGGCGCCCGCGTCGCGGAACAGCTCGACCCAGGAGCGGGGATCGAAGCGTTCGGCGGTGAACCGCGGGATGAAGTCGTCGTAGTTGAACGACTCGCCGTAGGTGTCGCGGTGATAGGCGTACGTGGCGTTGTTCGGATCCTGCATCTGCGCCCAGTACCACTCGGCGTACTGCACTCCGACGGGCGCCCAGGCGGGCACCGAGTAGACGCCCCAGTGGATGAAGATGCCGAACTTGGCGTCCTGGAACCAGTAGGGCGCCTGGTGCGAGGAGAGCGAGGCGTCGGTCGGGGTGAAGTCTGGTACGCCCAGGGTGAGTTGACGGGCCACGGAGGCGGCCTCTTGTCCCCGGCCGCGCACGGTCACGCGCCCGGGGCGCACCGTTCCCGGGGCGGTGCCGGCGCCCGACCGGATGCCGATCCTGACCCTCGCCTGCTCTCCGGGTGCGAGCCGGGGCATCCGGGCCGCCTCGACCGTACGGGCTCCGTCGACGTCGACCTGGACACTCAGCCCGTCGGAGGCGAGCAGGGTGACGGTGCCCGCGTTGATGACGGTGGCCTCGACGCTCTGGGCGCCGGAGGCCAGCGTCGTGGTGGTCGAGTGCGCGTCCCGCAGCGCGACCGCGCGCCCGTTCGCCGCGGGTTGCAGCGAGAGCGCGAAGACGTGCAGGGAGGGCTTGCCGGGCTGGGCGGGGTTGGTGACGGGCAGGGTGAGGGCGACGGCCTCGCGGGCGGGGTCCATCGCCAGCTCGGCGCTCGCGACGACGACCTGGTGGGGGTCCCGCACGCCGCCCGGCCCGTAGCGGTACGCGGCGGTCAACTGCCCGCTGCCGCTGTACCAGTCGGGGCCGCCGAGCGCGGCGGAGGAGGTGCTGCCGTCGGCGTAGTGCACGGTGGCCCGGCCCGACGCGTCCCCGTAGCTGGACGCGACGAGGAACAGGCCCGAGAGGTAGCGCCCCCGGGGCAGGTCGATGCGCTGCCCGAGAGCGACGATGTTGTTCTTGACCCCGGCTGCGGCGCCGGGAAAGACGTACGGAATTCCGTCCAACTGGACGTTTCCTGCCGGGAGTTGCTCGCCGGGAAAGGTGTAACCGGAGCCGTCGAAGTCGCCGCCGCGGGCGCTCGCGGTGTCGATGCCGTCATTGTCGAACCAGCGGTCGAGCGCGACCGGGACGGCCGCGGGAACCGTGCCCCACTCACCGCCCTTCGCGGCAACGCCGGTTGAGGGGTCGAGGGGGTTCGCATCGGCCGTGGCCGGGGAGAGAAGAGCGGCGCCGACTGCCGCCCCCGCCGTCATTCCGAGTACATGTCGTCTGGGAAGTTCGGTCATGACATCCGATGATTGAGGCGAGTCGGAGGCGTGTCAATGCATCCTGCACAACAGAAATAGGCCTCCCGCCCCAACTCATCCGACCTATTGCCGCCGGGTCTCTGGCCTTGCATGCTGTGGGCATACCGGGCCGGCGAGCCCTGTGCCTGACATGCCGTCAATTCCAGTGCAACTCACACCAGTTCGGGCCTCAGCCACTCCTCGCCGAGCACATGGTGGTCGAGGAAGTTGAGCAGGGTCGCGTACCAGAGGCGGGCGTGGTTCGGAGCCAGGATCCAGTGGGACTCGTCGGGGAAGTACAGGAATTTCGCCGGGACTTCGCAGCGCTGGAGCTCCTGGAACAGGGCCCTGCCCTGGCCGACGGGCACCCGGTAGTCGTTGGCTCCGTGGACCACCAGCATGGGCGTGCGGATGCGGTCGGCCGCGAGGGACGGCGAGTTCTCCTCGTAGCGCTCCGGCCGGGTCAGCGGGTCGCCGAAGATCCGCCGGAAGTAGGCCGAGGCGTCCGTGTCCGGCTGGAAGGAGCGCAGGTCCCAGATCGAGGCGTGCGAGACGATCGCCTTGAAGCGGTCCGTCAGGGTGGCGATCCGGTTGGCCATGTAGCCGCCGTACGAGGCGCCCGCGAGGCCGGTGCGGGTCGCGTCGATGTCGGGACGGGCCTCGGTCGCGTCGGTCATCGCCATCAGGTCCCGGTAGGGCTGACCGCCCCACTGCCCCCAGCCGCGCTCGTGCATCCGTGGCCCGTAGCCGGCCGACAGCGCGGGGTCGGGCAGCAGGACCGCGTAGCCGCGGGCCGCGAAGGGCCACGGGTTCCAGCGCCAGGTCCAGGCGTTCCAGGAGGTCTCGGGGCCGCCGTGGGGGAAGACGAGCAGCGGCGCGGGCCGCTCGGCGGACGCGCCCTCGGGCAGCACGAGCCAGGAGCGCAACGGGAATCCGTCGTCGGCCACCGTGTGCACTTCGGTCAGGGTGCCCGGCAGCCGGCCCGCCCCGCCGGGAGCCTTGAGCACGCCGGGTTCCTGGTCGGCCGCGGCGGCATCGAGGCGGACCGGGGCGGGCGGGGCGTCGACGGAGCTGCGCAGCGCGTACAGGGTGCGTCCGTCGGGCGCGACGGTGAGCGAGGTGTACGTGCCGGAGGCGGTGAGCCGGGTGACGGTGCCGTCCGCGTCGCGCCGGAAGACGGGCGAGTGGCCGAGCTCGTCGGCGGCGAACCAGAGGGTCGCGTCGTCGGGGCGCGGCGAGACCACCGCCCCGATGGGCCAGTTCTCGAAGTCCGGCACGAGCTCGCTCTCCGCGCCGCTCGCCAGGTCGATGCGTACGAGGATGTAGGTGTACGGCTTCTCGTACGTTTCGATCAGCTGGCGGGTGCAGATCAGGCCGGTGCCGTCGGCGGTGAACTGCGGGGTGGAGTACACGTATCCGTCCTGGTCGACCACGCGCAGCTCTTCGCCGGTCGCGCAGTCCGCGACCACGACGACGGTGCGGTCGCGGTCGGGCACCGGGCCGTGGACGAAGCGGGTGTGGGCGACGCGGGTGCCGTCGGGCGACAGTGCGGTCTCGGCCTCGCTGATGAATCCCTGCCCGCCCGCGTCGACCGGTGAGCCGTGCTCGTCGCGGGTGCGGCGGACGAAGGTGTGCGGCTCGTCCGGGCCGAGGTCGCTGTCCCAGTGCCGGGTGGGCCCGGACTCGTACAGGATTGCGGTGACCTTGGCGTCGGCGCGGTCCTTGCGCAGCTTGCCGTGCGCCTCGGCGTCGGCCGCGCCGGGCAGCAGCCCCGCGGTGTAGGCGAGGGTGGCGGTGTCCCGGGCGAGGGTGAATCCGGCGATTGGGCCGGGGTGGCGTGCCATGAGCGCGGCCTCGCCGCTCTCGGGCAGCGCCCACACGCCGGGGTGTTCTTCGCCGGCCCTGGCCGCGGCGGGGTCGGTGTCCTCGCGCCCGGAGAGGAAGTACAGGGTTCCGTCCGAGGCGAACGCGGGCGCGGACTCGCCCTTGCGGGAGCGGGTAAGGCGGCGGGGTTCGCGCACCCCGGCGGGGTCGATCTCCCACAGCCCGGACACGTACCCGTTGCCCTCGGCGTTGAGGCTCTGCACCGCGGCCACCAGCCGCTTTCCGTCGGGTGAGAGCGCCAGGGCGTTGACGCGCGGGGTGGCGAGGAAGGCGGACAGGTCGTGGAAGGCGGTGGTGTCACCAGGTGTCTCGGACATCCGGTCATCCTGCCTCGTGGCGCTCCGGGGCGACAGGGCGTAGGGCCGAACCCCACATCTGACACTCCGTCACATCCGGTTGCCTCACCGCCCTCACGCCCTTCTGAGAATGGTCCGGGCACCCGGTATCCGGCGGGGCGGGACCGGTGGCTGGCCGGTTCTCCTTCTTGTGCGGAGTGCGGGGCGGCTCAACACTCGGACCGGACAGCGAAGGCCGGCCCGCCTGCCCCGCCCCGAAGCCACCGATCAGCTGGGCGCTCGGCACACTCGGGCCCGGTCACGGGTGCGCCCTGCGCGGGACTCGGCCGAGCAGGCCGGACACCCTACGGAGGACTTCATGGCAAGCACCAGTCCCGTCCGGGCAGTTGACACGATCTACTTCGGCGGGGACATCGTCACGGTCGACGACGCCCGGCCGACCGCGGAGGCGGTCGCCGTCAGGGACGGCCGGATCGCGGCCGTCGGCGAACTGCGCGAGGTGCTCGCGCAGGCCGGTGACGGCACCCGCTTCGTCGACCTGAAAGGGCGCGCGCTGCTGCCCGGGTTCGTCGACGCGCACAGCCATCTGTCCCTGATCGGCTTCCAGGCGGGGGCGGCCAACCTGCTGCCCGCACCCGACGGCGAGGTCGACGACATCCCCGCCCTGCAGGCCCGGCTGGAGGCGTGGAAGACCACGGAGACCGGCCGGCACTGGGACTGGATCGTCGGATTCGGCTACGACGACGCGCGGCTCGCCGGCGCGCGGCACCCCACCCGCGACGACCTCGACGCGGTGGACACCGACCGGCCGATCCTGGTCATCCACCAGTCGAGCCACCTCGGCTCGGTCAACAGCAAGGCCCTCGAACTGCTCAGGTACGACGCGGACTCCGAGGACCCGGCAGGCGGTGTGATCCGGCGCCGGCCCGGCAGCAGCGAGCCCAACGGCGTCCTGGAGGAGTCCGCGCTGTTCCAGGCCTGGGGACATTCCGCGGCCGGGTTCAGCGACGAGGACCGGATCGCTCTGATCCTGCTCGGCCAGCGCGCCATGGCCTCGTTCGGGTTCACCACCGCGCAGGACGGCCGGGTGATGACCGCGAAGGACCTGGAGGTCCTCGAAACGGTCGCGGGGCGGCGGCTGTTCGACATCGACGTCGTGGTCTACCCGGACGTCTCGCTGGCCGCCGAGCTCAAGGACGCCGAGGTTTCGGTGCCGGAGTACCGCGACCGGCTGCGGATCGGCGGGGTGAAGCTGGGCCTCGACGGTTCGCCGCAGGGCCGGACCGCCTGGCTGACCCGGCCGTATCTGACCCAGCCCGACGGGGAGAGCGCGGACTACCGGGGCTATCCGGCGCTCACGGACGCGGAAGCGGTGGCCGCGGTCGGCGACGCGTACGCCAGGGGCCGCCAGGTCCTGGCGCACACCAACGGCGACGCGGCCATCGACCAGTTCGTCATGGCCGTGCGGCAGGCCACGGCCCGGCACCCCCCGGTGGACCCGCGCCCGGTGGCGATCCACGCCCAGACCGCTCGCGAGGACCAGCTGGACGCCATGCGGGAGTTGGGGATCATCCCGTCGTTCTTCTCCATGCACACGTTCTACTGGGGCGACTGGTACCGGGAGACGGTGCTCGGCGAGGAGCGCGCGGCCCGCATCTCCCCGGCCGCCTCGGCGCTGCGCCGGAACATGATCTACACCTCGCACCACGACGCCCCGGTGGCACTGCCCAGCTCGTCGGCCATCCTGTCCAGCCAGGTCACCCGGGTGACCCGCAGCGGCCATGTGCTCGGCGAAGAGCAGCGGGTGTCGGCGCTCGACGCGGTCAAGTCGACCACGATCCATGCCGCGCACCAGTACTTCGAGGAGGCGGTCAAGGGCTCGATCGCGGTGGGCAAACTCGCCGACCTCGTGATCCTGAGCGCGAATCCGCTCACCGTGCCCGCCGAGGAGATCAAGGACATCCGGGTCGTCGAGACCGTCAAGGAGGGGCGGACCATCCACCCCGAGCCGCTCGGGCGGCCCAGGTAGCGGCCCCTCGTACGTCCGTGCCCCCCTGCGTCAACAGGAGGGCACGGATCTGTGGTTCGGCCTCGTTCAGTCGATGCCGGGCAGGATGTGCGGTTCCTCGAGGTCCTCCTCGTAGCCCGCGAGGCGGATCGGGGCCGAGCGGGCCCAGACCTCGATGTTGCGGAGCTTCTCGGGCCGGGCGGCCCGTTCGCCGCCGCGTTCCGGCGTCCGGCGTTCGCGTTCTGTGGTTTCTGGTGTCACCGCGCACTCCTTTGTGTCGCAATAACCCTGGGCGTACCGGCACGCGTCGTTCTCCGACCCGGTTGTCCGCCCGCAGGGCAGGGGCAAGGGCAGTTCTGACGCGGTGGCGCCGGCACTCTGTCCGCATCACGGCCACAGGTTGTGGGACGGATCCGGAACGGGCCTTGAGGGTTGGTGGACCCGCTGTGGCTACCGTTCGCACCAGAGTAACCAAATGAGCGCGGTCCCGCTCGATAGGGCCACTTCCTTTGCGTCAACTTTCCTTCGCCGGGCGTTCAGCCCGATGTTCATCCCGCCATGATCTGCTGACGGGGTCGGCTGCCGCGCGCGGGGAGGAGACCACATGGAGCTGTCGAGCAGGCCCGGTCACGACCGGCCGGTGCGCTCGGTCGACGAGCTGATGGAGCTCCTGCACGCCTGCCGGGGCGCCTGGGACACCCCCGACCGCAGCGGCGATCCGGTCGATCTGCACGACCACGCGCTCCAGACCGCCCACCTGCTGCGCCGGTCCCACCCGGCCGACAAGGAGCTCCAGTTGGCGGGCCTCGTGCACGATCTCGGGCATCTGCTCCGTCCCGGTGACGACGCGGGGCACGCCGACACCGCGGCGCGGGCCGTGCGGCCGCTGCTCGGTGCGCGGGTGGCCCGCCTCGTACGGCTGCACGTGCCCGCGAAGCGCTATCTGGCGGCGGTCGAGCCGGACCGTACGCTCTCGCCGCAGAGCGCCCTGACGCTGCGGGCACAGGGCGGGGTGATGGGGCCCGAGGAGGCGGCGGCCTTCGCGCGGGACCCGCTGGCCGAGGACGCGGTGCTCCTGCGGCAGGCCGACGACGCGGGGAAGGTCGTGGGGCTCGACGCGGGCGTCATGGAGGACTGGCGTCCGGTCCTTGAGCTCGTCGCGGAATACGTCAGCTGACGCTTGCGCGGGGCCTGTTGGCGCCGAAGGGCGGCACGCGCGATGCGTGCCGCCCTTCGAAACGAGAACTGAGGCCTACCAGTTGGCCGGCGCGTAGTCCTTGAGGAAGACGCTGTGCAGGTCCTCGCCCAGCTCGCCGCGCACGATCGGGTCGTAGACGCGGGCGGCGCCGTCGACGAGGTCGAGGGGGGCGTGGAAGCCCTCCTCGGCGAGCCGCAGCTTGTCGTGGTGCGGGCGCTCGTCGGTGATCCAGCCGGTGTCGACCGAGGTCATGAGGATCTTGTCGGTCTCGAACATCTCCTGGCCGCTGGTCCGGGTGACCATGTTCATGGCGGCCTTGGCGGCGTTGGTGTTGGGGTGGCCCGCGCCCTTGTAGCCGCGGCTGAAGACGCCTTCCATCGCCGAGACGTTCACGACGTACGCGCGCCCGTTCGGCGCCTTGCGGGCGGCGTCGGCCATGGCCGGGCGCAGGCTGCTGATCAGGATGAACGGCGCGGTGTAGTTGCACAGCTGGGTTTCGAGGAGCTCGACCGGGGAGATCTGGTCGATCGACTGCACCCAGGTGTTGGTGTCGACCACGTCGGGGAGCAGCCCGCCCGCGTCGAGCGCGGTGCCGTCCTGGTACTTGGCGATGCTGGCGTTGCCCGCGACCAGGGCGAGGTCGGCGACCCGCTGGGCGTCGAGGCCCGAGGCGCCGACGGGGAGCGCGGTCAGGCCGTCGACCGCGCCGGAGTTGAAGGCTCCGATGACGTCGTGGGCGGGGAGCTCACCGGCCGGCAGCGGGGCGCTCTCGCCGTCCACCAGGGCGGCGTAGGCGGAGGGCAGCCGGCGCACGGTCTGCGTGGCGTTGTTGATCAGGATGTCCAGCGGGCCCTGCTCGGCCGTCCGCTCGACCAGGGCGACCACCTGGGCCGGGTCGCGCAGGTCGATGCCCACGACTTCGAGGCGGTGCATCCAGTCCGCGGAGTCCTCCATCGCCTTGAAGCGGCGGATGGCGTCCTTGGGGAAGCGGGTGGTGATGGTGGTGTGCGCGCCGTCGCGCAGCAGCCGCAGCGCGATGTACATGCCGATCTTGGCGCGGCCGCCGGTGAGCAGGGCGCGCTTGCCGGTGAGGTCGGTGCGCGCGTCGCGGCGGGCCCGGTTCTCGGCGGCGCACTTCTGGCACAGCTGGTGGTAGAAGGCGTCGACCTCGACGTACCGGGTCTTGCAGACGTAGCAGGACCGGGGGCGCTGGAGTATGCCCGCGATCTCGCCGGTGACGGACGAGCTGGGCAGCAGGCCCTCGGTCTCGTCGTCGATGCGCTCGGCGGAGCCGGTGGCGGTAGCCTCGGTGACGGACCGGTCGTGGGCGGTCTTGGCGGCGCGGCGCTCCTGGCGGCGGCGCTGCTTCACGGTCCGGTAGATGCCGGCGGTGGCGCGGCGCACGGCGATCGCGTCGGGGTGGTCGACGTCGATCTGGTCGAGTTCCGCCAGCACGCTCAGGCAGAGCGCGAGCCGCTCGGGGTCGATGCCGGGGCCGAAGTCCTGGTCGACGCCCTGCTCGGGCCGCTCGTCGACACCGGGACCGTGCTCCTGGTCCTGGAAGTCCTCTGTCACCGTCATCGCCGCTGCGTTCCTCGATCAGTCGTGAATATCAAGTTCCCAAAAGCGCCATGGTACGGAGCGATCGCCCCACATACCAAACCGCCCGCCCCGGGGGGAAGAGGGGGCGGGCGGTGGCACAAGGGGTGGCTGGGCGCATCCTGCTGGGGGCGCGGGGACCCGCGCGACCAGCCACGACGGACCCGCAGCCGAAAAACGTGACGCGCTCAGCGCACCACGGGCGGCGCGGCGGAAGCCGCGGTGCCCCAGCCGGAGGGGGCGGAACCGACCGTGAAGGCCAGGTTCCGCCCAGCCCTGAGGTCCGCCCCGGTGAGATACGTACGGGCCTGGACACGCCCGTCCAGCCGCGCACCCTGGATGTAGCGGGCAGCGTCGGACGTGCCCGGGGCGGTCACAGTGAACCCGCCGCGCGGGTAGTACCGACGGTCGAGCGAGAGGTCGACCCGGTCGAAAACGGGCGTGGACAGCCCCCACGTGTCCGTGCCGGGCTGGATCGGGAAGATCCCGATCGAGGACAGCACCATCCAGGCCGACATCGTGCCGAGGTCATCGTTGCCGGTCATCCCGGTCGGGGCGTCGGTGAACAGAGTCAGCGCGGCGTGCACCACGTCCGTGGTCTTCCAGGGCTGCCCGGTGGAGAGATAGGTGTACGGAGCGATGAGGTCCGGCTCGTTCTGCGGGTTGTACTTGTCCGCGTTGTAGTACGAGTACGGCCCGTTCACCCACACCTCCCGGGCGGTCTTCGCCGGGTCCGCGAGGAGCTTGTCGTACGCGAAGAACGAGTCTAGGCGCCGGATGGCCGCGTCCTGTCCGCCGATGAGGGAGACCATCCCGGGCAGGTCCTGCGGCACGAGCCATTGGTACTGCCAGGACGTGCCCTCGTGGAAGCCCTCACTCTTGGCCGGGTCGGCGGGGCCGGTGAAGGCGCCCTGGGCGTCACGGGCGCGGAAGAACCCGGTCGAGGGGTCGAAGATCTTCCGGTAGTTCTGGGCGCGGGCGGTGTAGCGCGCGGCGTCCCCGGAGTGTCCGAGCCCGTGAGCCATCTTGCCCAGCATGGCGTCGGAGAGCGCGTATTCCAGGGTCGCGGACGCGCCGTGGTCGAAGTCGGAGTCGCCGGGCTTGGCGTGCGGGCGGTCCTTGATGTAGGGGGCGTAACCATCGCTGATGTACGGGGAGTTGGCCTCGCGGCCGACGGCCGGGGAGTCGGCGGGCGGCACCCCGTCGGCGTTCTTCTTCAGCGCCCGGTACGCCTCTTCCTCGTACCCCTTGAGCAGTCCCTGCGCGTAGGCGTTGGTGAGGAACGGGGTGACCGGGTCGCCCGTCATGATGTTGGTCTCGACGGTGGCGTAACCCCATTTCGGCAGCCAGCCGCTCTCCTCGTCGATCTTCAATACGGAGATCGCCATGTCGCGGGCCTCGCGCGGGGCCAGCAGCGAGAGGAGCTGGGTCTGGGTGCGGTAGGTGTCCCAGAGGGACCAGTTCTGGTAGTAGTCGAAGCCGCCGGCGCGGTGGATCTTCTGGTCCCAGCCGGTGTAGCGGCCGTCGGTGTCGCTGCCGATGTTGGGCGCGAGGAACGAGCGGTAGAGCGAGGAGTAGAAGGTGCGGCGCAGGGTGTCGCCGCCGCCCCGGGCCCGTACGGTTTCGAGCCTGCGCTCCCAGGCGTCGCGAGCCGCGCGCACCACCCGGCCGAAGCTCTTGCCGCCCTCGGCACGCAGGTTGCCGGCCGCGCCCGCCGCGTCCACGTAGCTGAGCGCGGTGGTCGCCTCGACGGTGCGGTCCTCGGTGGTGTCGAAGCGCAGCCAGGCGCCGTTGCCCGCGCTGCCGCTGGATTTCTTCGTACCCTCGCTGACCTTGCCGTCCTTCCAGGTGCCGGACGCGGTGAAGGGGCGGTCGAAGCGGGTGACCGTGTACACGGTGTACGGCTTGGTGTCCTGGCAGAAGCCGCTGCCGGTGATGGCGGTACGGACGGTGCGCGCGTCCAGGATCTCGACGGTGGTGGAGATCGTCCTGTGCAGTGACTGGCCCGCGTTGAGCAGGACGTTGGCCTTGTCGGTGGCGGGGAAGGTGTAGCGCTGGACGCCGGTGCGCGCGGTGGCGGTGAGCTCGGCGGTGATCCCGGAGTCGAGGCCGACCTTGTAGTAGCCGGGGCTCGCCCGCTCGGTGTCGTGGCTGAACCTGGCGGCGTAGCGGGCGTAGTCGGTCTCCGTGACGTCGCCCGTCGTGGGCAGGGTGGGCAGATCGCCGCCGAGCCCGCAGCCCACGCCCGACAGGTGCACGCTGGAGAAGCCCCGGATGTGGTCCTGGGCGTGGTCGTAGCCGGTGTTGTGGCCGGTGTCCGGGGAGAGCTGGACCATGCCGAACGGCACGGCGGCGCCCGGATAGGTGTTGCCCTCGTTCTCGGTGCCGATGAACGGGTTGACCAGATCGGTCAGTTGACCGCCGCCGGCTGGTGGCGCGGCCTGGGCGGCGGGCGCGGCGAGCACCCCGGCAAGCAGCGCGAGGGCGGCGAGCGCGATGCCCGGGCCGCGCGTTCTCCGGTTCGGACGCATGGGTGGAACCGCCTCCTTGGACCGCGGACAACGTTGTCAGAGCGCGATCATTCTTCGACCTCATGCGTGTAGGCGTCAAGGGTTCGGGCGTGGGTTGGAGCACGGGCCGGGGCACGGGCAGGGGGCCCGGCGGGATTTCCCGCCGAGCCCCCAACTCCCTTGCTGCTCCTGCCTTCTACGCGTGGTGCGGCGCCACCCGGGACAGGACCTCCGCGCGCAGCCCGGCCGGGTCGATGCCGAGCGCCGCGAGCACCTCCGCCCCTCGGCCCCCGTCACCGGCCGCGAGCAGCCCGAGCAGCATGTGCTCCGTGCCGAAGCGGTCGTGCCCGAGGGCCTTCGCCTCGCGGAGGGTGGCCTCCAGGACCTTCTTGGCGCGCGGCGTGTACGCGGGCCGGGGGTACTGGAAGGTGCCTGGGCCGAAGGTGCTGTCGGCCTGGCGCTTGATTTCCTCGACGTCGATGCCGATCGAGGCGAGCGCGTCCTTCGCGGGCTGCCCACCGGTGCTCGGCACCCCGGCCGCTTCGAGGATCCGTACGGTCTCCTGGCGGGCCCGGCCCACCTCGACGCCCCGCGCGGTCAGCGCGTCCCAGGCGGTGCTGTCGTCGGTTCCGGCGAGGCCCAGCAGGATGTGCTCCGTGCCGATGAAGTCGTGACCCAGCGCCAGTGCCTCGTCCTGTGAGGCCACGATCGCCCGCTTGGCCCGCTCGGTGAAAAACTCGAACACCTTCAGTCCTCCTTGCCCGTGGCTTTGCGCCTGCTCGCATGCTTCTCGTGCACCGACTGCCTGCTGACGTTCAGCGAGGTGGCGATGGACTGCCAGGACCAGCCCTGGTCTCGGGCGTTGTCGACGTGGACGCGCTCCAGCTCCTCCAGGAGGCGGCGCAGCGCCACGACCGCCGCGAGTCCGACGGCGGGGTCCTTGTTGGTGACTTGCCCGGCCAGCGAGGCCGGCGTGTCCTCAGCTCCCATATCTGTCAGGGTGCCCTGACAGACGAGGGCTGTCAAGAAACCCTGACAAGCTGCCGGGCAGTGAGGAGGTACCGCCCAGTAGGTGACAGTTCGTGCCACCGAGGCACGTACTCGCCGGTGGCCGGTTCCCACCCCGCGGGCAGCGGCGTTCTCCGATCGGCGCCGACGGGCGGACCAGCCCACGGAAGGTGATCTTCCGATCCCCTTGACGCCCATTTTGAGCTGCGGTTTTACTGAAAGTCCGATATCTGGGACGACTTTGGTCGTACGCCCCTACTCCTCCTGGAGTACTAAGCAATCGGTGCTCAGGGACGACGACACGGGGTCCGCAACGAGACATCGTGGAGCCATGAGCGCCCTTGTCCTGGCCGTGTTGCTGTCTCTGGTCTCCGCCGTCGCGTACGCGGCGGCGGCGATCGTGCAGGAGCGCGTCGCGGCGTCCGGGCCGGGCAGCACGTACGCCCCCGTGCGCCGCCCGGCCTGGTGGGGCTCGGTCAGTCTGAACGGCCTTGGCGCGGCGCTGCACGTCGCCGCCCTGGCATGCGGCCCGCTCACCCTGGTGCAGCCGATGGGCGCGCTCACCATCGTGTTCGCACTGCCGATGTCAGCCGTCCTCGTAAGACGCAGAGCCGGGGCCGCCGCCTGGCGCGGCGCGGTCATGGCCACCGCGGGCCTGGCCGGGCTGCTCGTGCTGACCAACGGGGCGGACACGGACGACCTCGCGATGGGGCCGCGCCTGGTGCTCGCCGCCTCCGGGTTCGGGGCGGTCGCGGCGCTGTTCGTGGCGTCCAGGGCCCTGCGCCGGGCGGCCACCCGCAGCGTGCTGCTCGCCACGGCGGCGGGCGGCGCGTTCGGCCTCGCCTCGGTGTTCACCAAGTCCGTCGCCGAGGACTGGGAGTCGGGGCTTCCCCTCAGCGAGCTGCCCGTCCTGTTCGCGATAGCCGGGTTCGCGATCTCGGGCCTGCTGCTCTCGCAGGCCTCCTACAGAGGCGCGGGCCTCGCGGCGCCACTGGCGACGGTCACCGTCGTCAACCCGGTGGTCGCCGCGGCCATCGGCCTGACGCTGTTCGGCGAGTCCTTCCGGTACGGGACGGCGGGCACCGCGATCGCCCTTGGCTTCGGTGTCGTGGCGGCGGGCGGGCTGATCCTGCTCACCACGGAACGGCTGAGCGCCGCCCACCACGCCAAGCCGGTCCTCGCCTCCGACACGGCCTCCGCCGGGCGCCAGGGGGACAGCCCCGATCAGACGGCGACGCCGCCCGCCCTCAGGTAGGCCAGCGGGTCGACGTCGGATCCGTACGCCGGTCCGGTGCGTATCTCGAAGTGCAGATGCGGCCCGGTCGCGTTGCCGGTCGCACCCGAACGCCCTATCCGCTGGCCGGTGTTGACCTTCTGGCCCGCCTTCACGTTGACCGCCGACAGGTGGGCGTACTGGCTGTATCTGCCGTCGGGGTGGTGGATCACCACCTGGTATCCGTACGAGCCTCCCCAGCCGGCCTCGACGACCGTGCCCGAGGTGACCGCCTTCACCGAGGTGCCGGTGGCCACTGGGAAGTCGACGCCGGTGTGGTAGCCGCTCGCCCAGGACGAACCGGCCAGGTGGTACGGGGTGCTGGGGTGCGCGTCGACCGGCGCGGTGAACCCGGCCGACTTGGTGGCGACCTTCGCCGCGGGCGGCTTGGCGGCGGGGGGCTTGGGGGTGGACTTCGGCGGGGTCGTCGGCTTCGCGGGGGCGGCGCCGGGCAGCGTCAGGTGCTGGCCGGGTCGGATGAGATCGGGGTCGGAGCCGACGACCGTGCGGTTGTCCGCGTACAGCTTGGACCAGCCGCCCTGGACGCGCTCACGCTCGGCGATCGTGGACAGTGAGTCGCCGTGCACGACGGTGTACGACTCCCGCGGGCCGGGCACTTTGGTGGGGCTCGGCGGCTCGGCCTTCTTCGCGGCGGGCGCCGGGGGCTTCGGCGCGGCGGGGGCCGCCTTCGGCTTGATCTCGGTCCGGCCTTTGCTCGTGGTGGTCAGCTGCGGGGCCGCGCCGCCCCGGGTGAGACCGGCCTCGCCCGAGCAGACCGGCCAGGCGCCTGGGCCCTGCCCCTTGAGCACCTTCTCGGCGATCGCGATCTGCTGGTCCCGGGTGGCCAGGTCCGCCCGCGCGGCGTACTGGCGGCCGCCGTACGCCTCCCAGGTGGACTGGCTGAACTGCAGCCCGCCGTAATAGCCGTTGCCCGTGTTGATGTGCCAGTTGTTGGTCGACTCGCAGGCCGCGACCTTGTTCCAGACGTCCACGGAGGCGGCGTCCGCGGTGCCCGCGCCGATCAGTGGGAGGGCGATGCCCGCCCCGCCGGCCGTGACCGTCAGGGACGCCCGGTTGATCCGGCTCGGCTGGTACCGGCGGTGCCGGCCGCGTAAGGCCATGAGTCCCCCTCGAAGGCATCAAGAGCCGCCAAAATAGGGGCTGCGGACTGGTCATGACAAGGGGTCGGACAAGTGGAGGGCGGGCCTCAGCGGGCCCGGGACTTTCGTCGGCCGTGTCGGGAATCCCGACCGTGCCGGATGACGTGGCGTGTTCCGTAGGGTGGGCGTCAACCGTGCGCCGTGACGGTCGCTCGTGGCGCCGCGAACCCCGAGGATCCAGGAGCACACGCATGAGTGGAACAGCCCAGATCGGCGTCACCGGACTCGCGGTCATGGGCCGCAACCTCGCCCGCAACTTCGCGCGCAACGGGTTCACGGTCGCCGTGCACAACCGGACGGCCGCCAAGACCCGCGCGCTGGTCGAGGAGTTCGGCACCGAGGGCAGCTTCGTCGCGGCCGAGTCGCCCGAGGAGTTCGTGGCCGCCCTGGAGCGGCCGCGCCGGCTCGTCATCATGGTCAAGGCGGGCGAGCCGACGGACGCGGTGATCAAGGAGTTCGCGCCGCTCCTGGAAGAGGGCGACGTCATCATCGACGGCGGCAACGCCCACTTCGAGGACACCCGTAGGCGCGAGCGCGAACTGCGCGAGCGCGGCATCCACTTCGTGGGCGTCGGCATCTCGGGCGGCGAGGAGGGCGCGCTGCACGGGCCGAGCATCATGCCGGGCGGCTCGGCCGAATCGTACGACTCGCTCGGGCCGCTCCTGGAGCGGATCGCGGCGAAGGCCCCGGACGGCACCCCGTGCGTCACGCACGTGGGCCCGGACGGCGCGGGCCACTTCGTGAAGATGGTCCACAACGGCATCGAGTACGCCGACATGCAGCTCATCGCGGAGGCGTACCACCTGCTGCGTACGGTCGCGGGCTACTCCCCCGCGAAGATCGCCGAGACGTTCCGGGGCTGGAACACCGGGCGCCTCGACTCCTATCTGATCGAGATCACGGCCGAGGTGCTCGCCCACGTCGACGCGGCCACCGGCAAGCCGTTCGTCGACGTGGTCGAGGACCAGGCGGAGCAGAAGGGCACCGGACGCTGGACGGTGCAGATCGCCCTCGACCTCGGGGTCCCGGTGTCGGGCATCGCCGAGGCCGTGTTCGCCCGCTCCCTGTCGGGCCACGCCGAACTGCGCGAGGCGGCCCGCTCCCTGGCCGGACCGGCCTCGGCCCCGCTGGGCGAGGCCGAGGCGACGGCCTTCGCCGCACAGGTGGAGCAGGCGCTGTACGCGTCCAAGATCGTGTCGTACACGCAGGGCTTCCACCAGATCCAGGCGGGCAGCGAGAACTACGACTGGAGCGTCGACCCGGGTGCGGTCGCGGCGATCTGGCGGGCGGGCTGCATCATCCGGGCCGCGTTCCTCGACCGGATCCGGGGCGCCTACGACACCAAGCCCGACCTGCCGAGCCTGCTCTCGGACAAGCGGTTCGGCGACGAAATCGGGGCGGCGCAGGACGACTGGCGCGCGGTGATCGTGGCGGCGGCCGGGCAGGGCGTGCCGGTGCCCGGCTTCTCGGCGGCGCTCGCGTACTACGACGCCCTGCGCGCCGAGCGGCTCCCGGCCGCACTCACGCAGGGCCAGCGCGACTTCTTCGGCGCGCACACCTACCGGCGCACCGACCGCGAGGGCTCGTTCCACACACTGTGGGGCGGCGACCGCTCCGAGGTGAGCACCGGCTGACCAGCGGTTCCGCCGGGCCCGAAGCCGTCAGCCGGCCGGCTCGGGCTCCGGCGGACCCGGTACGGGGTCGGGGCCCGGCGGCTGCGGCACGGGGTCCGGCAGACCGGGGTCCGGGTCCGGCTCGGGCGGCCGGGGGTCGGGTCCCGGCCCCGGCCTCGGCGGCGTGGGATCCGGCCCCGGCCCTGGTCCGGGCATCGGCCCCGGGTCGGGGTCCGGCAGCGGCGTGGGCCACGGCGGGACGGGGTCCGGGTGCGGCACGGTCATGGTCGGCCTCCTCAGGGTCTGAGTTCAGCTTCACCTGCGCGCGTTCCCGGCGCCCGCCGGTTCAACCCGTCCGGGTCGGATCCCGTGTCTGATCCGGACGGAGTTCCGACACCGGTTCTCAGCCCGCCACGGCGGCCGCCGCGCGCAGCCCGGGCCGGGGGCTGGACAGCACCGGGACCTCGATCGTGGTCCGTGCGGCGGCGGGAGCCATCGAGGCCTGCGCCAGAACGACGACGTCCACGTCCGTCAGCGCGTCCACGGTCGCCGCGATCTGTGCGAAGTACGCGTCCGCGTCGCCCGATTCGAAGTGCTGCCAGGCGTCCTCGGCAAGCACCGTGCGCAGGGTGAGGGGCCGGTCGCCGGCCTCTTCGCGGATCAGGTCGGCGGTCGGCTCCAGGGTGGAGGCGACCGTCGCCACGACGGCGATCCGGTCGCCCTGCGCCACGGCGGCCGCCGCCATCGGCCGGTCGACCCGGAGCACCGGGATGCCGAGCGGTGCCGCTGCCGCCTCGGCGATGCCGCCGATCGTGGAGCAGGTGCACAGGACCGCGCCCGCGCCCTGGGCCACCGCCTCGGCGAGGGCGGCCTCGACGTCCGCGGTCACGGCGTCCGGGCCCAACTCCCTTGCCCGGCTGAGCAGTTGCTCGTGCACCAGGTGGCGCAGTTCGAGGTCCGGGGCGTCCTCGTCGCGCAGGGCGTCGAAGACCGGGACGTGGGCGGGCGAGGTGTGCAGCAGCGCGAGCATGGTCACCACAGTTCCGGGTTGGCGGCGAGCTGGGCCCGGGCGGCTTCGACGAGGCCGGCCGGGGCGGCGGGCGCCTCAGCCGGGTGGCGTTCGGCCCACTTCGCGGCGTACGGGCAGAGCGGCACGACCGGCACGCCCTCGCGTGCGGCCATGGCGTAGAACTCCCGCACCAGAGCGCCCGCGATGCCCTTGCCCTCGTACGCGGGCTCCACGACGGTGTGCACCGCGACCAGCGCGGCCGGCTCCGCGTCGAGCGTGAAGTAGGCGATGCGGCCCGCCACTTCACCGTCCTCGAAGGCCGCGAGCAGCCCCCGGGAGCGGTCGTCTCGGATCTCTGCCATGGTGCGGGGTCCTCTCCGGTGGTGGCCGGTTCAGCTCTGGGCGGGAATCCGGGCGTGCGGGCTGCGCCGCTGGTCGCTGCCGGGGACCGGCGCCGAGGCATCGGTGCCGAGCTCGACGATGCGGTTGGCCGCGTCCACGTGCACCACGCTGGGCTTCAGCGCGCGGGCCTCGGCGTCGTCGACCTGGGCGTAGCTGATGAGGATCACCAGGTCGCCGGGGTGCACGAGGTGGGCCGCGGCACCGTTGATGCCGATGACGCCCGAACCCCGCTCGCCCTCGATGACGTACGTCTCCAGGCGGTTGCCGTTGTCGATGTCGACGATGTGGACCAGCTCACCGGGGAGCAGGTCGGCCGCCTCCATGAGCTCGGCGTCCACGGTGACCGAGCCCACGTAGTGGAGGTCGGCCTGGGTCACGGTGGCTCGGTGGATCTTGGACTTGAACATGGTGCGCAGCACTGCGTCACACTCCTGCCGGACAGAGGGTCGCGGCCCCGGGCGGGGTACGCGCCAACGTCTGACAGGGTACGACTCCGGATCATCGGGTGGGGCAGCAGCCCGATGGTTGGACGGGGCGGGCCGGCTCAGTCGAAGGTCTCGACCTCGGCCTCGGCCTGCGCCTTGGCCCGGCGGCCGACCACCGCCGCGGCAGCCACCGCGCTGCCGAGGAAGGCGAGTGCGACGGTCCACGGCTGGTCGAGCAGGTGGTCCGTGGCGTGGTCGAGGGAGTAGCGGCCCGCGCCCGCGAGGCCGATCGCGGCGGCGGTGAAGCCGAGGAACGCCGGGTATTCGAAGCCGCCGCCCTGGGCGAAGAACCCGGCCGGCGCGTGCACGGAGACCGCGCCCGCCATGGCTCCGGCCGCCGCGGCTCCGGCGGCCGGGGTGGCCAGACCGACGACCAGCAGGGCGCCGCCGCCCATCTCGCCGAGCCCGGCCGCGACCGCGCTCTGCTTGCCGGGCCGGAACCCCATGTGTTCCATGGCGGCGGCGGTGCCTTCGAGCCCGGCCCCGCCGAAGCAGCCGAACAGCTTCTGGGCGCCGTGCGCCATCAGTACGGCGCCGGTGCCGGCCCGCAGCACGAGCAGTCCGAGGTCACGTCGGTTGAGGCAGGTCATGGCTTCTCCCGGAGCGTGGGGCGGATGGGCTCGGGATCCACTCTCCGGGGCGCGGTGCTCCGACCCGCAGCGTTACTGGGCCGTACGGGTCACGCGGGCGGGCTCCTAGGGTCCGGCCTCGCCCTGCGCTATCTCGATGCCGCCGTGCAGATCCGCGGCGGCCTCGATCGCCGAGGTCGCCGAGACGCACAGGCAGCCGAGCAGGACGGCCGCTATCAGGCGGGCGCCGCGCGAGCCGGGCAGTCGGGCCGCGGGGCGGCGGTCGAGCAGGGCCGCGACCCTGCGCGGCACGGGCCCCGCCACCGCGGCGAGCACCGCGCGGGGGCGGGCAGGGCCGGGTGCGGCGGCCCGGGACGCGAGGGCGGCGCGGCCGATCGCGCGCGCGGCGAGCTTGCGGTCGCCCACGGCCCCGGCGGCGTACTCGTCGGCGGACCGCTCCAGAGCGAAGGCGAGTGGCGCGCGCAGCGATCGCAGTGACGGGTGGCAGTGCGCGGCGAGTTCGGCGGCGGCCAGGAACAGGTGGTGGCGGCCGACGAGGTGGGCTCGCTCGTGGGCGAACAGGGCTTCGCGCTCGGCCGGTTCGAGGGCGCGCAGCATTCCGGTGGTGACGACGATGCGCCCCGGGCGCCCGGGCAGTGCGTAGGCGTCGGGACTCGGGTCGCGCAGCACAGCGAGCTCACCGGCCGCGGGCCCCAACCGGCCGCGGGCGGCGCGCAGTTCGGCGAGATGGCGCCGCGCGGTACGCACCAGGGCGACCCCCGACACGGCGACGAGCCCGGCCGCCACGGCAGCGGCGGGTACGGCGAGCCAGGCCGGGAGTGCGTCCAGCGGGGCCGTCAGGTTTTCGAGGGTGGCGAAGAAGGGCAGTCGCAGCGCCCCGGCCAGCGCGATCAGGCCCAGCGCGGCGGTCGAGCAGGCGGCGAGGCCGGTGGCCGCGGTGGCAAGGAGCCAGGCGGCCGGGCGGGGCGGCAGGGCCTCGGCGAGCCGGCGCGCGGCGGGCACGGCGAGGAACGGCACGAGCAGCGGGATCCACACCGAGAAGATCATCGCCCGTCACCCCCGGAGTCTTCCAGGAGCGAGCGAAGCAGCTGCTCGTCCTCGTCGCTGAGCTGGGAGACGAACCGGGCGAGCACCGTCGAGCGGTCTTCCTCCTTCGCCAGCTCGGTGTGCATGCGGCGGGCGGTCAGCCCCGGAGCGTCCTCCGTCGGGGTGTACGCGTAGCCGCGCCCGGCGCGCTGGCGGGTGACCGCGCCCTTGTCGTGCAGGCGGGTCAGGATCGTGGTCACGGTGGTGCGGGCCAGCCGGCCGCCGAGCTCGGCCTGGACCTCGCCGGGGGTGAGCGGTGTCCCGGCCGCCCAGAGCGCGGCGAGGACACCGGCCTCCAGTTCACCCGCGGGGCGTCGCGCGTCCCCGTGCCCGACGTCTCCCGTGGCTGTCATGGAGCACTCCTCCCGCTTCGTTCGTCTACAGTGTTGTAGACCGTCTACATCACTGTAGTCAGCCGGGCCGTGCGCATCCTCGGACGAGCGGCCCGACCACCATTATGGGAGGGCCCACTGACATGGCAGTCGTACCCCTGTTCGCAGCCTCGACCCCACAGGCCGTGAACGTCCTCGACGCGGGCTCACTGCTGTCCGCGTTCGGCGCGCTCGGCATCGCCGTGGTGCTCTTCGCCGAGACCGGTCTGCTCGTCGGCTTCCTCCTTCCCGGCGACTCCCTGCTCTTCACCGCGGGCCTGCTGTGCGTGCCCGGCGGCAACGGGCCGGTGTCGCTCTCGCTGCCGCAGGTCCTGATCTGCTCGGTGGCGGGCGCGCTCGTCGGCGCACAGGTGGGCTACTGGATCGGCCGCCGCGGCGGCCGCGCCCTGCTGGCCCGTAGCAGGTCCCGCAAGCTGCACGAGGGTGCGGCCCGCGCCGAGGAACTGCTCGCCAAGTACGGACACGCGAAGGCGATCGTCCTCGCGCGCTTCGTGCCGATCGTCCGCACCGTGCTCAACCCGCTCGCGGGCGTACTCGGCGTACCGGCCCGGGTCTTCGCCCTCTGGCAGATCGCCGGCGGGGTCGTGTGGACCTGTGCGCTGGTCCTCGGCGGCTACGCGCTCGGCTCCTCCGTGCCGAACGTCGACCGCTATCTGCTGCCGCTCGTCGCGCTGGTCGTGGCCGTCTCGCTCACCCCCGTCGCCCTGGAGCTGCTGCGCGCCCGTCGCGCCCGTACGGCCACCGAGGATTCGCACTGATGCACCTCGACGACGGCCTGTACACCCGGGTCACCGACCTGGCCCACCGCGCGCCCGCGCCGCGCCCGTCATGGAGCGGCTGGGCGCCACTGCGCCGCGGCCACCGGTGACCGCTCGATGACCTCGGCTCGGCACACGGGCACGGCGGCCTGCGTGCTGCTGCTCCTCTTCGTGCTGCTCACGGTGCTCGTCGCCGTGCGCCACGGCGCGCCGCTGCCCGGCGACCGGGCCCTGCACCGCTGGCCGCTCGATCACCGCCCGCCGGTCGCCGTGGCCACCGCCCGGGCCATCACGGCGACCGGCACCGGCGCGCTCCCCTACGCCTTGGCCGTCGTCGCGGGCCTGATCGCGGGCCGCGACACGAAGCAGCGCTGCTACGCGGCGGCCGGTGCGCTCGCGGTGCTCCTCCTGGGCCAAGCGGTGCGGTACGGCCTGATGTCGGCCGTCGCCCGCCCGCGCCCGGCCGTGATCGACTGGGCGACCACGGCGTCCGGCCACTCCTTCCCCTCCGGGCACGCCACCACCAGCGCGCTCACGGCCGGACTGCTCCTCTGGGCGCTCGCGACCCGCGCCTCGGCCGCCCGCACGTCGGCCGCCCTGCTGCTGCTCTGGGCAGCCGCGGTCGGCCTCTCGCGGATCTACCTCGGCGTGCACTGGGCCAGCGACGTGCTGGGCGGCTGGCTCTTCGCCTCGCTCTGGCTCTGCCTCGCGGCCCTGGCCACGGCTCCTCTCGTACGCGCGCGAAGAGCGGACCCCACCTCCGCGTCCCGCACCTGAACGGCCCGCGCCCCAACTCCCTTGTCCCGCACGCCACTTGGGGACACCAGCGAACTCCTGGCCAGCAGGCCCCCGTTCACGGGCATCCAGTCCTCAGCAGGCAGCCATGCAGACCCCGCAGTAGCGGTCGGCGTTGGTCAGGTCCGCCTTCAGCGGGGTCGCCGCCTCCTGACGGGCGAGTCTGCGTCCGCACAGGGTGGTGGGGTCGTCGGCGCTCATCACGTGCCACAGGAGAGCGCTGCGGTCGTCCGCGCCCGCCCGGTCGAGAACCGCTTCCGCTCGCAGTTCGCGCATGGTGTGCTCCCTCCGCCCCGGACCGCGCCGGGGCCGCTTTCCGCTCTGCGTGGCGCGGCCGCCTGCGTTCGCGGCCACGCGGAGCCGGCGCAGCCTCGCACCGGCCGACCCGACCGGGGCCCGCCTCCCTGTTCCGAGCAGACCCCGTGGCCCGCGCGCCCGCCTCCCGGCGCCGCCCGAACCGCCCTGCCGAATCCGGCGTGTTGCACTTGACGGCATACATCGCCGCAGGATGCGACGGTCAGGCCGGATCCGGGCAAAATGTGGAACCCCGGCGCCCGATCGAGTGATCACGCCCGGGTGCCCGTCAACTGCGCACCCCTTATGCCGTCTTGACACACTCCGGATCAGGCCGCCTTGAAGTAGGCGTTCCAGCCGCCCGGGGGCGCCTGCCCCACTTCCAGGGCGCGGAGCCGGTCGAGCACCCTGGGGTCCTGCGCATCGAGCCAGTCCACGAACTGGCGGAACGACACGAGACGTACGCCCTCCTTCCCGGCCATCCCCTTCAGAGCCTCCTCGACGGCGTCCATGTAGATGCCGCCGTTCCACTCCTCGAAGTGGTTGCCGATGTACAAGGGCGCGCGGTTCGTTTCGTACGCGCGCGTGAAGCCCGCCAGATACGAGGCGGTGGCCTGCTCCCGCCAGGCGGGATAGCGCGAGGGCATGCCCTTGGTCGAGTTCTTCGACTGGTTGGCGAGGATGTTGTAGTCCATCGACAGGACCTCGAAGGAGTGCCCGGGGAACGGGATGCCCTGCAGCGGGAGGTCCCATACGCCCTCGCGCTTCTCCGGCCACTTCTGCCGACCGCCGGGAGAGGAGGCGTCGTAGCGCCAGCCCCGTTCCCTCGCGGTGGGCAGCAGGTTCTCCTGGCCGAGCAGACACGGGGTGCGGCCGCCCACGAGTTCCTTGTGGTAGTCGAACGGCAGCGGCTCCTCGTCGGTCCAGCCGGTGTTGGTGCGCCATTCGGTGACGAAGGAGACCGCCTGGTCGATCTCGCTGTGCCACTGGGCGGCCGTCCAGTTGGCGACCGATCCCGAGCCGCCGCAGAAGTGGCCGTTGAAGTGCGTGCCGATCTCGTGCCCCTCCGACCAGGCCTGTCGGGTGTATTGCAGCGTCTCCTTGAGGTGCGCGTCGGTGAGGTAGCCGATGTCGGAGGCGCCGACGGGGTTGTTCGGCGGCTTGTAGAGGCTCTTCTTCGACTCGGGGAGCAGGTACAGACCGGACAGGAAGAACGTCATGCCGGCCCCGTGATTTCTGGCCAGTTCGAGGAAGCGCGGGAAGAGCCCGCTGCCGACCTCGCCCGCGCCGTCCCAGGAGAAGATCACGAACTGCGGCGGGGTCTCGCCCGGTTCGAGCGGAACGGGCTTCCCGGGCTGGTTCGGCTGCTTCCCCGTGTCCGCGGTCGAACCGTCACCGATCAGCCTGGCCTGCGGCTTTGCCGGTTTCTCGGGGGCCGGTCCACGCACCGGCCGGCCGGGCCGGGCCGAGCCCTCACCCCCCGATGAGCCACACCCGGCGAGCCCCGCCACAGCAACCGCCCCAAGTCCCGCGCCCAGCAATCCCCTTCGACTGATGTCTGGCATGCCTGCTCCCGTCACTCATCCCACGGACCCCTGATGTGTAGACCGGATAGCCCTGAATTAACCCGATATCCATACAAATTGAGCCGCCCGCCGCTTCACACTGACCCCGCAGTCACCACGTGTAATCACCGATCAACTCAGCGTCCTCAGGCCGCTCGAAAATGGCTTGAACGGCGCCACTCACGCCTCGGCCGCCCACCCGCTTCGACTCGCGCCAGACAAGGCGCTCCGCTCAACCGTTCCCGTCATCTTGACGATAAGAAGGTGCCGCATCTATCGTCGAACTGACGAAAAGAAAGGGGTTCCGGAATGGCCGACATCTCCAGGCGCTTCGGCTGGCGCCATCTGCGTTCCGCACCCACCTCGCACATCCGGCACCACAGGAACGGCCGGCCCGCCCACGACGGGGTCGGCCTGAGCTTCTGGTTCAAGCCGCTCAGCGCCGCCCTGTCCGAAGTGCCGGTCAACGACCGGGAACTGGCCATGGCCTTCCACGCCCGTACCGCCGACTTCCAGGACGTCACGGTGCAGGCGACCGTGACGTACCGGATCAGCGAGCCGGGCAGCGCCGCCGACCGGCTCGACTTCTCCATCGATCCGGACACCGGGATCTGGCGCGGCGACCCCCTGGAGCAGTTGTCGACGCTGCTGACCGAGACGGCTCAGCAGCACGCCCTCGACGTGCTCGCGCGCACCGAGCTCGCGGCCGCCCTGGCCGACGGTGTCGCCGCCGTACGGGAGCGGATCGCGGCCGGGCTCGCGGCGGAGCCGCGGCTGCCCGCGACCGGCATCGAGGTGGTGGCGGTCCGCGTCGTCGCGATCCGCCCCGAGCCCGAGGTCGAGCGCGCACTGCGGACCCCGGCACGCGAGCGGATCCAGCAGGAGGCGGACCGGGCGACGTACGAGCGGCGGGCCGTGGCCGTCGAGCGGGAGCGGACCATCGCCGAGAACGAGCTCGCCAGCCGCATCGAACTGGCCCGCCGGGAGGAGCAGTTGGTGGAGCAGCGCGGCACCAACACCCGGCGCGAGGCGGAGGAAGCGGCGGCGGCTGACGCGGTACGCACGGAGGCGGAGGCCGCCCGCACGGTGCGGCTCGCCCGGGCCGAGGCCGAGGCGGCCCGCGCGTCGGGCGAGGCCAGGGCCGGGGCGCAGGCGGCCTGGCTCCAGGTGCACGGCGAGGCGGACGCCGCGACACTGCACGCCCTGGCCGCGACCCGGCTGGCCGAGAACCTGCCCCGGATCGACAGCCTCACCCTCTCCCCCGACGTGCTCACCACGCTCCTGGACCGGCTCGGCCGGGGTGAGCGGCCGTGAGCCTGGCGCCGCGGGCGGTCCTGGTCCACCGGGCCTCGGAGTACGAGGAGTTGCTGGCCCGGCACGGCACCCACGGCCAGGCCGACTTCTTCCTCTCCTCGCGGGGCCGCAGCATCCGCGAGGTGGCCGAGCGGCACCATCGGGCGCTGCGGGCGCTGGCCGACGTGGCGGTGGCGATTCCCCCGCAGTGGCGCCAGGCCCGGGTCGAGCGCGCCGACCTCGACCGCTTTCTGTTCGCACCGGAGGACGTGATCGTGGTGGTCGGTCAGGACGGTCTGGTCGCCAACGCCGCCAAGTACCTGTCGGGGCAACCGGTGATCGGCATCGACCCCCAGCCGGGGCGCAATCCGGGTGTTCTGGTGCGCCACCGTTCGTCAGCCGCCGCGGCGCTGCTGCCCGCGGCGGCCTCGCGCGGCTGCGCGGTCGAGGAGCTCACCATGGTGGAGGCGCTCACCGACGACCGCCAGCGCCTGCTCGCGCTCAACGAGATCTACCTCGGCGCACCGGGCCACCAGAGTGCCCGCTACCGCATCGGTCCCGACGACCCGGCCGCGGCCACCGAGGCGCAGGCCTCCTCCGGCGTCCTGGTCGGCACGGGCACGGGGGCCACCGGCTGGCTGCGCTCGCTGTGGCGGCAGCGCGCGAACGCCCCGGCGCTGCCGGCCCGGGCGGATGCCCGCCTCGTGTGGTTCGTACGCGAGGCGTGGCCCTCACCGGTGACCGGGACCTCACTGGTGGACGGCGAATTGTCCCGCTCCGAGCGGCTCCGGATCACTGTGGAGTCCGACCGCCTGGTCGCGTTCGGGGACGGCATGGAGAGCGATGCGCTGGACCTGACGTGGGGCCAGTCGGTGAGCCTCGGCGTCTCGGACACGGCGCTGCGGCTGGTGGGTTGAGAGCCTGTGTCTGAATTCCGTCCGGATCGGACAGGGACTCTGAGCGGCGATCGGCCGCGCGTCAGCGGGCCGTGACGGTCGATTGTCAGTGGCGTACGGCATCGTGAACGGTGAGCCCGTACTGCCGAGGGAAGGCTGCCGATGACCGCCACCGCCCTGATGACGTCCCATGAACGCTCCGCCGCCCAGGCCTATCTGCGCCTGTTGAGTACCGTGCGCGCCGCCCTCGACTCGCCTTCGGACCGGCCGCTCGGCCCGCTCGCCCTCGAAGGGGTCATCGCCGAGGCGGACGACGCGCTGGCGCGGGCCGGGCTCGCGGGCAACGAGGCCGAGCTGTTCGCGCTCGTCGGCAGTCTGCACACCGGCGGGGCGCCCACGCAGGGGAAGCCCCGCCCGTGACCGCGGCGGCGGGTGGCCGCGTCAGCGCTTGTGACCGACGCCGCCGTACATCGCCACCTCGTCGGGGAGCGTGTCGCCCGCCTCCGGGCGCCAGCGCGAGCACGACACCACGCCGGGTTCGATCACGTCGAGTCCGTCGAAGAACCGGGCCACTCGCTCCGGGGTTCGCTGCGTCAGCTTCGGCGTGCCGTGCTCGTTCCAGAACGCCACCGCGGCGTCGACGTCGGGCATCGCCGGGCTGGTGATGGTGTGCGAGAGCACGAGGTAGCTGCCCGGGGCGAGTTCCTTCATCAGGTCGCGTACGAGCCCGCGCGCCTCGGCCTCGTCGGGGATGAAGATGACGACGCCGAGCAGCATGAGGGCGACCGGCTTGCTCAGGTCGAGGGTCTTCGCCGCGTGTTCCAGGATGCCGGCGGTGTCCCGCAGGTCGGCGTCGAGGTAGTCGGTGCGCCCTTCGGGGGTGCTGGTCAGCAGGGCGCGGGCGTGCGCGAGCACCAGCGGGTCGTTGTCGACGTAGACGATCCGGGCGTCGGGCGCGATCCGCTGGGCGACCTCGTGGGTGTTGTCGGCGGTGGGCAGTCCGGTGCCGATGTCGAGGAACTGGCGCACCCCCCGGTCGGCCACCAGATGACGCACGGCCCGCCCGAGGAACAGCCGGTCGGCCAGGGCGTAGTCGCCGATGCCCGGGTGGAGCGATCTGATCTGGTCGCCGACCTCGCGGTCGACGGGGTAGTTGTCCTTGCCGCCGAGCCAGTAGTTCCAGATCCGGGCGGTGTGCGGCTGTGCGGTGTTGATGCGGTCGCGCACATGGTCGGGCGTCGACGAGGGGGCGGGGTTCTCGGTCACGGTGGCGTCTCCTGGAGGTACGGCGCTGCGTCAACGGCCAATCTAGATACTCGTGTTGCGAACTGTCACAGAGAACGTGCCGCGGCGCACAGGTGTCTCAGGGAGCCAGCAGTGGCGGACCCTGGCCTCCCCGCACGCGGGAGCTCGCCCTGCCGGCGCCGCCCACCGTTGAGTCCCCTCCCCGCAGCATGAACCGCCTCGCCGCGAGGGGCCATGCCTTCCCCATGTCCCTTTGCCGACAAGCCCGTTGGAGGACTGGTAGGAAACTTTCCTGTCCTATAGGATTCCCGCGGCGGCTTGGCGCGGTGCCCGAACTCCCCCGTGGGCATGACGCGCTCAGCGAGAGCTCTGATCCGGCCGTCGCGACGCCGCCCCCTGCCCCCTCCACAAGGGCGGGCGGCGTCGCGAGCTCCGGTGTCCAGCTCTCGCCACCCCGAAGGCAGGGAGTCCAGGTATGCGCCTGAACGCCTCCGCTCCACCTTTCTCGCCGCCGCGCCGCCCCACCGTGGGCCTCGCACTCGTCGGCGTCCTCGTGCTCGTCGCCGGCCTGCTGCTCACGTGGCCCGACCGGGCCGGAGCCGCCGCCGACCCCCTGATCTCCCGCGACAGACCGGCGACCGCCTCGTCCGTCGAGAGCTCGGCGCTCGGTCCGCAGAACGCGGTCGACGGCTCGGCCACCACGCGCTGGGCCAGCACCGAAGGCAAGGACCCGCAGTGGATCCAGGTCGACCTCGGCGCCACCGCCGACGTCACCAGAGTCGCCCTCACCTGGGAGGCCGCGTACGCGAAGGCGTACCGCGTGGAGATCTCCGCCGACGGCACCACCTGGACCGCCCTCGCCGCCGAGACCGCCGGGAACGGCGGCGCGGACGACTGGACCGGCCTGTCCGGCAAGGGCCGCTACGTTCGCGTGTACGCCACGGCCCGCGGCACCTCCTACGGCTACTCGCTGTACGACTTCGCGGTGTACGGCACCCTCGGCGGCACCACACCGCCGACCGGCGCCTTCACCGTGGTCGCCGCCGGCGACATCGCCGCGCAGTGCACGGCGTCCGACAGCGCCTGCGCCCACCCCAAGACGGCGGCCCTCGCCCAGAAGATCAATCCGCGGTTCTACCTGACGATGGGCGACAACCAGTACGACGACGCCCGCATCGCCGACTTCCGCGCCTACTACGACAAGACGTGGGGCGCCTTCAAGGCGAAGACCCACCCGGTGCCCGGCAACCACGAGACGTACGACCCGGCGGGCACCCTGTCCGGCTACCAGGAGTACTTCGGTGCCATCGCCTACCCGCAGGGCAAGAGCTACTACAGCTACGACGAGGGCAACTGGCACTTCATCGCCCTGGACTCCAACTCCTTCGACCAGAAGGCCCAGATCGACTGGCTCAAGTCCGACCTCGCCCGCAACGGCAAGGGCTGCATCGCCGCGTACTGGCACCACCCGCTGTACTCGTCGGGCGGACACGGCAACGACCCGGTCAGCAAGCCCGTCTGGAAGATCCTTTACGACGCGAAGGCCGACCTCGTCCTCAACGGCCACGACCACCACTACGAGCGTTTCGCCCCGCAGAACCCGGACGGGAAGGCGACCGCCGACGGCATCGTGGAGATCGTCGGCGGCATGGGCGGCGCCGAGCCGTACCCCATCGAACAGGTCCAGCCCAACAGCCAGAAGCGGATCAGCGGCCAGTACGGCGTGCTGAAGCTCGACTTCAACGACGCGGGCTACACCTGGAGTTACGTCGGCACCGACGGCCAGATCAAGGACTCCGCACCGAACTACACCTGCCACTGATGTATCTGGCGACCACCGGTCGCCGGGACGCGCCGCCCCCGTCCGCCACCGGCGGGCCCGGGCGGCGCGTCCCCGCCACCGTCCTCGCGCTCGGCACGGTCAGCCTCGTCACCGACGTCTCGTCCGAGATGGTCACGGCGGTCCTGCCGCTCTACCTCGTGGTCGGCCTCGGCCTCTCACCCCTCCAATTCGGCTTCCTGGACGGCCTGTTCAACGGTGCGGCGGCCGTCGTGCGCCTGCTCGGCGGACACGCCGCCGACCGCGGCGGGCGCCACAAACGCGTCGCAGGCCTCGGCTACGCCCTCTCCGCCTGTTCCCGCCTCGGCCTGCTCCTCGCGGGCGGCGCGACCGGCCAGATCGCGGCGGCGCTCGCCGTCGACCGGGTCGGCAAGGGCATCCGCACCGCCCCCCGCGACGCGCTGATCACCCTGAGCAGCCCGCCACACCTGCTCGGCCGGGCCTTCGGCGTGCACCGCGCCATGGACACCACGGGCGCGCTGCTCGGCCCGCTCGCCGCGTTCGCCCTGCTGTGGGCGACGGCGGACGCCTACGACGTGGTGTTCGTCGTCAGCTTCTGCACGGGCCTGCTCGGCGTGCTCCTGCTCGTCCTGTACGTACCGGCCCGGGCCGCGCCGACGGAGTCATCAACTCCCCAACGAATCAAGCCACTTGGAGCCTTGCGCAGCGCCGCCTTCCGCCGGATTCTGTGCGCCGCGGCCCTGCTCGGCGCCGCCACCGTCGGGGACTCCTTCGTCTATCTGCTCCTGCAGCGCGGGCTCGACATCCCGGTCGGCTGGTTCCCGCTGCTTCCCCTCGGGTCCGCGGCGGCCTACCTGCTGCTTGCCGTCCCGGCGGGCCGCATCGCGGACCGGGTCGGGCGGCGGCTGCCGTTCCTGTGCGGCCATGTCGCGCTGCTCGGCGTGTACACGCTGCTGCTCGCGCCGTCCGGCGGAGCCGCCCTCACGATCGTCGTGCCCGTGCTGATCCTGCTCGGGGTCTTCTACGCGGCGACCGACGGCGTGCTCATGGCGCTGGCCGCGCCGAGCCTGCCGGACGGCGGCCGGGCCGGCGGGCTCGCCCTGCTCCAGACCGCTCAGGCGCTGACCCGGCTCCTCGGCACGGCGGGGTTCGGTACCGCCTGGACGGCGTGGGGGCCGGGCCCCGCGCTGTGGATGGCGGCCGTCGCGCTGCTCGTGTCCCTCGCGGGCGGCCGGGCACTCCTGCCGGGCAGCCCGACCCCCGATCCGGAAAGGCCCACCTCATGAGCCCCCGCGCGAAACTCGCCGTCGTGGTCGCCGCCGTCCTGCTGCTCGCCACCGGCTCGCTCGGCTATGTACTGCACTCGGCGCACCGAGGCCCCCGACAGGCCGCCGCCGACGGCTCGTTCACCTTGGAGGGCCCGGGCCTCTACTTCCGGGACACGGCCACCGGGCGCATCGCCCGCCAGCCGCTCGGCGCGCCGCGGGGCGCCCGCACCGGCGGCGGCCCGGAGTGCGAACGGTTCTACGCCGCCGGGGACACCGCGGTGTGCCTTCGACGGGAGCCCGGGGTGCCGCCGCGTGCGTACGCCGTCATCCTCGACCGGCGGTTGCGCGAGGTGCGCCGGATCGCCGTGCCCGGCATCCCGAACCGGGCCCGGGTGTCCGCTTCGGGGCGGATGCTCTCGTGGACCGTGTTCGCGGTCGGCGACTCGTACGCCACCACGGCCTTCTCCACCCGCACGTCGATCCTGGACCTGCGGACCGGCTATCTGATCAAGTCGATGGAGGAGATTCCGCTCACGCTCGGAGGAGCCCGATATCACGCGCCCGACGTCAACTACTGGGGCGTGACGTTCGCGCGCGACGACAACGGGTTCTACGCGACTGTCTCGACGAAGGGGCGGACGTATCTCGTGGAGGGGAACATGGCGGCCTGGTCCGCCAAGTCCCTGCGGGAGAACGCCGAATGCCCCTCCCTCTCCCCCGACAACACCCGTATCGCCTTCAAGAAGAAGGTCTCGGACGACCCCGCCGCACCCTGGCGGCTGTACGTCCTCGATCTCGCCACGCTGAACGAACACCCTCTGGCCGAGCGGCACAGCGTCGACGACCAGGCGGTCTGGCTCGACGACCGTACGGTCGCCTACGCGCTGCCCGGCCGGGCAGGACGAGCGAGCGACGTGTGGACCGTGCCGGCCGACGGCAACGGCGCGCCCCAGCTGTCCGCTGCGGGCGCCTCGTCTCCCGTCGCGGTGCGCTGAGCTACTGCCGGAGGCGCACCGGTATCTCCTGCCAGCCGAAGGCGATGAAGGACGGGACTTGTTTCAACTCTGCTGTCTTTACGGCGAGTTGCAGGTTCGGGAAGCGGTCGAAGAGGGCCGGGAGGGCAGTGAGGGCTTCCATCCGGGCGAGCGGGGCGCCGATGCAGCGGTGCACACCGATGCCGAAGGCGAGGTGGTCGTCGGCGCCGCGGGCCGCGTCGAAGGAGTCCGCTTCGGCGCCGTAGTGCGCCGGGTCGAGGCCCGCGGCCGCGTACGTGGTGATGATCGCGTCGCCCGCCGGGACGGTGACGCCGTCGACGGTGATGTCGCTGATCGCGAACCGCAGCGGGAGGTTGGCGATCGAAGGGTGGACGCGCAGCGTCTCGTCGACGACGGCGTCCCAGCCGATCGCGCCCGAGCGGACGGCGGCGAGCTGCCCGGGGTCGTCGAGGAGCGCGACGACGGCGTTGCCGATGAGGTTGACCGTGGTCTCGAAACCGGCGCCGATGACCACGAGCAGCGTATGGAGGAGTTCCTCGGCGCTGAGCCGGTCACCGTCCTCGTTGCGCACCTTGATGAGCTCGGTCGTCATGTCGTCGCCGGGCCGCTCGGTCTTGTACGCGACGAGGGCGGGGAGCACGGTGGCGATCTGCTCCTGCACGAACGCGGCGTGCTGCTGGGTCGGGTCGGAGGTGTCCATGATGGCGGCGATCAGCGCACCGGTGGACTCGGTCAAGTGGTCCGGAACGCCGAAGAGTTCGCAGATGAGGCGCATCGGCAGGGGGTGGGCGTAGCCCGACTTGAGGTCGACGGGCCCGCCGGACGCGGCGGCTTCGCCGAGGGCGTCGAGGAGTTCGGCGGTGATCGTCTCGACCCTGCCGCGCATCGCCTCGGTACGCCGCGCCGTGAAGCTGGGGGCGACGAGTTTGCGCAGCCGGGTGTGGTCGGGCCCGTAGGTGGACAGCATGTTGATCACGCCGACCCAGCCCAGGATCCAGCCCCACTCGGGGTGTTGGCCCAGCTCCGGAAAGAGCGCCCAGTGGCGGCGCGGGTCCTTGCTGACCCGGGGGTCGAGGATCAGCGTCTTGAGAGTGTCGTAGCCGGTGGGCGCCCAGGCGGGGATCCCGCCCGGCAGGGTGACCGGAACGATCGGCCCGAGCGCGCGCAGCCGGGCGCTCTCGGCGGCTATGTCCGCCCCGAACGGGTCGAGGGGCACACGGGAGCCCTTCCCCGGCGTCTTCACACTCTTTTCCAGTGCGTCCGCCACCTGGCCGAAAAAAGCCGCGTGGGCGCGGGCGCTGCACGGCGATTCGGGGTTCCAGGCCAGGATGCGGGACCCGTTCTCCAGGGCGCGCCACGCCGCGTCGGACCGCAGCTCGTCGAGCGGGGCCGCGTTCGACCGGACGTCCACGAGGGCTATGTCGGGCCGCAGTTCGGCCGCCGTCGGCCATCCGGTCGTGCACCAGTTGGCGCCCGCTCCCGCTCCCGGTTCGACGAGATCCACGCCGTACTGCGCCAGGGCCCGCAGCTCGGGCCAGGCCTGTGGGCGCGCCAGGTGGACCTCGGACGCACTCGCCGGGGAGAGCGCGAGGACACACGGCCGGGGCGTTCGCGCGGCGGCGGCACGCAGCCGGTCCTCGGCGGCGAGCAGCGCGTCGCCGTTCTCCTCCGGAGCCCCCAACGACCGTGCCAGGTCGGCGAATCGGCTCCGTATGCGCGTCGGCGTGTGCGCCTGGCCCACGTCCAGGACGGCCACCGGGACCCGCTCCTCCAGGTGCTTGGCCGTCTCGGGGTCGAGCCCGTACACCTGGCCGCCGCCGTAGCTGACGGCAACGACGAGGTCCGGCCCCGGGGCGAGCAGCGCTTCCACGTCGAGGTCCGCTCCCGCGCCCAGGTAGCCGACCTCGTTCAGCGGCAGCGCGCCGGACTTCGCCGGGTCGGGTTCCGCGCCGTCGTGGAAGGACCCGAACACCGCGACGGGGCGTATCCCCAGGTCCTCCAGTGTTGCGCCGGCCTGTATGTAGGCCACCACCCGGGACGGAGGTGCCGGCGCCGCCGACATCTGTCCGCGGTCGTCCGAGAATCGCCAGGCCGTCTGCTCCATGACGTCATCCGCCCCCAATGCGGTCGCGTTGCCGGCTCGTGCGAAGCCGGTTCACCGCTTGACTTCCCAACGCGCGGGACCGTCACGCAAGTTCCCGCTCTCAGCCGTCAACTGCCGCTCGGGACAAGGAATTTCGCGCCACGGCCCCGAGTGCGGAGCACGCCGTTTCCGCCGGGCTCCCCCGGACCCGGCACAGCGGCGCACGGCCCAGCAGGGGCCGCCGCGATCCCCGCCCTGTAGTGCGGGAACCCGCCTGGGCACAACCCGTTCCACCGGGCCGCCGGGCACGGCCGTTTCGAGCCGTACGCCGAGGATGTGGGCGACGGCGGGCCCGGAGGCTTCTAGTCTGCGGGGCCATGAACACGAAACGCCTCGTAGGTCTCGGCCTCGCCGCGGTCCTCACATGCGCCGGCGCCCTGTTGTTCAGCGTGGACACCCCGGCGAACGCCGACACGGCCGATCTGACGTTCAGCACCGACAGGGACGCGGTCCTTCCCGGCTCCACCGTGGACCTGACGATGACGCTCACCAACACGCAGTCGACCGAGATCCGGTTCGTCTACCAGTCGATCCAGCCGACCTGGGACACCAGCAGCCAGGCGGGCCTCAAGTACGCACTGGTCTCCTGCGAGACGGCGGGCGCCGACTGCAAGGACGCCGCCAAACTGGGCCTCAACTACGGGGTCCCACTGGCCCCCGGGGCGAGCCGCACGGTGACCCTGACGTACCGCATCGCCGCGGACTCCGCCTGCGGGCGCACCCTGGGCTTCTCCTCGTACCTCTACTACGAGTACGGCAGCGGCCTGTTCTCCACGAGCGACACCTACGGCACGCCGGACATCCGGGTCGACTGCCCGCCCGCGCACTCCTAGCCGTCACCCGGCACGGCCGTGGCCCCGGCATCGATGCCGGGGCCACGGGCTGCTACCGGTGCGTCAGCGCGTGGCGCCGCGGAAGCGTCGGTAGAGCACTCCGCCGCCCAGTAGCAGCGCGGCCGAGGCGGGGATCGCGAGGCCGATGCCGTCGGCGCCGGTGTGGGCCAGTTCGGACCCCTGAGCCACAGGCGTCGCGGGAGCGGCCCGAACCGGTGCGGGCCCCGGGAGCGCGGGAGGAGCCGCCGGATGGTGGTGAACCGGCGTGGAGCGGTTCACCGAGGTGTTGCCGACGGCCGGGTTCAGCGCGCCGACGACGCTGACCGAGTTCCCGGAGATGTTGACGGGGAGATCAACAGGGAGCTGGAGGCCGTTGCCCGCGAGCACCCCGGGTGAATCCTTTCCTCGCCCGGAGGCGGAAGCTCCGCCGGTGTTGCCGGAGTGCGCGGAACCCGCCTTGGCGCCGTGGTGGGCGCCCGAGACGTTGGCGCACGTGTTGCCCGCGCTGGGGTTGAGCAGTCCGAGCACGTCGACGGTGTTCCCGCACACGTTGACCGGGACGTTCACCGGAAGCTGCACGGAGTTGCCCGCCAGCACGCCCGGGGAGGAGTCAGCGCTGCCGTCGGCGTTGGAGTCCGCGTAGGCGTAGCCGGTCGCTGCCAGCACACCGCCCGCGGCCACCGCCGTGACCAGGCCTTTCATGGCGACCCGTCTCATTGGTTTCCTGCCTTCCGGAGGTTGTCGCGGGCCACTCGCCCGCACCGCCATCAACGCCGGAGAGACCGGAGGGGTTATGCCTAATACGCCTTTCACCCCATCGAGTGGCCTGATTATCGATTTGAGTCGGGTGTGCAGGTTTACGCCAGTATGGGCGTGTGTATACGCCCGCGGGAAAGCGCCGCACCCATGATCGAACAGGTCCGGGGGCGGCCCCCGACCCACGTGCGTCCCATGGCAGGATCGACCGGAGGTCGGTGGGGAGTCCCTGGCCGGAGCGGTCTGGGGGTTGAAGGTGAGCGGGGACACGGAAGCCCGGGTGCGGGCCGCGGGGCCAAAACCGGCGCTCGCCGGAATTAGGCGACCCGTCGCCGCCCCGGCGCCGCGAACGCTCGGCCGAGCCGAACGCAGTCTCAAGAGCTTCGTACGTTTCCTCGGACGGAATCTGCTCCGCGAATTCCGCTCCATCGTCGCCGAGCCCGTGCGCGAGCTCGTGCGGCGCGGCCTGTCCAGCGTCCTCATCGCGATCCTGGCGTCCGCCGCGGTGCTCTCGCTGCACGCGGTGGACCAGTACCGCACCGGCGCCGTACTGGTGCGGCTCACCTCGCACGTCCGGGGCGACATCCCGATCCCGCTCGTGCTGCTGCGCACGCCGCTCTCGCTGTTCGTCCCCGCCCGCGACATGCCGGCCCTGCCGGGCATCCCCGTGCTGTTCCTCGGGTTCGCGCTGGCCCAGCTGGTGCTGGGGCTCCGGCGGACGCTGGTGGTGGCGTACGCCGTCTCGCTCGCGGGCACGATCAGCGCCCGGGTCATGATCGCCGTGGGGCCCGGTTGGTGGGGGCTGCCGCCGGAGGCGGCCCATGTCGTCGACACCGGCGCGTCGGCCGCGGTCGTGGGCCTCTTCGCCCATGTCGCCACGGTGAAGCGGGCGCCCGTGCTGTTCTTCTTCGCGGTCACCCCGACCGTGATCAGATCCTTCGAGAAGCCGAACCTGGCGGGCCGCGAGCACATCGTCGCCATCACGGTCGCCGTGGTCCTCGGATTCCTCGCCACCCGTAAGCCCAGGAGGACGGCACCCGTCGACCTGGCCTGTACGGCCTGAGGCCGGGGCGCGCTCTCACTCGTCCTCGTTGCCGCCGCGCGTGCACGCCACGACACCGGCCACATCGGCGAACCGGGCGGTCAGGACGGTCGGGTCGGCGCGGCCCACCGCCGAGATCAGCACCTCCGCCGTGTCCCCGGCGCCGCCCACCCTCAGCATCTGGAGCCCCGCGACGGTGAACCCGGCCCGCTCGCACTGCTCCATGAGCTCTTGAAGCAGACCGGACCGCTGCTCGTACGCTATCCGGAAGGTCGACGCCACGGACCGCATCGCGGGCAGCCGGTGGACCATCGGGCGGACCACGTAGGCGGCGACGAAGTACGCGGCGGTCGCCAGGATCGAGAGCAGTGGCAGGCCCGCGGCCGCGGCGGCGCCCACGGCCGCCGTCAGCCAGATCGTGGCCGCCGTGGTGAGGCCCTGGACGGAGCCCCGGTGCACGAAGATGACCCCGGCGCCGATGAAGCCGACCCCCGACACGATCTGCGCCGTCACACGGGACGGGTCGAGCTCGATGGTCCCGGCGTGCAGGACGTCGGCGAAGCCGTACTTGCTGACCAGCGTGAACAGGGCCGCTCCGACGCCGACCGTCGTGTACGTCCGCAGCCCCGCGGCCTTCTGGCGGATCTCCCGCTCCAGGCCGATGGCCGCGGAGAGCAGGAACGCCAGGCCGAACTCACCGGCCTGGAGCCAGCCCTGCCCACTCGGCTCCAGCGCCCCGGCTGCCAGCAGCACCATCTTGTGCCCCTTCCCACTCGGGCCGCGCCCACCTCACGAACAGGCTCTCTCTACCCATACAGCCACGATCCATGACGCCCCGCCCACCTGATTCAGCGGCAGCGCAGCGCGGCGTACAGGTCGAGCTTGTGCTCCAGGCGGGAGAGGTCGCGGCCGGTGAGGACCTCGATGCGCTGGATGCGGTAGTGGACGGTGTTGACGTGCAGGTGCAGGGCCTCGGCGGTGCGCGCCCAGGATCCGTTGTGCGCGAGGAAGGACTCCAGGGTCTCCCGGAGCATCTGCGAGGAGGCGTTGTCGTCGTCGGCCAGGGGCCCCAGGACGCGGTCGTGGTAGGCCGCCCGGACGTCGGCGGGGATGCCGGCGAGCAGCCCCTCCAGCGTGGTGAGGTCCGCTACGGAGCCGAGCCTCGCCCCGTCGGGCGCCTTCGAGCGTGCGGTGGCGAGGGCGTAACGGGCGCCGGTCAGGCTGGAGTTGAGCCGGTCCGGCGAGGTGACCTCGGCGCCGATGCCGCCGTGCAGCGGGACGAGGGGCGCGCAGGCTTGCACCACCGGCCACAACTCCCCCAGTTCCGCGGCCGGTTCGGGGCCGCCCTGGACCACGGCCACCGCCTCGCCGTGCGGGAGCCGGCCGAGGGCGAACGGCCGGTCCGGAGTGTGGCGCAGCGCCTCGGCGAGGGCGTCCGCCGCCACGTCCTGGTCAGCGTCGGTCCTCGCGGCGGCGGTGACGACGCGGAACGGGCCGTCGTGGGACAGCCCGCAGGCGGTGAGCGCGGCTCGCAGCGAGGAGGGATCGGCGGTCCGCGCGTCGATGAGCCGGACCAGGTCACCGGCCCTGCGCCGGGCCTCCTTCCGCGCCCGGTCCCGGCCGTACCTGTGGTCGGCGAACACGTCGGCCGTCTCGTGCAGGAGGCGGGGCGGGGCGGTGGCCGCATCGGCGAGGTGCAGGTGCCAGCTGTCGTACGCCGAACTGTCGGTGTCTATCCGCAGGGTGAGCCCGTCGGGTGCGCGGCGCAGCAGCTCCCGGGCCCGCTGTGCGGGGATCTCGGGGGCCTTGGGGGTGCGCGCGACGGTGCGCCCGGTCGGTGTCAGTACGTAGCAGTCCGGGGTGCCGAGGTGGGCGAGCGCGCGGTCGAGCAGGACGTCGGGTTCCGCGCCCGCCCGGACGAGGTCGCTGAGCTCGCTGCGGACGTTCTCGGGCAGGGCGTAGCGGTGTGAGGTGGGCCGCCTGCTGAGGTCGCCCCACTGGCGCAGATAGACGGCCTCGGTGATGGCGCGGAAGTTGGTGCGCGAGGGCACGGCGAGAAGCGGGATGCCGTACTCGCGGCACGACCGGGTCAGCTCGTCGGGCACTGCCCCGTGCGTCTCCTCGCCGGCCAGCAGGGCCGCCGCGCCCGCGGTCGCCAGCGCCGAGACGAAACGGCTGATTTTCTCCGTCCCGCCCCCGGGGCTCCACCACACCAGACCGCTCAGAACGACCTCGCCCGGCCGCAGGAAGCGGGTCGGGTCCTCCAGGTCGGTGGCGGTCACCCCGGTGATCTCCCGGACGAGCTGCTTCTCCTCGCCCCAGAGCAGTTCCAGGTCGAGGGATTCGAGACGCAGGAGGTCTTCGACGTGCATGAGTGGCTCCTTGGTGCGGGTGCCGGGCCGCTGGCACCGGTTCTCGCATTCACCAGGTGAATATGAGTATCTGCATCGTAGATGCAAGGCGAGCTGGCCGATATACCTCTTGTTTGATCCTCCAGAGATGGCTCTGCCCAATGGTGGTTTTCCGTGTGACGCACCAGTCGCGGCGGACCCGGCCCCGTTGCTTCACTCATCCTGTGAACGGGCCGCGGGCAACCGCGGCCGAGGGTGTGGATGCCCCCGGACCGTCAACGCCACTCCGCACGGCGGGGGTTCCCGATGAGCGGGGGATCAGAACCGCCCCGGAAACGGCGAAAGGCCGCATCGGAATGATTCCGATGCGGCCTTCGACTACGACTCCTTCGTGTCGGGACGACAGGATTTGAACCTGCGCCCCCTTGGCCCCCAGGAGTGAGGGCCGCAGGAACCACCTGCACATATCAGGCAGAACCAGGATGCGGGGCGTGCGTCCGCGCGCGTGCTGTTCAGGGTCGCGAGTACCGTGCGGTCCCCAGGGACGAGGTCGAAGCGGTCGAAGAACGCCGGGAGCGCCATGTGCGCCTCAAGGCGGGCCACCACACAGAAGTGGGGGCCGCGCCCGAAGGACAGGTGACGGGTGTCACGCGCGACGTCGAACGACGTGGCAAGCGAACCGTGTTGGGCGGGGTCATGCCCCGGAGACACGTACGACATCATTAATCGGCTCGCCGGCGCGCACCCGCGCCAGTTGCTCGGGGTGGGTCATGAGAGCGAGGAGGGAGTTGGTGAAGAAGTTGATGGTCGTCTGGTGTCCGGCGGTCAGCACCAGAATGAGGGTGTCGACGAGTTAGTCGTGGGTGATGGAACCGCTGGTGTGCTGCTCGACCAGCACGGAGGTGAGGTCGTCGCCAGGATCGGCGGCCTTGCTCGCGGCCGGTTCGGCCATGAAGCGGCAGAGCGCCTCCTCAGTGGCGGTCACCTCCATCGGCTGTTCGGTGGTGTCGAAGAGCGCCTGGCACAGGGAGTGCAGCGGGGCGTGCTGCTCGTCGGGCACACCGACCACGTCGACCGGTACGACAGGTCCGGCCCCAAGCAACCGCTTGGCTTCCGCTCGGGCGTCGGCGGCGAACGGGTCAAGGGTGAACAGCGGATGGGACAGATCCATGACGTGCCCCTACGAAGAGTGGGGATACCGGTGCGGCCGCGGGTGGGCACGTGTATGCCCACCCGCGGGTCGGCCATCAGCCGTCATGGGGTGTGGTCAGCCCAGTGGGGGCCAGGTGAGGACCGCTTCGTTCTGGCTGGTGAGCTTGGACAGCGGTACGAACCGAAAGTAGAGGTCGCGGGTCAGGGCGGGAAAGAGGCCCTGCAGCTGCTCGGTCTCGCTCAACGCACGGGCCGCGGCGACCAGTCCCTCCGTCCGCGGCCTGCGCTCGTCCTCGTAGCCGCGCAGCGCCGCGACCGGGTCCGCTGTCGCGCGCAGGTGCTGGGCGAGGACGACGGCGTCCTCGATGGCCAGCGCCGCCCCTTGGCCCAGACTCACGAGCATCGGGTGCGCCGCGTCGCCGAGCAGGGTCGTGCGCCCGGTGCCCCACCGCTGGAGGAACGGGCGGTCCTGGGCGGTGATGCGGACGATCGATTCCTCGGGGGTGGTGCGGATCGCCTCCCGCACTTCGTCGGCCCAGCCCGCGAAGAGGCCCACGAGCCCTTCCTTGCCGCGCCGCAGGTGTCCGGAGGCGCCCGGAGGCACGTTCTTCGTCGCCCACCAGTAGGCGCGGCCACGGCCGATGTCGGCGAGGCCGAAACGCTGTCCACGCCCCCAGTAGTGCGCTGCGTAGCCCTTGCTCATCCGCGGGTGCGTGAAGGGCACCGTGGCCAGCCAGCACGCGTAGTTGCCGGGCCGCGGTTCGTCGGCGCCCGCCACCTGCCTGCGAATCGCCGAGTTGAAGCCGTCCGCCCCGATCAGGAAGTCGCCCGAGGCGGTCCTGCCGTCCTCGAAGGTGACTTCGACCCCGTCCTCGCCGCTGACGAACCCGGCTGCCGTGGCACCGAATTCGATGACGCTCTCGTCCCCGAGCGCGTCCAGCAGCGTCTGCTGGAGGTCGGCCCGGTGTACGGCGTAGTTCGAGGCCCCCAGCCGGTCCGAGACCTCACTAAACGGAAGGGCCCTGATCGGACGGCCGCGCCGGGTGAGGAACTTGAGCTCGTCGAAGACCTCGCCACGCTTGTCGAGCCCCGGAGCGATGTCGATGTCGAGGGTGCGCAGCGCCAGAACGGCGTTGCACATCAACGACACCGCCGTGGTGCCCGGGCGCAGTTCGGGAGCCCGCTCGAAGACCTGCACCTCGACGCCTGCGCGGCGCAGTGTGGCGGCGGCTGCGAGGCCGCCGATGCCCGCTCCGACGACAAGGGCCTTGCGCGGGGGGTGCTGCGTCATTTCCCACTCCTCTTCGACGGCCGCCTCCGGCCCGGTTGGCCGGCCGTCATCGCCTCAGCCACCTTCTCGGCGACGACGTTCACGTGCGGTTCCTCCAGGAGCACCAGGTGGTCACCGGGGACGTCGACCACCTGGAGCCGTCCCGTGGTCAGGTCGCCCCAGCCGTTGGTGGGGTCCGTGTGCAGGCTCTGCGCGGCCCCGTGCATCGGCTGGAGGATCTCCGGCAGTTCCGAGGTCGCACGGAGCAGCACCACGTCCCCGTCGACCGGTTCGGGCTGGTAGGTGAGGATCGCCTGCCAGTGCGCCCTGAACATCTCGAACAGGCGACGCACGGTGGCGCGTGAGCTGCCCGCCGGCAGGACGCCCGCCTGTGTGGCGTGTTCGACGATGAAGTCGAACTTCGCCTCCTCCTCCAGGCCGTCCGGCAGAGAGACCACCGGTGCGGTGCCGCCGCGCTCCATCCACAGCAGCTCCCAGAAGAACCATTCCAGCAGCGAGTGGTCGGCGACGTCGGGCCGCTCCCCCTGCTTGACGGCGATCGGGTCGATCAGCACGGTGCCGTGCAGGGCGTCCGGGTCGCTGCGCCGCAGCTGTCGCGCCATCTCGAAGGCGATGAAGCCGCCGAAGGACCACCCTCCGATCATGTAGGGCCCTTCGGGGCACACGCGCCGCACGGCTTCCAGGTAGCCCGCCGCCATCTCGGGGATCGAGCTGAGGGGCTCGGTGCCCGCCACGGTCCCCGACGCCTGGAGCGCGTAGACCGGCTGGTCCTGCGGCAGGTGACGGGCGAGGCGTACGTAGCACAGCACATGGCCGCCCAGCGGGTGGACCAGGAACAGCGGCGGCTTGTCGCCCACGGTGCGGATCGGCACGACCGGGTCGAACCGGGCCGCGGAGCCGCTGCCCCGCAGGTGCTGTGCCAGACCGGCGACGGTCGGGGCGGCGACGAACGCAGAGAGCGGGACGTTGACGCCGTAGCGCTTCTCGATCGTCATCACCAGCCGCATCGCGGTCAGTGAGGTGCCTCCGATGTCGAAGAAGTTGTCCCGCACGCCCACCGTCGGCAGTTCCAGCAGTTCCGCCAGGACGCCCACCAGTGCCTTCTCGTGCTCGTCGGCGGGCGGGGTGGCGTCCGACGACGGCGTGGCCAGCGGCATGCGGCGCAGCAGCGCGTCGTCCCGCTTGCCGCTGGGCGTCAGGGGCAGGCTCGCCAGCCACTCCAGGTGCGAGGGCATCATGTAGTCCGGCAGCACCGCGCGCAGTCGGCTGCGCACCTCGTCCAGGTCCACGACGTCGGCGTCGCCGACGAGGAACGCCGCGAGGAACGCGTCGCCGCTCTCCCGGCGCCGGGACACCACCGCCGCCTCGCGGATACCGGACGCGGCCTCCTCCTCGGCGAGCTTGGCGATCGCGAGTTCCACCTCGGCCAGCTCGACCCGGAAGCCGCGCACCTTCACCTGGGAGTCGACGCGGCCGAGCCAGACGAGGTTGCCGTCGGGCATGACCCTGGCCAGGTCGCCCGTGCGGTACAGACGGGCGCCCGGCTCACCGGACGGGTCCGGTACGAACCGCTGCTCGGTCAGGTCGGGGCGGTTGCGGTAGCCGTGGGCCAGGCACACCCCTCCGACGTAGATCTCGCCCTTCGCGCCCGGCGGCACCGGTCGCATCAGGCCGTCGAGCAGGTGCAGCTCGATGCCGTCCACGGGCACGCCGACGGGCGGCAGGTCGGGGAAGAGGGCCGGGTCACCGGTCATCGTGTGATGGGTCAGCAGGTGGGTCTCGGTGGGTCCGTACTGATTCTCCAGGACCGTGTCCGGCCGCGCCGCACAGAACTGGCGGATCTCGTCGGTGATCCTCAGCTGCTCTCCGGAGGAGATGACCACCCGCAGGGCAGCGGGGCGGATGCCCAGCGCCTGGGACGTCTCTGCGAGCTGCTGGAGCGCGACGTAGGGCATGAAGACCCGCTCCACCTCCTCGCGGTCCAGAAGCCGCAGCAGGGCGGGCATGTCCTTTCGCTCGTCCTCGGCGAGCAGCTGCAGGGTGCCGCCGCCGCACAGCGTGGAGTAGATCTCCTGGAACGCCACGTCGAAGCTGAGCGGTGCGAACTGGAGGGTCTTGCCTCCGGCCGCTCCGCTGGCCGAGGGGATCTGCCACTCCATGTAGTTGGCGAGCACGCGGTGCGGGAGTTCGACTCCCTTGGGTTCGCCGCTGGATCCGGAGGTGAAGAGCAGGTAGGCGACGGCCTCGCCGGTGATGTCCGGCAGTTCCGGCTCGCCCCCTGGTGCCGGCTCAGCGGCGAGCAGGTCGGCGACGTACAACAGCCGGGAGGACTCCTCAAAGAGGTGCGCGTGTGCCTCGTGCGTGAGGATTCGTACCGGATCGGCCTGCGCGACCATCGTCGCGAGCCGGGCCGACGGATAGCTGACGTCGAGCGGGACGCAGGTGGCGCCTGCCTTCCCGACGCCCAGGACGGTGGCCAGTGTCTCGGGAGAGCGGTCCATGGCGATGCCGACGGTCGATCCGGGCCGTACTCCGGCGCCGATCAGGCCGTGGGCGATTCGAATCGCCGCCTCGTCGAGCTGTGCGTATGTCCACTGCCGTGTTCCGCAGGAGACGGCGATCGCGTCCGGGGTGGCTGCGACGTGCTCGCCGATGCGCCGTACGACGTTCTTGGGAGGCTCGCCGGCGGTACCGGGCTCGGCGCCGCTCCGCAGTACCGCCTCGGTCGGCGGGACGCACAGGAAGGCGAAGTCGGCGGATTCGGCGGGGCGTTCGGTCATCCGTCGGAGGATGGCCAGGTACGTCCGGCCGATGCTCTCCACCTGTGCCGCGGAGAAGGTGCGCCCGTCGCAGTCCATGCGCAGCCAGAGGCGTTCGTCCACCGGGTCGATGACCGCGTTGACGAGGATCTTGAAGTTCGTCTCCTCCCACGTCCTGAAGTCGGTCAGCTCCATGTCGGTGCCCTCGAAGAACGAGCTGAGGACGTGCGGGTTGACGTAGTTGAAGGCCGACTCGAAGATGACGTCGCCACCGCGGTCCTCCTGGATCGCGCTGAGCGGGTAGTGCCGGTGGGGATGGCTGTCCTGCTCCTGCTGGTAGACCTCGCGCGCCGAGTCGATCCAGCTGCGCGGCTGGGTGTCGAGGCGCAGCGGCAGCGTCTCGAGGAAGAGCCCGGTGATCCTCTCGGCGTCGGCCTCCTCCGGCCGCCCGCCGGTGACGAGACCGGTGGTGATGTCCTGCGTGTCGGAGAACAGCCGCAGGGTCAGGCAATGGGCAGCGAGCAGCAGGGATTTGACGGGCAGGCCGTGGGCGCGTGCCAGGTGGCGCAGCTCCGCGCCGAGGCCGTCCGGCAGTTCCGCCTGGTGGTGGATGACACCCTCACCGCCTGCGGGCTCGTAGGGCCTCAGTCCGTCGATCTGGACCAGTTCGGCGCCGATGAGCAGCCGTTGCCAGTACCGCTTGGTCTCGTCGGAGGCGAGGGCCCGCCGTTCCTCGCGTACGTAGAGGGCGGGAGAGGGCAGTTGTCCGGACGGGACGGCCACGACAGGACGGCCGGAGTGGTGGAGGAAGTCCTGGAGCAGTTCGCGAACGAGGGTGGCCACGCTCCAGCCGTCCAGGATCGCGTGGTGGAAGCTGAACACCAGCTCCACGGCGTCGTTCAGGACGTGCGCGCGGAAGAGGTAGAGCGGCGGTCGGTCCAACCGGTACTCGTGGTACCTCCGTTCCTCGATGTGCCGGGCGATCTCGGCCTGCGCCTCCTGGTCACCGAGGTTCCGCAGATCTGCGATCTCCAGCCCGCCGACGGCCTCCCGGTGAACGAGTTGCAGGGGTTCGGAGAATCCGCCGAGGTCGAACGCGGAGCGCATCACAGGGTGGCGTCGGACCAGGTTGTCGAAGGCACTGCGCAGCGCCTCTTCGTTCCAGGCCGTTTTGAGGGAGTAGCGGAAGACGTCGTGGTACACGGCCGTCCTCTCGTGCTCCCGGCTGTGGTAGAGCAGGCCGAGGTGCAGCCGGGTCGCCGGGTAGGCGTCCGCCAGGCCGGCCAGTCGTGCGCGGTCGACTCCGGACACCAGCGCGAACGGCTCAAGTGGCGTTTCCCGCACGTCCGGTGATGAGGTGGTGGCGAGCGCGGCGAGCGCCGCCACGGTGGGGTTGCGGACCATGTCGGCCAGCGTGAAATGGACGCCCGCGCGGCGTGCCTCGGCCTGGATGCGGAGCATCAGGATCGAGTCGCCGCCCAGGGAGTAGTAGTCCTGGTCGACGCCGATCTCGTCGGTTTCCAGCACCACCGACCAGGCCGCCGCGATCTTCGCCTGGATCTCGTTGGCTGGTGCTGCGGCCTTGGCGTCCACTTCGGCGGCGGGGGCGGGCAGTCTTCCGCGGTCGGCCTTGCCGTTCGCCGTGAGGGGTATCGAGTCAATCCGCACGAAGAATGCGGGGACCATGAACTCCGGCAGGACGTCGAGGAGTTGGGACCGAAGATCGGTGGCCTGCATTTCGTCGTCCGCCACGTAGTAGCCCACCAGGTGGACGCCTCGGGCGGGCGTGGTCCGGTCCACCACGATCGCGTCCCTGACGCCGGGCAGGGCCGCCAGACGGTTGCGGACCTCGCCGAGTTCCACCCGGTTTCCGCGGATCTTGACCTGGTCGTCGAGCCTGCCCAGGTATTCGAGGGTGCCGTCCGCGAGCCATCGCGCGCGGTCCCCGGTACGGTACATCCGCTCGCCCGGGGTGAACGGGTCGTCGACGAACGCCGCGGTGTCCAGCTCGGGCCGGCCCAGGTAGCCGCGTGCCACACAGACGCCCGAGATGAACAACTCGCCCGGAGCGCCTGCGGGTTGAAGGTCCCCGTGCGCCCCGACCACGTAGAGCCGGATGTTGTCGATCGGCCGTCCGATGGGTATGCGCCGTAGTTCTTCGGCCGGGTCCGACGGGCAGTCGTAGTACGTGACGTCGACCGTGCCCTCGGTCGGGCCGTAGAGGTTGACGAGCTGTGGTGCCGTGGTGCCGGCCGCCGCGAAGACCTGGTGGAACCGGTTCACGTGGGCGGGCGTCAGCGCCTCACCACTGCAGAAGACCAGGCGCAGGGAGGCGATCTTGTCGAGCAGCGCCGGGGTCTCTTCGAGCAGATCGAGGAAGGGACCGAGCATCGAGGGCACGAAGTGGGCCACGCTCACCCGGTGCGCCTGCATCGTCGTGAGGATGGCGCCGGGATCGCGTTCGCCCCGGGGCGGGAGGAGTGCGAGTCCGGCACCGGTGATCGACCACCAGAACAGCTCCCACACCGAGACGTCGAAGGTCGCCGGTGTCTTCTGGAGCAGAACGTCGCCGGAGCCGACCGGATAGCCGCGCTGCATCCACTCCAGCCGGTTCACCACGGAACGGTGTTCGACCTGCACGCCCTTGGGCCGTCCTGTGGACCCCGAGGTGTAGATGACGTATGCGAGATCGTGCGGGCCGCCGGCGGGCACGAGCGGAGCGGGTTCCGTGCCCGGGGCGGCTTCCACACGGCGCACGGGTACGGTGTCGCCCACCACGTCCTCGGACACGGTGGTGCCCAGCAGCACGGACTTGGCCCCGCTGTCGGTCAGCAGGAACCTGACCCGCTCCACGGGATGGCTCGGGTCGACCGGTACGTACGCGGCGCCCGCCTTGAGCGCCCCCAGCACCGCAACGACCAGCTGCGGGCCGCGCTCGACCGCCACGGCCACTCGGTCGCCGGTGGCCACACCGTCGCCGCGCAGCTGGTGAGCAATGTGATTCGCCCAGGCGTCCAACTGGGCGAAGGTGAGCGAATCGGCGGGATTCTCCGCCATGACGGCCACCGCGTCGGGCGTCCTGGCCGCCTGCTTCTCGAAGAGTGCGTGGACCGTGGAGTCCCGCGTGTAGTCGGTCACCGGACCGCTGCCCACTGCGACCAGGGCGGCGCGCGCCGCGTCGTCGACCATGGATATCTCCGACAGCGGACGGTCCGGCCGGTCGAGAGCGCCCTTGAGGATCGCCTCCAGGTGGGTGGCCACCGACTCGATGGGGAAGTCCGCGTCGAAGACGTCGACGGCGTAGTCCATGTCGACCAGGACGTCACTGACGTCGTCCAACTCGTTCACGACGACCGCCAGTACGTCATCGTCGTGGGCACGAGCCTGCACGACGGTTTCATACGCCACGCCCTGTACACCGACCGGGCTCGGCCAGCGCAGGTAGGCGATGGTGGTGTCGAACAGCCGCTTGCGGCCACTGTCCTGGAGTGGAACCGCACGCAACAGGTCACCCAGTGAGAATCGCTCGTGGGGTTTGAGTGCTCGTGTGGCAGCCTGCACTTCTGCTACCAGTTCGCTCATCGCGAGGTCGTTGCGCGGTTTCACCCGCAGCGGCAACGTGTTGGCGAAGTGCCCGACGGTCTGCTTCTGTGTGTCGGTGGGCCGGTTCAGCAGCGGTACGCCCAGAACGACCTCGTCGCTGCCGTGGATCCGGGAGAGGTAGACGGAGAAGGCACTCGCGACGAATGCGAAGACCGAATGCCCGCGTTCACGTATGCGGTCGATGAGAGAGCGCTCGATCAGGAAGCTGTGGCGGGCGCTCCCGCGGGACCCGGCCGGTGCGGTGCGGCGGAAGAAGGCCGGTGCGACGCCCTTCAACTGCTCCTGGAAGAATTCGCGGTCCTCCTCGTGGCCGGCCGAATCCCGGTAGCGACGCTCGTCCTCGGCGAAGTCCAGGTAGGACGGCACGGGCCGGTCGTCGAACTTCCCGGTCCGCCGCACCTGGTCGTACTCGGCGCGTACCTGGGACATGAACAGGTGAAGGCCCCAGGCGTCCGCAACGATGTGATGCACCTTGACGTAGGCGTGGACGGTGCCCTCGCTCTCTTTGAGCACCGCGATCGTGAACAACGGACGGCGTTCCACCTCGAACGCGACGTCGAACGCATCCTTGATCCACGCCTCACAGGCCGCACGCGGCTCGGCAGCTCCGGACAGGTCGATCGTCGGAATGTCGAACGTCTCGTGCTCGGCCCACTGGCGCGGAGTCCCGTCCTCGGGGTCGATCCGGAGCCGGAACGCATCATTGCGGTCGACCGCACGGCGTAGGCACTCCTTGAGCAGATCGACGTCAACCTCGCCGGTGAACCGGTTGGCGATGAAACAGTTGAACTGCGGGAGGTCGGGGAAGAGAGAATTCGCCGCCCAGATGTCCTGCTGATAGGCCGTGAGAGTGCTGCGCCCCCGGAAATTCACGATCGCTCCATTTTCCTCGGCTGTTGCTTTCGATCCCTGGGCTGCGCGAATGCGTCAGCCGGCGTTCTCCGCGTCAATCGTGGTGCCGTGGTACCAGGGGTTTCCTGCTGCCTCTGAAATGAGATTCCGTGATGCCGTCTCCCGCGCCTTTCCGAGGTCCAAGGTCAGATACTGGACGAATTCCAGAGCGGTGAAGTACTGGCGCATGAAGGTTGGTTGGTCGAGCTCGATCTCGGTCACCGTGACGTTCGCGTTCTGCGGTATCGGCGCGGCCAGCAGCGACACCAGGTTCTTGCGCTTGGCGCGGGTATAGTCGTCCTCCTCCGGGTCGGAGAAGATGAGGATGCTGTGACGACGCACGGGGTCCGAAAGCGTGGCCACCTCGCTGTGGCAGAACTCGTGGAAAAAGTTCCGCGTCGCGGGCACCATGGCGATTTCGTTGAAGTGCATTTTGGCGAGCTTCAACAGGCTCTCGTGCCACTTGGGCGAGCCGAGCATGATGATGTTGGAGTTCTCGCTCCGGACAGCGGCATCGGCCGCCAACTCACGCAGAGAGGGCGTGAAGTCGGTCTCCAAGGTCTGGGCCAGGGCGCGGACTTCCGGACCGTGGTCCTTGTCCAGGAGCCCGAGCTTCAGGAACATGTCGACCAGAATCGAGAAGTACTGGCCGACGTGGAACAGCGGGTACTCACGGTCCGGCTTGCTCAGGGTCCAGCGCGCGATGGACACACCGTGCTCCTCCCCCAGCTCGCCGAGTCGGCCGCCCGAGGTGAGCAGCAGAACCCGGTCGTGCATCGGGCTCAGCGCGTGGAAGGCCCGGACCGGCTCGTTGGAGTGGCCGCTGTACGAACTCAGGATGATGAGCGTCCGGTCGTCCTCGATCACTGAGCGCGGGATCAGGTACTCGAAGTCGTAGTCGTTGAAGACATGTACTTCGAGGTCGCTCCTGATCGAGTTGAAGAAGACCTTGATCACGTCCGACACGATGGCCGAGCAGCCCATGCCGCTGAAGACGATGCGGTTGAAATGACCGCTCCATATCTTCTTCGCGAGATCTTCCGAGATCCCGGAGATGTCGTACTCGTCCGACTTCGTGAAACCGGAGCGGTACTCCTGCTCCAGGAATTCCTGATAGCGTTCAAGGCGCGATCGCATGAGCTTCTCTTTCTCTATGGTTTCTCATGTCAGCGATTGATTCACGATCTTCAGTCGGCGGCCGAGGCCTCTACCACATGAACTGGCCACCGTCCACGATGAGCTTCTGGCCCGTTACATAGGTGGCCCCTGCGCTCACGAGAAATTCCAGAGCGTCCGCCATCTCATCGGTGGAGCCGATCCTCCGCTGCGGAATTTCATCCAGGAGCGAGTTCATGTGCTCCGGCTCGGCGAGGCGGAATCGAGTCCGCATCTCCTCCGTATCGATCATTCCTGGAATGAGGCAATTCACCCGGATACTGGGGGCCAGCTCCATGGCCAGGCACTTGGTCAGGTGGAGCAGCCCCGCTTTGCTCGAACAGTAGTTGGCACCGTTCAGCCGGGGGCGGATCGCCGTGGTCGCACCGATGTTGACGATGGAACCGCCGCCGGCCTCCAACATGTGCGGAGCAAACGCCCGGGTCATGTAGAAGGGCCCCGAAAGATTTGTGTCCAGCACCCGGCGCCAGTCCATGTCGGAGATCTCAAGCACCGGCCGGTCTATGTTCAGTCCAGCATTGTTGACCAGCACTTGGGGAGTTCCGTGACCGGTACGCACCAGGTCGGCCAGCCGCGCCACTTCATCGGGATCCGACACATCGGACTGGATGACCGAGAGACCCTTCTTCATCTCCTGCGCAGCCCGGTTGGCCGAATCTTCGTCACTGCGAAAAGTTGCGACCACTCGATATCCCATCCGAGTGAGCCTGCGGCTGAATTCGAGCCCGATTCCCTTGGTTCCACCGGTAACTACAGCCAGTTTGTCAGGCGATTTCATTCGAGCTCCGCATAGTGGGTTGTTCATTCTTTCCCCTGCCGTGGCGACAGCACGGCGGCCGGCGAGGTGTACCCCGCCGAACCGACCGCCGACCGCCAGGGCGCTGCCGCGGCTCGCGCCGGTGGGACCGTGGCAGGACGAATGGATGGCGCCGGGCAGGGGCCGGCGGCGAATCCGCCGCACGGCCTGACGCATGCCCCTACCGAACAACGCGACAACTGCCCTCAGTTGTGGGACAGCTCAGCCGACCTCGGGCTTACGGGCGCGCAGGATGACGTCGAACCGCCCGGGATATTGCCGGTCCATCGGCTCGAACCCCGCTTCGGTGTACCACTGCTCGAATTCCTGCGGCGTGTAGATGCGGCCCTCGGGCGACGCAATCGTGTGCACGTACGCCGACATGAACGCGGCGTGGGCGGGACCGGTCTCGTCGTCGTCCTGGGCGCAAGCGACGATCACCAGGTGTCCTCCCGGCTTCAGCGCCCGGTAGGTCTTCGCGAAAAGGTCGCGAACCTGCTCCGGCGACCAGATCTCAAGGAATCGAGAGAATACGACGCAGTCGTGGGAAGTGGGGAACTCTTCCTGCCAGATGTCGGCTCCGACTGCGTGAACACGGTCGGCAAGACCCGCCTTGGCGATCTGCTCTTCCGCCATCTTCGCCACGTTGGGGAGTTCGAGGATGGTCGCCTGGAGGTGCGGCCAGCGCTGGGCGAAGGCGATGGCATTTGTTCCAGTGCCGCCGCCGACGTCCAGTACATGCTGGTAGGAGGAGAAGTCCACGGAGTTGACGAAGTCCTCGACCACCGAGCGGCTCTGATGTTCCATCATGGCGGTGAATATCTTTTCGAGGTTCTTGTCCTCGCCAAGCAGTTCGTAGAGTGTGGTCGCCGACGAGCCGGCGAGCAGCTCGCGGTCCAGCCCCAAGTTGTCGTTCTCCACCAGCGATTCGTAGAGCCAGCCCATCGGGCGATACAACATCTCGTGGGTGTAGCGGATGATGACCGGCATGAATTCGTCCGGATCGCCCGCGAGGATATCGGTCGCGGCAGTGTTGTGGTACCCACCGTCTTCCTTGCGCACGAGCTCGAATGTGCTGCACCCCAGCAGCAGCACGTGACCCGCGCGTTCTTCCAATTCCAGTGCCCGGGTTATCTCTTCGAGAGTACTGCCGGGCCGCTCCTTGAGCAGAGCAAACAACTTCAGGCGCAGTGCGGCATGCAGGAATGGGAACCGAAAGCTGGTATAAACCAGCTTCCACAGCTCGTCCAGGGCGGTCGCTGACGGTTTGGTCATGATGATCTCCTTCACGGTGCTACGAGCCTCGGGCGTGCACCCTCGGCCGTGTCGTGTCGTGGCGAAATCCAACAACGTCCGGTTTAACCGATTGGCGGCATTGAGACAGACAGCGGAAGCAAGATCCCCGCAGCGCGAACCACCCCCGTCCCGGGGACGCGACACCAGGTGGGCGGGGGTAGATTGCCGCCTTCACCTGCATCGTCGAAAATTTCCTCCCCGTTGACGCGTCCTGCCCGAATGACGAATCCGTCCAGGTCGCGATGCACCACGAGGCAACACCAAACCCGAGAACCGCACAAGACCATTTACGTCCCACCGCCTCTCGTTGGTGGCGTGAATCGATCGCTTCCACCTCTGCACCCCTTCATTTTTGGCCGAAGGAGTCCAAATCCTGGCCCCGGCCCGAGCGATCAAGGGGCTGAAAATTGCCCCTTGGATAGAACGGCAGGTAGCTGGATCATCTTTCCAAATCGGACAGGGCGCCGGAACCGCGGCGATTAGAGTCGAGGACCCGTTCCGGAATATGGCTGCGAGACGCGCAAGCGTCGAAGACGACCAAAAAGTATTTGGTCGGCCATGGGGCGTCCTGTACTTTTTGATGCCGTCCGCAGCCACATCCATGATCCGGATACGACCCAACCCACGAGGATCCTTGATGTACCTCCGGCTACTCGACGCACAGTTCAACGATCCCGCCTACGACGCCTATCTCGAAGCCCAGCAGCGCGCATACTCCGCGACCGGCTACGAGACGGTGACGAAGTACGGAAGCACGGACCCGCGCACTACTCGCGACCCATTGAGTTACCTAGCTGTTTTCGACGAGACGGCAGGCGACGAGGGCGGGAGGCTCGTCGGCGGTATCCGCATCCACCGGAAAATAGCGGGCCAGCTGCCGTCCGAGATCCACCTCGCGAGCCAAGATTTCAACGATGCCTTGGCGGACGAAGTCGCCGCCGGCGAGTCGGTGGCAGAGATCTGCGGCACCTGGGCGGAAAACGACTGGAGGGGCCGCAACCTCTCGTCCCTGCTGTCCTTCGCCTCCGTCGTGGCGGCTCAGCGACTGGGGGCAACCGTGATCTGTGGCAGCGGCCCCACTAAACGAATCAAGGGATACGAACGGGGCGGTCTCCGTTTCCGGCATGACCGCCCCCTGCACGACCGCCCCTTTCCGGGCATCACGGCGTACTACTTCATCAACCGGGCCGAGGCCATCCGCCATCGCGAGGAGCGATTCACCAATGCGGCGGTGCTGCTGGACCGCGCCCTGGACGAAGCGCCCCTCATCCCCACCGACGTGGCCCGCGCCGTCGCCGAGGAACTCGGCCTCGGGCACTCCACCTCCTCGGCATCCGTAGGCAACGCACGTTAGGAGATCAATGAACCTGGAAGCGCGTCTCGGCACCCTCACCCAGACCGCCGGCAACATTGCTCCATGGCGACCGAGGCTGTACGCACCGGTCGAGCCCGAGCAACGTTCTGCCCTGACAGAGCTCCTCGAAAGCGGTGCCGTCGATTCCGTCCACGACACGTGCGCCGATCAGCTGGCAGAGCTCCTCTCCGCTCGGCGCCCCGACTGGCGTCCGGACGCCGACGAGTTGGCCTCTGCCGTCACTGACCACCTCGGCGGCAGGCCCCCGGCGGAGTACGGCACATGGGCGTGGTACGCCTGGTCGCGGCAGCTCGTCCACGTCCTACCGCCGGCCGAGCACCGCGAGCTCCGTCAGTCCCGCAACCGCTACAAGATCACCGCGGAGGAGCAGAACCTCCTGTCGCGGAAGACCGTGGCCGTGGTCGGCCTCTCCGTGGGCGCCGCAAGTGCGGTCACCCTCGCTCAAGAGGGTGTGGGCGACCGTTTCCGGCTCGCCGACTTCGACCTCCTCTCCCTCTCCAACCTCAACCGGCTCCGCGCCTCGGTCGCCGATGTCGGCCTGCCCAAAGTCGTCATCGCTGCACGGCAGATGTACGAGATCGACCCCTACCTCGACATCACTGTCTGGCCGGAGGGGCTGACCGAGGAGAACACCGACGCCTTCCTCGCGGGCGGTGGCCGCACCGACCTCCTCGTCGAGGAGTGCGACGACATGTACCTCAAGGTCCACGTCCGTGAACGCGCCCGCGCGCTCGGCATCCCCGTCCTCATGGAGACCAACGAGCGCGGCATGCTCGATGTGGAGCGGTTCGACCTCGAACCGGAACGTCCCCTCCTGCACGGCCTTCTGCAGGGAGTGGCGGCCGCCGGAGTCAAGGCGATGTCGACCCGCGAAAAGCTCCCGCACCTCCTCCGCATCCTCGGTCAGGACGAGCCCTCCGAGCGTCTGGTCTCGTCCCTCGTCGAGACAGGCAAAACCATCTCCTCATGGCCACAGCTCGCCTCGGGAGTCAGCCTGGGTGCCGCGCTGGTGACAGATACCGCTCGCCGCCTCCTGCTCGGTCAATTCACCGCCTCGGGACGGTACTTCGTCGATCCCGGCACGCTGATCCGCGAGGGCGCGGAGACCCCCTTGGCACCAGCGGAGCCCGCGTCCGAGCCCACTGCGGAGGTGGCCTCCCCTCCCCTCCTCCTGCCGCCGCCCGGCAACGCCGGCGCCACCCTGGGTGAAGAAGGCACCCGCCGCCTGGTCGCCCACGGCATCCAGGCGCCGTCCGGCGGCAACAGCCAGCCCTGGCAGTTCATAGCCCATGACGAGGCGTTGGACTGCCGCATCGACGCCGCACAGCCGCAGACCTTGCTCGACTTCGAAGGCTGCGCCACCCATCTGGCCATCGGCGCGGCGGTGGAGAACATTCACCTCGCGGCCGAGGCCTCGGGCTGGGCCTGCCATGCGCAGTACTTCCCCACCGCGGCCGACCCCGGCCTGGTCTGCCGACTCACCTTCTCCAGCGCTGCTGACGTCCCGCGCCCCGCACTGTTCGACTGGATCGAGCACCGCACCACCAACCGCAGTCCCGGCCCGGTTCGCCCACTCGTCAAGTCGCACGCCGCAGCGCTGACGGACTGCGCCGCCGAGAGCGGCGCCCGACTCCACCTCGTCACCGAACGCGATCAGTTGGACGAGATGGGCCGGGTCCTGGGGGCGGGCGACCGGCTGCGCATGCTTTCCCCGCAACTGCATCGGGAAATGATGAACGAGCTGCGCTGGGACCCCGAAGAGACACGGCGCACGCGGGACGGCATCGACGTCGCCACGCTGGGGCTGGACGACGTCGACCTGGCAGGCGTCCGTCTGGCACGACGATGGGCCGGTCTGGCTTTCGTCCGCCGGATCGGCGGCGGCAAAGCCTTCGAGGAGAGTGCCGGAAAGGCCCTTGCCGCCTCGTCGGCCGTCGGCTGCCTCACCATCCCGGGCAAGGGCTCTCACGCCTTCGTCAACGGCGGCCGCGCCCTGCAACGGCTCTGGCTCACCGCCACCTCCCTCGGCTTGGGATTCCAGCCCCACACCTCCCTGCTCTACCTGTTCGCCCGCGTGGAAGGTGGCAGCGAGACGGGACTCGACGCCACCGAGACCGACGTTCTGCGCACTCTGCGCACCAGGTTCACCGCCGTCATCCCCAGCAAGCCGGACGAGGCCGAACTCATGCTCTTTCGGCTCTCCTACGCGTCGCCGCCAGCGACCCGCTCACTGCGCCGCACCGTCGACTCGGTGCTTCAATTCGGAGGCCCGCCTTCGCGGAGCGGGGCCTGACGTGGCTCCGGCACGGCCTCGGAACGCTGTTGGTGATCTTCAGGTGGCCATGTTTCGGCGGCGCCGAATGCCGAGAGCGTCCACAACAACGCGTGAGCCATAAGGAGGTTCGCCCTTGTTGACCCGGCCGCGGGACAAGACGCCTGCTGGTTCGCGGCCCGCAACCGGCACTGCTGGAAGGATCACTCCGTTACGGGCAGACACTCGTCGAGCAGACCGACGACGTCACTCCAGGCACGTCGTGCGTGTCGAGGGTGGTGACCCACTCCGGGGCGCACGGGCTGGTTCACCGGGGGGTGGTGGAAGGCGTGCAAGGCGCCGCCGTAGACCACGAGACGCCAGTCGACACCCGCGGCCAGTATTTCGGCGGCGAAGGCGTCCCGTTGCGCGGGCGGCATGATCGGGTCTTCCGATCCGACCCCTGCCCACACAGGACAGCGGATGCGCGCCGCCTCACCCGGCCGGCCCGTGGTCAGGGCGTTGACTGTCCCGATCGCACGCAGGTCGACACCGTCGCGCCCGAGTTCCAGCCCGATGGCGCCCCCGGTGCCGTAGCCGATGACGGCGATCCGGTCGGGATCGGTCCGCGGTTCGGCACGCAACACGTCGAGCGCCGCGTGACCGATCCCCCGCATCCGGTCGGGATCTGCGAGCAGGGGAGTTACTCGGGCCATCATCTCTTCGGGGTCGGTGAACCACCGTCCGCCATGGATGTCGAAGGCGAACGCCACGTACCCCATCTCGGCCAGGGCGTCGGCCCTGCTGCGCTGGAAGTCGTTCAGCCCGGTCCCCTCGGGCCCGACCAGAACTGCGGGCCGGCGGTCGGCGCCGGCCGGGAGCGCCAGGTGCCCGACCATCGTCAGACCGTCGGCCGGGTAGGCGACCGAGCGTGTGGTAACCGTGATCATGGGAACGGACTGTAGCGACCGCCGGGCCAGGACGATCGAACCGACAGAGCCGACCGGACAACGCTGGTGCCTCTCTGAAGTGCGACGATGGCCGACAGGTCGCCGATCTTGGTCCCGGCATGTCACCAGCATGGAGTACAGGCCGCTGTTGACCTCGGCAACGGTCGATGTCACGACTTGCCGCGCCCTGCGCCGACAGCCCCGACGACTGCAGGACATGGGAGGGGTCCGTCCAGCACGACGGCCGTCGTCGGCAAGATCGTGACGATCACCGACGACGGCCGTCCAGAGACCGGGCCCGGCATGTGCCGCTTCCCTCGTATACGTGGAAGCTGATCACCTCGACGTCAGTACTCTCCTGGGCCTGCCTTCGCAGTCGAACCTCAGGCCCCTGCATCCTGCTGCATCAACGCACACCCGCGATGGTGCGAGGAGCGACCACCTGGTCGACGAGTCCGAACTTCAGTGCCTGATCGGCGGTGAGGACTTGGGCTCGGTCGACGTCCTTGTTGATCTGTGCGACGTCCCGGCCGGTGTGCTTGGCGAGAAGCCCTTCAATCAACTCCCGCTGACGCTGGACCTCACGGCCCTGGATCTCCAGGTCGGACACTTGGCCCTGGGTGCCGTCGCTGTGCGGCTGCTGGAGGAGGATCCGAGCGCTCGGCAGAGCCAGACGCTTCCCGGGGGTACCCGCCGCCAGGATCACGGCGGCCACCGAACTGGCCTGCCCGAGACAGACCGTCTGGATATCGGGCCGCACAAATTGCATGGTGTCGTAGACAGCGGTGAGCGGAGTGAGGTCACCGCCGGGCGAATTGATGTAGAGAGAAATGTCCCGGTCAGGGTCCTGTGACTCAAGGCACAAGAGCTGGGCCATGATGTCGTTCGCCACGACGTCATCGACCGGGGTGCCGAGGAAGATTACGCGCTCCTCGAAGAGTTTCGCGTAGGGATCGTACTCCCTGGTGCCCTGCGACGTACGTTCCACGAAACGCGGTACGACATAACGGCTTTCCGGGCGCAAGTGACCGGACCCGAACGGGGGCGAGGCTGATGTGGGCGTAGAAGTGCTCACTGGGCGTGGTCCTCCCGAGGTGGATGGATGTGCTGGTCCGCGGGGCAGAGGACTAGCCGACAGCGCCAAGACCCGGATGATCCACGGTCATCACCTCGTCGATCAGGCCGTATTCCTTGGCCTCCTGGGCAGTGAACCAGCGATCCCGGTCAGAGTCACGGGTGATCGTCTCGGTGTCCTGGCCGGAGTGGCGCCCGATGAGCTCAGCCATTTCCCGCTTGGTGCGGACCAGCTGGTCCACGTAGATCTTGATGTCCGAGGCCGAGCCGGCGAAACCGGCCGAGGGCTGGTGCATGAGGATCTTGGTGTGCGGCAATGCGAACCGCTTCCCCTTGGTACCGGCGGTGAGAAGGAACTGGCCCATGGAGGCACAGAATCCCATGGCAATGGTCACGACGTCATTCTTGATGTATTGCATGGTGTCGTAGACCGCCATGCCGGCGGTAACCGAGCCGCCCGGCGAGTGGATGTACAAGTAAATGTCACGGGTCGGATCCGCGGCGAGCATCAGCATCTGCGCGGTAATGCGGTTAGCGATGTCATCGTCGACTTCCTTGCCGAGGAAAATGATGCGGTCCTCGAGAAGACGGTTGTAAACCGCATCCACGCTGACCCCATCACCGGCACCGCCGCGGGCGTAAGGCATCATCTGGCCTGCTTCGAGAGGCAACTGCCGAGAGCTCATGCGATTCCACTCCTCTGTCGTTGCGTGTCCGCTAAAGGGCCTGGACTGAGTCCGTTCAGCTGCCATCTGACCCTCGCGCTTAACGAAGCTAACACGCACTCCGCCCCCATCCAGGGGGAGTTGAGAAGCCGTTCGCTCAGAGCGGAGGGTGTGACCGAGCTCCAATTGGCTTGAAACCAGGCAGAGTTCAGCCCCGCGGGTGGGGTTGACAGTGGCGGAACCGAGACGACGTCTGCAAAAAATGGTGCATAAGGAAATAATCGGCGCTTGAATCAGGCCAGGAGCAAAGCGGTTGCCCTGTCCCCTGTGGACAGCGCAGCCGATGCGGCGGAACCCCACGTCGAAGCACAGGGACGGAGTTGACTTGTCCGCACAGGCGCGTTGCCGACGCACTCGCGTATGTGGCTCTGGTAAGCGAATTCTGTTGATGTTTTTTGTCGGTTTGGTGAACGCGGGGCCAGTGGAAAGTAGTTGTGCGGGTGGGGGTGCGGGATTACAGTGAGCGGCCGTGCTCGGAGTGGTCGGCGGGGGCCGATAACCCGGGCCTGAGGGAAGGGAATTCCGTCGTGACCGAGACCGAGAAAGCCGCCGCCGATCCCGCGATACCCAACAGAACAGACCGGCCCGACAGCCTCGGCGGAATCGAGGTGCTCGCCTCGCTCAGCCCCGACTTCGACGCCGACCCGTACACGGCCTACCGCCGGCTGCGCGAGCGCGGTCCGGTGCACCAGGTAGTGGGGCCCGACAGGGGCGTGGTGTGGCTCGTGGTCGGGTACGAGGCCGCGCGTGAGGCCTTCAGCTCCCCGCTGCTCAGCCGGGACTGGCAGCGCGAGTATCGGCAGCCCGGCTGGAGCCCGCCGTACGCCCTGAACATGCTCGGCAACGCCAACATGCTGATGAGCGACCCGCCCCACCACACCCGGCTGCGGAAGCTGGTGGCGCAGGAGTTCACGGCCCGGCGGGTCGAGAGGATGCGGGGGCGCGTCCAGGAGATCACCGACGAGCTGCTGGACCGCATGACGGCGGACGGAGCGCGCCGCGCCGACCTCATCGAGGCGTTCGCCTCCCCGCTCCCCATGATCGTCATCTCCGAACTGCTCGGCGTCCCCGGCCTGGACCGCGCCTCCTTCCACGCCTGGTCCAACGAGACCCTCGCGCCCACCAGCCCCGAGGCGGAGAAGGAGGCGTACGAGCAGGTCATGCCGTATCTCACAGGGCTCATCGCCGCCAAGCGCGAGAGCCCCGGGGAGGACCTGCTCAGCGCCCTCGTCCACACGGTCGACGAGGGCGGCGACCGGCTCACCGAGGACGAGCTGGTCTCGTTGGCCTTCCTGCTGCTCGTCGCCGGGCACGAGACGACGGTCAACACGATCGGCAACGCGGTGCGCGCGCTCCTCGCGCACCCCGAGCAGCTGGCAGCCGTACGGGCCGATCCGGCGGGGCTGGCGGCGGGGCTGGTGGAGGAGACGCTGCGCTACGACGGGCCGGTGGAGACCACCACGCCGCGCATCGCCCTGGAGGAGACCGAGATCGGCGGCGTACGGGTGCCGCGCGGTGCCATCGTGCTGATCACCATGGCCGGCGCGGACCATGACCCGGCGCGCTTCCCCGATCCGGAACGCTTCGACGTACGGCGGCGCGAGGCCCGGAGCCATCTCTCCTTCGGACACGGGATCCACTTCTGCCTGGGCGCCCCCCTCGCCCGCCTCGAGGGCGAGGTGGCGCTGCGCGCGCTGCTGGAGCGCTGCCCGGATCTGACGGCGGACGGGGAGCCGGGGGAATGGCTCCCGGGGATGCTGATCCGGGGGAGGCGGAGCCTGCCGGTGCGGTGGTGATACGTCCGCCGCGGACCGGCTGACGGGCGGGTGAGCGGTCGCGGCACGCCGTTCGTGCAGGTCAGCGCGGACTGTCAGCTCCAGCGGGTGTGGCAGCTGATCCCGACGCCCGCCGAGGGGCCCGAGGTGGTGTGTGCGGGGGCGGAGCCCGCCGCGCTGTTCCGTTCCGCGGACGGGGGCGAGACCTTCGAGCTCGTACGCGGCCTGTGGGACCACCCGCACCGCCCCCGGTGGGTGCCGGGCGGCGATGGGCTCGGACTGCACACCATCCTGCCCGCCCGAAGCCGGTGCATCGACGCGGGCAAGAGGATCACGGTCCGCAAGCGCAGCATCGTCATTGACACCCTCGGCCTGCTGCTGGCAGTGCTGGTCACCGCTGCCAGCGCGCAGGACTCCACCGCCGGCCGCACCCTCCTGGAGCAAACCGCCGCCGACCACCCCACCCTGCGCAAAGCCTGGGTCGACGGCGGCTACCGCAAGCACTTCGTCGACCACGCCGCCACCCTCGGCATCGACCTCGAAATCGTCCAACGCACCCCTGGGGCCAGAGGGTTCACACCGATCCCGAAACGGTGGGCGGTGGAGCGGACCTACGGCTGGCTGATGCTCCACCACCGCCCGGTCCGCGACTACACCAGTACAGCAAAGCCGCATCCCGGGATGAAACAGCAGGACGAAACGACCTCTTGCACCTCCGGAGCCCACCGCGCGGTAGGGGCAACCGGACATGCCCGGGCGGCGGCGGCCTTCTTCTCGTTGCTGGCGTCAAGGCTTGCGGGGCGCTCCACGGCGTGCACTTCAGTGAAACAGGTCGACCAATCCAACAGAAACCGACGACATCTCGAAGAAACTGCAGGTCAGACGCATTTCACGGTCGGTTCAAGAATCGCCGCACACTCAACGTGCGAAGTCATGGGAAACGCATGGGCGACTCCACGAACCGCCCACTCTGCGCCTTACCGTCCACCCCGTGGCGCACCTTGACCGGGTCAGAGGGCGCCACAACCCCCGCCAGCCGCCCTGGTCCCAAGCGATCCCCGAAAATGATCAAGGGGCTGTTTCAGATTGCTCTGAAACAGCCCCTGATCTACGACTCCGTCGAGTCGGGACGACAGGATTTGAACCTGCGACCCCTTGACCCCCAGTCAAGTGCGCTACCAAGCTGCGCCACGTCCCGGTGCCCGTCTGACCTGGGGTTTCCCCCGGCCGTTCGTGCATGAGAACCATACCGCACTCTGGGACCGCAGCAGGAACGGGGGACAATCGGCACATGGACAGTTCCGCAGACCGCGATCGTGATGCCGAGGGGCGGGCGCGCAACGCACGGCCCAGGGACGGGCTCGGCCGGCCGCTGCCCCATGACGCCGAGGGGGTGGCCCGCCAGCCGGAGGGCGTGACCAGGTCCCCCGAGGAGACCGTGCGGGAGGCGCAGCGGTTGCTCGACGCGGGGCTGCCGTTCCACGCGCACGAGGTGTTCGAGGACGCGTGGAAGTCGGGCCCGGCCCAGGAGGAGGCGCTGTGGCGGGGGTTGGCACAGCTCGCGGTGGGTCTGACGCATGCCGCGCGCGGCAATGCGAAGGGCGGGGCTTCGCTCCTCGATCGCGGCACGGGCTCGCTCGCCGAGTACGCGGCGCGCGACGGCGTACCGACGTACGGGATCGATCTGGCCGGGCTCGCCGTGTGGGCGCGGGAGTTGGCGGGCCGGCTGCCGGGCCCGGTCGACGCGGCGGCCGAGGCGCCCCGGATCACCCGCTGAGCAGGATCACTTCGAGGGTGCGGGGGCCGTGCACGCCCTCCACCCGGTCGAGTTCGATGTCGCTGGTCGCGGACGGGCCCGAGATCCAGGTTAGCGGGCGGCGCGGGTCGAGCCGGGACATGGCCTGCGGGACGGAGGCGACGACCTGGTCCGGGACCCGTACGACGCAGATGTGGTGGTCGGGCACGAGGGTGATCCGGCGGCGGCCCTGGCCCGGTCCCGCGTCCAGGACGATGGTGCCGGTCTCGGCGATGGCCAGGGCGCAGCCGGTGACCACGCTGTCGACGTGGTCGAGTTCGGCTGCCGTGGACCGCGGGGTGTCGCCGACGCGTACGGACGTGACACCCGACAGCCACTGCGGCGGGAGCCCGTCCGGCACCAGCACGCTCCGGGCCTCTCGTGCGGCCAGCAATTCGGCGATGAGGGGCGCCACCCCGGCCGTGACCGTGCGGTGCACGACGGCTCGGTAGTCGGCGAGGTTCTCGTGCAGCAGGTCGAGTACGGCCACGGGGTCGTCCGGGGTGTGGCTCGTCAGGTAGTCGCGGGTGGCGGCGGGGGTCGCCGGGGCGTTCTCGACGGCGGCGCGGACGCGGGCCAGGATGCGGTCGCGTGAGCTCATGCGCGGTTCTTCTTCCACCAGTCACGGAAGGGTTCTTCGGGGAGTTCCGGCATGTCGCGGCTGTCGGTCCAGGCCTTCGCGCCCGGCGGTCGCTTCGGGTGCAGCGCGCGGGTCCTCGCCGCCGCCCGCTCCCCCGCCGCCATGACGGCGGGGCGGTCCATGGCCCAACTGGCCGCCTTCATCGCCGCCTTCTCCAGGCGGTGCCCCCGGCCGCCCCGGCCTGCGACCCTCTCCCGGAGGTGGACCAGGACTTCCGGGATGTCGATGGCGACCGGGCAGACCTCGTAGCAGGCGCCGCACAGCGAGGAGGCGTACGGCAGCGAGGCGTCGATCTCGCTTGTCGTGCCCCGGAGTTGAGGGGTGAGGATGGCTCCGATGGGGCCCGGGTAGACCGATCCGTAGGCGTGGCCGCCGGCCCGTTCGTACACCGGGCACACATTCAGGCAGGCCGAGCAGCGAATGCAGCGCAGGGCCTGGCGGCCGGTGTCGTCGGCCAGCGCGTCGGTGCGGCCGTTGTCGAGCAGGACGAGGTGGAAGGTCTGGGGGCCGTCGCCGTCGGCGGTGCCGGTCCACATGCTGGTGTACGGGTTCATCCGCTCGGCCGTCGAGGAGCGCGGCAGGGTCTGGAGGAACACCTCAAGGTCCTGCCAGGTGGGGACCACCTTCTCGATGCCGACGACCGAGATCAGCGTTTCGGGGAGGGTCAGGCACATGCGGCCGTTGCCCTCGGACTCGAAGACGACCAGGGTGCCCGTGTCGGCGACCATGAAGTTGGCGCCCGAGACGCCCACCTTGGCACGCAGGAACTTCTCGCGCAGGTGCAGCCGGGCGGCCTCGGCGAGATCGGCGGGCGTGTCGGCGAGCCCGTCGGGGGCGGGCCTGCCCCAACTGCCCATCTTTTCAAGGAAGATGTCGCGGATCTCGCCCCGGTTGCGATGGATGGCCGGGACGAGGATGTGCGAGGGCCGGTCGTCGCCGAGCTGGACGATGAGCTCGGCGAGGTCGGTCTCGTAGGCATGGATGCCTTCGGCGGCGAGCGCCTCGTTGAGGCCGATCTCCTGGGTGGCCATGGATTTCACCTTGACCACCTCCGTTTCCCCAGTGGCTTTGATCAGCTCGGCGACGATGCGGTTGGCGTCCTCCGCGTCGGCGGCCCAGTGGACGGTGCCCCCGGCCGCGGTGACGGACTCCTCCAACTGCACCAGGTAGCGGTCGAGATGGCGCAGGGTGTGGTCCTTGATGCGCTTGCCCGCCTCCCGCAGTTGCTGCCAGTCGGCGAGTTCGGCGACCGCCTTGGCGCGCTTGTCGCGGATGGTGTGGGTGGCGTGGCGCAGATTCCCGCGCAGGGTGGTGTCGCGCAGGGCGTCGCGGGCGGCCCGGGGAAACGCGGGCATGCCGACGAAGGTGCCGCTCATACGTGGGGCTCCGCTTCCGTGCTGAGAAGGATCTCGGCGATGTGCAGCGCCCGCATCGGGGCGTCCTGGCGGTGGAGGATGCCACCGAGGTGCATCAGGCAGGAGTTGTCGGCGCCGCACAGCACCTCGGCTCCGGTGGCGGCCGCGCTGCGTACCTTGTCGGTGCCCATCGCCGCGGAGACGTCCTGGTTCTTGACGGCGAAGGTGCCGCCGAAGCCGCAGCATTCCTCGGCGCCGGGCAGTTCGCGCAGCTCCAGGCCCTTGACCGCCTCAAGCAGTCTGCGCGGCCGGTCGCCGAGGCCGAGCAGGCGCAGGCCGTGGCAGGAGGGGTGGTAGGTGACGGTGTGCGGGAAGTACGCGCCGACGTCGGTCACGCCGAGCACGTCGACGAGGAACTCGGTCAGCTCGTACACGCGCGGTACGAGAGATTCCGCGACCCGGCCGAGCTCTGCACCCCGGCCTTCGACGGCCGCTTTGCGGGCGATGCGGGGATAGTTGTCGCGGACCATCGCCACGCAGGAGCCGGAGGGGGTGACGATGTGGTCGTAGCCCTCGAAGACCCGGCCCATCCGGCGCACCAGGGGCTCGGTCTCGTGCCGGTAGCCGGTGTTGAACTGCGGCTGCCCGCAGCACGTCTGCCCGGCCGGGAAATCCACTTCGACCCCCAGCCGTTCGAGCAGCTTCACCGTCGCGATGCCGGTGGCCGGGTACACCGCGTCATTGACGCAGGTGACGAAGAGTGCGACTCGCATGGTCGGAGGATATGCCGCGCAAGTGGTTCACGGTAGGACCGTGATCAGCGGAGATTACGGCTGAATCGGGGCAGCCGCTGAGGAAGCAGTCCCGCATACATCGGACAACTACCCTGCATACGAAGGCAGTTGACGTCCCTCACCACACCAGGGGAAGTTCCTCCGGCGAGCGGTGGATCATCGTGGGGCGCATGACGACGGGTCTTTCCTCGGCAAGCCGCAACCCCGGCAGCCGCGAGGTCAGCAGTTCCAGGGTGACCCGGAGCTGTTCGCGGGCCAGCGCGGAGCCCGGGCAGCCGTGCACGCCGTACCCGAAGGCGAGGTGGCGCGCGGGTGGGCGGGTGATGTCGAAGACGTCGGGGCGTTCGTGGCGGCTCGGGTCGCGGTTGGCGGATCCGTACGCCACGAACACCACGGCCCCGACGGGGAGTTCGGTGCCGGACAGCACGACCGGGCGGGTGGTGATGCGGCGGAAGCCCTGGATCGGGCTGTCGTAGCGGGCGGCCTCCTCGACGGCGGCCGGGATCAACTCCGGCTTCTGGCACAGGAGTTCCCACTGCGTGGGGTGGTGCATCAGGTGCAGCAGCGTCGAGCCGATCAGGGCGCTCGTGGTGAGGTGCCCGGCGAGCAGGAAGTTCTGCAGGTGGGCGACCATCTCGTGGCGCTCGTCGAGCGTGAGCTCGGTGGCGGGCGAGTCGCCGCCCGGCGCGAGCGCGCTGATCAGCGTGGTGCACAGGTCGTCCTGGGGGTGGGCGTGCCGTTCCCGTACGTAGGTGTCGAGGAGGTGCTGCATCTCGACCACGTCGCGGGCCGCAGCGAGCTGGTCCTCCTCCGGCAGGGGCCGGAAGAGGAGCTGCTCGGCGCGGTAGCCGCCGTGCACGGCGAGCGGCACGTCCGCCTCGTCGAGCCCTATCAGACGCCCGATCACCTGGCCGGGCAGTTTGAGCGCGTACTCCGCCATGAGGTCGGCCGAGCCGTGGCCGGCGAAGGCGTCGATCAGCGCGGTCGCGCGGTCCACCGCGTAGGGCACGACCGCGGCGACGCGGGAGGAGGTGAGGCCGTGCACGATCGGGGCGCGCAGCCGCTGGTGGAGGGCTCCGTCGGAGCTGACCACGACGGGGCGGCCGCCGAATCCCCGGCCCATCTCGGCGAGCACCGTGGGCCCCGGCAGGACGTCGGGGCGCAGGGCGTTGGCGGAGGAGAACGCCTCGGGGCGGCGCAGGACTTCGCGTACGTCCGCGTCCCGGGCCACCAGCCAGGCGTCGAGCTCCGGCACGAAGGTCAGGCCCTCGGCGTGCCGGGCCCGCGCATAGTGCGGATAGGGGTCGCGCTGCAGCGCGTCGAGCCGAGCGTGCTCATGCCTGTCCACAGGCCCATCGTCTACGACGTCCGGCCACATCGGAAGAGCGCCGTACGGGCAGAACGCGGCGCTTTCGCCGCCGGGGCCCCGCTGGGGCCCGGCGGCGGGCGCGTGCGCCTCAGGCGATCCGGTCGAGCACCCCGATGAGGCGGGTGACGGTCGCGGCCATCGCCTGGCGGCCGACCGTCAGGTAGGTGCGGGCGTCCACCGCTTCGGGGTGGGCGGCGAGGTAGGAGCGGATGGCGTCGGTCATGGCGATGTTCAGCGCGGTGCCGATGTTGACCTTGGCGATGCCGCCGGCCACGGCGGCCGACAGCGCGTCGTCCGGTACGCCGGAGGAGCCGTGCAGGACGAGCGGGACCCGCAGCGCGTCGTCGAGCCTGGCGAGGAGGGCGTGGTCCAGTTCGGCGGTGCGCGAGGTCATGGCGTGGGTGCTGCCGATGGCCACGGCGAGCGCGTCGACGCCCGACTCGGCGACGAACTGCCGCGCCTCGTCGGGGTCGGTGCGCGCGCCGGGCGCGTGCGCGTCAAGGGGCGCCTTGCCGTCCTTGCCGCCGACCTCCCCCAACTCGGCCTCGATCCACAGCCCTTGGGTGTGCGCCCAATCAGCGGCCGCCCTGGTGGCGGCCAGGTTGTCCTCGTACGGCAGGTGGGCCGCGTCGTACATGGCGGAGCTGAAGCCGGCGTCGGCGGCCTGGCGCAGGAGTTCGTCCTGCTTGACGTGGTCGAGGTGGAGCGCGACCGGTACGGAGGCGGCTTCGGCGGCCGCGGCGGCGGCGCGGGCGAGCGGCAGGACCCGGCCGTAGCGGAACTTGACCACGTTCTCGCTGACTTGGAGGACGACCGGCGACTTGGCCGCCTCGGCGCCCGCGATGACCGCCTCGGCATGTTCCAGCGTGATGATGTTGAAGGCCGCGACGGCGCGGCGTTTGGCGGCGGCCTCGGCGACGAGTGTGCCGGTCCGGGCGAGTGGCATCAGTGCTTCCCCTTCACCTGTGTCACGCAGTTGGGTGTCGCAGCGTTCGGTCTCACGTCTCGCGCCCGCTCACGCGCCGTCGAGGATGACCGAGCGGGTGAGGTGGCGCGGCCGGTCCGGGTCGAGTCCGCGGGCGGCCGCGACGGCGACGGCGAGGCGCTGGGCGCGGACGAGTTCGGCGAGCGGGTCGAGGCGGCCCTCGATCCACAGCGCACCGGTCGCGGCCACCTGCTCGGCCAGTCCTTCGGGGGCTTCGCCGAACATCCAGGTGGCGGTCGTGGTGGTGGAGATGCTGATGGGGCCGTGGCGGTACTCCATCGCCGGGTAGGCCTCGGTCCAGGACAGCGACGCCTCGCGCATCTTGAGGGCGGCTTCCTGGGCGAGGCCGTTGGTCCAGCCACGGCCGAGGAAGCTGAACTGGGTTGATTCCACGAGGCCTTCGGGCAGCGGCTCGGCGAGCGCGGTGCGGGCGTCGGCGACGGCCTGCTCGGTGTGCAGCCCGAGGTGGGCGCGGAGCAGCGTGAACGCTGTGGTGGCGAAGCGGGTCTGGACGACCGACTCCTCGTCCGCGAAGTCGAGCACCACGATGTCGTCGGCGGCCCGCATCACCGGCGTGGCGGGGTCGGCCGTGACGGCGGTGGTACGGGTCCGGCCGCGCACCTGCGCGAGGAGGTCGAGCACCTCCGTGGTGGTACCGGAGCGGGTCAGCGCGACGACCCGGTCATAGGCGCGCGAGGCGGGGAATTCGGAGGCGGCGAAGGCGTCGGTCTCGCCGAGGCCCGCGCTCTCGCGGAGCGCGGCGACGGCCTGCGCCATGAAGAAGGAGGTGCCGCAACCGACGACGGCGACGCGCTCGCCGGGGGCCGGCAGGGCGTCCTTGTGCTGGAGGGCCAGTTCGGCCGCCCGCTTCCAGCATTCGGGCTGACTGCTCAGTTCGTTCGCGACATGGCTCATGCCGGGCTCCCACCCTCTGAAATCTGACACTCTCTGGATCTGACGCGCCACATGCTTGTTTCTGCAAAATATAGCTCGATTTCGAGCACGATCAAGCATCGGGCCGTGCGCTAAGGTCATTACGTACGGTTACCGGTACGAAGAATGGAGGGCGCGGATGTCTCGCGATGCCCGCTGGCAGGCGCTCCTCGAACTGCTCGTGGAACAGGGCCGCCTGGACGTCGACGAGGCGGCGACCGCCCTCGGGGTCTCGGCCGCGACGATCCGCCGCGACTTCGACCAGCTCGCCGAGCAGCAGATGCTGGTGCGCACCCGGGGCGGCGCGCTCGTCCACGGCGTCTCCTACGAGCTGCCCCTGCGTTACAAGACGGCGCGCCAGGCCTCGGAGAAGCAGCGCATCGCGAAGGCGGTGGCGGATCTGGTCTCCCCGGGCGAGGCGGTCGGCCTGACCGGCGGCACCACGACGACGGAGGTCGCCCGCGCGCTGGCCGTGCGGCCCGAACTGGCCACCGGATCACCGGCGTTGACGATTGTCACGAACGCGCTCAACATCGCCAACGAGCTGGCGGTGCGGCCTCAGTTCAAGATCGTGGTGACCGGCGGGGTGGCCCGTCCGCAGTCGTACGAGCTCACGGGGCCCCTCGCGGGCGGGGTGCTGAACCAGATCACGATGGATGTGGCGGTGCTCGGCGTCGGCGCCTTCGACGTGGCGCACGGGGCCTCGGCGCACGACGAGGACGAGGCCGGCATCAACCGGCTGCTGTGCGAGCGGGCTCAGCGGGTCGTCGTGGCCGCGGACTCGACGAAGCTGGGCAAGCGGACGTTCGCCCGGATCTGCGCGACGTCCCAGGTGGGCACGCTGGTGACGGACACGGCGGTCTCGGAGGAGATGGTGGCCGAGTTCACCGAGGCCGGGGTGACGGTGCTCGCGGTCTGAGCGGGGAGGGGCGGCAGCCCCTCCCGGAGCACCTCCAACTGGCGTGCGAAAGCGCCGAGTTGGGCCCGGTCAGCCGATCCGCAGCGCCGGGAGGATGACCGACTCAAGGAGTCCCGGCAGCGTGTCCTCGCCGCGGAAGCGGTCCTCGAAGAGGCGCTCGACGCGCAGCATGCCCATGATCATGGGGGCGACGTACCCGATCGCCGGGTTGTCCGCCGCCACCTCCCCGCGCTCGACGCCGCGCCGGAGCATCGCGTCGAGGGCGGCGATCTCGGGGTTCAGGACGGTCTCGCGCAGGGCTTCGCGCAGGTCCGGGTGCTTGATGTAGGCCTGGCCGACGGCTTCCATGAGCGCGGTGTCTGGGCCTTCGCGCCGGCCGACCGCCCGGGCCGCCTCGCGCAGGTCCCCGGCGAGGGTGCCGGTGTCGATGCCGGTGAAGAACGAGCAGCGGTTCCTGCCCAGCGCGGCGGTGACGAGCAGCGACTTGCTCTTCCACTGCCGGTACAGGGTGGCCTTGCCGCACTTGGTGCGCGCGGCCACGCCCTCCATCGTGACGGAGTCGTAGCCGCCCTCTCTGAGCAGGTCGAGCACCGCGTCGTACAGCTCCAGCTCGCGCTCGGGGCTGATCTTGCTGCGGCGGGCAGCGGCCGTGGCGGCCTGCGTCGACATCGTTCCCTCCGGAGAAAAACAAGGGGTGCTCCTGCACGTACGAGAGTAGGCTCCGCTCAATCGAGACGCAAACGTATCGAGACGTTTGCGTCTCGATGAGTTTCGATCTAGCCTTCCTACGTTTGCTTGTGTTTTTTCCACGTATCGATCCAGGTTCAAAGGGGCCGGAGAATGTTTGCCGGTATAACCACGGGGACGCGTCGCCAGACCCGTCCCGCCGGACCGGAGACGACCGCTTCCCGGCCGCCCCTGGTACGCGAGCTGCTGCTCGTGACCGCGCTCTTCCTCGTGTACAAGTTCGGCCGCCAGCTGGCCAACGGACACGAGGCGAGTGCCTTCGACAACGCCGACCGCGTCTGGAGCTGGGAGCGCGCGCTGCACCTGCCCGGCGAGGGCTCCGTGCAGCATCTGCTGCTGCACGGCGACACCCTCGTCAAGGCCGCGAACACCTTCTACGCGACGGTGCACTTCCCGGCCACGGTGGCCTTCCTGGTCTACCTGTACCTGCGCCGCCCGGGCCACTACCTGTGGTCGCGCCGGGTGCTCGCGGGGCTCACGGCCGCCGCCCTGGTCCTGCACATCACGGTCCCGCTCGCCCCGCCGCGCATGCTCACCACGGCCGGACTCGTCGACACCGCACAGGTCTACGGGCCCTCCGTGTACGCCGCGACGCCGGACAACGACGCCATGGCGAACCAGTTCGCGGCGATGCCCTCGCTGCACTTCGGCTGGGCGCTGATGGTCGCGATCGGGCTGATCATGGCGACCCGGAGCCGCTGGCGCTGGCTGTGGCTGCTGCACCCGGCGCTCACCCTGTTCGTGGTCGTCGGCACCGCGAACCACTACTGGCTGGACGCGATCGTGGCCACCGTGCTGCTGGGGGCGGTGCTGTACTTCGTGCCGTCGCCGAAGCGGCCCGCAAGGTTGCCTGCGGCATCCAAGGCGGGCCGGCAGGCGCCCGCCTCGGAGCAGGCATCCGGGGCTCCGCAGACCCCCGCCCCTCAGCCCGCTCTCGCGTCCCAGCAGGCACCCTCGCCCCAGCTCTCCGAGGCCGCGCTATGAACGAATCCGCGCTGCTCGCCATCCTGCTCTCGCTCGCCTCGGCCGCCGGCTACGCGCTGGCCGCCGTCGGCCAGTCCCGGCTCGCCGCTCAAGGCGGCGGCGGCCTCGGGCAGTTGCTCACCCGGCCCCTGTGGTGGTGGGCGGTCGGCCTCAATGTGGCCGGCGCCCTCATGCACGTGGCCGCGCTCCACTACGGCCCGCTCACCCTGGTCCAGCCGCTCGGCGCACTCACCCTGGTCGCCGCGCTGCCGCTCTCCGCGTACTACGAGCGGCGGCGCGTCACCCGGCGCGAATGGCGCGGCGCGGCGTGGACGCTGGCCGGGCTCACCGGCCTGATCGCGGTCACCGGTCCCGCGAGCCCCGGCGACGCGCTCAGCCTGCGCGAGGCGCTCGCCATCGCCGCGGCCACCGCGCTGCTGCTCGCCTTCCTCGTCCGGGCCGGGGCGCACTCCGCACGCGGCGGCGGCCTCGGCCATGCCACCGCGTCCGGCGCCGCTTCGGGCGTGGCGTCCGCGCTGACCCAGACCGTCACCGCGTCGCTGGCCCGCGAACTGCCCGGGGGCCCGCTGAACTGGTGGCAGACCGCCCTGATCGCGGTGCTCGTCGCGACGTTCGCGGTCGGCGGGCTGCTGCTCTCGCAGGCCGCCTACCGCGGTGGCCTCGCCGCCCCGCTGGCCGTCGTGAACCTCGCCAACCCGGCGGCGGCCGCGGTGATCGGGGTCGCGCTGCTCGGCGAGAGCTTCCACGGCGGACCGCTCGGCTGGCTGGTCGCCGCCGCGTCAGCGGGCGTCGCGGCCCGCGGCGTGCTCATGCTGACCGGCGCGACGCCCGCGGAGCTCCCCGCGCCTGTGCCCGCGCCCCTGCCCACCGACCTGTCGGCCCCCGAGCCGGCCGTCCGCATCACCGCCTGAGGGCACCCGCCTCAGACGTCCAGCGTGATCGCGTCCTTGGCGCGCGCCACGGATTCCTCGGCGGCCGGACCACCCGGGTTCTCGGTCGCCAGCGCCTGATTGAGCTCCACGAAGGGGCGCAGGCGCGCCTCGTACTCCGCGAAGGCCGCACGGTGCTCCCCGCCCGTGCGGCCGAGCGCGTCCGCGAGGACGTACGCGCCGACCAGCGCGAGGCCGGTGCCCTGGCCGGAGAGCGGCGAGGCGCAGTACCCGGCGTCGCCGAGCAGCACGGCCCGCCCGCGCGACCAGTGGTCGAGCCGGATCTGGGCCATGGCGTCGGAGTAGAAGTCGGGCGCCTCCCACAGCGCCTTCAGGAGCCGTGGCGTCTCCCAGCGCAGCGCGCCCATCCGCTCGGCGACCTCCCGCTTCAGCGCTTCGGAGTCCCGGTTCGCGGGGTCGAAGGGGCCGGACGCGAAGCCGAAGGTGATCCTCAACTCGCTGTTGTCGCGCACCGGGTAGATCCCGTACCCGGCGTCTCCGTCGCGCTGCCAGAGCTGCCAGTTGTCCAGGCCGAGGAAGTTCTCCGCGCTGAAGATCGCGAGATGCGTGCCGAGGTGGTGCAGGAAGTCCGCCTCGGGCCCGAAGACGAGCCCGCGCACGGTCGAGTGCAGCCCGTCGGCCCCGACCACGAGGTCGAACGTACGGGATGTGCCGTGCTCGAAGTCGACGCGGACGCCGTCCTCGTCCTGGTCCAGCGCGGTGATGCGGTCCCCATGGATGAACTCGGCCTGCCCATGGGCGAGTTGCTCCAGCATGCCGATGAGGTCCTCGCGCAGCAGCTCGACGTCCCCGCTGTCGAGGCGGCCGCTGCTGAACGTGGCCTCGGTGGACCGGTGGAGCTCGTTGCCGTCGGCGTCGAGCACGGACATGCCCCGCATGCGGGTGGCCGCCGCGCGCACCGGGCCGAGCAGTCCCATCCGCTCCACGACATCCAGCGCCACTCCTCGGATGTCGACCGCCTGGCCGCCCGGCCGAAGCCCCGGGGCACGCTCGACGACGGTCGGCGCGAAGCCGCCCCGACGCAGCCAGTACGCCAGCGCGCAGCCGGCGACTCCGGCGCCGGAGATGAGGACGGTCTTCATGGCGAACTCCTTGATGAGCGAGATGAGTAAGATGAGCGACGCAAATACGGTGTACGCGAACTGAATGTACGACGTACTCGCACCTCCACCAACCGCCTTTCCCCTCAACTGAGCTAGGACAGAAAGCAGTCCGGCCCGGCGTTTCGCTGCTAGCCTCTGCACTAGTACAGGCAGCGCGGCCGTCCAAAAGAATTCCGCGGCCGCCGACGGGAAGGACGTACGGGGCATGGCCGTGCAGAGCGAACCGCCCTACCTGCGGATCGTCGCCGAGATCCGGCGGCGCATCACGAGCGGCGAGCTCGCGCCGGGCGACCGGGTGCCCTCGACCCGGGGCATCGTCAAGGAGTGGGGAGTCGCGCTCGCCACGGCCACCAAGGTGCTCACCACCCTGCGCCTCGAAGGGTTCGTGGAGACGCTCCCCCGGGTCGGCACCGTGGTCAGGGACCGCGCCCCGGTGCCGCCGGCGAAGGTACGCACGAGGCCCGAGCAGGATCTGACGCGCCATCGGATCGTGCGGGCCGCCATGGACATCGCGGACAGCGAGGGCCTGGCTGCGCTGTCGATGCGCGGGGTGGCGGCCCGGCTCGGGGTCGCCGCGATGTCGCCGTACCGGTATGTCGGCAGCAAGGACGACCTGGTGCTCCTGATGGCCGACGCTGCGTTCGGCGAGGCCCGCTATCCGGCCGTGCCGCCGCACGGCTGGCGGGCGCGCCTCGAACTCGGCGGCCGGACGCTCTGGTCGCTGTTCCGCGCGCACCCATGGCTGGCTCAACTCACCCCGCTCACCCGGCCGTTGCTGCTTCCCAACCTCATGACGCACGCCGAGTGGGCGCTGGCCGCGCTCGACGGGCACGGGCTCGACCCGGTCGCCATGATGGACGTGCACGTGCTCCTGTACGGCTATGTGCAGGGGCTCGCGGTCGGCCTTGAGCAGGAGGCGCAGGCCGCGGCCGCCACCGGGGTGAGCGAGGACGGGTGGATGGAGCAGCAGGCCGCGGCGCTCAACTCCCTTGTGGCGTCCGGGAGATACCCGGTCTTCAACCGGGTCACGGCGGCGCTTGCGGACGGGTACGAGGTGCGGTTCGACGAGCTCTTCGAGTTCGGGCTCGGCCCGCTGCTCGACGGTTTCGCGACCGTCATCGAGGGCGGGCGGCCTGGACCGGCGCCGGGGTGAGCCCCTTGGACAGCGGGACCAGCCAGTCGCCGCTGACCCGGGCCTTCTGGGCGAAGCCGCCGTCGTGCCGCTCGCCGACGCCGTAGCCGTTGAGCACCACCTTGTCGCCGGGCGCGAACGAGGCGTGCCTGGACGACTCTTGCCCCAGGTTCCCCTCCGCGCGCGGAGGGGCCGTACCGGACGGCTCACGGTACGGCCCCCGACCCGGTGGCGGACGGTCAGGTCACGCGATCTCGACGGAGAAGCCGTGGCCGGTGGACTGCGACGGCGTCTTGACCTCCGTCACCCCGGTCGCGGGATCGAAGTACCAGCCCGTGCCCGCCGCGGCGAGCTCCGCCGCGGAACCGTAGCGGTGCAGCCGGTTCCCGCCGAGGGCGACGACCGAGGGAGCCGCCTTGGTGTGGACGGTGAAGCGGTACGAGCGCGTGGCCGGCTTGCCCTGGTAACTGCCCACGCTGGCACCGACGTTGACGACCGCGGCGCGTCCGGCCGAGGTGACCTGGACCCGCTGGGTGGCCGAGGCGCCCTTGGCGAACTGCCGGGTGACGCCGTCGTCCTCGTACAGCGTGTAGGAGGACGAGCCGAGCTGCGGGTAGATGTCGTAGTCCAGCTCGCCCTTGTCCCGGGTCTGCCAGGACGTCGTGCCCTTCGGCCACATGGGCACGATCGAGCCGCCCTTCACGAACAGCGGGAGGGTGTCGAGCGGGGCCGCGTAGTTGTCGATGGTCGTCGGGCCCCGGTAGGTCCTGCCCGTCCAGTAGTCGGTCCAGGTGCCCTTGGGCAGATAGATGCCGTTGCGGACGCTGGTGTCGCTGTAGACCGGGGCGACCAGGAAGTCGGGTCCGGCCAGGAACTCGTACTTGGCGTTCGCACCAAGGGTGCCCGGATCGTCCGGGTACTCCAGGGAGAGCGGGCGGACCGCGCCGACGCCGGTCTTGGTGGCGTCCTTGGAGAGCCCGTACATGTACGGGATGAGCCGCTCCTTCAGCTGCAGGTACTTGCGGTTGATGGAGGCGTACGGCTCGCCGTCGAGCCAGGGCTGCTGGTCGGCGGCCTTGCCGGTGGTGAGATCCTTGGCCCAGCCGTCCATCGTCATGATGGCGGGCAGGAAGGCCTTCCACTGGAGGTCGCGGGTGTACATCTTCGGGTCGTGGCCGAAGATGCTGCCGACGTCGCCCGTGTTGTACGCGATGCCGGAGAGCGTGGCACCCGCGTAGGTGGGGATCTGCCAGCGCAGGTAGTCCCAGCTGAGCTTCTGGTCACCGCTCCACAGGACGCCGCAGCGCTGCGCGCCGGACCAGGACACGGGCAGCCACACGAAGCCGCGCGCGTCGCTGTTGTCCTCGATGCCGGCCTTCGCCTGGTCGCAGGCGTTCAGGGCGAAGCCGTAGCCGTTGCCGACCCAGGCGACGTCCAGTTTCGCGACCCGCTGGCCCGCCTTGACCTGGTCGGCGAGTTTGCCGAGGCCGTCCTGGGTCCACAGGCCGAGCTGGGCGTCGTGGGCCTGGAGGCCCTTGCCGGTCTCGGCGAGGTTCTCGTAGCCGCAGCCGTAGCCGTCGTTGACGAGCATCCAGCCGAGCGGCATCTGGTTCTGAGTGTAGCCGTCGGCGACCTTGAGCGCGTCCAGGGTGTGCCGCTCGCCCCGGTTGGCGTTGTGCAAGTAGCAGTCGGAGTCGCCCGGTTCGAGCCCGTACACCGGCGGCATGAACGGCTTGCCCACGAGCGAGGTGTACTTGCCGATGACGGACTTCACGTCACCGGTGAAGTAGTAGGCGTCCAGACGCCGTTCCTGCTGCCCGGTGCGCACCCGAGGCCCGAAGTCGTACACGCCCGGTGTGAAGGTGTTGCGGAACACCCCGTATCCGGCGGACGAGATGTAGAAGGGCTGGGAGTTGTTCCAGCCGCCCTCGTTCCAGTTGGTGTTGTTGCCCACGTGTCTGACCTGGTCGCGGTGCGAGAAGCTGCCGTTCTGCTCGCCGCCGCCGAAGAACTGCTCGTCGGCGCCGCGGGTCAGGCTCTGCCGCATGCCGCCGGAGGTCCAGCGCAGCGGGTCGGCCTCGGACCAGATCACGGTCCTGTTGTCGCCCTTGTACAGCGCGAAGCGCAGCGGCTTCTTGTAGACGCGCAGGACGACGTCCTTGCTCCGGACGCCGTAATAGGAGCCCGCGTCAAAGGACTTGGTGTCCTTCTGCGGCTTCGGCTCGGTCTGGATCATGTGGCTGTCGGGCGGGTCGGTGAAGGTCCCGTCCGGGGCGGCGCGCAGCCTCATCGTGTCGTCGGCGAGGAAGTCGACGCGGGCCTTGAGCGCACCTGCGGCGATGTCGTACGTGCCGTCCTTGCCGCCGAAGGCCGTGAGGTTCCCGGCGTCGGTCGGCTCGGGCAGATACGCCTTGCCCGTGAACGAGTTGTGGTGCACGTCGTACGGGACGACGACCACGTGGTACGTCCCCGACGCCTTCGGGATGACGGTCGCCTCGGGGTCGGCGGTGCCGGCGCTGGAGGCGACCTGCTTCCCGGCGTCGTCGTAGACGTACATGTCGAAGTCGTCGGTGGGGGTGGCCCATTGGATGGAGACGGGCACACCGCCCTCCGGGTTGTCGTCCCACTGGCCGACCGGCGGCTTCACCGTCAGGTCGAAGCGGGCACAGACCGCCCCGTCGGGGTCCTGCGCGGGCGCCGGGCACTTGTCCGGCGAGTCGACCGTGCCCTTCTCGTACACCGGGCTCTGCCAGGTCAGGGACTTGGTGCCACTGTCCAGGACGCCGCCGGGCGGCGTCGCGCCCTCGGCGTGGGCGGCGGGGACGGCCAGGGCGGTGAGGCCGAGCGCGAGCGCCGAGAACACGGCGACGGCGGGCCTTCGGGGCGGGTGGGAGCGATGCCAGGGGGTCCGCAAGGGTTCGTTCTCCGTTCGTACCGAGCAACAGCCGGGCGCGGCGTGCGCGTTCATGCTTGGAACAGTGGAGTTTCGAGCATCAAGATTCACCTTGGGGCGGGTTCATGTCAACGCCTGTGGCGCTTGAGGTACCCGACTTCCCTGCGGATCCGGCAGTTGGGCACCTGCCGGGTGGCCGGCCGTGCGCCGGTTCCGCCGACGGCCACGGACGCGGATCCCGTTACGTTGCCGGCCTCCGGCCCGGGCCCCTTGCGGGAAACGGCGGGCGGAGGCCGGCACGGGTGGTCACGGCAGGACGAACCAGTCCATCCCGAGCGCCGCGGCGAGGCCCACCACGAGGAGCCAGGAACCAAGGCGGGTGCGTCCGTTGCGACTCAGCTCGATGACCACACCGCACAGGATCAGGGCAAGCCCGTACACCCCGACGACGAGCACGGAGGAACGCGTCGCGAGCCGCACGACGAGGATCACCCCCATCGCCGCCATGAGCACCCCGGCGGCGACCATGCGAATACGGCGGGCCTGCCGCGGGGCCATGCCCTGCCGCTCGGCCTCGTCGGCGGCGCCTTCGGAGGGCTCGGGCGACTCCAACTCCTCGGCGGAATAGGCGAGTTGGTGGCTCCGCGCCTCCTCGGAGTGTGCGGGTTGCTCAGCGCGCCCTGAGGCACCCCGAGCCTCGGACCCGGCAGCCTCCGGGGCTTGAGCAGGCTTCGGGATCCCGGCGCGGCCAGCACCTTCGGCCGCCTCGGGGGCACCGCCCGCTTCCGCGCGCTCCGCATCCCGGTCGGCACCCTCGGCTTCCCCGCCCCGCCGCTGCGAGGCCCGCTCGGCCGTGGGCCGGTTCGGGGCCTGGTTCGGTACCGTCGCTTCCGCCGCGCGGGACGCACCCCCCGCTTCCGGGGTCGCGTCCACCGCTTGTTCCTGATCCGAGGTGCTCATGAGCCCGGATCGTAATCGCTCACCCCGTTACGGTGTTCCACCCAGGTCACGGCCGCGCCACACCTCGACGTGAGCCCCCTCACAAGCCGTCACCCGCCGGTCGCGCGCGGGGCCCCGCCACCTGCGGCGCTCCCGCTGCGTGCGGATCACCGTGCGACAGCGGACGACGCGCTGTCAACTCACCGTTATCTTCACGGACGTTGACCCCAATAGCAGGGCGAAATACTCTTCCTCCATGTTCTCTACGGGGGTAGAGCACTGCTCTTGGCAGCGATGGGCGAGAGGTCGACGGGCGAAGAACGCCGATCATTGTGCCGATCCGCGGCCCGGTCGATTCACCGGGCACACCTGATCCACTGGCCGGGCCCGCACGGCCCGTCGTCGTGGATTCCGCTTTTTTGCACGCAGCACGGGGGAAGCACGTTGAAAGTTCGCCTGCTCGGGTCCCTTGAATTGACCGACGGACACATCACGTTCAAGATTCCCGGCGAAAAACTCAGGGCGATCGTGGCCGTACTCGCCCTTTCGCCCGACCGTCCGGTGTCCCGGAACGACCTCATCGACGAACTGTGGGGAGAGGAACTCCCGCGCAACGCCGAGAACTCCTTGCAGGGTCATGTGGCCCGGCTTCGCCGCGTCATCGAATCCCGTACGGGCCACGACGGTCTGCGGGAACTGATCCGCACGTCCAGTTTCGGCTACGCCCTCGCGCTCGCGGAGAGCGACGTCGACGCCTCGCTGTTCGAGGCACTCGTCCGCGAGGCGACCACCCTTGGCCGGAGCGACCCGGACCGGTCGGTGCGGCTGCTCACCGAGGCGCTCTCGCTGTGGCGCGGGCCCGCGCTGCTCGACGCCGGGCAGGGCCTGATCAGCCGCATGGCGTACACCCGGCTCACCGAGATCAGGCTCACCGCGTACGAGCACCTCTTCGACGCCGAGCTCGCCCTGGGGCTGCACCGGGAAGTCATCACGGAGCTCCAGCAGTTGCACGCGCAGTACCCCTTGCGGGAGCGGTTCTGCGAGCAACTGATCACCGCCCTGTACCGCTCGGGGCGCCAGGCCGAGGCCCTGGACGCCTACCACCGCACCCGGCAGCGGCTCTCGCACCACCTGGGCCTTGAGCCCGGGGAGGCGCTGCGGGCCAGGTTCCAGGGCATCCTGCGCCAGGAGCCGGTGCCCGCCGGACGCTGAACACCCCATATTTCAGAGGGAGTTGGTAACCCGAAGGAGCTGCCGGATCGCGCCCGCCCTGGCCCTCCCCTGGAAGGCCAGGTACTCGGGCAGGACCAGTTGGGGCGCCCATTTCTCCTTGTACGCCAGCTGGCTCGCGGCGGGGTACACCTTCGCGCCGTGCGCGCCGAGCTGCCGCAGGAACCAGGCCGTGGGCCGGCTGGCGGAGGGCGCCTCGTGTTCGGGCGCGAGTCCGGTGAACGGGGTGAAGCCGAGGTGCAGCCACTCGGCGCCCTCCGCGCGGAAGGCCTCCACGGCTGTCAGGTTGATCGCCTCAAGGACGCCGGGCGCGGCCCCCGGCAGCCGGCGGCTGAGGTCGTGCAGCAGGCCGGCGCGCTTGCCGAAGGCCGGAGCGTACGAGATGTAGGCGACGAGTTCGCCGCCGATCCGGCCGGCGAACAGCCGGCGGTGCGCCTGCCCGGGTCCGCCGAGCTGGCCCACGAGGAACTCGATCTCCTTGACGTGGCGCCCCTTGCCGCGCAGCCACTGCCCATCGACGGTCCGGACGCCCCCGGCGATGCGCTCGTACGGCACTTCGGCCACCTCAAGCCCGCTGCGGCGCGCCCGCGACACCTTGTTCCGCAGTTTCACGAAGCGTGAGCCCTTGAGCCCGAATTCGGGAAGGTGCAGGGAGTAGGAGGCGCCGACCTGATTCACGGTGAATCCGCAGCGCTCGTAAAGAGCTACGTCCTCGCTCTGCATCTGGACGGCCACGACCGTGCTCCGGCGCGCCCGCGCGAAATCGAGGAATCCGCGCAGGAGTTCCTCCCGCGTTTGCTCCGGCGCGAACGCTCCGCCGAACTGCATCAGATACTTCCCGGCACTCCGATAGGCGATCACACCCGCACTGTCGGGCACGGTGAAGTACTCGTTTCCCGTGTTCATCGCCAGAAACGCGCTGGGATTGTCCGCGTAGTCCTGAAGTTGCTGCAGAACGTCGTCAATGGCAAGGACATGACCGGTCATCGAAGCTCCTCCCCTGGCCGTCCGGCGAATCGTCCCACCATGCCGCGCCGAATTCCCTGAAGCCGCCGTCTCAGTGCCGTCTCAGGCGCTTCTCAGGCAGGGCTGAGAAATTTACCGCGAAACATTCGAGCAATTCCGCCACGCGGTGTGGGGCGGACGTAAACGGGGGCCTGGCGTGACCGGAATATCAGCGAAATCGCGTGCACTGCTGCATCCCGACGACGTGCTGCTCGCCAAGGGGGCGCGCTCCTACGGCTCGTACGTGGCGGGGAAGAGCGTGCCGGGTGAGGAGTGGGTGTACGTCGTCGACTCGGCGGCCCTCCTCGACGACGCGTTCACCAGTCTCACGCTCAAGCGGAAGCTGGAGAAGGGCTGGACGCCGATCGGGCCGCTGCCCGGCTCGATCGTCGCCCGCGTGGCCAAGGCTTCCGTCGGCACCGTCGAGGAGGCCCTCGAAGCGGCCGCGGGCGCCGCCGCCGAGTGGGGGGCGACGCCTCTGGACGTACGCCTCGACGAGGCCTGCGGCCTGCTGCGTGAGCGGATCGCCGAGCGCACCGACGAGATCATCGAGGTGCTCGTCCAGGAGGGCCACCCGCTGGCGCTGGCCCGCTGGGAGGTGTCCGGGATGCTCCAGTGCTGGAGCCCGGAGTCGATCGGGTTCTACCACTCGCAGATGATCCAGGAGTTCCGGCACGGGGTGCGCGAGATCTCCGTGCGCCGCAGGCCGGACGGGGTGGTGTGCCTCAACCCGCCGCAGAACGCCCCGATGGCCAGCGCTCTGCTCGGCGTGTACTCGATCTTCGCGGGCAACGCCCTGGTGGTGCGGGCCCCTCGCAGCGGCCCGCTCGGCGTGATGTACGCCCTGCAGGAGCTGGTCGCCCCCGTGCTCGACGAGGTGGGCGCGCCGCCCGGCACGCTCGGCGTGGTGTGCGGGGACCCGGGGCCGATGCTGAACTCCTGGCTGGCCAGTCAGCACGTCGACGACATCATGTATTTCGGCGGCAGCGAGAGCGGCATCCGGTTCCAGGAGCGCTGCATCTCGGCCGGAAAGAAGCCGATTCTGGAACTCGCCGGCAATGACATCGTGACCGTCTGGAAGGACGCCGATGTCGAGCTCGCCGCCGAGGCGCTCACCGAGGGTTTCTACGGTTCCGGCCAGCTCTGCATGATTCCCAACCAGGTGGTGGCCCACCCCGACGTCGCCGACCGCTTGGTGGCCGAACTGGCCCGCCAGGCCCAGCGGATCAGGCCCGGCCGCGCCAGCGACGAGGGGGTGCTGCTCACCCCGGTGCTGCGCAACGAGAAGTTCTTCGACTGCCTCGACGACGCTCTGGCCCACGGCGCCGAGCTGGTCTGCGGCGGTCATGCCATGGAGCTCGACGGCACGCGGGACGCGAACGGCATCTTCCTGGAACCGACCGTGGTCCGCTTGAACGGGCTCACCCGGGCGCGGCGGGTGCAGGCGGTGCGCCACGAGACGTTCTTCCCGCTGCTCCCGGTCGTCGTGGCCGAACCGGCCGGGGACGACGAGCTGTTGGCGTCGTTCATCGACTTCGTGAACACCAACTGGTACGGGCTGCGCAACTCGCTGTGGGCCAAGGACCGTGCGGTGATCGACCGGTTCGTGGCCCGGGTCACCGAGGGCGGGCTGCTCAAGGTCAACGACTCGCACATCGGGTTCCTGCCCTATCTGCCTTCGCACGGCGGCACCGGTCTGACCGGCGGCGTGTTCGGCGAGGCCAACTACCCGATGCTGCGCACCACCCATGTGCAGGGCGTCAGCGTCGCACCCGGCGGGATCCGGCCCCGCGACGCCGTGTTCGGCACCGGCAGCAGTGCGGCCTGAGGAGGATCCGATGCGTTCGACACAACGGGCCGCGGAGGTCTGCGAGCGATTCCTGCCCGGACTGCTCGGCAAGCTCGCCGACATCCCGCTGAGCGAACTGGAGGCGCCGGGCAGCCCGGCCCTCGCCCACTTCAAGGCGTGCAAGGGGCCGAGTCTGGTGATCCCGGAGGCGTACCAGGGAGGCGGTGCCACGCCACTGGAGGCGCTCGCCGTGGTGCGGGCGATCGCGGCCCTCTCGCCCTCGCTGGCCGTGGGCACCACCATGCACCACTTCTCGGTGGCGACGCTGTTCACGCTCGCCGACAGCATCAAGAGCAGCGGCATGGAGTGGGCGCTGCTCGAAGGCATCGCCGAGCAGGGGCTCCTGGTCTCGTCGGGCTTCGCCGAGGGGCGCCCCGGCCAGGGCATCCTGTCGCCGACCATGACCGCGGCGAAGGCCGAGGGCGGCTATCTCATCAACGGATCGAAGAAGCCGTGCAGCCTGGCGCACTCCATGGACCTGCTCACCGCGTCCGTGGCGCTGCCCACCGACTCCGGACCCGAGATGGCCGTGCTGCTGGTGCCGCGCGGCACTCCGGGCCTCACCGTGCACCCGTTCTGGAAGAGCTGGGCGCTGGCGGGCGCGGAGAGCGACGAAGTACGGCTCACCGATGCCTTCGTGCCCGAACAGCTCGTCGTGCGGCCGGAGTTGGGGGGAGCCGGGGAGCTGGACGAGCTCCAGACGGTCGGCTTCATCTGGTTCGAGCTGCTGATCTCGGCCTCGTACCTGGGCATGGCCGGCGCCCTGGTGGAGCGGGCGCACGCCTCGGGCCGGGGCAGCGCCTCCGACCGGGCCGAGCTGTTCACGGCGTACGAGAGCGCAGGGCTGCTCCTGGAGGGCGTGGCCCGGATGCTCGGGGACGGTGAACGCGGCAACGAGGCGCTCGCCAAGACGCTGGTGGCCCGGTACGCGGCGCAGGACGCGCTCGGCGTGGCCGTGCGGCGGGCGGTGGAGGTGCTCGGCGGCATGGCGTTCATCGGCTCGTCCGACGTCGCCTATCTCGCCGCTGTCTCGCACGGGCTCGCCTTCCACCCGCCCTCGCGGGCGAGCTTCGCGGCGCCCTACCTCGACCACGTCGACGGCCGCCCGCTGCGGCTGGCCTGAAGGGGGTGGAAGCGATGACGGTCACGACAACGCCGGTCAGGGAACTGCCCGACCGGGATGCCCTCGGCCGCCTGTACCGGGCCCGGCTCAGCAAAGGACGGGCAACGCTCGGCGAGATGTTCGGCGGCCATGTGGAGGTGGCGTCCGAGGGGGCCTGGGTCACCACGGCCGAGGGGCGCAAGTTCCTCAACTGCGGGGGCTACGGCGTCTTCATCACCGGCGCGAAGCACCCCACGGTGATGCGCCACGTACGGGAGCAGTTGGAGCGGCATCCGGTGTCGACGCGGCTCTTCATGGAGCCGCAGATCGCCCTCGCCGCCGACGCCCTGGTGTCCGTCGCCCCGCCGGGTCTCGAACGGGTGCACTTCGCGGGTTCGGGCGCCGAGGCGGTGGAGGCCGCGATCAAGGTGGCCCGCACGCGCGGCCGCACCCGGCTCGTCTCGATGGCGGACGGCTACCACGGCAAGACGATGGGCGCGCTCAGCCTCACCGGCAAGGACGTCTTCCAGGACCCCTTCCGGCCGCTGCTCCCGTCGGTCACGCATGTGCCGTACGGGGATGTGGACGCCCTGCGCAAGGAGCTCGCGGCCTGTCCGGGCGAGGCCTGCGTCTTCGTCGAACCGGTGCAGGGCGAGGCGGGCGTCGTCATTCCGTCGCCCGGCTATCTCGGCGCGGTCGAGAACGCCTGCCGCGAGTACGGAGCGCTGCTCGCCGTCGACGAGATCCAGACCGGCCTCGGCCGGCTCGGCACCTGGTGGGGCTGCGGGCCCGAGGGGGTGCGCCCCGATCTGCTGCTCGTCGGCAAGGGGCTCAGCGGCGGCGTGGTCCCGGTGTCCGCGGTGATCGCGACACCGGAGGTGTTCGGCGCCTTCGACCGCGACCCGTATCTGCACACCTCGACGTTCTCGGGCGCGCCTCTGGCGATGGCCGCCGCGCGCGGCGCGATCGCCGCGCTGCGCGAGGACAACCTGGTCGGGCGGGCACGCATCCTGGGCGAGGAGATCCTGCGGGTCGTCGGCCGGATCGTACGCGGCCACTACGGGACGGTCGTGCGCGAGGTGCGCGGGCGCGGACTGATGCTGGGCATCGAGTTCACGGAGCCGGGCCCGGCGGGCGACCTGCTGATCGAACTGATCCAGCACGGCGTCATCGCCAACCACTCGCTCAACTCCCACCTGGTCCTGCGGCTCACCCCGCCCGCGATCCTGTCCCGCGGCGATCTGGACTTCCTGTACGAGTCGGTGGACCGGGCCTGCCGGGCCCAGGCCGCCCGCTACACCCCGATCCCTGAAAGTGGCTGAGACAACCATGCGCAGCACGCAACTGAAGGTCCGCGTCGAGGCGGTCTGCCCCAACGCGGCGTACGACCGCATCAAGGACTACGCCCGCTACCCCGAACTCACTCCGGTCGTACGGTCAGTGACGGTCAGTGAGGTGACGGACGAGGAAATACACAGCGACTGGGAGGTGTACTTCCGCAACGGCATCCTGCGCTGGACGGAGACCGACCGGTTCGACGAGGCGAAGCTGCGGATCTCCTTCCGTCAACTGGAGGGCGATTTCGCCGAGTTCACCGGCACGTGGTCGGTGACGCCGGACGGCGAGGGGTGTCTGGTGGACTTCGCAGCCGAGTTCGACTTCGGCATTCCGAGCCTCGCGGGCATTCTCGACCCTGTCGCGGCGCGCGTCCTGAAGGAAACCATCGGCGTGGTCGTCACCAGCCTCTTCGAGCGGGCCCATGTGGTCGGCGACGACCCGGTGGCGCGCTCGGTCGCCCGGGCCGCCGGGGGCGCGGCCCACCGGGACCTTCCCGGAGCGGCCGCCTGATGGACGCGAAGAACCTCTTCGAGACGCCGGTGACCTATCGCCTCGTCCGCCTTGAGTGCGCGGTCGGGCTCGCGGTGGCCGCCGCGCTGCTCCTCGCCCACCTCGGCGAGGTGCGGTGGGGGGTGGCGGCCGCCTTGTTCGTGTACATCGACCTGGTCGGCTACATCCCGGGGGCGATCGCGCACCACCGCAGCCCGGGCGGCCGTATCCCGCACGCCTATTACGTGCTCTACAACGTGATGCACAGCCTGGCCACGCAGACGCTGGTGGCGCTGGCGTGGATCTGGCTGTTCGGCGCCGAGTGGGCGCTGCTCGCGCTGCCGATCCACCTGTTCGGCGACCGGGCGATCTTCGGGAACTTCCTCAAACCGTTCGGCGTGAGCTTCGAACCCGTGGCGCACCCCGCGTACCAGCGCTTCAGCGGCGAGTACGCGGCCGGAACCACGGGCCGGGAGCGTCACGCGGTACGCCTCGGCGCGAGGTCGTCATGACGGCGCCGGGGAGCGTGTCCACGCGTACGGGCTGGCGGTTCGCGTCGGGGGTGTCCGTGCTGACCTGCGGGGCGGCGGACCGGGCGCACGGGGTCACGGTCAGCACCCTGTCCGTGGCCTCGGTCCACCCGCCGATGGTCTCGGTGGCGCTGCGTCGGGGCAGCCGGGGACTGGGGGCCCTGCTCACCGCGGGCCGCTTCGTGGTCAACGGCCTGTCGGTCCAACAGGCCCCGCTGGCAAGGTACTTCGCCCGCAAGGACCGCAGCGAGGGGCTGGCCCTGTTCGGCCCCGAGGCCGAGTCGGCGTGGGAGACGTACACCGCCGACGGGGTGCCGCTGCTCGCCGGAACGGTCGGCCGCCTGGAGTGCCGGATCGAGCGGACCGTGCCCGTCGGTGACCACGAACTGCTCATCGCCCGCGTGGTCGGCTCGTACCTCGGCAGCGGCACTCCCCTGCTCAACATCGACACCAGGAGATGAATCCGATGACCGACACCGAGAGCGCTCTCGGCGCGATTCCCGCCGAGGCCGACCGGGAGCGGGCGCCGTCCCTCGTGGACGGGGCCATGCGCCTTGAGCTGACGGCCGCCGACTGCGGCCTGCGGTACTGGCTGCGGGCCGTCCCGCAGGGCACGCTGCGCGGCCAGGTACTGGGCCACGCCGACGACGTCCGTCCACTGGCGGTGACCAGCGAGCCGGGGCCGCTGAACGACGCCCTCACCCAGGAGCTGGCGTTCCGCTCGATCGCCGAGGAGAAGGCGACCCGCGCGATCTCCTACCTGGTGGCGCTCGCACCCGATGTCGACAGCATGGAGTTCTACGCCACCCAACTCCTGGACGAGGCACGGCATTCGATGGTGTTCCGTTCTCATCTGACCTCCCTGGGCGTGGCCGAGCCCGAGCTGTGGCCGACGGTGGAACGGCTGGCCGGCGCGGACCGCGAGGCCGTGCTGGCGCCGCTGGAAGCGCTCGGGCTGCGGGTGCTGCGCGACGAGAGCGACTTCATCGGGGGCGTGGTCGTCCTGACCATCCTGGTCGAGGGGGTGCTCGCGCCCGCGGCGGAGCTCAGCGAGCGCAAGTGGCGGATCTTCGACCCGGCGGCCGCCGACATCGAGCGGGGCGCGGCCATCGACGAGATCCGGCATCTCACGGTGGGCAGCTCGATCGCCCGCGAACACCTCCTCACCCATCCCGGCGACAAGCCCCGCATCCTCGAACTGATCGAGCGGGGACGGGAGTTGTGGAGTTCGCTCCCCGCCACGGACATGATCTTCCGCCGCGAGTCCCTGTTCCAGGAGGGGCTGCGCAAACACGCCGAGCTGGCCGGCGACTACGAGATCTGGCCGGGCCGACGCCTGGTGGACACCGATGTCGAGGAACGCATGACGACCGCGCTCGGCTGGGCGGACGCCATGCAGCGCCGCCGCCTGGAGTACATGGGCCTGGTGGAGGCCCTGTGACGCCCCCCCCGCACCGTAGGCAACTGGGCCCGTTCTTCAGCGCGTTCGGGCTTGGTCCGCCAGGGCACGTACGACCGCCGCGGCAGCCACGGCGTGCCCTCGGCCGTTGAGCCGGCCCGGATGCGCACTCCACAGCCGCTTGGCGTCGATGCCCTTCTCGTACGCCATCAGGTCGATGTGCAAGGCTCCATGACGGAGCGTCACCACCGTGACCCGCTCGACGAGAAGACGCTGCCGGGTGCGGATCCGGTCGCGCTGGGCGTCGGCCACCTGGCCGGAGCCGGACCAGTCGAAGGGGCTGACCACCGCGGCGTCCCGGCAGGTCGCCCCTTTCAACGAGGCCAGGATCCGGCTGAGTTCGGACTCCACCACATCGGGGTCGAAGCTCCGGGCCCGCAGATCGGCCCCGCCACAGGCCAGTACCGCGAGGTCCGCCTCGAAGGCCAGTGCCTGCGCGAGCTGCCGGGACCGCACCTCGGACAGGACCAGATCGCGCCGGGGGCGCAAGGACAGGCAGGCGAGTTCGGGCGGCCCGGCCTGCCTGAGCAGGCAGGCCACCCGCTCGGGCCAGGGTTTCGCCCGGTGATCGCGGACCACGGCGACGGGCGCCGGGCGCGCCTCGCAGCCGCCGAACACCACGGCCCGCCGCCACGGCAGGCCCACGAGCAGCTCCTCGGCCTCGCCCGGTCGCAGAACCTGCGGATCAAGACCGTGCGGATCGGGACCGTTTGGATCGTGATCCTCCATGACGTTACCTCGCTCATCACTCAACTTGCACCCTCATCAAGGGAGTTGATCCGAGCAGCGTGCCCCGGCAGTTGCTCCTCGGCCCGCATGCGAACGATCTCTCCCCATGGGACGACCCCGCCGAACACCTCCTCCCCGGCCCCGTTCACGAGCCGCACCCGCACGTCGGCGGACCGGCGCCGGTCCGGGGTGCGGGCGAGCAGACCGACCAGCTCCGCGGCGTTCCGCCGGACGAGCTCGGCCAACACGGCCCGGTCCGCCGCCGCGATGAGCGCGTCGATCGCCGCGGGGTCGGCGGCCGCGCAATTGTCGAGCACCGGCGCCGCCGCCCCGTCCAGCACCTGCCGCGCGGTGTCCGCCAACAGGCGGTCACCGAGGGCGAGATGAGCGAGCGCCCGGTCCGCTTCGCCCCCAGCACCGCCACCCGGTTCGGCGCCGCCGCCGATGCCGATCCGGGAGGCCATGGCACGGAACAACCCGTCGTACGCCGACTCAAGGCCGGTCGTGTCCCACATGACCTCGGACTTCCGGAGCCGTGACGGCTCGGACTCCCCCGTCCAGGCATCGGGGCTCGCGGCCGCCGGTCGCCCGGAATGAACCCGCCGAGGCACCCCATCGCCCAGATCACCCAGCGCCAGCTCGACGAGACGTTGAACCCCCGACGGATCCAACTCTGCCAGATTGTCCACGAGTTCGATGACTTCCGGCTTGCCTCCACAGCGCAGGAACTTGCGGCGGGCCAGTTCCTCATGGCCCGGCCCGTCCGTACTGCCCGCCGCACCCACGGCGGCGCGGCGCTCGGCCCTGAGCTCGCGGCCGTCGCGCAACCGTACGGTGACCCGGGCGCCCAGGTCCTTCGTCGCCCAGCGGAAGTCGTCCGCCGGGGCCAGCCAGTCCGGCGGCAGCGCGTCGACGGCTTCCCGGCCCGCCGACCCGGCCCAGCCTGCGGCCCGCCGCCCCGCGCGCCGCAGCGCCTGCCCCAGCGGGGCCGTGCCGAGCAGCGCAGCCCGGCTCAGCGCGGGGTCGTGGACGGTCCGCACCTTCGCGGCGAGCGCCCAGCGCTCCGGCCGGGCCACGTCGGGCGGCGCGAGGTCGGCGGGTTCCAGGGATCCGGTCAGCAGGGCGGTCGCCACGTTGTAGGGCACGGAGAAGTTGAGGCCGGCGACGCTGGAGCGGGGACCGATCGACTCGGAGCGGGTGAGCCGGTCGAGGCCGCTGGTGAAGAGCGAGCCCTCGACCACGACCTCGGCGATGTCGTCCGCCGTCAACTCCCCTATTTCCGAATGGAGTTGAGCCGCGCAGTCGATGGCAGCACCGAGGTAGGCGCTGCCGGGGTGGACCTTGTACGAGAGTGTCTCGGTGTACCAGAGCGTCCCGAGACCGCCCACCACCTCCTCGGGCAGCGGCAGGGCGGCGAACCGGTGCAGGAAACCCTGGGGGTGTTCGAGGACGTCCGCCGGGCCGCTGAGCCCCGCGCGGGCGCCGTCGCAGGCGCCGAGGCCGATGCGTACCGGGACGGCGGCCGTGTACAGCTTGGCGTCGGTGGTGAGGAAGCCGCGCGGGAGCGTCCAGGTGGGGGTGGTGAAGGCGAGTCCCAGCGCGTTCACCCAGGTGTCGGCGCGGGCGCCCTCGGCGCGCAGCCGGCCTGCCACCGCGCCCGCGAGGTGGGTGTGCCCGGCGGTCTGGCCCCGGAACGGGCCGAGCGTGGCGGCGGCGGTGATGCGTGCCGCGCATTCGTTGGCCGCCAGGATCGCGGTGGCGAGCCGCCGCCCGTCGAGGCCGAGCGGCCTGGCGTACACCAGGGGGACGTTGACGCAGGAGTGGGAGAGGTGGCCGGCGTACGCGGTGTCGTCGAAGTCCAGGCAGATGGTGGCCATGGCCAGGGAGTGCGCGGCGCGCTCGGGATCGTCCTGGAGGGGGCTCCCGTACGCCTGGCCGATCTTGGCGCCGAGCGGATGGCCGTATCCGGCGCGGGCGGCGGCGAGCTGGCTGAGCAGCTGGCTCCTGAGGTGGGCGACGACTCGGTCCGGGGCCTCCGTGGCATCCAACTGGCTTGCCCAGGAGGCGAGTTGGGCCAGCAGCGGGGACTCGCTCATCGCCGCCTCCCCTCCATGGCGGCCTCGGGCCGCGCCGCCTCGGCCCGCTTCGGTGCGCTGTCGCCACCTCGGCCGCGCAGGAGGACCAGGGCGCACAGGCCGCCGACGAGGGTGCCCGCGGCCGCGACGTCCATCACCAGGTGCATGCCGTCGATGAAGACGGGACCGACGGCGTCCATGACGGTGCGGCGCGTGCCGGGGGGCAGCATGGCCGCCTGCGACAGGTCGCCGCCGCTGAGCTGGTCGTAGGCCCGGTCGCGGACCTGCTGCGGGAGGGGGGCCGCCGAGAGCGCTCTTGGCAGGGCGTCCCGCAGGTGGCGAAGGAGCAGCGCGCCGGCGAGCGCGACGCCGAACACCGCGCCGACCTGCCGGAAGGTGTTGGAGATGCCGGATGCCGTGCCCGCCTGCTCGGGCGGGACCGAGCCGAGCAGGGCGACCGTGGCCGGGGCGCCGGTGAAGGAGACACCGACGCCGAGCAGCGCCAGGGCCCACCAGTAGCCGCCGAATCCGGTGTCCACGTCCAGCGCGGTCAGGCCGTAGAGGCCGGCCGCGGACAGGACGGATCCGGCGACGATGGGCCACCGGGACCCGGCCCGGGCCGCGACCACGCTCGCGGCGAACGAGGCGATCATGATGGGTACGGTCAGTGCGAGGAAGCGGACGCCGGTCTCCACACTGCTCAGCCCCTGGAGGCTCTGCAGCACGAGCGTCAGCAGGAAGATCGCGGCGAACAGGCCGAAGAGGCTGAGGAAGTTGACGGCTCCGGCGACCGCGACGACCGGGCTGCGGAAGAGTTTCAGGGGGAGCATCGGGTCGGGCCTGCGCAGTTCCCAGAACACGAACAGCACAAGCGTCACCGCACAGAGCGCGAACGATCCGACGATGAGCGCCGAGGCCCAGCCCCTGCTGTTGCCCTCGATGAGCGCGTAGGCGAGGGCTGCGATCGCGGCGATGAACAACGCCTGCCCCACCAGGTCGAGTTGGCGGGCGCGCGGGGCGCGGTTCTCGGTGAGCAGCCGGGCGAGCACGAGTGCGGCGAGCACACCGATGGGCACGTTGATCCAGAAGATGCTCTGCCAGCCGACGTGGTCGACGAGCACCCCGCCGGCCACGGGACCGGCGGAGAGCGCGACCCCGCCGACGCCGGCCCAGATGCCGATGGCCTTGGCCCGGGCAGCCGGTTCGGGGTAGGCGGCGGAGACCAGGGCGAGCGACACCGGGATCATGACGGAGCCGCAGACGCCCTGGAGGGCCCGGCCCACGAGCAGCACGCCGATGGATCCGGCGAGCGCGCACATCACCGAGCTGAGGGTGAAGCCGACGAGACCGCCGAGGAAGAGCTTCTTGCGGCCGAGGACGTCCCCGAGGGTGCCCGAGGTGAGCAGCAGGCAGGCGAACGCGAGCGCGTAGGCGTCCACGATCCACTGCAACTGGGTTATTCCTGCGGTGAGTTCGTGCTGGATGTCCGGCAGGGCCACGTTCACGATCGTGGCGTCGAGGTACACCATGAACACGCCGAAGCAGAGGAAGGCGAGCAGCAGCCCCTTCCTGGGGGCGTGCGCTGGGCCGGCGCCGATGGTCTCGCTCATTGCGGATCCTCACACGAGGGGGTCCGGGGACGGTCTGGCACTCGCAACATAATGACCGACGGTCAGTCAGTCAATGCGCAATGACTGGCGGTCAGTCACCATGAGGGTAGATTGGGCCATGACCAACTCCCCGTGACCGGAGGCGAGTTCATGGCCGCCAGCAGCACCCCGAGCCGTCCGCGCCGCAAGCGGGTGACCAGGAGCCCCGAGGACCGCCGCGCCGCGCTGCTGAGCGGCGCCGCCGAGGTCTTCCGCGAGAAGGGCTTCGCCGACGCCACCGTCGCCGAGCTCGCCGAGGCGGGCGAGGTCGCGAAGGGCACGTTCTACCTCTACTTCGACTCCAAGGACCATCTGCTCGGCGCGATGTGGGAGGAGTACGTCGACCGGTTCCTGGTGACCACCCGGGCGCTCCTCGACGAGGGCGGGGCCTGGTGGCCGACGCTCGACCGGCTGGTGCGCGCGCTGGTGGCGCACTCCGTCGAGAACGCCGAGCTGCACCGCGTCGTCTACCGCTCCGCGAACGCCAAGTCCCTTGATCTGTGCCGGAGTTCGAACCAGCGGGTCATCGACCTGATGGCGGAGTTCATCGGCCGCGGCGCACTCGCGGGCGCGTTCCGGGCCGGGGACGTGGGGCTCGCCTGCCGCATGCTGTTCCACGGGGCGCACGGGCTGCTCGACGACTTGATCAGCAGCACGGAGCCCATCGACGTGGAGGCGGTCACGGCCGCCGTCCTCGAACTGGCCCACCGCGGCCTGGGCGCGCCGGAGCCGACCGCCTGAGACCGCCCCGTGCGCGGTCTCAGCGCGGTCTCAGCGAAATCTCAGCCCACCCCCGCAGGATCGGAACGTACGCGGAACGAGGCGTACGGGGAGAGGTACCCGAAGCGGCCCAACGGGGGTCCGGTGCTTTCCGGTCCGGGTGTGAAAGCCCTCGCAGGTTCGAATCCTGCCCTCTCCGCCACAGCCGAAGAGCCGCCTGTCGCGACGAGGTGCCCGCCGATGACTCCATCTCCCAAGTCCGTTCTGGTCGTGGCCAATCCGGCCGCGGGAACGAACACACCGGAGATGTCGGAGGCAGTCGTCCGGCGGATCGCGGGGGTCGGCGCGGCAGTCGAGCTGGCTGTGACCGAGCGGCCGGGCCATGCCCACGAGCTCGCCCTTGCGGTGGGCGAGCGGGGCGGCCCGGCCCTCGTGGTGTCCGTCGGCGGCGACGGCACCGCCCATGACCTCATGACCGGCCTGTACGAGAGCGCTCCCCCGGAGCGGCGAGTCCCCCTGCTGGTGCTCCCTTTCGGCACGGGCAACTCCTTCTACCGCGAGATCTGGTCCGACCGGCCCTGGCAGGAGGCCGTGGAGAGCGCGCTCTCGCGGCCGCGCGTGCGCCGGGTCGACCTGGCCCGCGTCGCCGAGACCGACGGTCTGGCGCTGCTCGGCGCCTCGTCCGGGCTCGCCGCCCAGACGCTGGTCACCGCGCGCACCGTCACCGACACGGGCCGGGCCCGCTACGAGGAAGCCCTGGCCCGCGCCGCCGAGGCGTTCCGCCCCTACCCGGGCCGGGTGACCGTCGACGGCGAGGTCGTCCACGCGGGGCCGACCGTGTCGGTCGGCGTGGGAGGCGGCCGCCATCGCGGGGGCCGGTTCATGCTGCTGCCGCGGTCCGTCCTGGACGACGGACTGCTCGACGTCTGCGTCGCGGGCACGGCCCTGCCTCTCCCCGAGCTCCTGCGGCTGTGCCGCGACGGCAGCCATGTGGGCGGCCCCGGCGTCGTGTACGCGCGGGGCCGTCGCGTGGTGGTGGAGCGCACCGACGGGGAGCCGCTCGTCTTCGAGTACGACGGCGATCTGCTCCCCGGCGCTGCCGCCCGCTACACCCTGGACGTGGACCCGCACGCGCTGCCGGTGCTCGCCCCGTAACCGGGCTCGGCCGCGCCAGGCCGCTCCGGGCTTCTGCTGGCCCGGAAAACACGGAAAGCCGCCTCCGCATTGCTGCGAAAACGGCTTCCGACCTGCGAAAACGCTGGTCGGGACGACAGGATTTGAACCTGCGACCCCTTGACCCCCAGTCAAGTGCGCTACCAAGCTGCGCCACGTCCCGATGCCCGTCTGACCTGGGGTTTCCCCCGGCCGTTCGTGCATGAGAACAATACCGCACTTCCCTGGGTGGTCACGAACCCGTTTCCCGGACGCCGCACGGCGGCCCTGAGCGGCGCCCGTCAGCCGCCCGGCGCCGAGTGCGCGTCCTGGATCTTGCGCGGGGCGACCCGGCGCCAGGAGTCGGCCGAGATCGCGGACAGCTCCGCCTCGCCGTCGAGGGCCGCGAGCCGCACCCTCAGCCAGGCGAAATCGTCGGCGGCGGTGGCCATGAAACGGCCGTACACCGCACCACTGACAGCGGGCCCGCGGAGCCGCCGGCCCCCGCTCAGTCGGCCGCGTGCCGCTGCCCCCGCTCGAAGTACGCCACGAGGTCGGGGTCGAGCCGGGGCACCTCGCGCGGGGTGCCGCCGGCCCGGAGCGAGGCCGTCGCCTGGTAGCCCGCAGCGACCGCCATCCGGGCCGCGACCGGCGAGGTGTCGGTGACGCCCCCGTCGCGCACGAAGCGCAGGAACTCGTCGATGATCAGCGGGTCCGCACCGGCGTGCCCCTGGTCCTCCTCGGCCTTGGGGATGTCGTACGTCTCGTCGGGCTCGGCGCGGTACTCGGAGCGCCGGGAGTTCCACACCTTCACCTGGCCGCCGGGCCCGTCGCCGAAGTTCTCCAGGCGGCCCGCGTCGCCGATGACCGTGTAGTTGCGCCAGTAGTCGGGCGTGAAGTGGCACTGCTGGTAGGAGGCGAGGACACCGTTGTCGAGGCGCATGTTGAGCAGCGAGACGTCCTCGATGTCGATGACCGGGTTGAGCGCGCGCTGGGTGTGCGGCGGCCAGTGGCCGTCCTCGGTGTACCAGTCCTCGGTCTTGGGCTCGCCGGGGGCGCGGCGGTGCGGGTTGTCCCCGTACACCATCAGATCGCCCATGGCCTGGACGTCGCGCGTGTAGCCGCCGGACAGCCAGTGCAGCACGTCGATGTCGTGCGCGGCCTTCTGCAGGAGGAGGCCGGTGGTGTACTGGCGCTCGGCGTGCCAGTCCTTGAAGTACCAGTCGCCGCCGTAGCCCACGAAGTGGCGCACCCAGACCGTCTTGACGGTGCCGATGGCGCCCCGCCCGATCAGGTCGCGCATCATCCGGACGACGGGCATGTGCCGCATGTTGTGGCCCACGTACAGCCGGGTGCCGGTGTCGCGCGCGGTCCGGAGGATCTCGTCGCAGCGCTCGACCGTGATGTCCAGGGGTTTCTCGACGAAGGCCGGCTTCCCGGCGAGCAGCGCCGCGCAGGCGAGGTCGGCGTGGGTGTGGTCGGGGGTGAGGACGAGCACGGCGTCGAGGTCCGGGGCCTCGATGACCTTGCGGTGGTCGGTCATGACGAGCGCGCCGGGGAAGGCCGCGGCGGCCGCCTCGCGGGCCCGGGGGTCGGGGTCCGCGACGGCGGCGACCACGGCGCCGCGACCGGGCCGGTGTGCGGTGCGCGCGAGGGTGCCGCGCATGCCGTATCCGATGACACCGATACGGAGGTCGGTCATGTCAACTTCCTTCACGTCGGGCGGTGTTGCGGTGGGGCGGGGCGGTGGAGCCGCGGGACGGCCGGGCCCCGCCGGTGCGCGGGACGCACCGACCGGCGGGCGCTGTCGTCGAGTGGCATGCTGCGCATTGTTCTCGATACCGGTGCCCACGGCAGGTACATCGCGGCAGCCGCCTGTTTGCGTCGGCCGGGCGGGCGTCCGCCCCGGCCCGTGAGGTGGCCGGATTCCTCACCACTTCCCCACACCTCAGGGGCCGCGAGTGCCCGTGCGGCAGCGGCGGCCGCTCGGACACCCCCGTTTCGCGTCGGCCGCCGGTGTCCGGATGCGTGCGCTCGCCGGTCGGACCGTGCCGGTGCCGCACGCTCCCGACCAGGGCGACGTCCGATTCCGCATCGCACGCTCCGACCTGCTCCCCACACCCTTCCGCACACCGCGTGCGCCGGGCCGCACCCCAACGCGCTGCCCCCGAGCGCAACCGTAAGCGTGACGGAGAGGTATCGGTGCCTCTTTCAGAATCGATCAACTCCATTACAAGTAAAGGGAGTTATGGATCACGGCAGCCGGCCGGAGACTCCGTCGGGGACTCGTGCCGGGCCGTCGGCGTTCCGCGCCGCCCGGCGCGCCGAGATCCGAGGCCGCTGCCACTGCCGCCGCTCCGAGATCTGCCATGCCGTACGCCGCGCGGAAGACCGCCAGGTCAGCGCCGCGATCGAGAGAATCGCGCACCCTTCTCCACAGGCCGCTCAACCCCGGCACGACCGGCACAACTCCCGTACTTCACCGACTGGTTCGCCACCCGACGCCACCCCAGCGCAGCGAGGACATCGGCCGGTCTGACACTGCGGGCCTCCATCGTTCACCCACATGCAGGAAGAGAAGGTCGATTTCGTCGATGTTGAAGCGAATCGGTTCTGCACTTGTCCCCGGATGTCACGACCGTGCCCATCTGATTCCACTTCCTGACCCTCAGTGCCACATGCCCACGAAACCTTTGCCGTGGGCATGTGGCAGAAAGATGTGTGAAGGGGATGCAATCGACTGGGACCGAACGGGCCGGCCCGCACACAACACATCGCCATTCCAACGTCAACACGCCTTATTCCGGCCAAAGTTGACGGCGAATGTTGTACGAACCGAAGGTGATCCACAGCATTGAGGAGGTCGGCCTCTTCGGGACGGGACCACTGCCGATGCACCACCTGCCGGGGCCTCCCACGGCAGGCGTTTCGCGGAGGAGGGCTCGCGGATGGACGCATACTTCAATAGCCGACTGCACCAACAACTCAGGGAAGACGTACGGCACTTCGCGGAACGCGAGGTCCGGCCGCGGATCGCCGAGATGGAAACGGCCCGCACCGTCCAGCACGAGCTGTCGCGGCTGATCGCCCGGCAGGGCTGGATAGGAGCCACCGTGAGCCCCGCGTACGGCGGCATGGGGGTGGGGCACCTCGGCAAGACCATCATCATCGAGGAGCTGTCCCGGGTGAGCGGCGCGATGGGCGCCATGGTGCAGGCCTCCCAGCTCGGCGTCGCCAAGATCGTGCACTTCGGCAGCGAGGAGCAGAAGAAGAGCTGGCTCCCGGCCGTTTCCGCAGGCGAGTGCCTGCCGACGATCGCGGTCACCGAGCCGGAATCGGGCGGTCATGTCCTTGGAATGGCGGCCAGCGCGGTCCGCGACGGCGACGACTACGTACTCAATGGCCGAAAAGTGTACGTCGGCAACAGTCACGTCGGCGATCTCCACGGGGTGATCCTGCGTACCGGACCGGGCTCGAAGGGACTTTCGGCCTTCCTCGTGGAGTCGGACCGGCCGGGTTTCTCGCTGGGCGAGCACCGCGAGTCGATGGGCCTGCACGGCTTCAGCTTCGGTGAGGTCCACTTCCACGACTGCCGTGTCCCCGTGGGCAACCGGCTCGGCGAGGAGGGCGACGGGCTCGCTGTCGCGTACTCCTCCAGCGTCCTCTACGGGCGGGCCAACCTCACCGCCGTATCGCTCGGCATCCACCAGGCGATCCTTGAGGAGACCACCAGGTTCTGCACGGACCGGATCCGCTACGGCAAGCCGCTGTATGAACTCCCCAACATCAAAATCAAGTTGGGGCAGTTGAAGTCCCGCCTGATGACGGCCCGGCTCGTCGCCTACCACGCGGTCCATCTCCTCGACCAGGGGCTGCCCTGCGACGCGGAGCTCATGAACGCGAAGGTCGTCAACGTCGAGTCGACGCTGGACTCCGCGCGCAACGCCATGGAGATCCATGCGGCGGCCGGTCTGTTCACCGACCGCCCCATCGAGCGCTACCTGCGCGACGCCCACCACATCTTCGCTCCGGCCGGCACCTCGGACGTCCAGTTGCTGAGGCTGGCCGAGGTGGCTCTTGGCACGGCGAAGGGCCAGTGGTCGCAGCGGCTCTCCGAGCTGGTGCGGATGGAGGAGCTGGCCGCGGCCCACTGACCGCAGGTGCACCGCGAGGGCGGCTCAGATGCGGCCGTCCTCGCGCCGGTGGATCTGCTCGACGAGCTCCGCCGCCATGGACTTGATGGTCTCCAGGCCGGCCCGCCCCCACGGCCGCGGCTCGGTGTCCACGACGCAGATCGTGCCGAGTGCGATGCCCGTACGGTCGATGAGCGGCGCCCCCAGATAGGAGCGGATGCCGATCTCGTCCACGACCGGGTTGCCCGCGAAGCGCGGGTAATCGCACACGTCCTCCAGGACCAGCGCCTTGCGGCGGACGACGACGTGCGGGCAGTACCCGTGGTCGCGGGCCATGATCCGGCTCACCCCACCGGACGCGGCGGCCAGGTCCGAGCCGGTGTGGGCGCCGTTCGGGGTGTGCAGGCCGGCGAAGAACTGCTGGTTCTCGTCGATGAAGTTGACCATCGAGAAGGGCGCCTCGGTCACCTCGGCGAGCTTGCGCGCGAACTCGTCGAAGGCCGGGTCGGGCCACTCCCCCATGCCCAGCTGCCGCAGCCGCTGGACGCGGACCGGCGCCTCCCGGTCGACGGGGGTGAGCAGGAGGTGTCCGGTCGGGTCGTACGTCATGTCAAGCTCCATGGCTGGTGGCTGCCGGGATGGTGGCGAGCAGATGCTGGACCAGGGTGACCAGCGTCCGGATGCCGGAGCTGCCGATGCGGGCGTCGCACAGCACGACGGGAACCTCGGGCTTGAGGTCTATGGCGGCCCGCACCTCCTCCGGGTCGTAGCGGTACGAACCGTCGAACTCGTTGACGGCGACGAGGAATCCGATCCCCCGCCGCTCGAAGAAGTCGACGGCGGAGAAGCATTCGTCGAGCCGCCGGGTGTCGGCGATGATCACCGCGCCCAGGGCCCCCTCGGACAGCTCGTCCCACATGAACCAGAAGCGTTCCTGCCCGGGCGTACCGAACAGGTAGAGCACGTGGTGGTCGTCCAGGGTGATGCGGCCGAAGTCCATGGCGACCGTGGTGGTCGTCTTGGACTCGACCCCTTCGAGGCTGTCGTGGGCGGCGCTGACCGTGGTGAGGAGCTCTTCGGTGGAGAGCGGTTCGATCTCGCTGACCGCCCCGACGAAGGTGGTCTTGCCGACCCCGAACCCTCCCGCGACGAGGATTTTCAGCGCGGTGGGGAACTGGTCGACGGCGTCCCCGTCGGACAGGGCGTCAAAGCCGTCGTCGTAGGCCATCGAGCACTGCCTCCAGCAGAGATCGGTCGGTGGGTGTGTGGTGGAAGCGGGGGGCGCGTGCGGTCACCGCCCCGCAGTCCACCAGGTCGGAAAGGAGCACTTTGGTGACGACGGCCGGCAGCCGCAAGTGCGCCGAGATCTCCGCCACCGAGGTGGGCCCCTTGCACAGGCCGAGGGCCTGCGAGTGCTCGGGGCCCAGGTGCGTCTGGGGGATCGTGCCGGTGGCCATCACCTGCGAGAGCAGGTCCAGGGTCGCGGTCGGCCGGGTGCGGCCGTTGCTCACCGTGTAGGGGCGGATCAGCCGCCCGGCCGCGTCGTCGAGCCACGGCCCGTCCTGCGGGGCCGCCACGGTCAACTCCTCAGGCCGCTGGGTGTCCCGGCTCCTTGCCTGGCCGGCGTCACGAGGTAGGGCCGTACGCTCTTGACGAGCATGGCCATCTCATAGCCGAGCACCGCGGCGTCGGCCTCCCGGCCGGCGAGCACGGCGAGACAGGTCCCCGATCCTGCCGTGGACACGAACAGGAGCGTGGAGTCGAGCTCCACCACGACCTGCCTGACCTCGCCCCCGTCACCGAAGCGGGCCCCCGCGCTCCGACCGAGGGAGTAGAGGCCGGAGGCGAGGGCCGCCATGTGGTCGGCGCTGTCGGTGTCCAGGCCGTGAACGGATTTCACCAGGCCGTCGGAGGAGAGCAGAACCGCATTGCGGGTGTAGGGCACCCGCTGGACCAGTCCGCTCAGCAGCCAGTCGAGGTCCGAGACGTGTCCGGTCGGCGCATCGCTCGCCATGGTGCATCTACTCCTTGGAGTGTTCGGCGTCAGTTTCCGACTGGAGCGCCTGGGGGGACTGGTGGGTCGACTGTGCGGAGTGGCTCTGCTGTGCCTCGGCGAGGCCGATGCCCCGCTGGAAGGCGGCCATCAACCCCGGGTCGTGCAGGGCGTGTTCGTCATCCTTGCGGGGTGCGGGCGCGTCCCGCAGCTGGGGTACGAGGTGTTCCTGGCTGCGGCGCCGGGGCAGATCGGGGCGGCCCATGGTGCCGCGCACGGCTCCGTTCTGGGCTCTCGGGGTGACGGGCACCCGGGATTCGACGGGCTCGGGCGCCGCGCCGTGGTGGATGCCGGGGGGTGCGGCGGCCGGGTTGGGCCGCTCGTCGTGCGCCCCGCGCACGGGCAGCGGGCCGCTTCCCTGGCCGGCCGTGGTGGGCTCGGACAGATGCCCGCGGGGCGGGGGCAGCAGGTCGACGGTGGGCCGGGTCTGGTGCACGGGCTCCGGCTGTACGGGAGCGATGGCGGGCGCGGGGGCGGCGGCCGGGAGCGGCGCGCTCACCTCCGCGGACTGGGTCATCTGAGGGGGCGACGGCACGACCGGGATCTGGCCGGTGCTCTCCCGCTCCACGCTCTGCGCCGCCTGCGGCTGGGGGCGGCCCTGCTGGTTGAGGCCTTCGGGCTCGGCACCCAACAGGCCCTGCGGCAGCACCAGTACGGCCTGGACTCCGCCGTAGATGTTGGTCTGGAGGCGGACCGCGATGCCGTGCCTGCGGGCAAGGGCGGAGACCACGAACAGGCCGATGCGGCCGTCCTGGAGGAGGTGGGCGACATTGACCTGGTCGGGGTCGGAGAGCAGCGCGTTCATCTTGTTCTGCTCGGTGACCGGCATGCCGAGGCCCCGGTCCTCGACCTCGACGGCCAGACCAGCCGTCACGAACTGGGCCCGTAGCAGGACTTGGGTGTGCGGAGCCGAGAACACCGTTGCGTTCTCGACGAGTTCGGCGAGGAGGTGGATGACGTCGGCGACGGCGTGGCCGCGCAGCGTCCCGTCGATCGGCGGCACCAGTTTGACCCGGGGGTACTGCTCGACCTCGGCGATCGAGGAGCGCAGGACCTCGGTCATGGTGACCGGGTGGGACCACTGGCGCCGCGAGATGGCACCGCCGAGCACGGCGAGGTTCTCGGCGTGGCGGCGGATGCGGGTGGCCAGGTGGTCGACGTGGAAGAGGCCCTTGAGCAGCTCGGGGTCCTCGACCTCGTTCTCCAGCTCGTCCAGGAGCTGGATCTCCCGGTGGACGAGGGACTGGAGCCTGCGGGCGAGGTTGACGAAGACCTCGACCTTCTGTTCGTTGCCGACACTGCTGGAGAGCTGGGAGGCCTGCACGACGGCGACCACGGCCGCGTCGTGCGACCGGTTCAGCTCGTGCGCGAGCAGCTCGAACTCGTCCGCCCCTGCGGGCAGTTGGGCCGGTGCGTGGCGCGCGGGCGGCCCTTCGCCGCGCCGCAGCGCCTCGACGACCGTACGGAGGTCGGCGGCCGAGCGGGCGCTGCTCCGGCGCAGTCCGTTGGCGCGGCCGAGCACGGTTTTGGCGGCCCGGTCGGCGCCGATTCCGGCCGCGATCAGGGCCGCGATGGCGAGCACGGCGAGGCCCGCGAGCACGGCCCAGAGCCCCGTGCTGGGGTGCCTGCCGGTGGAGTGCAGGGTGAAGGCGACGGCGGCCGCGCCGCACAGCACCGCCACGGTGGCGGGCAGTACGGCGGCGCGCAGCAACTGCGGGCGTATGCGGGACTCGGGCGACGGGCGCGGCCCTGGAGGCATCGGCGCCCGGCCGGCCGGGGCCGGGTGTCCGGCGTCGACGGTGGGCTGCTGCGGCCGGGTGGCGCTGCGGCCGTGCCGCCCGCCCTCGCGGCGGTCCGGCCGCGCGGCGGGTGCGCGGAGATGAGACATCGGTGTCCTCGGTGCGTGGGGTCCCATGGATCATTCTGGCAGGCCCAACTCGGCTGATGTAAGGCCCACTTTGATCGTCGACCACTCACCGTAGTCGTCAATACATCACCCTCGGTGCGCAGTTGGCAAAGTTCCACGCACAGCGTCCCGCTCTGGTATGACGCATCGTACGACAGACCGATAACGTGCGTGATCTTCAACTCCCCACTGTGGAACGGCCGATGTCATTTCCCGGTCATCCGGGTTCCGCTTCGCGGCAGCGGCCGGGTGGGGGCCTCATACACCTCCGACGTGGGTTCGACGGGCGGCTCCGGGATGGGCGAAGCGACGAGTGCGCGACTCGCTACCGGGCCACGCCGCCCAGCCACGGCATGTCGCGAGGCGCTGTCGGCCTGGCCGTGTGTGCCGTCGGCGGCCCGGCCGGCCCAGCGCCAGTGGCCGGATGACGGGTCTCGCGACAAGGTGGCGCTGCCGCCACAGAGTTCGACGAGGCTCTCCCCCGGTTCACCTGGCGCCGCCTTGTCGACGGCGTCCGGCCACTTCTTGCGGGCCGCCCTGACCGGTGATCCCCCAGGCGGCGCCCAGCTGTTCATAGCCCGCGCTGTAGGAGCCCGCGGTCTTCGCGGCCAGGGCGGTGAGGTACTTGACCTCCGCGTCCACCACCTTCCAGGTGGCGAGGATCGACAGGGTCACCCTTTGGGGAACGCGGCTCGTACTTCGGATCCGTTGACCACGAAAGCCGTCGCTCCGATGGTGAGAGCGCATACGACCTGCATCGCGACGAACCAGCCCGGCGGGCGGTCCGACGCCGACCAGTTCATCGACGCGCTGGAACGCGTCGCCGCCGGTGGCACCGCCATGGACCCGGCCGTCATCGCCAAACTGCTCTCCAGCGGATCCTCGAACCGGCTGCTCGAAGGGCTCACCGAACGCGAGCACTGCGTCCTCGGCCTGATGGCCGAAGGCCTCTCCAACCAGGCCATCGGCCAACGGCTCTTCCTCAGTGAGAGCGCGATCAGCAACTACACGACGTCGATGTTCGGCAAGCTCGGCATCACTGACGACGACAGCAACAACCATCGCGTGCTCGCCGTCCTCGCCTATCTCAACAACCCCTGACCTCAGCCGCGGGAGTTGCCGGGCAGCGTGGTCGTGGTGAGCGTTCCGGCGGGCTGTCCCGCGAGCGCCCCCTCTATGGAGTCGCGCCACACAGGTCCGGCGAGGGTGCCACCGAAGGCCTGGCCGATGGTCTCGCCGCCGATGCTCTGGCCGTCGAGGTCCTGCGGGCTCCGGGTGTCGCTGACGACGGCGGCGCCGGACAGTTCGGGGGTGTATCCGGCGAACCACACCTGCTTGCTCTCGTCGGTGGTGCCGGTCTTGCCCGCGCTGTCTCGGTCGGTGAGCCCGGCGGGTTTGCCGGTGCCGTCCTGGACGACGCCCAGGAGCATGGTGGTCACGGTGTCGGCGGTCTCCGCGGACATCACCTGATGGCAATTGGCCTGCGGCACCGGCACGTTGGACCCGTCCGGCTTGGTCACCGAGGTGATGGCGACCGGGGCGCAGTACGTGCCGTGGTTGGCGAAGGTGGCGTACACGTTGGCCATCTCCAGCGGGGTCAGGTCATTGCTGCCCAGCGTCAGCGAGGGGACCACCTGCAGCTTGGTGCCGCCGGCCTGCTGGGTGATGCCGAGCGCGTTGGCCATCTTCGACACGTCGCACAGCCCGGTGTCGGCCTCCAGCTGGGCGAAGTAGGTGTTGACGGACTGCGCCATGGCGTCCGGCATGGAGAACGGTCCGGTCAGGGACGTGCTGTCGTTGTGGACCTCGCCGCTCTCCGGATAGGTGTTGCCCGCGCAGTCGGACATGGCGGGCCACGGCATGGAGTACGGCGCCGGGTACTCCTGGTCCGGGGTCGTGCCCTTCTCCAGGGCCGCGGCCGCCACGATCGGCTTGAACGTGGAGCCGGTCGGGAAGCCCAGGCCGCCGCCCATGTCCGTACCGACGTTGAGGTTGATCTCCGTCTGATTCGCGCCGAGGCCGTAGTCGCGGCTCTGCCCCATCGCGACGATCTTGCCGGTGCCGGGCTGGACCAGGCTCATCACGGCGGCAGCGTCATCGGTGGTGTACGCGTGCGAGGTGACCGAGTGCTGCAGGGCCTTCTGCGCCTTGGGGGCCAGCGTCGTACGGATCTGCAGACCACCCCTGCTCCACAGTGCCTGCCGCTCGGTGGCGGTCTTGCCGAACGCGGGATCGGTCACCACGACGTGGTGTACGTAGTCGCAGAAGAACCCCTCGCCCTGCTGGGCGGTGATGCAGCCCTGGCGCGGCTTGCTGATCTGGAGCTTGATCGGCGTGCTGATCGCCTGCTGGGCCTGGGCGGCGGTGATCGAACCGTACTGGGCCATCTTGGTCAGGACCGTGTCGCGGCGCTGCTTGGCAAGGCGGGCGTTGGTGACCGGGTCGTACATGGACGGCGACTGGACGATCCCCGCCAGCAGGGCGGCCTGGGGCAGCGAGAGGTCCTTGGCGTGCACGCTGAAGTAGCGCTCGGCGGCGGCCTCCACTCCGTACGCCTGCTCGCCGAAGAACGTGATGTTGAGGTAGTTGGTGAGGATCTGGTCCTTGGGCAGGGTCTGTTCGAGCTCGATCGCGTAGCGCAGCTCCTGGATCTTGCGGCCGAGGGTCTGGCGCTGGGCTTCGAGGACCGCCTTCTGGTCGCTGCCCGCCTGCTCGACGAATACGTTCTTCACGTACTGCTGGGTGAGGGTGGAGCCGCCCTGGGCCACGCTGCCGCTGGCCGCGTTCTTGTTCAGGGCGCGCAGTACGCCTTGCAGGTCGACGGCTCCGTGCTGGTAGAACCGGTTGTCCTCGATGTCGACCAGCGCCTTGCGCATGACCGGGGCGATCTGGTCACCGGGTATGACGGTGCGGTCGCGGTCGTAGACCGTGGCGATGAGGCCGCCGTCGGCGTCGTAGATCTGGGACGCCTGGGACAGCGGGGGCGTCTTGAACACGTCGGGCAGACTGTTGAAACTCTCCGCGGCGGTCTTCGCACCCAATCCCAGCGCGCCCACCGCGGGCAGTACGATCCCGGCGGCCATCGCGCCCGCCAGAACACTCACCCCGAGGAACCGCAGGGTGCGGGTGAGCAGGGATCCGGGCGGGCGGGAGCGCATGGAGGACATACGGCGAAACATACGCAGCTGACCTATGAATCATGTCAAATAATCGTCTATGAACGGTAATTCCGGCCGTGTGGGACTGAAGCTGGTCGCGCAGGATCCCATGTGGGCGCGCCACATGGCGCCGCACGCCATGTGCGGGCACCCCATGGGGCCCCGCACCATGTGCTGCCGCCCTCACCCGCACCGCGGCGGCAGCCAGAACGAGCTCACGCCGCGTACTGCGGCGAGGCGGTCACGGGCCATGCTGGTCGCGGCTGCGGCCGTGCTGATGTTCAGGTGCTTGGCCCTGGTGAAGATCTCGACGAGCCGTTCCGGAATCAGCTGGGCGCGCTGCCGCACCCGGTCCATGTCGTGGCCCGCCGGATGCAGCTCGTCGACGACCTGGATCAGGCCGAGCGCGTTGATCACGAAGTCGGGTGCGTAGAGGATGCCGCGTGCCGCGAGCCGTTCCGCGATCGTGGGGGCGGCGAGCTGGTTGTTGGCGCCGCCCGCGACGACGCGGCAGCGGAGCTTGTCCACGAGGTCGGCGTCGACGACGTTGCCGATCGCGTTCGGGCTCAGGACGTCCACGTCGAGGAGGTAGAGCTTCTCGCGGCTGACGACCTCCGCCCCGCAGGCCTCGGCCACCCGCTCGGCCTTCTCCTGGTCGATGTCGGCCACGGTCAGCCGCGCGCCGCCCTCGGAAAGATGCGCCGCGAGCCGCCCGCCCACTTTCCCGACACCGTCGATGGCGATGTGGCGGCCCGCCACACTGTCACTGCCGTCGAGGTGTTCCAGGCAGGCCCGGATGCCGAGGTTCACGCCGTACGCGGTCATCGCGCCGGATTCGCCGGAGCCGCCCTCCTCGACGTCCAGGCCGCGGATCCACCGGGACTCCTTGCTCATGATCCGGAGGTCGGCGGTGGTGATGCCCATGTCGCAGGCCGCGATGAACCGTCCCGAGAGGCTCTCGACCGCCTGGCCGAAAGCGCGGAGCAGCGTTTCGGACTTCTCCACCCCCGGACCGCCGAATATGACGGCTTTTCCTCCCCCGATGTCCAGTCCCGCGCAGGCCGCCTTGTACGTCATCGCACGGGAAAGGCGTAACGCGTCGCCGACTGCCTGGTCGTCGTCGGCGTACGGAAGGAATCGCACTCCGCCGAGCGCGGGGCCCAGCAAGGTCGAATGGATGGCGATGACGCAGCGGAGCCCGCCGGGGCCGGAGCTGAACAGAACTTGCTCGTGGCCGTCCATTTCGTTGAACACACTCATGACCCACCCCTGGATTGTGTCCGTCGACTGCCGGGCCGGCGGCCCGCGACGAGGCGCGAACCACCGGCCCGTGCGGCGGAGAATTATGCGGCCGGCTGCTGCAATCCGGACGAGAGGAGCGCCGCGTCCAGGACGTCCCACAGCGCGCACAGCGATTCGAGGAAGTCCTGGACACCCTGCTCCACGTGCTCGCTGTTCGACGCGTCCATGACGGCCGAGACCGCGCGGATCACATTCGATTCGTGCTGCTGCTCGGCGCCGGCCTCACCCCAGTGCTCTGCCATGTAGTGCATTTCCGGCTCGTCGAGTTCCGCCTTGTAGTGGCCGGAGTCGATCAGGGCGCGCTTCTCGCCGGGGATCAGGGACTGGTTGGAGATGATCTCCAGCGCGAGCGCGGTGCCGAGGTTGCGGACGGTGGTCTCGGCATCGGCGGAGAACCGGCGCCGGAACACCTCGATGGCGGCCTTCGCCTGAGCCGTGAGACCCGTCTCGCGGTCGTAGCCGGGGAGGCCGGCGAGCAACCGGTCCGAGGAGGTCTTGAGCCATGCCTCGACGCGCTCGGTGTCGTACACGTCGTCGAAGACCCGCGAGCCGGTGCGGTTCACGATGTGGCCGGCCATGGTCGCGAGTTCGGGGCCGTGGCCGGACTCGCTGTCGACGATCTCTTCGATGAGGACCGCCTGCTCGTCCCAGCCGAGGCCGCGCAGCGCGGTCGGGAACTCGCCGCCGGGGCGGGTGGAGGCGCAGAACGACTGCACCTGGTGGAAGAGCGCGCCCGAGACCTCGGCGGACGGGGGCCCCGCGGCCCAGTGGTCGTAGAAGGGGTGCGCGAAGACGCGGTGCGTCTTGATCCGGTCGATCAGCATGTCGGTCGTCGTCATCGATTCCTACTCCGGTGAGGTGGCTGGGGTTCCGAGGGAAGCGGATCGTTCCGGGGAGGTTGAGCCGGCGCCGCTCAGGCGAACTGGAGCGTCGCTCAGGCGAATTGGAGCTGCGAGGGGTCGACCTTGGGGACGGAGAAGCCGATCTTCTCGATGTGCTGGGCGATCGCGGTCTTGTAGAGCTCGCGGAGTTCGCCGTTGTCGTGCTTGCGCAGGCCCCACCTGACCGCGAGGCGTCCACGCCGGGAGTCGGGCCGCCCGAACATGTCGAGCGCCATCGGGTAGAACCGGTCCAGCGCCCGCTGGGCCCGGTCGCGGGACTGCCCGCCGGCGTCGTACGCCTCCTGCATGAGGCGCTTTCCGTAACCGAAGTGCCGGGCCTCCTCCTTGAGGATGGCATCGGCCTCGACGCGCAGGGGCGCGTACGTGCTCGTCGTCATTTCCTTGATCTGGAAATGCCCTTCGAGCTCGCAGAGGAAGCTGAACGCGGCGCGCTCTTCCCATACGGTGAATTCCGTCGTCATGCTCTCGGCGGGGAAGTAACGCCGGTCCGCCACGGCCTGGTTCACCATGTGCGAGGTGTCGATGCCGAGCGGGGTGAGCAGTTTCGCGAAGCGCCGGAAGTGGTCCACTTCTTCCATGCCGAATTTGAGGCACATGTAGCGCTCATCGGCGTTGGGAGCGAGCGGATAGAACGAGTCGACGTAGGTGTCACCGGCGCTCAGCTCGCCCTCGCCATTGGCAAGCATCTGATGGGTCAACACCTCCCGGTATTCCTCCGGGAGTTCACCGACACCCTCCAGGCTCACATTCTCCGAATAGACAGTCGCCATACGAATCTCCTCCGGTAGCCGAGAAATTGAGCCTATCCGGCCGGTTCGCGCCGTCGGTAGTCCACGATGGACCCATCTCACCCCCGAACGATGGGGGTAACCGTGGGGCTCGTAAGAGGTACTTCGGAGGTATGTCTCCGGGCTCGTGTGCCACACAAGTAACCCCCGCACCACCTGCTCCTCAGGTGTGGTGCGGGGGTTCTTTTTGGGACGCGGGGAACTGGGCGACCAGCCACGTACGGCCCGCGGCCGATATCAAGACGCTGAGACTCGGCCCCCGTTCCGCTGCGGAGGCCGGATGTACGTGAGCGTGTGGTGGGAGACGAGTTTCCCCGACGTGTCGGTCGTCTCCGCGGTCCCGTACACGATCAACCGCCCGGGCCGGACGATCGTCGACTCACAGACCAGATCCGTCCGGGCCGGCCCGAGGAAGCTGGTCGTCATCTGCTGGGTCACGGAAGGGTCGTCCTCGCCGAACAGCGACATGATCGCGATCCAGCAGGTCACATCGGCGAGCGTCATCGCGCACCCGCCCTGGAGCACACCGCCCGGGCGGAAGAGTTCGGGGCGCTGCGGGAGCGAGACTCTGGCCCGCCCCTCTTTGACGGCTTCGACCCGGAATCCCCACCAGGGTCCGAAGGGGCTGTTATCGAGGACGGCCTGCGCTGCGTCGACATCCATCATCGAGGAAACATAGCATCGTTCGGTATGTCACCACGCAGAACCAACGCTGAACGCACCGAGACCACCCGAGCCCAACTCACGGACACCGCACGGGAGTTGTTCGGCGAGCGGGGGTACTCCTCGACCACCATCGCGGAGATCGCGGAGCACGCCGGACTCACGACGGGTGCGCTGTATCACCACTGGGCGGGCAAGGAGGCGCTCCTCGTGGACGTCGTGCACGACATCCACCGCGAGCTCGCGGTACGGATCCGGGCCTTGGGAGCCGTCGAGGACGACCCCATCGCTCAACTCCTGGTCTCAGGACGGGAGTTCCTCGCGTTCTGCGCCGATCCGGCCGTCGCCCGGCTGCTCCTTCTGGACGCCCCCGCGGTGCTCGGGTACGAGCGCTGGAGGCGGATCGACGAGCGGTGGTGGCTGTCGACGACGATCCGGCTGGTGGCACGGGCGCGCGCCACGACGACCCGAACCGGCCCCGGAGTCGAGGGCGTCGGCGCGGGAGCCGAGAGCTCCCGGCAGCTCGCGCTCGCCCTTCTGGGTGCGCTGACGTACCTCGGCCACGAGGTGGCGATGAAGGGCGAGCCGACGGTCACCGGCGCGGGCCGGACCTATGAGGTGCTGCTCAAGTCGCTCTTCTCCTGACCGGACGTACCGCCGGTCCCGTACGGCTCACACCCTCGGGCCGAGCCGGGAAACAAGCAACGCCGCTTCCACCCGGCTTGAGGCCGATAACTTGATCATGACGCGATGGACGTGCTTCTTGACGGTGTTCTCGGCGATATGGAGGGAGGAGCCGATCTGTTTGTTCGTCATGCCGTCGGCGAGCAGCCGAAGAACGTCGTTCTCGCGTGAGGTGAGATTCGACATCGCCCCCGAGGTCGAAGACATCGGGCACCCTTCGCCAATGTCGGAGAGCCGGTCTCGTGGCAGCAGATAGGCGGCGCAGCCACGGCGGCCGACCAGAGCGATCACGCCGGCAAATTCCTCTTGCAGGATCTCCAGGTCCATGAATCCGGCGACCTTGGCCCGTAACGCGTCCTGGATCGTGACGGCGGAGTCGTGGCACCACAGGACGATGACCGAAACGTGGGCGCCGATCAGTTGGACGAGATGACGAAGGCTGTCGCCCGTCAGTGTGCGCAGGTTGAGCAGGACGATATCGGGATTTCCGCAGTCGACGGCGGTCAGGATACCGGCCACGTCCTGCGCCACGCCGACCACGTCGAGTCCGGGCGCCTCTCTGCTCATGGCCACGAGACCGGATCGGGTCACGACCTGGTCATCGGCGATCAGCACGCGGATCTGAGCCATGTACGGCGTCCCCTTCCCCCGTGCGGCCGCCTGCGGGCCTCTGTGGAGGCCGGGCGTCAGTGCGGCCACGAGATCGAATAAGGCCTGAATGCCGGTCCGCCATTGAGTCGCATGTGTCATGGGCCAATGGGGAGAACGGCAAAGAGGTCGGGCCCCGCACCGTCGGCTTCGCGCAGTTCTTCGTGGGTCGAATTTCCATGGATCGAATCTCCTGGATCAAATCGATCCGCTGCGATCTCATGCGATACGGCACGGGCGGGGACGGACGGGGACTCCCCAGAGCAAGGCTCAAGTGCGGGTTGTCCGACTTGCCGCCCCTACTGAGGTATGGCTTTGTCCGAATCCCGTGACACGGGGTCGCTCCACCTTCACTGTGGCCGGCGGGGAAAATCAGCCAAGCGCGCGAACGTCTCGTGAACACCCAAGGCGTACCCCCTCGGCCCGGTGTCGGGCTCACGGCGAGCGTACCTCACGGTCACTCCCATGGGGAGATCTGAATGAAATCTTCCGGATGAGAGTATTGACCGCAGCCCAACTCTCCCGAATCAGCCAATCTTTCCGATATCAATCGGCCATTCGGGACCGGGAAGAACACTCCGCCGAGCACGGATAATCGGCCATAACGCGGCGGCGGGCGTCCGGCGCTTACCAAATCTTGGCTCTACGCAGACGAGTTGCCGACCGGCGCTCCCCCGCTGCGGCCGCAGCCGACGGACAGTACGGGGCCGCCAACGGCCGCCGTCCGGCGGGTGATTCACTTCGCCGCATGGATCTCGCACCAGGGTGCGCAGTGCCCTCGCGGCCCTGCCCCGCATCGACGGCTCGGGGCGCGCCCCCGTTCGACCCCGAACTGAGCTCGGCACTGGGCAGGTTGGGGGCCGGGGTGACAGAGCCGTTCACCCCGGAGAACCTGGCGGCTCGGCAGGAACGGGACGCCATGGCGCGGCCCCGGCCGTCGGCGGAGGATCTGCGGGCCGACGGCCAGTTCGAGGTGGAGGAGCTGCGGGTGCCGGCGGGCGGACGGGACGTCACCTTGGTGAGCGCACGGCCCGCCGGTGTCAGCGGCCCGCTGCCGCTGCTCTACTACCTGCACGGCGGCGGCATGATCATGGGCAACGCCTGGTCGGTACTCCCGCGCCTGCTGCGCGAATTGGCGCTGCCGCTCAAGCTGGCCGTCATCTCGGTCGAATACCCGCTGGCCCCGCGGACGCGGCATCCCGGCCCGATCGAGGCCTGCTACGCCGGTTTCGTCTGGGCGGCCGCGCACGCGTCCGGACTGGGCATCGACGCGGACCGCGTCATCGTCGGAGGCAAGAGTGCCGGCGGCGGGCTCGCGGCGGCTCTGGCCCTGCTCACCCGTGACCGGTCGGGCCCCGCACCGATCGGCCAGCTGCTCCTGTCCCCGATGCTCGACGACCGCGACAACACCTGCTCCAGCCATCAGATGGCGGGCGTCGACACCTGGGACAGGACCTCCAACAGCACCGCCTGGCAAGCCCTGTTGGGGGATCGGTACGGGGCCGAGGACGTGTCCCCCTACGCGGCGCCCGCCCGCGCCACGGACCTGTCCGGGCTGCCCCCGGCGTACATCGAGGTCGGGTCGGCCGAGACCTTCCGGGACGAGGACGTGGCCTACGCCAACGCGCTCTGGCAGGCCGGCGGCCAGGCCGAACTGCACGTATGGCCGGGCGCCTTTCACGGCTTCGACACCTTCGCACCCCAGGCGGCCCTCAGCCGGGACGCCCGCGACGCCCGCGCCCGCTGGCTCTGCCGCACCCTCGGGCAGTGCGACGCGAGCGGTCCCTCGTCATGGCGTCGGGGCACGGGAGGCGGGCCCCGGTCCTCCGAGGACGAGGAGCCCGCGGCCGTCTCCGCCACCTGACCGGAGGGGATGCCGTCGCAAGGGCGCAGGCGCCGGAGCCCCGGCGGCCTCGCCCTGCCGTCGGCACCGACATCGATCCATCGACGTACTCATCTGCACGATCACCCGGTTGGACCGAGCCGCATCAGAACCTCGTTAGGGACGGGCCCGTCCTCTTGAGCCGTCGCCCGGCGGCCAGTTGGATGGAGTGCATGAACAGCGGTCTGCGTCACGACGACCGGCCACCGAATCCGGTGTAGCCCGGTACTGCGCGCTGTTCCCGCGCCGGCTCCCCGAGCCGCGCCTCCCTGACGCCGTATGCCGTCGCCGGTCCCACGCCGCGACGGCGTACGCGCGCTCTCGTTCCCGCACGTCCGGCCGCCCCAGGGGCGGCCGCGTCATGCCATCACCCGGGATTTCACATGCCTTCCACATCGCTTTCCGGCCGCACCGTCCTCGTGACCGGAGCCACCGCGGGGATCGGTTTCGAGACCGCCCGCCGGCTCGCTCAGCACGGTGCGACCGTCCTCGTCCACGGCCGCACCGCCGAAGAGACCGAAGCCGCGGTCGACGCGCTCATCGCCACCAGCGCCGAGATCGAAACGGCCCAACTCTGCGCCGTGGCGGCCGACTTCACCCACCTCGACGAGGTCGAGGCCATGGCCCGCCGGGTCATCGAGACGCATCCGCACCTGGACGTCCTCGTGAACAACGCGGGCATGGCCGCCCCCGAGCGGCAC
>NZ_LGDD01000351.1 GCF_001279695.1 Streptomyces sp. WM6378
CCAACGGGAGGTGATCTCCTGCATCTGCGGGACGGACTTGGTGGTGGTCGCCAAGTTCCGCGCGGCGGCTGTGCCGAGACTCTGCTGAGCGCGGTTCTCAAGACCTGCCTCAACCGACATGAACACTTTCCCTTCGACGCAACAATGAACTGCCGCCTCAGAGTTCCAGCCAGAGGGAAAGCCCGCCATTCTCCCTTCGGGTGAAGAAACGAAGATCCGTACGAGAACCACCACCCCCCAATCAAGACTCAAACACCACCCCCGGGCGCCCCCGCACAGCTCCCGCACAGCCCCCGCGAAGGCGTGCCACAGCATTCGCCGTCCGGAACCGGCTGGCCATGAACTCGCCAAACCACTCGCCTCACCCCCCTGCTGACTCGCGTGATTCTGTCTCGGTTTCCTTCACCTGGTTGCCCCGCCCCGACGGGCCGTTCATCGTGAACCATCCAGGTCGGCGCGCTCATGCAGGACAACGAGATGAGAGATCCGAGCGGACATTTCTGCGCGAGCCAGCAGCAGCTGCGGCGTCACCCGCTGGCTCGCCCGGGCCCGGGACGGACGGGGCGCAGGGGGCGGTGGCTGGGGCTGCGGACGGTCGTTGAACCGGCGGTCAGGATGTGAAGTGCACCAGGGGTCCCCGGGGTCGCAGCCCTGGGGACCCGGTGCGCCCGCCGCCCGGGGAGGCCTGAGCGGGCAGCGGGCGCAGCAGCCCTGCTACCCCGTACCGTTGCGCTCAACGGGCATTCGTCGGCCCTTTTCCGGCACTCGGTGATCGGTCGGTTCGGCCGCGTGCCGGACCGGGAGCGGGTCCCTGGTTCGGAGGAGAGCCGGGGCCACGTGTTCCGGCGGCCGGACCCATGAGCCGCCGGAACATGTCTTGGGAGCGTCCGTTTTTGAACGCTGGTGCAGAACCCCTGCACGACGATGTCGTCGCGGGCCTCGATCCGGCCTTGGTGCGCGTGTGCGGCGACCTGGATGTGGATGGCGCGCCCATACTCCGGTCCGCCCTAACCCCCTTGCTGCATCGCCGGGTTGAGCTGGATCTGACCGAGGTCGGCTTCATCGACTCATCCGGGATCAGCGCGCTCCTCGTCCACTTCCGTCACTGCCAACTGGCCCGCGGCAGCATGACCATTCCCCAGCGGCATCATGACCATCCCCCACGTGTCCTCGCTCGTCCGAAGGGTCCTGCACACCGCCGGAGTTGACAACGTCCCCATGCGACCGACACGGCCACAGAAATACGAAGGGCCCAGCCCTGAACCGTAGTTCAGCCGAACTCACATCCTGTCGGCACGACACCCCTGGAGGGCGAGCCCTGCCGTCTCGGGCCGCCGAGTTGGCGGAGACGTAGCGGCGAACGGCTGCCACCAGAGCCGATTACATGGCCGAAAGCCATGGGGCACGTTCCCGAGTCTGCGTATCCGACCTACGCTGCTTACAGAAGGGGTGCAGTCCACCCACTGGCAGTGCTGGGAGTGGTGACTGCGCACTTGCTGCTCTCCCGGACCCCGAGGCGGCACACACAGGCCAGTTGGAGCCGCAGCACCGACTCAGCGGCTCCAGCCCATGCCCGTCCGGTGACTCCAGAGCAGGGATTCCCGCATCCCCGCCGCCGGAAGGGCGCCTCGCGCAGGGGACGCTGGGGACCGAACGGATCACCGCCGACGGCCAGGACCACGGAGTACGGCTCGGGGTGAGTGGCGTGTCCAACCAGAAGAGCCGCCGCGACAAGCTCAGCGGGGAGCGGCTCGCACTACTCGCCGGGCTCGGGATGGACTCGGGCTCGGGATGGACTGGGGGTGGATGCGGGGCGGCGCCCCGGGCTGTCAGGCGTGACCCTCTATAGGACAAGATCGTTGGCAGCCCGTGAACAACACCCAGCGTGCCCTTGCCGCTATCGCCCTCACCGCGGCTGCACTGACGGCCACCGCCCCCGCCTACGCAGACGGACCAACCAGCTCAGCCAAGCCCCATGGATGGACCTTCGTCCCGAACAACCCGGACAGCATCGTGGCGAACGGCGGGCCTTTCATGGCCGCCGCGAACGGCGGAGACGCCGTCAACACAGCCTTCCTGCGCCCGATCGTCAGTAAGATGCCATAGAACACAACGGACCGGCGACCGGTTGAACGGTGAGGAGCTCGCGCAGCTTGCCAAGCTCGGGATGGACTGGGTGTAGGCCGGATTCAGGGTGGCGGCGTCCGGGACGGGTGGCTGGCACCCTTGCCGGTGACGGAACGCGCGTCCCGGACACTCCGGGCCCCGGGTACGGCGCGACCACCGGCGTGGCAAGTTCTTGACGAGACGGCCAGCGGCATCCTTGACGTCCCAGGGCTGGATACCGCTCCACTTGTTGCCGTCATGCACACTCACCCCGAGCTTCACATCGGCGAAAGCACAGCCGAAGCTGAGGAAGAGGTCGCCCCAGGTGCCGGCCTGGTTCGCACCCGGAACGGCCACGACGATCGCGTACTTGTAGTGGATGAGCCCGCCGTTCTCGTCGTCGCTCAACGAATCAGTGGCAGAGGACACCTGCCGTACAAGATGCAGTCGGTCTGCGATCAGCGCGTAACGGCCGGGCGTCAGGCCGTGTGTGCGGAAACCCTCTTGGCGTTGTGGGCCCCCAGGGGCGGCGGGTGTGTCAGCCGGCCCATCGCCCCGTGAGGAAGGTGAGGGCAAGGAGCGTGCTCAGGGGTGCGGCGAGGCAGAGGTAGAGGGTATTGATCCGTGGTCTGCGCAGGCTCCAGGCGGCCAGGGTGATCCACAGGGGCCACCACAGGAGGGTGGCGCGGGGGATGGACATGAACCAGTAGGAGGTTCCCAGCGCCCACAGGGTCAGGCCGATGTAGGTGGCTTCGGGCCAGCGGCGCTGCTTCAGGAGCACGGCGAGCAGGAGGAGACCGGCGAGCAGGGCGAGGAGTTCGGCCTGGAACATGAAGGCGAATCCGGTGGTCTGGGTCTGACCGAAGGCGCCGGTCCAGGTGTGGGACCAGGCGTCCCAGGGGGCGTGGAAGTCGCGGTACCAGCCGCGTTCCTGGGCGTGTTTCCACGCCAGCCAGTCGCCGGTGTGCGCGTGCAGGTACCCGGCGTACAGGGCCATGGGCGCGGTGGGCAGGGCCAGCCAGGGCAGCGCGCGCCAGTGCCGGTGGGCGGCGAGGAGGAAGTGCACGGCGATGGCGGCGGCGAGGAAGAGGCCGCTGATGCGTACGGCGGTGGCCAGGGCGGTCAGGGTGGCGGCGAGGGGCCAGTTGCGGCGCTGGGCGGCGAGCCAGGCGGGCAGGGCGAGGGCGAGGAAGAGCGCCTCGGTGTAGCCGACGGCCAGGAAAACCGCGCACGGGGAGAGCAGGAAGAACAGCACCGTGCGCCGGCCGGTGTCCGGGCCGGGCAGGTGCAGCCGGGCGATGCGGGCCAGTGCCGCGACGGCGACGCCCCCCGCGACGAAGGATATGAGCAGTCCGGCCGCCGTCCAGTCGGGGACGATGACGTGCACGGCGCGCAGCAGGAGCGGGAAGCCGGGGAAGAACGCTTCCCGGTTGTCCCACTGGGTCAGCCAGGGGCCCGCCCCGTCGGGGAAGTAACCGTCGCGGGCTATGTGCAGGTAGTGGCCCCAGTCCCACTGCTGAAAGGGGGCCAGGAGCGGGCCGGGAGCGCGGGTGTTGCCGTCCGCCGGGAACAGCCACCGCGCGCAGTAGGCAGTGATCCAGATGCCTATTCGGGTCAGGAGGTACAGCCACAGCACCTCACGGTCGTCAGGCGGCAGCCGGAGCACCCACCGGACAAAGGACCCGCGAGGGGGTTCGGCTGGTGTGCGGGAGTGTTGCGGGGCCGGTCCGGGCCGTGTGGGGCGTTGTCCGGGTACGGGAGGATGCTGGCGCAGCTCGGGCGACGTGAGGGGCATACAGGGATCTTTCGGGCGTACTGGGGTGTGCGAGACCGCCCGGTGGCGGCCCGCCGGGTCACGGGGCGAGCGGGATCGAGATCAGGGCGGCGAGGTGGTGGCTCCCCCGGCCGGGGGCTGGGTCGGCGTCACCGGCGGACGCGTCGAAATCGCCCCGGTGGGAGGCGAGGTGGCCGTTCGGCCAGAAGTAGTCGGCGTACCGCTCGCCGGCGGCGACGGCACCGGCGGGGCGGGTGCGCTCGGCGAGGGGCTGGTGGCCGGGACGACGGGAGCCGGGCGCTGCGGCAGGAGAACAGCCGCAGCCGCGCTGCCGCCCGCCAGCACCAGGCACGTCCCCACGGCCGCGACGGCCACACGGCGCCGGTGGGACCGCTTTCCCCGCTCGGAGATGTGCGCGGCGGGTGCCGCGTCGGCGCGAGCCCGCCCGTAGTCGGCGGTCTGCTGGAACAGCGACCGCAGCGGATCGTGGTGCTCAGTCACCGGAAGCCTCCTCACGGCACGGGTCCTGCAGGCGAAGCGCGAGCGCACCGCGCCCGCGCGCCAGATGCGTCTTGACGGTGCTGGCGGACAGCTGCGTCTCCTGCGCGATCTGCTCGACGGTGAGATCACACAGATAGTGCAGGGCCAGCGTGCGGCGCTGCTGCGGCGGCAGCTCACGCAACGCCCCCACCAGCGCCACCTGCTCCGGCCCGGGGCCCTCGACATCCGGCGGCGCACCGCTGCGCCGCCACGCCTCCGCACTGCGCCGCCGAAACCGCCACCGGCTCACCGCCAGCCGCCAGGCCACCGTCCGGATCCACGCCTCCGGACGCCCGTCGCGGTCCAGCTGCCGACGCCGACTCCAGCCCCTGACGAACGCCTCCTGCACGACGTCCTGCGCCTCATGCAGGTCACCGAGCATCACGTACAACTGCCCCGTGAGCCGCGCGACCGTCTGGGCATAGAACTCTTCAAACTCCTCGACGCTCAACCACCACTCCCGGATCTCTCGCTTCACAGGGCATACGCCCGGCCCAGGCCATCCGGTCGACACCGGCCGCGAGAAAACACAGTGGCGCTCATCACGGAACCAGACACAGCAGACACGCATGAGCGGTGACCACATCAACCCCGCAGCCCACAGGCGACGACATCACCGACCCGGCCCCAGCACCGCGCACCCACCGTTGGCCGCACACACGCAGCACAGTCCTCACAAACAGGGTCATGGCGACGGCGCCCGGGCTACCGGGGATCGGCGATGAAGGATGAAGCCAGCGGGCGAGATTCCGCACGCCTCGAACCGCGACACGAGTAACCGGCCGCACAGCCCTAAGACACCGGTGTTCCATAGAGGCGAAGACCGGGACGATGCGCGGCACGGAGGCGTTCGCGCGGAGGCTGGCGGCGCGCGCGCAGTACGTCGAGCGTGAGCAGCGGACCGTCATTCCGCGTCACAGCCTGTGTCTCAACCCCGGCCGGATCAGCGCGACGAGTGTGACGCCGACAGCAGCGAGGAGCAGTCCGGCCGCCTAATCGGAAAGGACAGCCCCCTCGACGAAGTACTCCAGCCCCTGGCTTGAACTCCAGCCGGGGGACGGCGGCCAGCACTTGGAGTTGCAGGTCATGGGGCACTTCGTAAGCTGCGCAGGCAAGCCACTCGTCCTCCCCTGCCGGGGGCAGGCGGCGGTCGAAGAGGTCGCGGATGCGCAGGATCTCTTCCCGGCTGAGTTCGGTGACGTGAGCTGGGCGTTCGTCAGCATCCCACCCGGCCAGTTCCCAGATGAGTCGATCGTCGGCCGTGTCGTTCACACCAAAACGATGGACGCGCAGGTGACGGGCCTGCCAGCTTCCCCGGCTGCCCGCCCTGGACGGCCGCTGGGCTCGAAGAGCCAATGACCGGCCAGGTTTTAGACACAGGTTCTCAGTCTCAGAGCTCGTCGTAGATGCCGGCCAGGTGCCGCAGGATGTCGGTGGCGGCGTGGAGCGCCTCGGTGTCGTGAGGGGCGAGGGCCGTGTTCAGCGCGTCCGCGAGGGATCGTTCGCGCTCCTCGTGACGGTGGCGGCCGGCAGGCGTGAGCGCGACCAGCACGGATCTTTTGTCACCCGGGGGGCGTTCGCGGGTGACGTATCCCGCGGTGGCCAGTCCGTTGACGAGCTGGGTCGTCGCGGCGCCGGTGGTCTCGGTGGTCGCGGCGAGCCTCCCGATCGGCAGCGGTCCCTCTTCCGCGAGGATGCGGAGGGCACGGGCGTGGGTGAGGGAGAGCGCGCCGGGGGTGCGGGTGGCGCGGCCGCGCAAGCGCGAGTCGGCGGCGCTGAGGCTGTAGGCGGCGCGGGCGAGCTCCGCGATGGCCCGGTCACGTGCGGGGTCGGTCGGTTCGGTCATCGGTGGATTCCTTGGTGCGGCGAGCCCCGGCGGGTGCGGAGTCGGGCGAGTTGACATTCAGCATAACCTAAGTACTTATTAGTTAAGTACTTAGGTGCATGGCCGGAGGTGAAGGCCCCACGCCTTCGCAGACCTCCAGCCGCGCCCCTGGTACGCACCCCTTGCGCCGCTCTCGCCTGTCCACGCATCCGCGTACGGCGACATCCGCGCAAAGCAACGAGAGGAACACCTTCATGACCATCCGTTCGACCGGCCAGAACTGGGCCCTGGACATCGCCCTCGCCCAGGGCGGCTTCGACGCGCTGCACCCCGAGGCCATGGGCACGCTGGAGCAGCTCGGCCACGACCACACCGACTTCGAGAAGGTCTTCGCCCTGGTCAAGAGCGGCGCCATGCTGCCCAAGGCCTGGGCGACCGTGGCGGGCCAGGCCGAGAAGCGAGCCCTGCACCACGAGCGGGGCGGCTTCACCCGGACCGCCGCGGACCTGTACGTCCGGGCCGCCGTCATGTGGGGCCGCGCCCAGTACTCCGTCTTCGACGCGGCCGACCCGCGCAAGGCCGCGTTCCGCGAGCACACGAACCACTGCGTCGAGCGCATCGGCGCGCTGCGCGACGGCCGGGTACGCCGCGTAGTGCTCGACTTCGAGGGCAAGCACATCCACGCACTGCTCCACCTGCCCGGCGGGCCCGTACGCAACGCCCCCGCCGTCATCCTCGGCCCCGGAATGGACATGATCAAGGAGGACTACATCTACGCCGCCGAGCGCTACTACACCTCCCGCGGCATGGTCGCCCTGTCCATCGAGGGGCCCGGCCAGGGTGAGTCGCGGGCAGGAGGCCTGGCCGTCGACCTCGCCAACTACGAGCGAGCGATAGCCAGTTACATCACCTACCTCGCCGGACTGCCCGAGGTCGATCCGCAGCGGATCGGCATGTTCGGCATCAGCATGAGCGGCTACTGGGGCTCCCGCGCCGCCGCGACGGACCCGCGCCTGGCCGCACTCGCCGCTTTCGAGGCGGTGACCGGCGACTTCAAGACGATCTTCGAGCGCGCCCAGCCCACGTTCAAGAACAACTACATGTACATGGCCGACTACACCGACGAGGCGGCCTTCGACCGTGAGCTGGTGGCTCACATGCCGTTGGGCGACCTGGTCGGCGAGATCACCTGCCCCGTCCTGTACGGCATCGGCGAGTTCGACGAGCTCACCCCGCTCGAACAGGCCCTGGCCAGCTACGAGCGCGTCACCGCCCCCAAGGAAATGCGCGTGTACGAGAACGAGTTCCACCCGCTGGGCGGCACCGCCGCCGAAGTCTTCCGCTTCGGTGCCGAGTGGATCGAACGCGCTCTCAACGGCGAGTTCGCCGAACCGGGCCGCGACGTCCGCCATTACGTGCACCGCGACGGGCACACCACGGACGGCTCGGCTGACCCCACCTGGTGGCTCGGCACCGTCCCGCCCGCCATCGCCGAAGCGCGCCTCAAGGCCTGAGCGCCGGCGCACCCCCCCTGAGATCGCCTGAATCGCCCCGGAATCGGTGACTCCCGGGTCCGGGGCGGATTCCGGCTGATTCCCCGCATACGTGGGCTCGATGTCATCACGTACATGAGGCTCGAAGTCCCCCTTGCAAGTGGCCCGATCCGGCAGGGGCCGCCACTCCCCCGCGGCGGCGGCCCCGTCACCCGGTCCCGGCTCAGCGCAGCCGAGTTGCGGCGTACACCTCGATGGCGTCCCACCGGTACGCGGCCAAGCCCGCCGCGATCGACTCGTACGCCGCGCGCCAGTGCTCGTTCTCCACGCAGGAGCGCCCGATCGCGCGATACTCCTCGGCGGTGGCTGCCCGGATCCGGGCCAACGTCCGGTACTGGGCGTCGATCTCGGCCTGCACCTCATCGGCGTCAGCGGGCCTACCGGCGGCCAGCAGCTCCGCCAGCCGGACCATCTGCGCCGTGCGCTCGCGCTCGTCGGCCTCGATCTCAGCCTCGCTCAACGCCAAGGTGTGCCGTTCGACGGCCCCGACCAGATCCGGGAAGTCACGCAGGACCTTCATGCACCGGGCGGGCCCGATACCCTCGAAGAGATTCTCCGGCCGGCTGATACTGATCATGTCTGTGCCGTCCTTCCTGGACTGCTCCAGTTCGGCGATCGTACGGGCGACGGTGCCGGCCAGGGCGTCCAGCCGGTCACGCTCGGCGAGCAGCCGACAGTGATGGCCCCGCAGGGCCTCCAGCTCGTCGACCTGCGCGGCCAGGATCCGGCCGATGTCAGGCAGCCCCAGGCCCAGCGCCCGCAGCACAAGGACCTGCTGCAGCCGCAGCAGTTGGCGCTCCTCGTAGTAGCGGCGACCGTTGGCGCCGTTCCAGGCCGGTGGCAGCAGGCCGATCTCGTCGTAGTGCCGCAGTGTCCGGGCCGTCACACCCGACATCCGGGCGACCTCCGCGATCGGCCAGGCCATCTCCGCCCCCACACGGGTTGCTTCGCCGGGCCGGAACCTCCGACCCTGCTCCCGACGGTAGAGGCTTCCGCTGCGGCAGCTTCAAGCCCGATTCTCAGGCTCCCAGGTCGCGCGCTGGTCAGCAGCCCCACGGACAGTGATCACGATCGGCCTGCTTACACAATCCGACGCTGTCGAAAGGTCGCGGCAGTCCAAGTCGCCAACCGAACAAACGGGTTGCGTGGGCCCAAGGTCGATCGGCCCCGGCGGTGTCATCGAGCGGAGCCCCCTGCGGGTGGCGGAGAACCAAGAGTGTGCCCCTCATCGGCTCGGGCCGTCCGGGCGAGGAGGCGCCCGACCGCTTCCGCCACGATCCCGGGCTGCTCGGCCTGGATGAGGTGGCCCGAGTCGACCTCCTCGAACCGTCCATTCGGCAGCGTAGCGACCCATTGCCGCTGGTGGACGGTCATGACAGTGCGCTGCTCACCGCGCCCCCTCTCAGGGCGGGATGGCGCGAGCAGCACCGTCGGGCAGGCGGGGAGGCCGGGCGGCTCGGCGCGGAACCGAGGGATGGCCGCGACCACGGCTCTGAGTTCCTTCCTGGTCTGCGCGGTCCCTGCGGGGACGAAGTCCTCGGCGAGCATGGTCGCGTAGGTGTCGGCCGGAAACACGCGCCGGACGTTCCCGCTGGCCAGGCGGGCGAGTGGGCGGAACCGCACCAGTGCCTGCGTCACGGCGAGTGCGCGGTCGACCTTCCTTGCGGTCTGGTCGAACCGGTCGTAGACGGGTGCGCTCTCCGGCGTGGGGTCGATCAGCAGCAGGCCTCGCAGCCGTGGGCCGAGGTGGTCCGCCGCGCCGCGCGCGACCAGCCCGCCCATGCTGTGCGCGACGAGCACCAGAGAGGACGACCGCGGAACCACTTCCTCGATCAGCGCGGCGAGGTCGGCGGCCATGTCGTCGATACCCAGCTGGCCCGAGGTCCGGCCACTGCGGCCGAACCCGGCACGGTCGTAGGCCACCAGTCGGGCGCGATCGGCCAGCAGTGGCAGCACCGCGTCCCAACTGGTCCGGCCGAGGCCTGCTCCGGCCTCGAAGATCACCCAGTCGGTGCCCTGGCCCGACTCCTCGACATGGACGGAGCGCCCGTTCACTGCCACACCCCGCCCGCGTTCCCGCCTCATCCGTCCCACACCCCCACCTATAGTCTCAATTTCGATAACGGTATCACCCATGAAATAGTAGCGCCATGGACACCGTCGAACTGCTTCTCCACCCGGTACGCCTGCGCGTGGTGCACGCCCTGTCCGGCGGACGCGAGCTCACCACCGGCGAGCTGTCCGCCCGGTTGCCCGATGTCCCGAAGGTGAGCGTCTACCGACACGTGGCTCTGCTCTCGGAGGCCGGTTTCCTCGAAGTGGCCAAGGAGCGCCGCGTGCGCAATGTCGTCGAGCGCCACTACCGGCTGCGCCGCGATCGCCCCTCGATCGACGGCGAAGCAGCCGCGACCATGTCCCTGGACGACCACCGCCGCGGTTTCGCCGCCGCCATGGCCGTCCTCATCGCCGAGTTCAACGCCTACCTCGATCGCGAGGGGGCGAACCCGACCGCCGACTCGGCTTCCTACCGCCAGGGAACGCTCTGGCTCAGCCCGGACGAACTCACCGAGCTCGTCGGGGAACTGGTCGCCGTCCTGCAGCCCCGGCTGGGCAACCAGCCCGGCCCGGGCCGGGTGCCGTACCTGCTCAGCCCCGTTCTCTTCCCGACCGATCCCTCATCTTCCTGAGTGCAGACCATCAGGCACTGCACCGGGATGCCGTGGCATGCAGGGCGCCGTATGCACGACCGAGCCAGCACGCCGAAGCGGCTGTCGGCTCCACCGGTTGCCGAGCGTGCCGACGGATGACCGTCGGTAGGGTCGACGAAGCCAGTGGCCCTTCCGTAGACGGGACCCCCCTCCATGCCTTTTGCGCCTCGTGTCATAGCTCGGGTCTTGCTGGTGATCGCCGTCGTCCTGTTGGCCTGGACGGTAGTTCTGGGGTTCCTGCTGGACGGTCAGACCCAGGTGCACAACTGGTCGGTGTCCTGGGTGGGGATGGACCTGTTGCAGGCAACGGGCCTGGTAGCAACGGCCATTCTCTTGGCTCGCCAGGTTCGGACGGTCTCACCGGTGGCCGCCGCCACCGCCGCGTTGCTGGTCCTGGACGCGTGGTTCGACGTCGCGACGTCCGAAGACGGCGGCGCCCAGTACGTGGCACTGGGCATGGCCTTCTTGGTGGAGTTGCCCGCCGCCCTCTGGCTGGCCTGGCTGGCCGCCTTCTCCTTGGACTGGGAAGCACCATCAAGCCCGGGCAAGGAACGGTAAATCTACCGCGCCTGCCCGTACCATCGCGCCTTGGCATCAAACTCCGATCGCGACAAGTGGCTGGGTGCGTATCGTGATGTCTCCGGCTTCGTGTACCGCCGTCAACGGCCGGAACCGCGCGGTCGCCATCGACCCGGCCACCGGGACCGTCAAGCAGAGCTGGAACGTGGGCAACGCCCCGCGCGGCATGGTCCTGGTCGGCAACAAGATTGTGGCGTCCAACACCCGTGGTGTCGACGCCCGCCCCGACAGCGCAGGCCACAAGCCGGAGCAAAACACCGGATCAGGTCGGACCCGTACACCATCCCCATGGACGCAACCCGGTTCGAAGGCGTGGTTCCGGTACGACGGCGCCGGGGGACCACGATGTTGTGCTGGCGGATTTCGGCCCGTCCTGGATGCCGGTTGAGGATCCGTGACCTACTGCCTGGAGGCTAGGTGCAAACTGATCGGAGTGATCGCCACTCCCAGATCGAGGGACAGGACGCGGCCGTGAACCACCGCACACCGCCCATGATGCAAACTCAAGTCGGTAACTCCCGCAACATATCGGGGTGAATCAGCACCACGGGAGCCGCTACCCCTTGGACAACCGCCCGCGCCTAAAGAGAGACCTGGACTGCTATGACCCTTGCTCCACCGGACGGCACCCTCGGCCGGACGATCGCATCACGGACCTATGAATTCACCGACACGACCGGTATCCAGCAGCAGGTCACGGTGCACATCGGAGCACCGCGCCAGGACCCGGGCGGGGACTGGTACTGCCCCTGTCAAATCCTCGGCCGCCCACAGACGCCGGAGACAGTCACCTCGATGTGGGGCGTCGACTCGCTCCAGGCCCTCATCCTGGCCCTGTCCCGCATCCGCGGCGAACTCGGCGACGGACGAGCAGCCGAACTGACCTGGTACGGAAACCCAGACCTGGGCCTCGACCTCTCCCTGCGTCCCTGACCAGCCACGGCAGGCCGTTGACATCCAACCAAGTCGACCCAGTTCAGGGCGATGCACACGACCAACTTCAGTCGAAGCACACCCGGCTGACCACTGTCATCCAATCGGGCGTTTGATAACGAACCCAATCGTTTCGCCTTCCTTGCCAGCGAACCTAGTCATACGAGGTGACGCGCTGAGGGTGCTGGGTGGCCGTACCGGTCGGGGTGGATCTTGCAGAGCCGTACGTCGAGCTGTCGTACGTAGATGCTGTACGCGAGCTTCGGCGGCATCCACTGCTCAACTGTGCGCCGTCAGGCCGTCTGGGGCGACGGCCTGCGGGACGGCGGGACGGCGTAGACAGCAAGCGGTACGGCGCCGCGCGGCTGTTCCCCCCCCCCCGTCTTCGGGGGCAGGTGCTGCTTGGAGATGCTGTGCAGGCCATCCGGCCAGCGGTCCCTGGGCAGCTGCTTGAAGCCGGCTCGCGGCCCGGATGACCGCGGGGGCCACCCGCAGTCCCGCAGGGGTTCGCCGTGCATCGGCTTCCCGGCGGGCGCGGGGTGACCGTTCAGGACTGCAGAAGGATCGAGTTGATCGGCGTCAGGTCCTCGTCGCGGTAGGTCCACGGCGCCATCTTGTCGCCGCAGTTACTGCCGCCGTAGCCCTTACAGGTCTGCACGGTCGCCCCGCCGGTCTGGTTGTTGAAAATGCGGTGCACGCCGAACTCGTTGGTCAGGTCGTACGCCTGGTAGTTGTAGTAGCGGTGCTCCGGAACGCCGTTGTTCCAGGACGCGTTCGGGTAGATGCACACGTACCCGGAGGGGCACCCCTGGTAGTCGTCGGTTGCCTGAGCGTGGGCAACACCAGGTGTCACCAGCGCGGCAGCGGTAATCGCGAGCGCAGCGGCGGTTCTCCTCATCCAGTACACGACTGGTCCTTCCGGTTCGCGCGGCCCGGTGCCGCGGAGCACTGCTGACGCTAGGGCGAGCCGCAGGGCCGGGTCTTGAAGGAACGCGCGGTGCCACCGTTCTGTCCGAGAAGCGGCGGGGTGCCCGGCGCAAGTTCCACGGAGCGGGTCAGTGTGCGGATCTCGCGCGGGCTGAGGCCGGACAGGGCTTTGACCTCCCGGCTCAGGTGTGCGTGATCGGCGTACCCGCAGTCGAGTGCGATGTCCGAAAGAGGCAGTCCCTGTGGGCGGGCGAGCGTGCGGACCGCGTGGTGGAAGCGCAGGACGCGGGCGGCCCGCTTGGGCGGCAAACCGATCTGTTCGCGGAACACCTCCTCGACGCGCCGCCGACTCAACCCGAGGTCGTCGGCAAGGGTGGCGACGGAGACCCGGCCCGCGGTGTAGCGCAGCCGATGCCAGGCGAGTGCGGCAGTGCCGGTGGCGGCCGGGCGGCGGACGCCCGTCAGCACCGAGAGCAGCACGGAGTCCAGGTGGGCGAAACGCGCCTCCCACGCCGGTGAACCCGCCAGCCGTTCACTGAGACGGTCGCTGCGCGTGTGCCCCAGTGCCTGTGCGAGCGGGATCCTGGTGTTGGTGACTTCATGCATGGCCATGCCGAGCAGCGCGAAGGCGCCCGGCGGAGTCAGAACGATTCCGGCGCCGAAGACCGCCCCGATCGTCTCGGCGTCCACAGGCCGGTCCAGGAGTCCCGTAGTGGGCGAGAGCATGCCACAGCGTGGAGAACGTGTGCCGTCCGGGCCCACCGTCCGCCGGTCCGCCGACTCGAAGTCGACCATCACCACCACGGCGCCGGAAGGAAGCACCCGTTGGGTGATCGAGCCACCACCCGCCCGCTCATAGCCGAAGTACCCGTCGACAAGACCGGTCAGCCGCGCATGCGCGGGCCGCCGCGCCACAACCGGCCCACTCGCCTCCCAGGCTCGCCACACCACCGCACCTCCAACTGTCCTCACCAACACCCTCATGTCTCCCAACCTGTTCAACACCGCGAACTGCCTCGCCCCAGGACACTCCCGTCCAGCGTGCACGCAGCGGGCTTCGACAGGCAGAGGATTTCCGGCACGCGGCAGCCCTGGTAGCAGATTCACTGCAAGAGCCCCATGCCACTGTGCCCAACAGGGGTGGGGTCCTTCTCGCATGTCCGAGGTCAGGCGCTGCGCTGCGCCCGGACCGCTCCGGTGTACGTGTCGGTGGTCAGGTCGTCCTCGGCGATGCCGAGTTCGGCCAGGACGGCTCGGACAGCGTCGAGGGCGTCCTGCAGGTCGTCTTGCTCCTTCACCTGCGTCTCGATCTCCAGGAATGTCCCGTCGAGTTCCGGGACCCGCACCAGGGTCGCGAGCACCGCCAGGCCGTGTGCCTCGAACTCGTAATTGCGGCAGCGCTTTTCGAAGGCGTGCGCGGGCACGTAGCCAAGGCCGCGCAGCATGGCGTGGACCGCGTCCGGATCCGTCACCCGGGTCTCGTACTCGGGCTTGGAGCCGGAGGCTTCGTCGATCCGCGGTTCCTTGTAGCTGAGGATGCTGCGGGTGCCGTCGGGGCCGTGGACCGTGCGTACTCGCAGTTCCCGGTCCTCGGCGTCCAGCGTGCCAGCCACCGTGTCGTAGTAGGTGTCCTGGTACACCTCGGCGCGGCCCGTGGCGCGTTCGTCGACGAGGCGCAGGACCGTCTCGGGTGCGTGGACGCGCGCTTTCAGTTCTGCCTCGATCACCGGCGATCCTCTTTCACACTGTGCGTTCGGCTCCGTCGACGATCGCCTGAATCATCCCGTATCCCTCCGACGCCGAGCCGCTGCCTGACCGAGCCCGGGACCCTGCAGGAGGTAATCGAAGGCGAACGGGTCCTGCCCAGGGCGACGTCGGCCACCGCGGCGGCCGCAGCGGCCCGGGTCAGGGTCGCTCGGACATCTGGCTGCCATAAATCGGTCAGTCGCAGTTCTTCCGGATGTACTCGCCAGTAGCTAGAGTCCGGCCGTTCCCACTCCAAGCGACCACCAGGAGCCCTCGTGCGCGCGCCCCGAACCGCCTCCGCCCTCACCGCCGTCACAGCTGCGGCCGCACTGGTCGGAGGCACGGTCCTGCTGGCGCCGGCCGCCGGCGCGGCCCCCAGCGCCCCGACACTCTCGGTCTTCGCCTGGAACGTCGACCTGGGCACGGCGGTCGTCGACTCGACACAGAACGAGAAGGCCGCACAACGCACCCCGGTCGTCGAGTCGATCATCCGGCAGCACGACGCGGACGTGGTGATCCTGGACGAACTGTTCAACCACACCTCCACCGACGACATCTCGGCCAAGCTCGCCGACCTCTACCCGTACCGCACCCCGGTGGTGGGCCAGACCTGTTCGGGCGGCGGCTGGAACGGAGTGAGCGGCAACTGCTCCAGCTCGTGGTTCGTGATCAACGGCGGCACGATGATCCTGTCCAAGTACCCGATCACCGCCCAGTACGCCCATGTCTTCAGCAACTCCACCTCCGGGACCTGGGACTACAACGCCAACAAGGGCGCGGCGCTCGCGCAGATCGACAAGAACAGCACCAAGACCTGGGTAGTCGGCACGCATCTCCAGGCCGACCAGTCCAACACCTCCACGGACACCACCCAGGCCACCCGCCTGCGCCAGCTCGGTGAGATCCGCGACTGGGTCAACGGCATCGTCGGTGCGTCGGCGCCGGTCCTGCTCGGGGGCGATCTCAACATCGAATACACGCACGGCCAGTCACGCGGCGACTTCGCCAACGCCCAGTCGGCCGTGGACGGTTCACTCAACACCCCGGCCGCCGCGCCGACCACCATGGACTGCTCGGTCTCGGCCTGGTGTCAGTACATGGCCGACGTCGAGACCTTCCCCAAGGACTACCGCGACAACCTGGACTATCTCGGCTACCTGAACGCAGCCGGTCGCCCCGTCCCGACCGCCGTGCCGGACGTCAAGACCGACTTCGACCCCCAGGCGGGCTGGACCCCCGGTCAACTGGACACCCGCTCACCCAGCGACCACTACCCGGTGGAAGCAACGTTCCAGCTCTGCTGACCCCCATCGCCGGGGCGGAGCCGACACTCACCCCATGTCAGGTGCGGTCGTCGAGGTCGTCCCGGACGTCGTCGAAGGACTGCTGGCCCTGCTGCCTGGCCTCCTCGGCGCGCCGGCGCAATCGCTCCTGCTCGCTCTGGCCGCGCTGCTTCGCCTCGTCCTGCTTGCCCTGCAACTTCTCCTTGGCCTGCTGGGCCTTGCCCTGCAACTCGTCCTTGATGCCCATGCGTGGTCCACTCCTGAGGGGAGAGAGATAGGTCTCGGCCATCGTCACCTGCCCAGGCGGAGCATGCACTTCGAGCGGTAACGCTCCGTACGGCTCCCCCTGGGAGGAAGAACCGTCTGCCGAGTGCCCTACAGGGACATCCACCGCACCGTCCTCATCAACCGGCTGCACCGCACCGCTTTCGACGGTGAAGAGGAGCACCGGCTTTTGCTTCGGTTCGCGGCCCTGCGGGATCCGGTGATGGTCGCGAAATGGATCAAGTACCGGGTCATCAACACCGAACGTCAGGACTGGCTGCGCGGCTACAAAGCCGCCTCCCGCTACCGGGACCGCGAGCGTGATCTGGAGACGTCCTACGAGCACCTGGAGGGCGCCTACCCGCTCGGCCGGTGGCTCTCCGACCAGCGCCGCGTGCTGCCGGCCGGGCAGATGAGCAGCGAGCGGGCCGACGATCTGGAGGCGCTCAGGATCGTCTAAAACACCGCTGACGCCCAGTTCACCGAGAACCTCGCGGCGGCACGCGCGTACTTCGCGGAGGCCGGGACGCTGGCCGCGTCCCGGCACGCCACCGCGCTCGACAAGCCGGTCGGACAGTGGCTCACCAACATCCGCCGCCCCGGCGGACTGGGCAAAGACCTGGTACGCGCCGAACGGCGTGCCGAGCAGTTCGCCGCGGTCGATCCGGACTGGAACCCGGCCCTGCTCGGCTGGCCGGTGGACTGGCAGCGCCACTACGTCGGCCTGGCGGCGTGCCTCCTTCCAACGAGCCGACCGCCGTCCAAGCCGGACGGATCCTCAACTCGTAAGGCTGAGCCTGCTGGCCGCCGCACGACGCGTGCCGGTACGCGTCCTCGGCACCGCCTTCCTGGCCCTGGTCGGCGCCACCGCCGCCGAAGCCACCCAGGCGGTCGGCCCGCTGCTGCTCGGCCTGCTCGCCGCGCCCGCAGGAACAGCCCACCGCCTCACCGACCGACCCTACCGCGGGCTCGCCCTGTCGGCGGGGCTCGCGGTTGCGGACGGCGGCGGCTCGCAGCCACAGGTGCGGGAACGGCCGCGGGATGGATGTCCCTCGCTGGGCGAACTGCTGCACGCTCTCGGGGCGGGTTCCAAACCCGCCGTCCATTGGGCACTCCCGTCGGGGTCGAAGCGAGGGCCGCGGGCAACAAACCCCTCCCCCATGTTCGGTGGGAGAGGGGTTCGGATGCGTGCCGGCGACGTCACGCGTCGGCCTGGTTTCAGGAGACGGTCACGTCGTCGTAGTACGTGTACGTCTCGTCACCCGCGTAGTCGTCGTCCTTGCTGGTGAGCGTGAGGGTGTAACTGTGGCCCGCGGTCAGGGAGCCGGAGGCGGTCTTCCAACCGGCGCCGTTGGTGCAGGTCTTGGGCAGGACCGTCGTGGTGGTGCCGGTCGTGTTGTCCTTCAGCGTGGCGGTGGCCCAGTCGTAGGTGACGGTGTCGGGGCAGGTCACGTCGTAGGCGAAGGAGACCTTGGAGCTGCCGGTCGGCGCGGTGAAGGTCTGGGCGAGGGAGGAGGTGTTGGTCGGGCTGGACGAGCCGACCAGGGCGCCGTAGCTGCCGGTGTGGGCGGCGTCGGCGCTGGCGGCGGCGGAGCCGGTGGAGGTCCAGCCGCTCAGGGTGCCCGCCTCGAAGGTTCCGTTGCTCAGGGCACTGCCGCCACCGGTGCTGCCATCGGTGGCGAAGGCCGTGGTGCCGTTCGGGGTGCCGAGGCCGGTCGGGCCGTCGTAGCCGGGGCCGGCGGTGCACAGGTAGCTGGGCGAGCAGGTGCCGTTGCTGCCCGTGGTGACGTCGTTGAGTGCGCCGGTGTGCGCGTACGGGTACTTCGACGGGTAGTCGCCGGTGCCGGGCGTGCCGGCCAGTGCGTAGACGCCGGCGATGATCGGCGCGGAGGCGCTGGTGCCGCCGTACACGTTCCAGCCGCTGGCCTGGTAACTGTCGTACACCGCGACGCCGGTGGCCGGGTCGGCGACGGCCGACACGTCGGAGATGGCACGCTTCGAGCAGCCGCTGTCGGTCTGCCAGCCGGGCTTGGGGTCGTACGCCGAGCAGCCTGAGCCGGTGCCCTCGGTGCTGTTGGTGTGCCACACCGACTCGGACCAGCCGCGGGCGCTGGAGTCCCGCTTCAGGGCGGTGCCGCCGACCGAGGTCACGTACTGGGAGGCCGCCGGGTACTCGGCGCCGTACGCGGAGTCGCCCGCCGAGACGGTGATCGCGACACCGGGGTGCTTGAAGTACTGGTTGTCCGCGGTCAGGTCTGAGGAGTCCTCGGAGCCGCCGTAGCTGTTGGACACGTACTTGGCTCCCTGGGCGACGGCGGTGTTGACCGCGGTGCCCAGGTCGCTCATGTTGGCCGTGCTGGACTCGACGAGCAGGATGTGGGCGTTGGGGGCGATCGCGGAGACCATGTCGAGGTCCAGGGAGATCTCGCCCGCCCAACCGGCGTCTGCGGCCGGGTAGTTGGTGCCGCCGTTCTGGTCGATCTTGCTGAAGCAGCCGTTGGCCGCGGTGCAGGCCGGCAGGCCGTACTGGCTGCGGTAGGCGGCCAGGTCGGACTCGGCATTGGGGTCGTCCTGGGCATCGACGATCGCGATCGTCGCACCGGCACCGCCGTTCGCGGGCAGGTTGTAGGCGCTCAGCAGGTCGGACGGGCCGTAGCCGGACGGCACGGCGAGCGGCGAGACCGCGTTGACCGTGAGCGCATGCGGCTGGACGACGTCGGTGCGGGCGAGCGCCTTGCAGGCCATCACCCGGTGCTTGGTGGGCTGCGAGCAGAGCCGCTTCACATGCGGGGTGGCCGAGGCCGACGCACCGGTGCTCGCGGCGGTCTGGGCCTGGGCCGAACCGGCCGCGACCAGGCCGGTGGTGGCGAAGGCGAGCGAGACGAGCCCGGTCAGGGCGGTCCGCTGCGCGGCTCTTGATATATGGGGGATACCCATGGGTGGGGGTGCCTCTCTCGTACCGGTCACCGCGCGTCGGTCGACGGCCGTGACCGCTCGGCTGGACAGCGGCGGACGGCATACCGGGCCACGCCCCGAAACGGACACTCACCACCCCGCCGAAATATCGGCGTGAAGAGAGCAGCGGAAAGCAACACCGCGACCGCACAGGGGATTTCCCTGGGCATGCGGCGGCCGTTCCGCGGGGAATTACTCTCTCCGCAGACAGGGAAGCAAGCCCCCGGACCGAAACGCGAACCCCATTTGTCTGACGAACTGTCACCACGGGCTGTGGTGGCACCGTCCGCCGGGCGGAAGCAAAGCAGAGTTGATGAGCACCGGTCAACGGGCTGAGCCCGGCGTTCGTCCGCTCAACTCGTTACGGGACCGTGAACAGGGCGGACAGAACAGGGCCAGAGCAGGTAAATGTACGGTGCGTCATTACTCGCGAATGGACGGGAATTAGCCTGCACCTGAACCAGTGGACGGAAATGCATGGTCTGATCTTGACCACTCATTGACCAAGATCACAGGACCGGGCCGCTCAACTGCAGCGCTCCATTGGGGTAGTTGAGGCTTTCCCGTTCGCTTTGCCGGATTACAGGCGGGAGGCGTGGCCTTCGCCCCGACCTGCCTCTGCTCCGAGACCGGCATCGGCGAGATGGCGCTCCATCACCGCGCACCCACCGTTGGCCGCACGCACAGCGCAGTTCTCACAAACGCGGGTCATGACAACCGCGCCCGGGCTCCCGGGGATCAGCGGTGAGCTTCGATGAGGCCAGGGTCGTCGCGGCTCTTCGAGGGGGGGACCAGGCCACAACAGCACGCCGCCCCCGGCCGCCTGCGTCGTCGTGGCTACTCGGCGATGGCCCGGGTGAGCATGACCACGGCAACGAAGCTGCGGTACAGCCGGATCGGGTCGGCGTCGGTGAGCCGCACGGTCAACTCGTCTTCGCGTACCGCCCCGTTGATCCACGTCGCCATCTCGGCCAGGTCCGTGTTTCGGAACCGGACGGTGAGCGTGGCGGGGAGTTCGATCGCGGGCACTACTGCACGCGGCAGGCTCTGGACCGCCTCGTGGGCAGCGTCCCGGATCAGCTCACGAGCCTGAGCCGGGTGCATGCTGTCGGCGGCGAAGCGCGACACCGAGGACTTCACCACGGCGGCACGAATGCCGGGGCAGAACGGCTCGATCTCCTCGGCCGTGATCCCGTCACCCGTGATCAGCACCACCGGCACCCGGTGCCCGAGGGCGACCAGCGCGTTGATGCCGCTCTCCCCCGCAGGCACGCCATTGAGCCGGACCTCGGCGATCGCCTTCGGGTTGTAGGTGTGCGACAGCGTGGAGGACGGACCGGACATCGACCCGTGATACGAGACGAAGAAGATCCCGTCGAACGAGGCGTCGAGGCCCTGCATCATGTACAGCGGCTTGTGCCGACCGGACAGATAGCGGGCACGGCCGGCGAGCTCGTCCGGGCGGAGGTTGGCCATCGCCGAGTGCGAATCGTTCACGAGGAACTCACTCGCGCCGGCGCCCCGCGCGCCCTCGATCGCAGCGTTCACCTCGCCTTGGAGCAGGCCGCGGAAATAGCCGTACTGGGCGCCCGCGGGCCTGCACTGGTCCCAGTCGACGACCCCCGCCGCGCCCTCCATGTCGGAAGAGATGAAGATCCTCACAGCGTGGTCCCTTCAACATCGGGTGCCGACGAACGGGTTGACCGCGAAAAGACCAACTGCACCGCCACGAGCCAATCACGGAACAGAGCCGCATGAGAGGCCTCCCGCCCAGACAGCCCGCTCCCCGGCGTTGGTTGCCGTTGGCTTGGCGGGCGACGCGTCGTCATCACGGTGTCGGCTTCGCGTACGGCCGTCGCAGGCTGTTCACGCGGGCATGAAGAGCCGCGCCACCACGAAGGCTCAAGCACCCCGGCTCCTGTCGCACCGAACTCCACTGCATCGACACCGGCTTGACCACGAGACACGACCTCCGAGCTCCCCGGACCGGCTCTCCCAGGGAGGCGTGGCCGTACGCACTCACCACGCGTCGGCAACCGCCGAATCACCGCTAACGGGTGAGGCGTTGGCGGGATTGCGGATCAGAGGTGGGTGGAGTGCCGGGTGCAGCAGGCTCGCGTCCACGGACGTGAGTGCTGTTCGGCCGCAGAGGGCCATGGCGGTCTCCAACTCGGCTCCCAGGATGGACAGTACGTTGCGCGCGCCCTCGGTCCCGGATACGGCCAGGCCCCACAGAACGGGCCTACCCACGAGCACCGCCCGGGCGCCCAGAGCCAGCGCGATCAGTACGTCCGTCCCGCGGCGGATACCCCCGTCGATGAGGACCTCGCAGCGTCCGGCGACGGCGCGCACCACCTCGGGCAGCGCGTCGAGGGCGGTGACCGCTCCGTCCAGCTGGCGGCCGCCGTGGTTGGACACCACCACCGCGGCCACCCCCAACTCGGCCGCGCGGGCCGCGTCTTCGGCGGTGAGCACGCCTTTGAGGACGATCGGAAGCCTGGTCAGCGAGCGCAGCCAGGCCAGATCGTCCCAGGTGAAGGCGGGATCAATGCGCCGGGCCATCACCGCGGCCAGCTCGGCCGGGGATCCGTCGGCGCGGATGTCGGGGAAGTTCGCCGGCGCCAGCCCCGCAGGGAGAGCGAAGGCGTTGCGCAGATCCCGTACCCGGCGTCCGCGGACCGGGGCATCCACGGTGACGACCAGCGCCCGGTAGCCGGCCTCCTCGGCCCTGATGACCAGATCCTCGCTGACCGTCCGGTCCCGGAAGACGTACAGCTGCATCCACAACGGTCCCCGCGCCACCAGGGCGACATCCTCCAGCCGCCTGGTGGCGAACGTGCTGACCACCATCAGCGCGCCCGCCTGGCCCGCGGCGCGGGCACAGGCCACCTCGCCCTCCGGCGTGACCAGCCCGTGGAAGCCAGTAGGGGCAACCGCGATGGGCAGGGCGACCGGAGACCCGAGCAGCGTGGTGCGCGTGTCGCAGCGGGAGACGTCGACCAGGACGCGCGGGCGCAGCCGGTAGCGCCGGAAGCCGGCCAGGCTCTCGCGCAGCGTCGACTCGTCACCGCTGCCACCATCGATGTAATCCCAGACGGAGGGCTCGACCACCGAACGTGCCGCCGTGTTGTACTCGTCCAGCGTGAACATGCACCGTCCGCTGGTACCAGGGGAGGTGCCCGAGTCGTCCTTGTCCGCCGCCACGACGATCACCCCACCAGGCCCGGCCCGCACAGACAAGCCCGCTTCCGGCCAGCCCCGGCCACGGCCCGGCACCGACCTGCACCGCCCGGGCCCGCAGGCACGGCGAGTCCCTGAGGTAGTAGCCGGCCCATGCGATCGGCTGCAGGCAACCCCGGCGACCGGGGCTGCACCGGGACACTCGGCCAAAGCCTCCCGGCCGGGACCGCACCGGGGGTCCGGCGTCATTGAGGCCCTTCCAGCCTGGCGAGAGTGGCTGCGAGTTGGACGAATCTGCAGAACGGCGAAGCTCCTGGTAGACGAGTTGTCGGCCAAGATCAACCGTCGTTCCAGGGGCTCCGTTCGCTTGTCCACCGCGCGGATCTCGGCGGGGGCACCGACCGGGACCTGCGGGGTGCCGCGTACGGCGCGCAAGGCCTTCGCCCGGCGCAGGAGCGCCTGCCAGTCGTCCAGGTACAGCGACGTACGGAACAGCCTCGCGGCGGCCATGACCAGGGAGGTCAGGGCGCCGGTGGAGGTGCGTACCGCGATGACGGCGGTCGCGGCGATGGCCAGGTCCATCCGCCCGGTTGCCGCCAGCCAGCCGAGCGCGGCCCAGGTCGCGCCGAGCATCAGCTCTCTGACGACGGAACCGAGCATCGTGACCCGCAGGACGCGCGGGAGTGCCGCCCGGTGGTGGCCTTGATCCGGTCGGTGGCCTCCCGGTATCAGGTGGTCAGGAAGGTGGCCATGGTGGTGACGTGTCGGCTGCGCGATGGGCGACCACCACCGCGCGGGCCTGGTCGTCGACGCGTTGAACATGGCCCGCGGCCGGGCTGCCCTGGAGCCTGGGTGCATCGCGCACTCGGATCGCGGCAGCGACTATACGTCCACTGAATTCCTCGGGAGACAGGCGCGTTGGGGCTCCGGCAAAGCTCTGGGCGCACCGGGTCGTGCTTCGACAACGCCGCTGCAGAGAGTTTCTGGGCCCTGGTCAACCGTGCCTCGACGATGTCGAGTTGCTCCAGGGGCTGCGACGTACTTCGCTGTTCCTTCTTCCATCGGGAAGACCTCCATCACGCCGGACCGCTTGGGGTGGGGGCGGCGCCGCACCAGGTGCGCCGTCTCGACGGCACCTACCACCCCAGCCACAAGGCTCAGGGCAGCGTGAACCGCATCGGGTGTCTGGCGAAACAAGCACGCCGCCGACAAGCGCCACAGCGCAGTGATCAACAGAGCCAACGCTGCTTGATTCGGGACCAGTTGTTCTGGCACACACTGCACAGAGGGGCCCCTGCCCGGTGGTGTTGCCGGGCAGGGGCCCTTGACGCGAGCAGGTCGCGTCAGCCGTCGGACTCCGGTGACGGGATGTAGGCACCGGGTACGTCGTTCGGTGCGTAGATCTTGTTCTCGCCGGGGTACGGCTTCGACCAGTTGTGGGTCTGGTACCACGTGAAGTGGTTCATCTGCGCGGGGTTCGCGAAGTCGGGCACGGCATGGGGGCCGGTCAGCCGCTGCTTCGACTTCCAGGTGTTCCACTCCGCCGCGAGCGACTGCTTGTCGGCAGGCACCTTGGTCGCCGGTACGGCAACTGCCTTGGGGTCCTGCGGCGCCGGGGTGTCCACACCGCAGGAAGGCGGGGTGCTCAGACCGTCGGTCAGCGAGGTCCGGTTGGGCAGCGCTTTGAACGGGGCGTAGTCCGGGTGCTGGGTGAACGCCTCGCGCATCGGGGTGGCCGCGCTGTCCTTCTGGTTCATCGGGCGGGTTCCGAGGATCTGCTCGATGGTCCGGATCATCGTGATCTGCGAGTAGTAGTGGCTGTCGACGGTGCCGTGCCGGGCCCAGGGGCTGATGATCTGGATCGGCGCGCGGTGGCCGTCGACATGGTCGAGGCCGGCCTGGGAGTCGTCCTCGACAACGAAGATCGCCGAGTCCTTCCAGTACTTGCTGTGGGAGATCTCGTCGACGATCCTGCCGGTCGCGAGGTCGTTGTCCGCAACCTGGGCGGCGGGGCCCGCCGGACCACCGGTGTGGTCGCTGGAGAGCCAGAGCATGTTCAGGTTCGCCGGACCGTTCTTCTCGAAGTCCTGCTTCCAGATCTGCTCCCGGTAGATGTCCGGGACGCTGGTGTCGAACTTCGGGAAACCGGGCACCGACACGCTGTTGAGTGACGGGATCGGCGAGGACGAGTTGAGGGTGTAGGCGGTGCCTTGCCCGGTCGCGCCCATGTTCTTGGCGTCGCAGTACAGGTTCTGCCAACTCGCGTCCGACGGCTTGGTCAGGAACTGCTGGAACTCGCCGAAGTCCCGCACGGACTTCCCCGCCGCCTGCGTACCGGTCCAGAGGAAGCCGGTCCGCTGGTGGCCGAGTGCGTCGTCCTCGGTGTCGTAACTGCGCGCGTACTCACCGGCCGAGGACTCGGTGTACTCCGGATTGTCGGCCTGCATCAGCCAGTTGTGGCCCTCGGCCGAGTTCGTGCCGATGTCGTACGTGTTGTCGTACAGCCCGAACTGCTGGGCCAGTGCGTGCTGATTGGGCGTCACATTTTCGCCGAACTGCGTCAGCGCCGGGTTGCCGTTGCCCTTCGCGATGTCGCCGTAGACCTGGTCGTAGGTCCGGTTCTCCTTGACGATCAGGAAGACGTGCTTGATTGTCGAGGGGTCGCCGATCCGTGCCGGGACCGGCACGGGCTTCGCCCTGCTGGTCTTGTCGGCCAGTGCGACCGCGCCCTCGCTCCAGCCGTTCTGCTGGAAGACCTTGGCGGTCTCGGACCTGATGACACGGTCGCTCGGCAGCGTGAACTGCGTCAGGCTCGACGTCGTGTCGTGGGTGTTGTGGCCTGCGCTGTCGGGGCGGCGGGCGTCGACACCACGGGTGTTGGACACCACAATCTTGTTGCCGACGGTGGCGATCTCTGCGGGGAAGTAGTCCGTCGGGAGCAGGCCGACGTAGCTGACCGGCTCCTGCGGGGTCGTGTACCGGTAGACGGCGACGGCGTTGGCGCGGCCGAGCGTCACCAGCAGGTGACCGTCGTCGGTGAGGGCCACCGCGTTGGGCTCGTAGCCGACGGACGCCTCCGGCCACGGCTGGGTGGAGATGGTCTGTACGACCTTGTCGTTGGAGGTGCTGATGACCGACACGTTGTTGTCGGCGGTGTTGGTGACGAACACCGCCCCGTGCTTGGCGTACACGGCGGTCGGGTGCAGACCGACACCGATGGCCCCGACGGCGCCGGACGGCTTCGCCAGGTTGATGACACTGACCGTGCCGGTGGTGGTGGCACCGGTCACCGGGCTGGCCGGCACCTGGGTGTCATAGGAGTTGAGCGTGGAGTCGCCGGCCTTCGCCGGGCGGCCGCCCTCGTTGCTGACGTAGAGCTTGTTGCCGACCAGGACCATGCCGCGCGGGGCGTTGCCCACGTTCCAGCTCTGCTTGACGGTCCCGGTGGCCGTGTCGATGGCGACCGCGCGGTTCTGGCCGTTGACGGCGGAGTACACGGTGGAGCCGTCGGCCGAGAACACCGCCGCACCCACCAGGGCGTGCTTGGTGCCCTGGACCGGGATCGAGATGGTCGTCGGTTTGGAGAGGGTGCCGTCCGAGTTCACGGTGAACTTGGTGTAGCCGTCGGCCTGGCCGAGCCACAGTTGCGAGCCGTCGGGCGAGTACGTCGGGCCTTCCTGCCCGACGGCGCCGCTCGTGATGCGCAGGTCGTCCGACGGGGAACTGCCGATGCGCTGCTTCACCTGCCGGGTCTTGAGGTCCACGACGACCAGCGCCGCATCACCGTCGGTGACCGAGGCCGCGAGGTGGCTGCCGTCCGGGCTGACCGTTGACGACATGATCTTCCCGTCGTTGATGACGAGACGGCTGCCGTACGGGGCGATGTACTGGTCGCTGGAGATGACCTGGCCCTTGGGGGTGACCTGGCCGACCTGCTCGGTGCCGAACTGGCGGGTTTCGGCGACCGCGGTGCCGACGGCCAGGGCGGCAGTGGCGATGCATGCCGTGACCAGCGTTGCCCGGCGGCCGACCCGTCTGCCGAGCAGGACGAAGTACTCGTTCTCGACTTGCCGACGGCGGCGCGTTATCTGCATGGCGTCATCCCTTCGGGGTGGTGGAGAGCAGTTCGACGTTGGCGTCGAACTGCCACAGCGGGTTCGGTGCGTCCCCGGCCGGGGTCCGCACCAGGAAGTAGCCGTTCACCTCCTTCGGTCCGTCGCCATCGGCCACGAAGCGTCCGTCCGCGGCGACATCGAGCTGGTAGATGGCCGACCCGGTGGCCGCGACGCCGGGGAGATGCCAGGAGACGACGCAACGCCAGTCGTTGCCCGGCCCCTCGGCAGTGAGCCGGCCGGCGCCCTTGTCACACGCCGCCGTGACCCGCAGCTGCGCCTCGGTGACCTCGGGGCGGTTGAGCTGCTTGGTCTGCAGGCGGTAGAGATGGGCGAATGCCGTGGCGACCGACCGCTGTACCTTGTCCTGCTCGATTCCCGACCCCGTCGACGGGGTCGGGGTCGCCACGGCGACGGCCGTGACCGTGAGGGCGACCAGGCCGGCCAGCGGCAGCAGCGCGGCGGTGAGCGCGCGGCGCCCGGAGCCGTCGTAGCTCAGGTCGGTGAAGTCGCGCCGCAGGAACAGCAGATAGGCCAGCGCGGTCGCGAGCACGGCCCACACCAGGCCGACGACGATGCCGATCAGCAGCGGGCCGAGCTGCGCCGGGTCGGTGAACAGCCCGTTCCAGGCGATGAAGGCGTAGCTGGGCAGGGCGAGTCGTACGGCGACGGGCAGCGGCAGCATCTGGGCGAGCTGCATCGCGAGCGCGACGACCGCGGGCAGCAGCAGTCCCATCGGGGAGCGTCCCAGCGCGACCGACCCGAGCAGACCGATCCCGGCGAGGGCCAGGGTCGGCGCGAGCACACACGCCCAGGCGAGGAGGACCTTCCCGGCGGCGTCCGAGGGCTCCAGCAGGTGCCCGTCGAAGCCGACCAGCGGCTGGTTGCCGACCGCCACGAGGCCGCCGACCGCGCTGGAACAGGCCAGGCCGACCACGAGCAGCAGGACGACGGTGAGGCTGGCCAGTGCCTTCGCCACGAAGATCCGCCGAGGCGAGCGGACCACCACGAGCAGATGGCGCCAGGTGCCGAGCCGGTCCTCGGAGGCGAACACGTCACCGGCGACCACCGAGGTCAGCAACGGGAGCGCCCAGGTGCCCGCGAAGCCGAGCATCACCAGTGGTCCGGCCCACCCCGTGGCGTGCATCCAGCGACCGAAGAGCGTGTCGGAGGGCAGAGTGCTCTGCCGGCTCACCGCCGCGACGAACAGCGCCGGTGCGATCCAGCAGGCGAGGACAAGCAGCCGGATCCGCCATTGCGAAACCAGCTTGACCAGCTCGAAGCGGTAGCAGCGCGACACCGAGACGCGACGGGCAACGCCGGCCTGGTCGTTGACGGTGGCCGCGGTCATCTCCCCGCCTCCTGCGGATCGGTGAGGGCGAGGAACGCGGCCTCCAGCGGGGACACCACGGGTGTGAGCTCGCGCACCGAGATGCCCGCCTGTACGAGCCCCACCACCAGTGCGTCGAGGGCGGGTACCGGCGCGCGCACGACGAGCCGCTGGGCGTCGTGCCGCGCCATCGGTTCTTCGACGACATGGACCCCGGCGGTGTCGACAGCCACCCGGCGGGCGGCCTGCGGATCGGAGGCGAGCAGCCGGTAGTCGAGTTCACGGCTCTCGGCGGCCAGCTTGCTCAGCGGGCCGGAGAAGACGATCCGTCCGGTGGCGAGGATGGTGACCTCGGAGCACAGTGCCTCAAGGTCGTCCATGCGGTGGCTCGAAAGCACGACGGTGGTTCCGTCCGCCGCGAGTCGGGTGAGGACACCGTGGACGTGTTTCTTGCCTGCCGGGTCGAGGCCGTTGGACGGCTCGTCGAGCACGAGCAGCCGGGGCTTGGTGAGCAGGGCGGCGGCGAGCCCGAGCCGCTGACGCATGCCGAGGGAGAAACCGCGGGCCCGGTCGTCGGCGACGTCGGTGAGCCCGACCTGGTCGAGCACGTCGTCGATCCCCGCCGCCCGCGCGTCGTCGCCGCGCAGAGCGGCCATCGCGGCGAGATTCTGCCTGGCGGTGAGCGAGGGGTAGAGCCCGGGCCCGTCCACGAACCCGGCGACACCGTCAGGAGCGGCCGGCCTCCGCCCGACCGGCGTACCCAGGATCTCAAGACGGCCGCTGTCGGCGACGGCGAGGCCCAGCAGGAGCCCGAGCAGCGTGGTCTTGCCGGCGCCGTTCGGCCCGACCAGACCGTGTATCTGCCCCTGTGCCACATCCAGATCGATGCCGTCGAGTGCGACTACGTCACCGAAGCACTTGGTGATCGCGTGTGCCCGGACGGAAAGGAGTGCGTCCATGGGTCCCTTCTTTCGAAGCCTCCAGGGAACTTAGGGACGACACAAAGCGCAAGCAGGAACAGCGAGTTGAAAGTTCGGGGAACGGAAGACGGCCGGCATGCGCCGCGCCGATGGACTGGGCGGCGCCGTCTCGTCCGGCGCCTGGCACGTCCCGCGTCGGCGGGGAGGTGGGCGAGGGCGGCGAGTTCTGGGGCCGGCGGCGGGACGATGGCGAGCAGGGAAGTGAATTGACGGTTAGTCAGGTGGGATTCGGGGCGGGGCAGGCGGTACGGGGTGCGGCAGGTTTCGTCATCCGCCATGTGCGTACGCCGACGCATCCGCTGTACGACCACCGGGAAGCTGGAGTTGACCGACGTCCACACAGGCATGGCCGCCACCAGCGATCGTGGGAGGACGAGCACGGGCTCCAGACCGTGGTGGCGGCGGAGACGGCCTCACGCTGGCGATGGCCGACCGCTGGGACGCCGCGGGCACGGCGGGCGAACGTGCCGTCGCGTCGCACGCCGAAGCGTCGAAACCGCCCCTGGCCATGCAGATGGTCTGCGAGTTCGTACGCCCGGTGATTACTGCAAGGGTGTTTGCGGTGACGGGCTAAGAGGCCCTAACAAAGGCGTTGGACGTGTCGGTGTGTGATGAGGCAAGTGGCGAGGCCGAGGAAGGCTTCGTGGATGTCATCGCGTCGTTCCCA
>NZ_LGDD01000352.1 GCF_001279695.1 Streptomyces sp. WM6378
CGGCCGCCGGGTCAGCCGTCCTCGGTGCCGAGGACGACGTGGACATCGCTCGCCCCGGAGTTCACGCGAACGCACCGAGCGTGTCCATGCCCGCACGACGCCACTGCCGTCGATCATGGCCTTGCTTCGCATGAAATCCGTATGAACCAGTCGAAAGGACAGTCATGCCGCAACGGACCCTGAGGCCGACCCGCGCCCAGGTAGCAGCGCTGCTCACCGCATCAGTGCTCGCCCTGGGCCTGCTCGCCCCGTCGGCTTCCGCGGACCCGCCTCCGCCCGGCCCGAAGGTCGACAGCAGCAGCGTCATCGACAGGGTCTGCCAGGAGGCGAACGCCGAGCCCGATGACGGCCCGGCCTTGTCCTGCGAGCGGGACCTCGCACCGCCCCTCTCGCATCTCATCGGCCCCGGGAGCCGGCTCACCTGCCGGAACCAGTCCCCGAACGCCATCGTCTGCCGCCGGGAAGAGTAAGGGCTGGCTCCGCCAAGAAGGAATCCGGCAGTGCCGGGGTGGACGGCGGACCGGCAGCGGCACTACGCCGACCCGGCCGCGCTCCTCGAGGACGGGACGACGGCGCCCGTCCCCGCCGCACCCGCAGCCCAAGCCAAATCCCGCACCGACCACCAGACCACCACGTCAACGCCTTGCCCATCTAGTGATCAACAACGGATTTGTCAGACACGCACCGCGCTAAGGAGCTGGCCCAGGCGCTGTACATCCTTGGCGCGGGTGAACCGCGAATGCTCGGCTATGCCGATGCGCGCGCACCGCAGTCGGCGCCAGGGTGTGCCCGGTGGTCGAGGCGCCGCTGGATGAGACTGTGGGTCATCTCGTCGCGCAGATCCGGGAGTTGCGTCCGGACATCGTCGTCACGCACGACGCGTACGGCGGGCTGACCGGCCGCCCCGACCACGTCCACACGCACCGGGTGACCGTACTCGCCGTCCAGGCCGCCGGGCTGGAACAGCTCTATCTCGAGACGGGGTCCCCGTGGGTGCCGGGCGCCCTCTACCTGGCGCCAAGACCCCCGAAACCCGGCAACACCCCAGACCCAGCTCACCGTGTAGCCGGAGGATGGCCGGCGGGGACAGCGCGATCTTGTTCCGGGGCCTCTTCGACTCAAGTACCCGCTCACAGAGCCGGGACAGTCCGTCTTGCGGGTCACAGGACCGTGTCGCGGAATGTGGGTTGACTGCCCGCCGAGGGCTCTGCACCGGTGGGCAGCCACCCTTGAATGGCCGCCCACCGGTGCAGAGATCAGCTGCTGGTGTCCCGGGCAACCGGGCCCGAATGCTCGCCCCGAAACTGTCGGTGGTCTTGGCGGTGGGCGCGGACCAAGTGGTGGCCGGTTATGGCCAGATCAATCACGGCCGTTGTGGTCGGGTAGCTGGCAGACCAGATATGCAAGCCAAGGAACAGCCTCAACGAGACTGAAAGCGCTGTACGACTCCCTCGTCGCCTCGCAGCCTCGGAAGGTCCCACCACACCGGCAGCCTCACGTTCGACGCTCTACGACACCATTTTGTCGGTCGTTTTTCTGATGCTTTGCAAGAAATGCCCGAGCGCGATCAACTTGCACGAAGCAAAACGACAGCGGCCCCGTCTCCCTGTCGCGGATTAGGTGACAGCGAAACGGGGCCCCAGGCGCGCGACTCAAGCAGTGTGCAGCTTCCTGCCCTGCTGCTCCCGCTCTGTCTGAGCCGCCAGCAGCTCGCACAGACGACTACGGTCGGCGGGCGTCATCTTGGCGATGACGATCTGGGCCACTGCTTGCGGATCGGACCAGGGCATCTTCACCGGCGGCTTCTTCGTCAGCGAAGCAGGCCCGGAAGTCTCATCCTCATCTCCGGGCTCAGGGAGCTCGCCGACGGGCGACTCCGCGCCATCCGCATCCTGGAGCCTGGCCGCCTGCTCTGGGTATACCGCGGTATACCCAGAAGCCGTCTGCTCCCCCGCATGTGGCGCCTTCTCCATGTGCGGCTCAGCAGGGCTTCGTTGCTGGCCGACCACCAGCGGAGCACTTGCGGTGGCCTCGCGCTCCGGGGCGGCGGGTGGGTATACCGCGGTATACCCGTTGGCCGGTCCCCCGGCCGACGCAGTCGCCGAGTGGCCCTGCTGCTCCGTCGACACCTCAACTGCAGGATTCGGCTTCGGCTCGGCCTTCTTCCTCTGGTCGGCGTGCCACGCCGCCATCTGCTCGTCTGCGGGCAGTGCCGAGTAGCGCCGCATGTCGCGGAACGCCGTGAGCTTTCCCGTGGTGACGAGGCCACGCATCGGCTCGGTGAGGCGCAGCAGGCCGATGCGCTGGTTGAACCACTGCTTGGACTTGCCGAGGGCTGCGGCTGCTTCAACCTGCTGGTTGAAGGTCATGTCCAGCATGCGCTGGAGGCCGATGGCTTCCTCGATGTAGTTGAAGTTGGAGCGCTCGACGTTTTCGGTGAGTACCGCGGCAAGGAACCGGACACGCGACTCGGCGATGTCCTCGCGGATGTGGACGTCGAGGGTGGGCAGTCCGACCTGCTGCGCTGCACGCCAGCGGCGTTCGCCGGCAGCCATGACGATGCGGCAGTGCGGCAGTTGGTCGGCGTGTTCGGGGAAGAGCTTCACGTATGCGGCACGGGTGACGCCGACGCAGGGCTGGAGCTGCCCTTGGCGCATGCTCTCGCCGAGTTCGCGCAGACTCTCCTCGCTGAAGTCCTGGCGCGGGTTGAGCGGAGTGGCGACAACCTGGTCGGGCGGGAGGTGGACCAGGGTGGGGCGGCTGCGGCCGGGAACGGATTCGACGGTTTCGGTGGCCAGTCCTGCGAGGCTGACGCGCTGGCCGGCCATCAGCGACGGCCTCCGTATCCGAGCTCCAGGGCGAGGCGGAAGTAGTCCTCACGGGCTCGCAGGGTGGTGCCGTTGTCGGCGTACTGGGTAACGACCTTGCCCTCGGCCGCCGCACGAGTGTGGATTTTGTAGCGGCGGATCACCGTGTTCGCACGCGGCCAGCCCTTGGCGTCGATGTACCCGATGGTGTCGTCCCGGTCGGCCCTGCCGTCACGGGGATCCCAGGCGTTGATGACGACCTTGTACGGCAGTCCGCGCGGTTCGATGACCTTGCTGATGGTGCGGGCCGTCGGGTCGAAGGCGAGCGGCTCGGGCGGCAGCGGGACGAGGACGTCGTCGGCGATGTCCAGGGCCGCAGCCAGGATGTGCTCGTTCTCAAGGCTGCCGGGGGTGTCGATGAAGACGTGCATTCGCTGCTCGGTGTCGCCCAGGACATCGTGGGCGACGGCTGCCAGGTTGACGGTGGTGGTGGTCTTTCCGACCCCACCCTTCTGGTTGGCGATGACGTGGATCTGGGCGCCCAGGTTCTTCAGCGCGGCGAGACTGGCGGGGTCCTCATGGGCCGTCGCGAAGTCGAAGGGGAGATTGTCGATCCGGTCTGCCCACCAGACGGTTGACCCTTGAGGGTCGGTGGATACGACAAGGATGGAGGAAGCCATGATGCTCCGTTTCCGTGTGCTTCCCGAGAGATTCTCGGTACTCGGACTGGGACAGCATGACAGATAGCCGAAAGGGACATTTGTACCGCCCCTTCAAACGGCCAGCCGGGCGTGCGGGGAAGCAGGCTTCTCGCCCACGGTGTCATCGGGGAGCGCCTGACGCGGGTTTGACGGTCCGTCCTCTGCCGAGGTTGGTATACCGCGGTATACCCACGCGGTGGCTCCTGGCCCCTGACTCGTTGGTCATGTGCCCTGTGGTGGTGTCACCGCGTCGAGTTGATCGTCTGTCTGGGGGTGGATCGAGTCCATCCCGACTTTGGGGAGGTAGCTGCAGGGGAAGGCGATCCACTCGTCGTGCTTCTCGAAAAGGACGGCGGTGGTGAGGCGTTCGAGGGCGTCGAGGTTGGGGAAGATCTGGACGCCATCTCCGTTCGCCGGATGCCCTGGGCAGACGCCCCTTTATATGCGATGTGCGCACGGGCGGCGGGTGTATGTCTGCACGAGCATGGTGCCCAGCCACTCCCCCGTGAACGGATCCGGCTCTGTTCATTGCCGGGTTGTGTGCAGACAGATAGGCGGGACAGCGGTGCCGTTCGTGGAGATGAAGGTCTCTGGGACGGTCGCTCTCGATGACGCCGAAGGGTGGGTGTCGCACCATCTCTTGGCACGAAGCGGTGCTTCGCGTAAATCGTTGCGAACGACATTGCGTCACGTAGGGGTTGCTGTCGGAGCTGCCGAGGCCTGTTTTCCTCGCGCATCGGTAGCTGCCGATGAACGATGCGATTCGATTGGCTGTCTTAGGTAGCTTCGTGAGCCGTCAGTTTGAAGTCCGCCGTTGGATGGCCGGCCGGTCGACGTTGGACGGCACGAGCTGTCTGGAGAGCGGCGTGCCGAGGCCGCTGACGGTCGGCGGGGCGTGGCCGGTTTGAGCGTCTGGCGGCAAAGAGGTCTCTGAGAGCGTGCGCGACCAGCACTTCCCTGTCGAAATCAGCCACGCCGTGCTGTGCTTCGGCTTTACGCAGACTGAGGTCATCTCTTCTGCTGCTCTCCGTCAGAAGGGCCTCGACCTGCAGGTATAACGATTGATGTCTCGATCGATGTCTTGATTGATGCGACTATGGCTGTCGTCATGACAGTAACGTTCTATGGACTTATCTGCAGCCCGATAGGGGTTCGGATGAATATAACGATGAATGCAGCGATCTAAATAACGAGTTCTGTCACAGCTTCTGCAACGTTTAGTGTGCGTACTCCTGTTGCGCTATAACTAGCTATCTACCTTGCCATGTTGCTTACCCTCTACCTGACGGTCTAGGTTGCTTGCTAACGTGCCACGTTGCTTACCGACCGACGAACGATCTGCCCTACGGTCTGCCCAGCGAGCCGTCTAGCGTGCTTTCTTACGGTCTCGCTTACGACCTGCGTTGCGCGCGAACTGACGGACCAGCGCGCTTGCCAGCTACCTGACTTGCGTGCTGACGGACGTACTGATCTACGAACTGACGCACACTCCACCTTTTCAGGTTGCTTGCTGTCGGTCGGTCTGCCTTGCTCGCCGTCCCGGTTGCGAACTGACGAGGTGTCTCGCATGCTGCCTGGCCGACTGACTGACAAGTTGACGTGCTTACTGCCACGAGAGCTGACGAGCCGTCTGACGGTCGCCCGTGCTATCTGTCTGACGTACTCGTTGACAGATCCGCTCGTTGCCGGAGGAGCGGTGGGCGTTGCTGACACTCGCGCGGACGACCGCGGGCTGGTCCGAGTGGGGTGGCGGACCCGTGGTTCGTCGCGGTGACCTGCGGTTCGGGCCGTCCTGCGGACGCCTGCGGGCGTGCTGTGCCGTTCCGGTGACGTGGCGTCAGCCGTCTCGCGTTGCACGCGGTTCAGCGCGCCGCCTCACGGGCGGTAGAGAGATCCTGTTATCGTCGGCCTCAATGATCCCGTGTCACTAGATCACTGGCCGCTCTCCGTTGAGCGACAGGCAGGAAGTAAAGGGACATAAACGGCCCCTCCCTCCTGTCGGCCTCAGCCAGAAATGGCCCTTTGGCCTGGTGTTACGGGTACAAACAGACCCGGTAGGAACAGCCGTGAGGCAGAGAGGCGGTAGTCGCGATGAAGGTCATCGCCGTCGCAACCCAGAAGGGAGGGGTCGGCAAGACCAGCACTACCGTGAATTTGGGCGCCAGTCTGGCTCTGGCCGGCGCTCGCGTGCTGGTCGTCGACCTGGACCCGCAGGCTCAGGCCGGTACCGCTCTCGGAGTCAACCTCTCCGACGGGGAGCAGCTGGCCCGTTCCCTTGGCTGGGTGCTTCAGGGACGTTTGCAGGGCATGCCGCTGGATCTGGCGACTGCCTGGTACGACCGCAGTGAGCTTCTGTCCGAGTGGGAGGATGCGGGCACCCTGCATCTCCTGGCGAGTGAGGAATCGACGATGACGTCGGCTCAGGACCTCATTCACCGCAAGGGCTATCACGCCACTCCGATTGTGCGGCGCATGCTGCTTGAGGTGGCCGACCTCTTCGACTTCGTTGTGATCGACACCCCGCCTGCGGTGTCCTCGCTGTCGGCTACCGCGCTGGCTGCCGCCGATTACGTGGTGACGGTGTGTGTCCCTGAGTATCCGGCTCTCAAGGGTGCGGCTGCGACGCGGGGCACGGTGGCGTACGTGAAGGACCGTACGGGCGGCGAGTGCGATCCGCAGTATCTGGGCGCGGTGCTGAACCGTTCGAATCCACCGTCGAAGTGGAAGGCCCAGGAAGTCAACATCCGCAACGGCATGTTGGATGCGGACCTCCAGCCGTTCATGACGGACATCCGCATCGACAACCGGATCTCTGATTCCTTCGCCTACGGGGTGCCGGCGGCCGTTCGGTTTGCCAGTCATGCGCCCGGCAAGCTGTATGGGCAGCTGATGACGCAGATTCTGGAGCGCATCCAGCAGCCGGCTCAGAAGTGGGAAACTCCGGAGCCGATCGAGCTGGAGGACTCCGTTGAGTAGCGCGAACGACGAGGCATCGCCGACGCCGCGCAGGGCAGCGGCCAAGCCCAAGAAGAAGGCTCCCGGTCACTTCAAGGCCGGCGGTACGTCGTTGGTAGCGGGTCTGCTGGCGGGCGCCGATCAGGTCGCGGAGCGGTCCTTCCTCGGGGGGGCGAACCGTGAGTCGGAGGCTCCGGCCCGGTCGGCTCCGGCTGCGCCGTCCGCCTCGCCGCCGGTCTTGTCCCCGGCTCTGCCGCCGGCCAAGCCGGCGTCGGTGCCGTCGCAACCGGGCGAGACGGCGGCGGCAGCTCCCACGGTGGCGGGAACCAAGGCTCCGGGTCCAGCGACAGGCCCGGTTGATGCGGCTGTTGCCGGTTCGGGCGAGTCTCGTAAGGCTCGCAGGACCGCTCTGCCCGCAGAGGCACCGTCAGCCGCCGCAAGCGCGCCCCCTGCCGCTCCTAAGGCCGAGACGCGCAAGTCTGCCCCCGAGCCCAAAGCGGAAGCCGCGTCGGCGCCCGAGCACGCTCGGCGGGATGTCTCCAGTGCGGGGGAGGAGGCGTCGGCTCAGCGGAGTCGGCCGCGGCCCGGCAAGCCCTGGGCCCATGGGGCCGTCCACGAGAGCTTCGCCAACGCGAAAATCCGCTCCGAGACGTGGACGAGCTACGGCTTCCGGCTCGATCCAGAGGTGCTGGCGGATCTCAAGGAACGACTCAAGAGCGACCGTCGCACGTCGGGGAACACCATGCTGGGGCAGGGGCACTACCTCGATGCCGCGCTGCGGCACATCCCCGAGGACGTCGACTCCCAGATCGAGATGGCGCAGGCTTTCCTGGACGACCGCATGGGCGTGGTGGAGGCCGGAAAGCAGTCGACGTACCGGGTGGGACCTCTTGCCCATGCCTTGGTCTCCACCCTCAATCAGGGGCTCCAGGAGGCGGACTACGGGCGGCGGGGACTGTACGTGGTCTCCGCCGCCCTGGAGAGCCTGCTCCAGGCGTTGGACGCCGAGGGGGAGTTGCAGCGTCCTGAGCGTCGGACGAAAGTGCAGCGCCCGACGTCCTCGTAGCGGTGTCGGCCGCCTCGGGGCGGCCTTGTAGATGTGGGTGTGGCCCGCGCTTCCGCGCGGGCCACACCCACATCTTCATCTGCGGATATCCCGATGGATGTTGCTATGAGTATCTCCCTGCATGTTGCCCTGTAACTGACTGACTGACGAACTGTCTGACGAACGATCTGCGTTACCCACGGACTGACTAACCATCTGACACAAGAGCATGAAGACGAGCTAACGAGGCTGCGAGTCACTGAATGACCGTCAAATATGGGGGAGTGGCGGGTTTCTGACCGAACGGCGACACGCAGATTCTCTAGTGACAGGAGGAACGCTGAGAGATTTCGGGTAACGTAGCCATCACGATCCACCCTTGTATTCCTGGAGTGATGGCCATGTCGGTGACAAACGACCAGCTCAGCGCCAGTGCGGTCGCAACAGCCGCCGGTCTGAGCGAATCCTGGGCCTGGAAGGCACGCGGCCAAGGCATCCTGCACGAGCCCCATTTCGAGGACGCCGTCGTCGCCCTGCGCGTCTATGCGTTCGTCTCCCAGATCGTGTGGCCCGGCAACCGCCGCCCCCGCAGCGCCCGCCAGGACCTTGAGCTGTGGCAGTCCAGCGCGGTGGAGGCGGCACGCCAGGCAGTGGACGACCCGCTCACCACGCGCGAGACCGCGCTGTGGGTCCTTGAGGACTCCGTCTACCTGGTCACCACACCTGCCGAACGCGCCGCTTTCGACCTCAAGCACCTCGACGGACGCGCCGCGTTCCGCATCCCCATCGGTCTGTGGATCTGCGAGCTTCCCGACGCCATAAACGCCCTACCTCCCCGCCGTCGGCGCAATCTGCACGCCAAGGCATCCGCCTGAACGTCAGGCCCGCCATCCACCGGCATCCGGCGAGCTCTCCCGGCGCCCGCCGGCCCCGCTCGGCCAACCAGCCCACAACGCCCGTGAGGTGACCGCCACCCCCTTCTCCTAACTCCATCCCGCCCCGCGTTCGACAACTCCCGCTGCCGAACGGCGATGGCGTATTGCCTCTTTCCCTCTGCTAGGAGCACATCATCGCCACCAGCACGAGGGCTGGTTCAGTGTTGCCTCAACCTGGCCCGGCCTCGCCCCATCCCCTCGCACCTGCCCACCCCGGTGCTCAGGACGGCGCCGACCTTCCCGCCCCTTGCCTCTCCCAGGAAGCCAAGCCCGAACGGCGTCAGCGCGTTCGGGTGCCCTGGACCTTGGTCGAGTCCGCCTTCTACGCCGACATCGCGCTGTCCGTCTACATGAAGGTCAAGGCACTCGGCCAGCGGCCGGAGGGCTGCACCGCCGGGGCCACCACACTGGCCTCATACCTGGGCATGTCCACCTCGTCCGTCGAGCGGGGCCTGGCACAACTGCGAAGCCCCCGCCCCGACGGCCAAACCGAACTGCCCGAGAACACCCGCCGCTCCCTGCCCGGCGGCACCGGCACCACCGCACGCCGCCGAGTCCGGCCCATGCCCCCCACCGAGCGATTCGTGTGGCTGCCGGTCGCCGCCTGCGAAGACCTGACGCCCCGTCAACTGCGTATGTACGCGGTACTGCTGTACAGCCAGGCACAGCGCATCCCCCTGACGCTCACCGAGCTCGCAGGGTTCCTGCGTCACTACTCAGGAAAGCGTGCCGGACAGCCCATCACCGCAACGGCAGCTGCGAGCATCGTCGACGAGCTGGAGGCCACAGGCTGGGTCACCGTCCAGCGCCGGGCCGGGGGACAGGGCCGCAATCACTATCTCGCCCACGAGATCCCGCCCTCCGCCACCGCCAAGCCTGGTCCTGCGACACGCCACAGCACCTCCCCAAGCGCACCGGGCGAGCCCCCTCAGAACGTGCCGACTGCCCGTCTTGGTGAAGGATCGGGTTCCCTGGTTCATGGGGGATCGCTCGCGTTCAAGGAAGACCACAAGACTGTCCGACCCGAGAACGAGCGCCGTACTTCCCCACCCGCCGTAGGCGAGACTCGGGTAGTACCGGCGGCCCAGCCTGCCGAAAACCTCGGCGCCCCGCTTGCTGACGAGCTCGCGCTCCGCGCGGATGACAAGCACTCCCCTCCTCCAGCACCAGCGCACACCGAACCCTCCCGTTCCGCCGGGGGAGAGGACCGGCCCTACACCGGGCCCCAACTCACTCTCAGCCCACAGATCTACGCAGTGCTCGAACCCGTGCACTGGCTACTGCAGCGGGTGAACAACACCTTCCTGGTACGTCAGATCGCCCGGGAAGTCGGCCGCCAGCTACGCGACGGCATGGAGCCCGCGCGACTCCACCATCGCCTCACGGTTCGCTTCGCCAGCATCATTCCTGACGAGATCCGCGACCCCGGACGCTGGCTGCTCGGAGTGGCACTGCCGAGATGGGGCTGCGGGCATCTGGACTGCGAGGCCGGAACGATGTGGTCGACCGGCGCCGCCTGCGCGGTGTGCGAGGAGGTCGTCGCCGACAACCGCGCCGCCCGGCAACTCAAGCCGGTACTGGCGCACCAAAGCGACCCCGAGCACACACATCACGACGTAGACCTCTGGGTCTCTGAGGACCCTCGTCCCGTCGACAGCCGTCCCGTGCCGACCACCGCTACCCGTCGGATCGACAGGTTGCCACGCACTGACTGTGCCGCCTGCGGGTGCCGCATCTTCCTCACCGGAAAAGCGCTGGACGACAACCTGTGCAAGCCATGCCGGCAAGAGACCGCAGAGCAGCGGAACGATCCCGCCGTCAGCCTCCGGCCCGTCGTGCCGTCTTTGTGTACAGGGGGACATGGGCAGCCTTGTCAACGAGTGCCCCTGCCGTCCCGCACCGTGTGTCTACGCCATCGTGCTCAGGAAGTAACGGACTAAGCACTGTCCATCGGCTCGTGTGACTGGGCAGTGATCAGCCTGCGTGAGGCGGGGCAAACTGTCGGATACAGAGTGGACCCGGTTGGAACCACACCTGCCGAAGAACGTGGGGCGGGGCGGGCGTTGAAAGAGTCACCGCAGGGTGCTCAACGGCATTCCCTTCCGTCAGCGGACCGGTATCCCCTGGCGAGACCTGCCGCTGCGGTGGTGAGACCAGCGGAGGCCAAACAGTCGGCGAGCTGGACTTGGGCTAGGGCTCGACCTATCGGACAGGCCCTAGTTCACGGCCAGTTCCGCGATGCCCGGGTGCTGCTTGGCCTCGGCGTCGCCTCGCACCGTCACCCGTACGTACCGGGTGAGTCGCGCAGCACCCGCCGCCTCGGGCTGCCAGTGATGCCCGTCCAGGGAGAGTTCGATGCTGTAGGCGGTGGGTTCGGTGCCGTTCCAGGTGGGGGTGACCTTCGTGACGCGGACGGGCCTGGCGAGGTCCGCTGTCAGCCGGCCGCTCGTGCCGTCGGGGACCCAGGCCGTGGCCCCGTTGCCGTCGAGCGCGGCCCCCGCGTACATGCCGGGTTGTTCGGAGGAGGCCGTGGCGGTGGTGCAGCGGGCCGCATTCGTGGTGGGTATGAGGTCGGGGCGGCGGGTCTTGAGGACGGCCGGGGAGCCCTTGCTGACGATCCGCTCGCCCTGGGGAGTGTCGAGCGTCATCGGGGTGCCGTCGGTGAGCCGCACGGTGGTGCTGTGGGCGCCGAGTTCGATGTCGTAGGTGCGTCCCTGCCAGGTCAGGCCGTGCAGGGTGACGCCGCGGTCGAGCTGCGGGGGCAGCATCGGGTCGAGGTGGAGGCGGTCCTCACGCATCCGCATGCCGGTCAGGCCGTTGGTGAAGACCTGCAGGAAGCCGCCCTTGCCGGTCAGGAAGTCGTGGGCGGGCGAGCCCGCCAGCGGGTCCTGGGCGCCCGCCTTGTCGCCGCGGGCCTCCGAGAACTGGTCGAAGGGGCCGCGGACGAACGGCTTGATGGAACGTTCGAGATAGGTGTACGTGGAGCAGCCCGGCTCGCCGAGTCCGGCGGCGTCGATGGCGTGCACCGAGTCCGTCATGGCCGGGCCGTCCGGGTCGGTGCGCTGCGCGTAGTAGTCCAGGGTGGCGGCGTCGGCACCCTGGGGCATCGGCCATTCCAGCGGGTACATCAGCAGGACCGTGTCGGCCTGCTTGATGGTGCTGCCGTGGTAACCGACGTACTGCTGGAAGACCTTGCTGCGTTCGTCGTACGGGATCCGGACGTGGTCGGCGATCGTCTTCCACGCGGTGGGGGCCTGCCGGCCGAGCAGTTCGGCGGCGCGGATGGCGTGGCGCAGGGCGGTGACGGCGCCGGCGTTGGTGAAGACGGCGTCGTCGACGCCGTTGCTGTATTCGTCGGGCCCGGCCGTGTCCTTGATCGAGTAGCTGCCGTCCGTGTTGCGGCTGACACGTCCCGCCCAGAATTCGGCGATGCCCTGCAGCACCGGCCAGCCGCGCTCGCGCAGCCACTTCGTGTCGTTGGTGGCCAGGTAGTACTGCCAGGTGGCCAGGGAGATGTCGGACTGGAGGTGGATCTGGGTGCGGCAGTGTGGCGGGTCGACGCTGTGGCACTCCTGGGCCAGGTCGCCCGAACTCCCGCTGTTCCAGGGGTAGAAGAGCCCTTGATAGCCGAGCTCGCGCGCATTCTCGCGAGCCCCTGCGAGGGTCCGGTAGCGATAGTCGACCACGGTCTTGGCGAGTTCGGGCCGGGTGGCGAGCAGGCCCGGGTACATCCACGTCTCGGCGTCCCAAAAGACGAGGCCCGCATAGTTGTCGCTGGTCAGGCCCGTCGGAGCAATGCTGTTGGCCGCGCCCTCGCGGGTGTTGGAGAGCAGCCCGTACTGCGCGGACCGCACCCACGACTGCATCTCGGGCTGTCCGGGCACCTCGATGTCGCTGCGCCACAGCCGGGACCAGGCGGCGGTGTGGGAGCGCAGCAGGGCATCCCAGCCACCCCCGGCGGCACGCTGTGAGGCGACGGTGGCATCGCGGCGCGGCGCGCGCGAGGTCAGAGACGTGTCGACGCCGACGTACTTGGTGACGTCGTACGACTGCCCACGCCGGACCGGAAGGGTAAAGGCCTGATGGGCCGTCATTTTCTTTGGCTCCATGGCCTGTTGGACGCTAACTCCGTGCGCTCCGCGTCCGGCGCGCAGGGTGGAGGCGACGGCTCCGTCCACGTTCGTGCCGTCCGTACGGAAAGCCACATCCATGGTCGGTGCGGCCCTGTCGCCGCGCTGCCCGCTGGTCCGGTCACCGCCGCCGGTCTGGCTCATGCGCCGCGCGCCGCGCCCGTCCAGTGTGTCGGTCACGGTCGCCTCGCCGCTCCAGTGCGGCGTCATGCTCATGCGTACGGCGCCCACGTGCGGGTTGACGCGGTCGGCGAGCACCTCGTACACGAGGTCGGTCCGGCGGCCGTCGGTGGCCGTCCAGGTCAGTGACGTACGCACCACGCCGCAGTGAAGGAGAAGCGACTGACGGTAGTGAGAGATCCGGCCGGACGGCGTCGAAGAGTCGAAGGTATCGCCCTGTGCTCCACCGGTACTGACGGCGAGCGCGGTCCAGGTGGGCAGCGCGGCGACGGCTTGCCGGTCCCCGGCGGTCTGCTTGTTGTGCGCGTAGAGCCCGGACACGAACGAGCCGTCGTAGCTCGGGGTGAACAGTGGCCAGCCCGTCTTGGCCGTGCTGTCGGCGTATCCGGCACCGTTCGGCGGCACGCGCTGCCCCAGGTAGCCGTTGCCGACGAAGGCATGGTGGGTGTCGGCCGCGTCGATACGGGTGGTGCCAAGCGTCCAGCCGTCGCTGTCGGGGCAGTCGGCGGTCGTGGCGGCGGTGTTCCGCACCGGCTGCGAGGCCGCCGGCGGCACGGAGGCGAGAAGCGCTCCGGCCAGCAGCACTGCGGTCAGCCGGGCGGCACGCGGCCGCACACCGAGGGAGTACGACGTCATTGTTCTCCGTCACTCTGGTCACGCTGGTTCGCCTGCGAGGGTCCTGGGACCATAAATTTCCTGAACGATTCACGTCAATAGATGTGCAGCCTCCGTCAAGTTCCGAACGCAAGAGGTGGGCTGTTGGCGTACGGGGCGAGGTGTTTCGGCCAGTGTGAGGAGGTCGGTGAGGCTGGGCGTCGGGGCGTGTCCTGTGCGGTGGTGCAGCGAGGCGGCCCTGTCGTTCACAGGCGCTGCCCGTGCCTGACACGTTGGCGTGCGCGGGATGCCAGAGGTGATCGCTGCTGCACCACTCGGTGTGGCCGCTGGTGTGCACGCCGACCTCAACCAGGCTGGCAGTGGGAGAAGTCGGGGTTGCGGAGAGGGGCGGAGAGCGGAGTCAGGTCGGCATGGCGGGCAGAGAACACGCGGTTCGAGGCCTGGACGGGGTCAACCCTGTCTCCGACCATCCGTGTGCACGCTGTCGTGTCGCGCCCGAAGCGCCCAGGTCGGCCGCGCACCGTGCACTCGATTCGCGTCCTGGCCCGGCGCCTGGCCCGGGAGAATCCCAACTGGGGCTACAGACGCCTCCACGGCGAACTGCTGGTCCTCGGGGTGAAGGGGGAACCCCGAGGCGCTCTACCGCCGGACCGCCGAGATCAGTCCGCCGGGCCGCTCCTCGTGTTGTGGCGGGGTGTTGATCGGGCGGCCGTAGGCGGCCGCGCGGTCGCGCAGGGTGTGGCCCTCGGCCTCCCAGCCGTGCCCGGACAGCCAGTCCACCGGGTCGTCGGGCATCTCCGAGACCCACATGGACGCCGCTGATCCCGGCGTGGCGTCCGCGCCGAAGCGTTCGATCACGCCGCGCGAGCCCAATGTCAGGCCCATCCGACTGCCTGGCGCCGACTGCGCGCTGATCCGGGCCAGCAGCAGCTCCACCGCGTCCTCGGGCAGATAGATCAGCAGTCCTTCGGCGATCCACACGGTCGGCGCCGCCGGGTCGTGCCCCGCGGCGGTCAGCGCGGCCGGCCAGTCCTCACGGAGATCCACCGGGACGGTGATCCGCTCGCAGCGTGCGACGGCCCGCTCCTGGCGCAGCACCGAAGCCTTGAAGTCCAGTGGCTCGGCGGTGTCGACCTCGAACAGCGTCGTGCCCTCGGGCCAGTCCATCCGGAAGGCCCGGCTGTCCATGCCGGCGCCGAGCAGCACGACCTGCCGTACTCCGGACGCGGAGGCCTGCCGCAACAGGTCGTCGAGGAACTTCGTCCTGATGACGATGGAGAACGACACGGCCTGCCGGCGGCGTCGCGCGGCCTCGTCGTCGGGCGGTGGCGAGGCGGGCCACAGGCCGCCGGCGGTGGCGAAGGCCTGTGCCAGGGGGTCGCGGAACAGCGCGTTCTCCCGCTGGCTCTCCAGCGCCCGCACCCTGGCCACCCCCACCGCCGTGGCCCACACTCCCGACGGCTGCACCCGCTCCTGCTCATCAGTCACCGCGCCAGCCTAGGTGACCGCTTCTGAGGTGGTGCGAGGACCCCGCGCCGGTCGGCTGCGCCCGCGGCACGGGGCGGCCGGTGCTACTTCTCGGCCGTGCCGGGTTCCCTCCTGAGGGATTCCTGGTAGGCGTCCGCGTAGGTGGGGGAGTCCTTGACCAGGTCGTCGCAGAAAGCGGCGACGTCGTTGCCGATGAGTTCGAGGACCCCCTTGCCGGCGGCGGCGCCCTCCTCGAAGAAGTCGACGATGCCGGGGAGTAGGGGTCCGTCAGGCAGGTCGACCGGGCCGACCTTGAACAGGTACCTCTGCATCTCCTTGTAGACGATCCGGTAGTCCGGCGGGAGCGCCTTGACCCGGGCCGTGTGCGCCCGCCACTGCTTCTTGCCCTCGATGATGTCCTGGATGCTCATGTCAGCCTCCCAGCCGGCCCAGTTTCCTTGCGACGTTCCTGTTCAACTGCTCGCGCCACCGGTCGCGATAGGTCCGGGCCCCTTCGCCGCCGGCCAGTGCCGTGCAGAAGCCTCGGATGTCGTCGCCGAGCACCTCGTGGGCGCTCTGTCCGTCCGCCGCCGCTTCTTCGAGCAGCCCCAGGGCGGCGTCGACGATCGGCGTCAGGTTGCGGCCGGTGAAGTCCCCGTGGGGAAGGAGGTGGCCCTTGATCTGTTCCCACGCCGCCCGGTGGTCGCCGGGCAGGGCCTCGGCGCGGGCTTCGAACGCTTTCCATTCCCTGGTGAGATCGCTGCCCGTGATGGTCTCCCAGAAGTTCATCTCCCGCCCTCCTTGAGCCTGTCGATGCGTGTTGAGACGTACTGCCATTTCGCCCAGAACTTCGTGAGTTCCTCGCGTCCGGTGCCGTTGAGCGCGTAGAACTTGCGCGGCGGACCGACCCCGGACGGTCGTCTCGTCACCTGGACGAGTCCGTTCCTCTCCAGTCGCAGCAGGATGGTGTACACCGTCCCCTCGATGACGTCGGTGAAGCCGAGCTCGTTCAGCTGACGGGTGATGGCGTAGCCGTAGGTCTCCTCCCTGCCGATGATTTCGAGCACGCACCCTTCGAGCGTGCCCTTCAGCATCTCCGTCAGGTCGTCCATCGTGATCCCTCCTCAGCCCCTCGGTACTGCGTGCTACCGAGTACCGCAGCTATACGGTACCACCGAGTAGTGAAGAGGGGTAGTGCTTCCGACAGCCGCGGGCCCGGGACTGATCGATCCCGGCCGGCCCGCTCAAGCGGCTGACCTTTCGTCAAGAAAGCTACCGCCAGTGCGGTTTGTCACAGTGAAACAGATCGGAGAGCAGGATTCCGGATTTTGGCGTCGCATGGACCGGATTTGAGGTTCTATCTGAAACATTGAACATCCGATGGGGAGGAATTCGCCGACGGGATGCGGGACGGGCAAAATGCCGGGCGGTATTCATCATTCCTCCGCAAGCTGCACCCAAGCTCCCTTTATGCAGGGAGGGTTGCCTTGTGCTGCACGGTCCCCACAGGGTGTTGGTGGTGTCCGATGCAGATGGGGGAGAAATGGTTTCGGTACCCACGGGGGCTTCGCGCTGCCCGATTGTCATCGATGCGTCCGGCCAGGACATTCACGCGGAGATCGCCCGGATACGGGAGCGGGGTCCGGTGGCCGAAGTCGAACTGCCCGGCGGGGTGAAGGTTTGGTCCGTCACCTCGTACGAGGAGATCCGTAAGCTGCTCGTCGATCCACGGGTTTCCAAGGACGCCTACCAGCACTGGAATGCGTGGCGGTCCGGCGAGGTGGGGCCCGAGTGGCCGCTCGCGATCTGGGTGTCGGTGCAGAACATGGTCACCGCCTACGGCGAGGAGCACACCCGGCTGCGCAAGCCGGTGGCAACTGCCTTCACCACACGGGGAGTTACGGCTTTGCGGCCCCGGGTGGCGGAGCTCGCCGAGGGCCTGCTCGACGAGCTGGCGGCGCTTCCCGCAGGCGAGGCGGTCGACCTGCGCGAACGGTTCGCCCACCCCTTGCCGATGGCGGTCATGAGCGAACTCTTCGGAATCCCCGGGCACCTTCACGGGACGCTGCACCGCATCATCAAGACGTTCTTCTCCACCGCCATCACACAAGACGAAGCGCAGGACAATGTGCGGTTGCTCTATGCGACGATGGCCGATCTCGTGGCAGAAAAACGCCTCGCGCCGGGCGAGGATCTGACCAGCCTGCTGATCGCGGTGCGCACCGACGACGGGGCCGCGCTCAGTGAGAAGGAACTGATCGACAATCTCATTCTCCTGTACACCGCGGGATATGAGACCACGGTCAATCTGATCGACAATGCGGTGGCCGCGCTGCTTTCCCGTCCCGGTGAGCTCGACCGGCTGCGAAAGGGCGAGGCGCGGTGGGCCGACGCCGTGGAGGAGGCGCTGCGGCTCGATGCGCCCGGAGCCCATTCCGTGCTGCGGTACGCGGTCGAGGACATCTCGGTGGGCGACACGCTGATCAGGAAGGGGGACGCGATCATGGTGTCGTATGCCGCGGCCGGCCGGGACCCTCAGTGGCACGGGCCCGAGGCCCACCGCTTCGACGTCACCCGGCCCACCCGGCGTGACCACCTCTCCTTCGGGCACGGCACCCACTACTGCCTGGGCGCCCAACTGGCCCGCATGGAGGCCGAGATCGGGCTCTCCCGCCTCTTCGCACGCTTCCCCGGCCTGACCCTGGCCGTCGCGCCGGACGGGCTCAGGCCCCAGTCGTCCTTCATCTCCAACGGGCATCAGGAGCTGCCCGTACACCTCGCGCCAGTGGCCTGCCCTCCAGGTCGAGGAGGTACTGCTTCGCCCGCAGTCCGCCCGCGTAGCCGGTGAGCCGTCCCGTGGAGCCGACGATGCGGTGGCACGGCAGGACCACGCACAGCGGGTTCGCCCCCAGCGCGGTGCCCACGGCCCGGGCCGCCGAGGGCCGCCCCAGGGCGGCCGCCAGCTCGCCGTAGGTCGCGGTCCGCCCGTACGGGACGAGGCTGCCCAGGGCGGTGACGGCCTCCCGCGTGAAGAGGGGGGCCAGGCGCAGGTCGAGGGGGAGCGAGAACTCCCGTGACCGGCCGCCCAGATACGCCGCCAGCTGGGCCCCGACCTCCTCCAGGGCCTCGGTGGTGACCGCGCTGTGCAGGATCTGCCCGCACCACTCGGGCGCGGCGCGGGCCATGCGGCGCCGCACCGCGACCGGCGGGGCGAACCCGCAGTAGACCAGCGTGCGGCCGGCCACGGCGAGCGTCAGCGGCCCGACGGCGCTCGGCCGGACCGAGATGTGGACCAGGGCGGGCGCGCCGGGCCGCCGGGCACGGATTCTCACCTCACGCCTCCTGGCGGGCGGCCGCGACGGGGGTGCAGCCCGGGCAGGGCGCGAAGCCGGCGCCGCGCGCCTGCCCGGCGCCGCTGAAGAACACCTGGTGCTCGGTGCGGCCCTCGCCGCGCGGGCACGTCGGATGGCAGTACGTGCGGGTGGCCGTGCTGCCCACGAAGCGCACACCGCGCCGGGTGAGTCCGTCGAGCCGCGGCAGGTCCATCCCTTCGGCGGCGCGCAGGATGTCGCCGGTGTGGGAGGGGTAGGAGGCGTCGCAGGGCGTCCCGCAGTCGTGGGTCGCCCGGTGGCACGGGACGAGGACGGGAAGGGGGTTGCGCGCCAGCGCCCCCAGCACCGTGGCGCTCGCCCCGCCCGCCGGCAGCCGCGCCGTGCGGGCGATCCAACTCACCGGCCGCAGCTGCCCGTTGGGGATGGCGCGCACGGCCTCAAGGACGGCCCGCTCGTGCGGGCCGAGCCCGGGCAGGTCGACCCGCAGGTCCCGCACCGTCCCGGTCCGCAGCAGCGTGTGCAGCCCGGCGGGGGAGAGCGACGTGCGGATCGCGGAGCGCCCGGTGCGCGCGCGGTGCGTCGCCTCGAACACCTCGGCCGTGACTCTGCGGGTGTGCAGGGCGGTGCCCGTCACCGCCCCCCGGCCGAACGCCACGAACAGGCCGCCCGCGGGGGCCTGTTCGCGTACGTAGCTGTCGTAGCCGGAGCTGGGGATGCCGGCCTGCTCCAGGGTCTGGGCGGCGAAGTCCGTCCGCACGGCCGCGCCGAGGAGCGGCAGCGCGCGGACCGGCTCGGGGAAGGACGGGAGCGAGTCGCGCGGGCCGTCCGCGGCGGCGGCCAGGCGCCGGCGGAGCTCGCTCAGGCCGCGGGACACCTGTGCCTTGACGCTGCCCGCCGGACAGCCCTGGACGTGGGCCGCCTCCGCGTAACTCAGCTGTACGACGTGCCGGAGCACCACCGCCGTACGGATCTTCTCCGGCAGCCCGGCCAGCGCCGCGCACAGCTGCCCCTCGGCGTCCTGGCCGACCGCCCCGGCCACGGCGGACGGGGAGGCCAGCGCGTGCCACCGTTTCAGGGCGAGCGTCATCAGCCAGGGCCGCGGGAGCGGGCTGGGCTGCTTTCCCGCACAATGCGTGCGCAGCGTCGCACGGGCCTCAAGGAATACGTCTCGCCCGGCGGTGTCGGCGACCCGCGCAGAACCGGAGATCCGGTGCAGGAAAACATGCACCGCATCCGCGTGGACCCTGACCAATTCGATGAATTCGTCGTCGGGATCCGCAATCGCCGTACGGTCCGGCCCTTGCGTGATTTCCTGCTCCGTGCGGGCCGCCGGCCCCTGTGCGTTCATCGCGGGGTGCGGCAGCAGCGGCGGAGGGCGGTTGCCCGGGTCAGGCAACTCCGGTGTCCTGCGGGGCGCGATGCCCTGGTCGTACGGGTGGTGGCCGGGCCGGGGCGGCAGGGTGTCGCCGCGCGGGGTGCCTCATGAATGGCCGCGCAGTTCCGGGACCACAGGACGATTTCTCCCTTGTCCACCGGGCTCTCCCTCCCTCGTTTTTCTCTTGTAGAACACTCGGCCTTGCTGAACTCGGCCTGCAGAACTCGGCCTTGTCGAGCACAGTCCTGCCGCACGCGGCGGCAATGGCGGCTGGATGCGACCGTATGAGGGGGGAGATATGGATGTCAACGGAAACCCGTGCTTCCGAAAAAACAAAACGATGAGTCGAATTGGTACGCACCGGTACGGAAAAAGAAAGGGGGTTAATGGTCTCAGGGGCCGGCCGGTGCAGCGGCCGGCCCCTGAGGACTGGGAAAGCGATCGGTTGCGGTGGCGCCCGGCTACGGCACCGGCGACTCGATCATCGACTCCATCAGCCGGTTCAGCTGGTCGCGCGTCGCGGCGTCCACCGGAGCCGGGGCCGGGGCGGAGGGGAACGCGCCGGGCTGGCGCAGGTCGAAGATGAGGTCGTCGACCAGCTCGCGGGTGAGGTGCCGCATGGCATAGAGATGGACGTACGTCCGGGGCACCCCGTCGACCTGGACCGTCTCGCAGGCCAGCGAGTAGCGCCGCACGATGTCCGCGCGGGGCTGGCGGAAGCGCACGGTCAGCGCCTGCGGGCTGCGGGCCACCCACAACGGCCGGCCGAGCTGGTCCTGCAGGGTGAGCAGCCGGTCGTGCGCGTAGCCGGCGAGGCGGTCGCAGTCCGCGGCGAGGCGAGCCTGGTCGTCGTAGGAGTGCCGGGCCAGGTAGTCCCACATCAGGAGCGCCGAGAACCCGTTGCGGGAGCCCGCGAACGTGGTGTCGGCGGCCCCGATGTACTCCGAGGACTTGGGCGGCGTCATCTGCAGACCGGTGCGGGTCATGAACACCCCGCAGGCCCACGGCGTACCCATCCACTTGTGGCCGCTCATCGTCAGCGAGTGCACGTCGGCGAGCCGGAAGTCGAACACCGGCGGGGCCTCGTCGACCATGCCGGCGTCGCGGGCCATCTCCAGGTAGGGGGCGTAACCGGCGCCCAGCGCCCCGTCGATGTGCAGCCAGTAGCCCGACCGCTCGTCGTAGTCGCTCTCGTTGCCGCGTTCGCGGTGGACCCGCCGGTTGTCCAGGCCGTACTCGGTGCAGATGTCGCGGACGGTGCGGGCCACGGCCTCGACGTCGTCGTAGGCGCCCTTGAACGTGGAGCCGTAGTTCAGGCTGACCAGGATCGGATAGCCCTTGCTCGCGAAGAACCGCACCAGGACGGCGAGTTGGCCGATGTCGATGGCGCCGTCCGGGGTGGAGGGCACCTCCGCCGGCCAGGGCGCGCCGGGGTCGAGCGGGTTGTCGTCGGGGTAGCGGGCGGTGCCGATGGTGTGGAAGGTGTCGATGGCCAGGGCGCGCACCGCCTTGGTCAGCGAGTAGTGGGTGTCCTCGGAGAAGAACGCGACGGGGTGGAAGGCGTGCGGGCTCTGCCCCTCGCAGCGCGGGGCCTGCTCGTACGTCAGCGTGCCCGATCCGGGGGCCTGCTGGCGCCGCACCTTGCCCGACAGGTAGTCCCGGGCGTTCCACAGGCCGTAGAGGTTGCCCTCGCTGGAGCCCATGGTCAGCAGGTAGCCCCAGTACGAGTCGGGGTCCTCGGCGTTGTGCGGCCACTTCGCGTTCCACAGCGAGGCGAAGTAGTCGAGGACCGCGCGCTCCAGGACCTTGGAGTTCAGGGTGTACGAGCTCGACTGGTAGGGGTCGCCGACGTTGTTGAGGTGCCGGTTGAGGTAGTGGGCGAGCCGTTCCTGGTAGTCCAGGTCGCTGGTGACCTGGTAGCCGGCGAAGTGGTGGGTCTGGGTGTCGATGTGGGCCCGGAAGAGGGCCTCGGCTTCGGCGTACTGCTCGGCATCCAGGCCCCCGGGCGGCAGTTGCACCTTGGCGTACGGCACCTCGGGCACCGTGATGTAGGCCGCGCGGGGGTCGCCCGAGGGCGGGGAGACGTTCGGCAGTCCACCCACGACCCGCAGGCCGCTGAAGGTCTTCTGCCACGGAGTGTCTTCGGGACCGAAGGGTATGTCCACGTGCTCTTCGGCGTCGTGTGCCATCAGGGCTGGTCCTTTCGCTGCGCGGCTTCCCGGTGCGCCGACCAGATCACCGAGCTGTTGAGGAGAGACTGGAGGGATCCACGGCGGGGGCCGCGGCCGGCGGCTCGGGCGCCCTGCGCGGTGCCGGCTGTGCCGCCTTGGCGCTGACGCCGCCCAGGCGCACGTACCGGCGCGGCCGGGCCGAGCGCAGCCACCAGGCGAACGCGACACCGGCGCCGGTCACCGCGAACAGCAGCCAGGGCAGCGCGGTGACCACCGGGTTGGTGGTGCCGGTCAGCACGTCGAAGTTCGACGTGACCAGGACGGCCGCGACGATCAGTCCCAGCGCGCCGAGGGCGGGCGCCACCGTGGTCTGCCAGCGCGCTTCGCGGCGGCGCCGGAAGTAGCCCACCACCGCCACCGAGGCGAGGGCCTGCAGCAGGATGATGCCGAGCGTTCCCAGGCCCAGCATGCTGGTCGACATGTTCACGTACGGGTCCAGGCCGGCCGCCGCGAACGCGGCCACCACCACGGCGCTGAACACGGTCTGCACCGCGCTGCTGCGGTGCACCGAGCCGTGCCTGGGGTGCACCTTGTGGAGCCAGCCCGGCAGCAGCCGGTCACGGCCGAGCGCGTACATGTACCGGTTGGCGGCGTTGTGCAGGGCCAGCCACGCGGCGAACAGGCTGGTGCACAGCAGCACTTGCATGGTGACGGTGGCGACGTGCCCCAGGTAGCTGTCGCTGAGCAGGAAGAACAGGTCGCCGAGGTGGCCCGCGGCCTGGTCGCGCACCTTGCCCGGACCGATCGCGCCGACCGCGACCCAGCTGGTCAGGGCGTAGAAGGAGGCGACCACCAGGACGGCGATCACGGTGGCCCGCGGCACGCTCTTGTGCGGGGCCTTGGCCTCCTCGCCGTACAGCGCCGCCGACTCGAAGCCGAGGAACGAGGCGAACCCGAACATCACGGAGACGCCGAGGCCGGGCGCGAAGACGTGGTGGGGGGCGAACGACGTCAACGGGACGGCACCCGTGCCGTGGTGGAAGAAGATGGCGACGTCGAGCGCGAACAGGATCGCGATCTCGCACACCATGCACACCGACAGCAGCCGGGCGCTGAGCTCCGCCTCGCGGTAGCCGAGCACACCGATCACCAGCATGCCGACGAACGCCCACAGCTCCCAGGGCAGGTGCAGGCCGTGGGTGGCGGCCACGCTCTGCGCGAAGTAGGCGAACGCGCCGAGCACGCCGACGGTCGCCGCGTTGTAGGCGAGCACCGCGAGGAGCCCGGACCCGGCCGCCACCGGGCGGCCCAGGCCGTGCGCGATGTGCGTGTAGAAGCCGCCCATGTTGCTGATCCGCCGGGCGATCGCCGCGTACCCCGCGGAGAAGCACAGCAGCGTCAGGCCGGCGAAGACGAACATGGCCGGGACACCCGCACCGGTGCCGATGGCGAAGGACAGGGGGACGGTGAACACCATCGCGGCCAGCGGGGCGGCAGCGGCGATGATGATGAACACGATCTTCGGGGTGGTGAGCGTGCGCTGGAAGCTCTCGCCCTGTGCGCGCGCTGGTGTGCCGGCCATGGGGTCTCCTGCGGGAGGACAGCGGGGGTGCCCCGGCCGCGGTGTGGGGGAGCCGCGGCCGGGACAGGTGTGTGGGGGGAAGGTGGGGGTGTGGGTCAGGTCAGCCGGAGGATGTCGACGGCCTCGGGCAGGCCCATGTACGCCAGGCGCGCCGCGGCCATCTTGTCGGTCCAGGCCTCGGCCATCGCGTAGCGCTCCTCGGGCCCGGTCTCCAACAGGCGCTTGCCGGGCCACACTTCGTAGTCGGCCAGCAGGCCGGCGTGCTGGTGCATGCCCTCCTGGAAGAGGTGCTCGCGGACCATGATGTATTTCCTGTCCGGGATCTCGTCCCACAGCTTGCGGCCGCGCCGGACGATGTCCATCAGCCGTGCGTGGTACTCGGGGTGGGCCCGCAGGTGCTCGCGCACGATGGAGCTGCCCACCGTCAGATGGCGGATCTCGTCGATCGCGGCGCCGCGCGCGATCGCGCTGGCCGCCGGGTCGAGCAGGTTCCACTTGCGTTCGCTCAGTTCGGCGGCGGGCGCCAGGACGCCCTCGATGATGATGGTGAAGACGGCGACCGCGCCGATGAAGTCGCCCTCGTCCCGCAGCGCGCGGACCGCGAAGTCGAGGATCGGGTCCAGGACCTCCTCGCGGTAGCCGGCCGAGAGCCCGGCGATGGTGGTGTGCAGGTCCTCGGCCGGTACGCCCATCTCGACGAGGTGGTTGCGGAACACCATCGAGTGGCGGGCCTCGTCCATCAGCTGGGTGGCGAAGAAGTCCATCTCGGCGACGTTGGTGGCGCCCACCACGTAGTGGGCCAGCGCCCGGGTGCCCTGCTCCTCGGCGACCGAGCGGCAGCCCAGCTCCAGCATCTGGGCGTCCCGCAGCGGGCCGTCCACGCGCATGTGCTCGGGGGTGGGCTCGTCCGCGGTGTGCCCGGTCTCGGTGCGTCCCTTCAGCGTGCCCTGCGCCACACCGCGGAACCAGTACGCGAGGTCGCACTGCTGCGCGGTGAGGTCCAGGTTCATGGCGCCGTCGAGCAGCCCGGGAGCCTGCTCCCAGTCGGTCTCGGGCGGTATGGACATGGTCATGGGGCTCGCTTCCTTTGCGTGGGTCTGCATCATTCGAGAGTGGTCGTGGCGTCCGCGCGCCAGCCCTGCCTGCGCCGCACCCCGTGGAACTCGACGTCGTGGAGCTCACCGCTGAAGTTGATGAGCGGCCGGCCCGCCCCGGCCCCGGCCCGGTCGATCTCCGCCACCAGGAGGTCGTCGCTGGATCCCAGCGGCAGCTGGTCGCTGAGGCGGCAGACGAAGTGGGCGAGTGCGTCCCGCAGCAGCGGGATGCCGGTGCTTTCGTCCGTACGGGACCGGATCAGGTCGAACTGCCCGGCCCCCGGCGGGCGTTGGGGATTGGCGAACCAGTCGGCGAGCAGGGCCTGGCGCGAGGAGAGCACGTTGACGGCGAACCAGCCGCTCTGCCGGATGAGCCGGGTCATCAGCGATCCGCTGCGCAGGCTGACGCCGAGCCGCAGCGGCCGCTGTGACAGCACGCTGGCCGTCGACACGGTGGCGCCGTGGACCAGGTCCTGGTGCGCGGCGGTGAGCACGGCGACGCCGGTGGGCAGCAGCCGGGACACCCCGCGCAGCAGCTGCGCGGCCTCGTCCTCGGGCAGGGGCGGAGCCGGGGTGGGCAGCAGGGACTTCGGGCTCATCGCACCGGCTCCGCGGCCGCAGCCGACGGCTCCCGCACGCCCACGGCCGGCGATCCGGTCGCGCCCGTGCCGAACAACTGCTGGGAGAGCCGGGCGAACTGCTCGTTGGGTACGGGCTCGAAGGGCAGCGCGAACGGCTTCATGAAGTTGCCGAACACGCCCCGGTCCGCGCACAGGTGGATGGGGATCACGAGGAGCGCCCACTCCGGGCCGCTCACCCACATCCACAAGCCGACGACCGCGGCCTGGGTGATCAGGCTGTGCATGGTGTTGTAGGCGACGTAGAAGCCCTTGGGTATCTGTTTCGTGGGGCTGCGCCGGTAGGCGATGGCGCCGGGGATGTAGCCGATGAGGTCGATGTAGACGAACAGCAGGACGGCCGGGAGCCAGCGCACCTCGCCGATGTGGGCGGCGAACAGCACCAGCGAGACGCCCAGGCCGACCAGGTATTCGCCGCGGTGCAGCCGCGTGGTGGTCGGGGACTCGAACGCGTTGACTTGATCCATCTGAGCTCCATTGAGGGGAGTGCCGGGGTCAGATCTGGAGCGGGCCGCCGTTGAAGTACTCCACGAGGTGCGGCGAGGAACTGGTGCGCCCGGGCGGGTGGAAGGCGAGCGGGTGCAGGGCCGAGGACAGGTAGGCGACCTCGGGGGACTTGATGAAGGCGATGCCGCCGAGGAGCTCGACGGCCTGTTCGGAGACGGCGGCCAGGGACTTCTGGATCGCGAAGCGGGCGGTCAGGGCGGCCGCGACGGACTCCTCGCCGTCCACACCGTCGCGCAGCGCCCGGGCGCAGCCCTCGGTCAGGCCGACGGCCGACTCCAGCTGGATCCCGAGGGCCGCCCGGTCGGTGACGGTGCCGCGCTCGCGCCGCATGACCAGCTCGGTGAGCGCGCTCGCCGCCCCCACATAGGCGGAGGTGATGAGCAGTTCGAACCAGACGAAGGTGGCTTCCTGCAGGTCGTCGAGCCGGCTCGGGTCGTCGGGGGTGCCGCGGATGACGAGGTGCTCGGGCACGTGCACGTCGTGCAGGCGGACCTCTTCGCTCTGCGCGGCCGCGAGGACCGGGCTGTCCCAGAACGGGTGGACGGAAATGCCCTCGGAGTCGGCGGGAATCAGCAGCACCGCCAGCGACGGCTGGCCGCCGTCGGCGTCGGGCAGGGTGACGCTGGCCGTCAGCAGGTCCATGGAACGCGAGAGGCTGCACGGCTTCTTCGCGCCGTTGAGGACGAACCCGTCCTCGACGGCCTCGGCCGTCACCGACGGGCTCAGGATGTCCTGCTGGGTACGGCCCTCCGCCCAGCCCGAGGCGAGCAGCATGCCGTCCGGGGCCACCCGCGAAAGGAGCGCCTTCTGCTCCTCGGTCGGCGGCACCACCCGGTCGGCGAGCGCGAACAGCATCGCCACCGTGAAGTTGTGCATGGTGGCGGCGGCCGCCAGCGACGGCGAGTACGAGCCCAGCGCCCGCGTGACCCGCACGGCGTCCAGCGCGTCCGCACCGACGCCCCCGTACTCCCGGGGCACCAGCAGGCCCGCGCCCCCGTACTCCTTGAAGATCTCCAGCACCGGGCTGCCGGCCGCTTCCCGCTCCGGCATCTCCACCGCGTCCAGAGCCTTCAGGAGCCCCGGATGGTGACGTTCGCAGGTGTCGCGTGCAATGTCGAGAGAACGCATCTGGGGGTTGCCTCCACCTGGTTTACGGATCAGGATGCCGAGATCAGGGAATTCGGGGGCGGCGGGGCAGTCATTCCGCGCCGCGCATTCCTCTTGAATGTCAGCTCTCTTACCGTCACACGGCACTCTGACCGGCCTCTGACATCAATCTGACGCGTTGAAGCAGGTTCCGCACAACGATTTCTGACGTGTCGTTGACATTGCACTGACATATGGCCAACAGCGGCTCCGTCGCCATTGCATGCAGCAACGGGCCGCCCCATCATGAGGCGTGGCACCGCCGATTCCACAGTGCGGAGACAGGGCGGCCTGCGATCGGACGACAAGGAGAACACGGTGACACAGAGCACGCTTGAAGAAGTGTCGAACGCCTCGGCCGACTATGCGCTGGAGGCAATTCAGAAATACTCGCAGGCGGAGAACCCGAGTTCCTTCCTGGCCGTCAACCAGGGAAACTCCTATTTCACGCTGCCGGGCCGCCCCGGCATCGTGATCTACCGTCCGGCGGGGGAGTACCTCGTCCAGTTCGGCGGCCCGTTCGCCCCCGAGGAGTCCTACACCGACCTCATGGAGGCCTTCGCCGAGTTCACCGCCGCCCAGGGCCGCAAGCTCGCCGCGATCCAGCTCCAGCTGCACGACGCCCGCATCCACGCCCGGCACGGCTACACCGTTAACCAGGTCGGCGCCTCCTACGCCGTCGACCTGAGCACCTTCACCGTGGCCGGCACCCGCTACATGCAGCTGCGCAACAAGATCTCCCGCGCGCTGCGGGCCGGTCTCACCATCGTGGAGGCCGACTACGAGCAGTGGCAGGACGGCGTCACAGCCATCGACAGGCGGTGGCTGCCGCTGAAGGGCGAGGGCGCCCGGCCGCTGGAGTACCTGGTGGGCCAGACCGGCGGCGCCATGCAGAAGCACCGCCGCCTGTTCGTCGGCCACATCGACGGCGAGCCCATCGGATACGTCTCCTACTCGCCCGTGTACGGCACGAACCCGGGCTGGATGCACGACCTGAGCCGGCGCATCCCCGAGAGCCCGGCCGGCGTCATGGAAGCGATCAACAAGGCCGCGATCGACACGTTCAGCGCCGAAGGCGTGCCGTGGCTGCACTTCGGCTTCACCCCGTTCACCAGCCTTACCGAGGACCGTGAAGTGACCGGCCACAGCCTGGGATTCAAATGGCTGATGCATTACCTGTGGGACAACCAGGTCGTCTACCCCGCATCGTCCCAGCTCGCCTACAAGGACAAGTGGAACCCGACCCTGGTGACCACCGAATACGCCGCGTTCCCCGAGCAGGCGAGCGCCGAGGGATTCGTGAACATCTGGCGCGCCGCCAACGCCATGTGAACCGCCCCGAAAACCACGGAAATCGGCCCGGCCCCCAAGGAGGAAATCCAGTGAACCCGAGTACCGAAAGCGCTGCGATCGAGCAGGCGCAGGAGCAGCTGACCTCGTCCTTCATCGCTTTGTGCGGCGACCCGGACGACGCGGCGGCCGCCGCCCGCGCGGACGGCGCGCTGCACACCCTGGACGTGCTCCTGGCCACCGGCGCCCCGTGACCTCTGCGCGCATCAGCACCCGTCGCCCCCGTACGCACAGAGCAGACAGAGAAGACAGCTGATGATCGAGCAGGTCACGGAACGTCCGCCCGCGCAGCACGACGTGGAGACCGCCGGCCCGGCCCCGCGGCCCCGGCCGCCCGAGCACGTCACGGGCGCGAAGTCCCTCATCCGTTCTCTTGAGGAGGTCGGGGCGGAGGTGGTGTTCGGGATTCCGGGCGGTGCCATCCTCCCGGCGTAC
>NZ_LGDD01000353.1 GCF_001279695.1 Streptomyces sp. WM6378
GAGGCGTTCCACATCGCTTCGACCGGCCGTCCGGGCCCGGTCCTGGTGGACATCGCCAAGGACGCGTTGCAGGCGCAGACCACGTTCTCGTGGCCGCCGGTACTCGCGCTGCCCGGCTATCGTCCGGTGCCCCGGTCCCGGCCGAAGCAGATCCAGGCCGCCGTCAACCTGATCGTCCGCTCCAATCGCCCGGTGCTCTACGTCGGCGGCGGTGTGCTCAAGGCGGGTGCCAGCGCGGAGTTGAAGGTCCTGGCCGAACTGACCGGCGCCCCGGTCGTCACGACGCTGATGGCGCTCGGCGCCTTCCCCGACTCCCACCCCCAGCACCTGGGCATGCCCGGCATGCACGGCACGGTCGCCGCCGTCACCGCGCTGCAGAAGTCGGACCTGCTCATCGCGCTCGGCACCCGCTTCGACGACCGCGTCACCGGCCGGGCCGACACCTTCGCGCCGCACGCCAAAGTAATCCACGCGGACATCGACCCGGCCGAGATCGGCAAGATCCGTCGCGCCGACGTCCCGATCGTGGGCGACGCCCGCGAGGTCATCGCCGACCTGGTCCAGGCGGTGCAGGCCGAGTACGGCTCGGGGCGGGCAGGCGACTACACGGCCTGGTGGAAGGACCTCAACCGCTGGCGCGAGACCTACCCCCTCGGCTACGACGAGCCGAACGACGGCACGCTGTCCCCGCAGCGCGTGATCCAGCGCATCGGCGAGCTGGCGGACGCGGACACGATCTATGCGGCCGGTGTCGGCCAGCACCAGATGTGGGCCGCCCACTTCATCAACTACGAACTGCCCGCGACGTGGCTGAACTCGGGCGGTGCCGGAACGATGGGCTACGCGGTCCCGGCTGCCATGGGTGCCAAGGCCGGCCGGCCGGACCGCATGGTCTGGGCGATCGACGGTGACGGCTGCTTCCAGATGACCAATCAGGAACTGACCACCTGCGCG
>NZ_LGDD01000354.1:0-28189 GCF_001279695.1 Streptomyces sp. WM6378
CCTCGATCGCGATAGCCCCCATGACAGGGCAATCCCCGCAAGAAACGTTCCCGCAGTCGCACGGCGACCCGGCGATTCACGGAATCGCGGCCAGAACCAATATCGCGAACGTTCACATCGTCACGCAGAGCGGTCCCGCCACCTTGCGGTCGAGCCGCGAACGACGGCAGTAACTGGGCGACCAGCTCCCAGAGCTCATCAGGAACCAGATGCTTCGACAGATCAGCACCCACGGCCGGCATCATGCCGCTCGAACATCAAGTCACGTGGCACAGACTTCTATGCCTTGACTAGTGCAGCCGATCTGGCGGCCTGCTCGATCTTCGCGCAGTAGGCGGCGCGGGCTTCCTCATCGATCTGCATCTCGTGTTCGGGGCGCATCCCGGTTCGGCCGTCGACGGCTTCGCGCAGGATGTCGGCGTGCCCGGCATGCCGGTTGGTCTCGCCGAGGACGTGGACCACGATGGCGAACAGGTTCGTGTTGGAATAAGGCTCCGGCCACCACGGCACGTGGCCTGGGGCGTCGAGGGGAAGCTCGTTGAAGGTCGCGTCCGAGTGTTCCCACGTGCGCCGGTAGAACTCGATGATCTGGTCGCGGGTCTCGTCCTCGGTCGCCCACAGATCGCTGCCGTCGTGGTCCTGCCACCGGGGCAGCGGTTCCGGGGAAGGGCGGTCGAAGACCTCGCCGAAGTACCTGGCCTCGACGCTGGCCACGTGTTTGACCAGGCCGAGGAGGTTGGTCCCGGTCGCTGTCAAAGGCCGGCGGGCGTCGTATTCGGACAAGCCGTCGAGTTTCCAGAGCAGCGCCTTGCGGTCCCGCAGCAGTCTCCCGTGCAGGTTGTCCTTCGCGAAATCATCGATCATGCGGCATCAGACTGCCATGGGCTGCTCGTGGTCTCAAGATCCCTTACGTGGTCCGGAACGACGGGCAGAGCCGAGACCTGGCCATGGCCGCCGCCCTGAGCAGCTACAAGAAGCTCGCGAAACTTGCCACGTGAGACAACCTCTTGCTACGGACGCAAACGGAACGAGGGGAAGGGGCACAAACAGGCCCTGCTCGCTCTGGCCCGTCGACGAGCCAACGTCTTGTGGGCCATGATCCGCGACGGAGCGTGTTACGCGGTCCTACCAACCGCCACAGCATCGGCTTGACATCGTCGTTGGGAAGTTCTTTAACCTCTGGCCGAGCCTCAGTGACATCGGTAGGTTCGCCGCGGTGACCTTGATGGAGACGCAGGGCCTCGCGTCGATGAGCGACGGGGCGCAGTTACGTTGGATGGCGCTGGGGGACACGACTCGGCAGCCGCCCGTGGTCATGCTCCATGGCGGTCCGGGGCTGCCGGACTACCTGGGCGACGTTGCCTCCATGACCGCAGACCTCGCACCCGTGTACCGGTACGACCAGCGTGGCACCGGCCAATCCCCGTGGGAGGGCCGTCATTCCCTCGCCCGGCATGTCGACGATCTCGCTGAGCTACTCGACGCATGGGAGGCGTCCAAGGCCGTGCTGATTGGGCACTCCTACGGCACCGACCTGGCGAGCCGGTTCTGTCTGGCGCACTCTGACCGGGTTGCCGCGATGCTGCTGATGTGCGGGCCGTTCGTCGGTGATTGGCGCACCGGGGACCGGGCGGAGCGCGAACGCCGCATGTCCACAGCGCAGCAGGAGCGGTTCCGCGCATTGGAGGAGGCACCGCGCCGTACCGAGGAGCAGGAAGTCGAGCTGCTTACGCTGGCCTGGTTCACTGACCATGCCGATCCCGAACGCGGGTGGCGCTGGGCCGCGCAGGGTGCCCGGCAGCGGCGCCCCGTCAACTGGGCTATGAACAGCGAACTCGGCAAGGAAGGACGCGCGGACCCGCTCGATGAGCACCTTGCCGAACTGAGTGTGCGCCTGCCCGCGCGAGCGGAGCTCCTCGGTGGAGTCGCCGATCCCCGCCCTCTGTCGGCCCTCGAATCACTCGCGTTCCGGCTCGATCTTCCGCTGACGCGGATCGAGGACGCTGGGCACGAGCCCTGGCTGGAGCAGCCCGACGCCGTGCGTACGCACCTTCGGAGATTCGTGCAAGGCGCGGTGGGCACATAGGTTTTCGCCTGGTCCGCCGGTCGGCATCATCCCCGGATGCCGGCAGCGCGGGAGGTCCGGTGTCGAAATGGTCCTCGAACTAGGCCGCTCACCTGGGTGTTCGCCGCACGCTGGAGCGGCCTTCGTCTGATCAGGTGCTCCGACCAAGGTGCTCCGATCAAGACGAAGGGTCGGGTGGCCGGGGCGCCTCTACGCCCCGGCCACCCGACCCTTCCTTGTGAACTCCCACATCTCGTCGCAGAGTTCAGGATCAAGGGGAAGGCCGCCCGCATACCCTGCGATCACTCCAAAGAGCGACCACGCGGTCGAGCCCGATGTTAAGGATCAAGCTTACTGCCACCACCTTCTTTCCTGACGGGAAAGAAGGTGGTACTTTCCTTGTGCGAAAGTACCCCCCGGAAGATTGATGGCCAAGGGCACCACCCATGACCTCTTACGACGCCCAGACCGCCCTCAACGCGATACACCACCGCCAGGAGCAGACGCGTGATGAATACATGCGCCACGCCTACTCCCGTCCCTACGTGCTCATTTCGGCGCTTGGGCTGTTCGCCGTGTGTGCGTCCTTCGATCTGCCGAGCCGTTGGGGCACCGCCGCCGTCCTGATAGGGAACGGACTGACCCTGGGAGGGCTGTTCGTGCACCAGCGCCGGGCCCCCGCCCGCAGGAAATGCGAAGGCCGGGAGGTGCTGTTCCTTGCGGCAATAGGGGCCCTTGGCGTCACGCTCTTCTGGACGGTGGCGGTCGCCGCCTACTTCCTCGACCTGCCGGCGCGGCACACGATCGCCGCAGCCGTCAGTACCCTGGCGTGCGTGGCCGGCATGTACGCGCTGCGCCCGGCCGTCAAGGGGATGATCCGCAGGGACGGCCACGGCTGATGGACCCCGACTTCGATGAGTTCCTGCATGTTCCGGCGCGGCTCTCGGTCGTGGCGCTGCTGGCTCCGGCCGACTGGGTGGAGTTCGGGTTCGTCCGCATCACGGTGGACACCAGCGACTCGGCCCTGTCCAAGCAGATCGCCGCGTTGTCGGACGCCGGGTATGTCGAGGTGCGCAAAACACGGAACCCCACAGGACGACACACCCACCTCCGCCTCACCCCGCAAGGACGTCAGGCATTCCAGCGGCACGCCTCGGCTCTGGAGAGGATCGTGGCAGCAGCGCGCGAACCCCTGGAGTGACCGCAGGACCGGAACCCGGCGGCGCGGGCCGGCACACCAACACCGCCAAACCCGAACCGCCGGGCAGCCGGCATCTGCCGACCAGGGCTGAGTGAGGGCGAGTCCGGTTTCGGCCAGGCAGCCGTCGACCAGGTGCGGGCGGTACTGAATCCTCCTGAGGCTCAGCTTGAATCCGTGAAGTCCGAGGGGAATGACGGGTTGTGAACCCTGCGGTAGGACGTCGTCATGCGGTACCCGCAAAAGGGCAGGCTGACGCCTGCCGAGCAGGAGAAGCGGGAATCGGTGCGGCTGGAGGCGGCCGAGCGGTTTGAGGCCGGGGCGGGCACCGCGAAGGTCGCGGCGGAGTTGCGGGTGTCGGACCGGTCGGTGCGCCGGTGGCGGGCCGCCTGGCGGGACGGCGGGGCGGTGGCTCTGGCCTCGAAGGGGCCGGTGGCGGTGGAGCGGCTGTCGCCGCAGCAGTGACAGCGCCTGGAGGCGGAGTTGAAGCACGGGCCACAAGCGTTGAGGCTTCAACACTGACCGTCCGCTGGTTGTCTGCGGCGCGAAGCAAGAGGCCATTGAACTCACGCTAGATCCCCCAACCGCCCTTTTCCCACCAGACACCCACGGCTAGCTTGCATCGTTCTCATGCTTGATTCCGGGTCACCAGTGCGCAGCCTCAAGCACCCTCAGTGGGGCTTCTGTGATGGTTCGCTGGATTTCAGGGTGAGTTGGGGTTCGGGATGGCCGGTGCGGGCTGGGCGGGGGTGAACAGGCCGGGTTCGGGCTCGGTGAGAATGTCGCGGTCGACCAGGCGTTTGAGCTTGGCGCGGACGCTCTCGGTGTGCCGTGGCTCGGTGCCGATGCCCAGGATTTCGCAGATCTCCTTGGCGCGGAGCCCGTGTCCGGCCTGTCCGATGGTGGCGAGCACCTCGCGGTACCCGGGCGGCAACGGCTCGGACGCCTCGATGTCGTCCTCGGCGGCCAGTTCCAGCATCGCCTCGCGGGTGATGTCCAGGCGTTCCAGGGTGCGTTCGGTGGCAGTGAGCTGTTCGGTGAGGAGTGCGATCTGCTCACGCAGGTGTCCGGCTGTCTCGCGTATCAGCTGCTGCCGGGCCTCGATCTTGTCCAGGAGGTGCTTCATCGACGCTCCCGCTCGTTGGGGGTGCCGGCCGCCGGTCGGGCGGGTCCCGCCAGGTCGCGGTGGTGGTGTGGGTGAGACGGCGGAGCATGACGTCGGTCATGGACCAGTGGATCCACGCGACTGAGCTGGCCGGCTTGGCCTCGTAGTCACGCGTGAGACGTCTGGGGAGCATGAGAGTGCCGAGCGTCTGCTCGACCACCCACCGCTTGGGCTGCGGGGTGAACCCCGTCGTCCGCGGATCGCGTTGGACGATCTCGACGTCGATGCCGAGGCGGGCACCGTGCTCCACGACGGCCGCCTTGAACCCGGCGTCCACCCACGCCTTCGTCACCGCCGAGGCGGTGCGGGCGACCTTGTCCAGCAGCACGGCTCCGACGGCGTTGTCGTGCACGCTCGCGGCGACGACAATCACGGCGCTGACCAGGCCGATCACGTCGGTGGCGATGCCTCTTTCCCGGCCCGGGCTCCTCTTGCCCGGATCCAGCCCGGTCGTCTCCTTCGGAGCATTCGTCGAGGCACGCACGGTCTGCGAGTCGAGCACGACGGCGGTGGGATCCTCGCGCCGCCGGCGCATCTCCCGGGCCAGGCAGCGCAGCAACTCGTGAATGGTCTCGGCCGTCCCGTCATCACGCCAGAGGCCGAAGTAGTAGTACGTCGCACCCGTGGGCGGCAGGTCGTGGGGCAGACAGCGCCACTGGCAGCCGGTCCGGGCCTGGTACAGCAACGCGTTGACGATCTCCCGCATAGCGTACTGGCCCTCGTGCCCGCTGACCGAGGGATGCTTCGCCTTCCACGCGGCGATGACCGGCCGGATCAGCTCCCAGGCTTCATCCGACAGGTCGCTCGGGTACGGCTCGCGTCCGTCCACCCCCACAGCGCACCGTGTTCCCGGCCACGGTGAAGCCCTCGAACCGGACAACCCACCTTCAAGCACTACCAGGAACACTGAACCTCGCAGAACACCCACTCAGAGCACTCTTCCTCGGCGTCCGGGACCCGGGAGTGCATCAGCCTCGCTCGGACAGACACCTCGAACGTTCCATGGCGTGCCCGCCCGGATGTCGCCGATGGAACCGCATGAGAGACCTGAGGCGCTCGCCAGAACGCGACACGGTCGGCCTGTCCTGCTGAGTGGCACGGGTGACGCCCTTCCCCGGAGGTCTACTCCTCCCCCAGCATCACGGCACCGCCCCGCCCAGGCGCCGTCTGGCGCCAACCATGGGCTGTGGTCTTGCGGTGTCAATGCTGCGGCAATAGCCCGTAAGACAGGGGGAAACACTAACCGTCGGGCGGATCTCTGCTAGCCGGTGAACTTGACTCTGCGGACGCACGGCAGAATACGGTTAGGAACAGCATCCATCCCCGCTGAAATTCTCCTCGCCAGGAGAATGCACAGAGAATTGAGAATACCCCCAGTGCCCCCAGACACGACGCCCAACAGACTCCCGGCCGTGTACCGCAGATTCCTGCGCCGCATAGCAGGTGCCGCGCTCACCACATCCCTCAGCGCCGCCCTCCTCGCTCTTCCGGCAAGCCCCGCCGCCGCGTTTGCCGGGCAGGCGGACTCCAATCAGTGGGAAGCCGTCTGGTCGGACGAGTTCAACGGAGCATCGCACCAACCCGGAGACGCGTGGACCTACGAGGTCGGGAACGCGGGAAACTACAACTCCGGCAACAAGGAGCTGCAGTACTACACCAAGGACGCGGACAACGCCCAGACCGATGGGGAGAACCTCGTCATCACCGCCCTGCGCGGGTCCAAGAACCTCAAGTGTGCCTATGTACGCAGGGACAACCCCGGCTGGGCGCAAGCCAACAATCCGGATCTGGCGCAGCGTAAGGAAGCCGACTGCGACTACACCTCCGCCCGCATCACCACTCAGAACGCGCCGTTCGCCCAGTCTCGGTATGGCCGGATGGAAGCGCGCATCAAGCTACCCGGCGGAAAGGGGCTGCTGCCCGCTTTCTGGGCGCTGGGCACCAGCCAAGGGTGGCCCAATGGCGGTGAGATGGACATTCTGGAATCCGTCGCCAAGGCGGATGAGTGCCTGGTGTGCAGCGGGCTGATCGGGCCCAGCCGGCTGGTCGACCCCCTGTCCGGTGACGCTCGATACCGTTACAAGTGGGGGCGGGGCAGCGGGAACACTTTTCGGGCGTTGAGCAACGAACAGCTTTCGGGCGGCTTTCACGTCTATGCGATGGACTGGTTCCCGGACCGTGTCGCCTTCTCCGTGGACGGCATTCCGATTCTTGAGCAACGCAAAGCCGATGTACCGCAGGGCAGTTGGGTCTTCGACCGGCCCTTCTACATGGTCCTCAACCTCGCCGTCGGCGGCGGATGGCCCCAGGACCCACCCACCGAGACGGCCTTCCCTCAGAAGATGTACGTCGATTATGTGCGGCTCTACCAGCCCAAGCGGCCGCTGGCGGACGCAACCGGCACTATCCACAGCCCGTACGCGGGAAACAAGTGCATCGACGTGGTGGGAGCATCGGCGGCCAACGGCACTCCGCTGCAGACCCTCACCTGCAAGAACAACACGGCGCAGCGATGGAGTGTGAAGAGGGACGGCACCGTGCGCAGCGCGCTCGCGGAAGGCAAGTGCCTGGACATAACAACCTCGGGCACCTCCGATGGGACGCCAGTGCAACTCTACGACTGCAACGGCTCCGGCGCGCAGCAGTGGATCACGTTGAAGGACGGGAAGTTGCGCAATCCCAACTCCGGGAAGTGCCTGCACATCGCCAACGCCTCCGCGGCGGAGTACGCCCGCCTGGAGATCTACCAATGCATCGACACCCCGGCTGGGGTCTGGGCTCTTCCTGTGTCCGCCGAGTGGCCCCTGCACGACCGGCTCATGGACCCGGCCAATCTCGACAAGCCCTCCAAGGAGCCGATGACCGCACAGAACGCCAACGGAACGGCACACAGCCTGACATGCACCGCCGGTTCCAGCTGGGCGGACGACACCACGCGCGGCGTGCACGCGCGCTTTGACGGTGCCAGCGGCTCCTGCACCGCGGGCGGGCCGGTGATGAACACCGCCGAGAGCTTCACCGTGTCGGCGTGGGTAAGGCTGGACTCCCTGGACCAGAGCTCGAACCGCACCATTGTCAGCCAGGACGGTGAGCAGACCAGCGGCTTCCACCTCCAGTACGACGCTCAGTCGAAGAAATGGGCGTTCAAGCGCATGGGCGAGGACTCAGCCACTCCGCAAGGAAACACAGGGACCCTCTCCCTGGCGCCCGCCAGCACCGAGTGGACCCATTTGACCGGTGTCTACAACGCCACCACGAACACCCTTGGCCTTTACGTGAACGGCCAGCCCCAAGGCGCCCCCGTCAGCCTGACCCTCAAGCCCTGGGCAGCCAAGGGCTCCTTCACCATCGGCCGAGGCAAGTGGGCCGGGACCAACGGTGACTACTTCCCTGGACGGATCAGCTCCGTCCGCGCCGTGAGCACCGACCTTCCGGCTGACGCAATCAGCGCGCTCTACCAGGAAGACGTCCACCGGATGAACCTGGAACTCCCCCGGCCCGGCAGCTGACCAACGGGCAGCGCCCACTGGCGCCGCCGGCCCCGCAGTCCGAGCCGGCGGGGATCCACGGGCAGGTGTGTGCTGGCGCGGGTGGCGCTGTGCCACCCTCGTCGGCACCTTCCCGCACACACCAGTTACGGAGCCCGTGGCGGCGGCCCCAGGACTCAGCCGGGTGCGGTTCGTCTGCAGGGAAGCTTGTGATCAAGAGCGGTTGTCAGTGGCGGGTGCCAAGGTCGAGGCATGGGTGTTCTTTATGGCTACTTTGCCGCTGCTGATGATGACGATGCTGTCCGGGCCGTTGTGCGCGAAGACGGCGAACCGATTGCAACAGGTTATGACGGGTTCGATGGCAACGGGGTGGACCCGGTTATCAGCTTGCTGCCCGCTGAGGTGCTTCTCACCGGCCGGGCAGTCGAGGTGGTCGAGGCCGACGCGAGGCGTGGTCATGTGGTCGCGATGATCGACGAGGGCGAGGTTCTGTGTCTGTCACTGACGGATTCTCTGCGTGATGCGCTCGCCAGCACCGATCGGGCTTCGCTGCATGGTGTTGCCCGTGACTGGGCCGCATCGGACGTCTTCGACACCCCGCCGGATCCGGACGACATTGTCGGCTTCCTCAACCAGGCAGCCGACCTGGCGGACGGGGCAATTGAGTGGGGCTACCGCCTTTACTGCTGGGTCTGTGTCTGACTCGGCTTTCGCTGATTTCGTAGGTCATGCAGGGGTGTTGGCGCTGGCTGTGGCCCAGGCGTGTTGGACGGCGTGGATTTCGTCGGGGGTGGGCTGGGCTGGGTCGACGGCGGAAGACCGGGCTGCGATCACGACGCGACGAAGCTTGACGGCCATGTCCGCGAAGGACGGCTCGGTCTTGGTGACGTACCACGGTGTGCGCCGGCGGTGGTTGGCCAGGGTCTCTTGCAGGATCAGTTTTCGTCCGGTTCGCCGGACAGGACAGGAACTGGGCGGACTGTCCCTCTTCGGGCTGGGGTGGACGCAGTGCAGGCACGGTCCCGGTGATCATGTGAGTGTCGAAGTCCCATGACCACTTGGCGAGTCCGTGCCTGCTCCTGCATCTTCCCCCCATACCCTCCGGCCTGGGTCAACCGGCCCTGGCCGCTGCACCGGCCCCGTTGCCGGACGCGGTCGCTCTGACCGGGTTTCTGGCTCTGCTGCCGGATCCGCGGGGGCTGCGCGGACGCCGTTATCCACTGTCCGCACTGGTGGCCGCCGCGGCGGCGAGCGTGCTGGCTGGTGCCCGCTCGCTGACCGCGATCACCGAGTGGATCACGGACGCCCCGGCATGGAGCCGCCGGGCACTGGGCTTTCCCGTTGATCCGCTGACCGGGACGGTGTCCGTGCCGCACCTCCCACACCCTGCGCCGCCTGCTGGTCCAGCTCGACGGCGACGCCCTCGACGAAGTGATCGGCGCCTTCCTGACGGCGCGCGCCGCGCCCGCCGGTCTGCGGGCCATCGCGGTCGACGGGAAGGTGCTGCGCGGTTCGCGCACCGCCACCGCCCCGGCCGTCACGCTGCTGGCCGCGATGGACCACACCGGCACCGTCCTCGCCCAGCGCCAGGTCGACGGCAAGAGCAACGAAATCCCCGCGTTCGCCCCGCTGCTGGACAGCCTCGACCTGACCGGCACGGTGATCACCGCCGACGCACTCCACACCCAGCACGCCCACGGCACCTACCTCCAGGCGTGCGGCGCCCACTACCTCGCCGTCGTCAAGGCCAACCACCCCGGCCTGTTCGACAGGGTCCGTCACCTGCCCTGGCAGGAAATCGGCCTCGGCCACTACGAGCGCACCCGCGCACACCACCGCCAGGAGATCCGCCGTCTGAAGACCGCGGCCTTCGCTCATATCGACTACCCCGACGCACAGCAGGCCCTCCAAATCGTGCGCTGGAGAAGGGACTTCAGCACCGGCAAGCTGGCCATTGAGCGGGTCTACCTGATTACCAGCCTGCCGCCCGGAGCGGCGAGCGGAACCCAGCTCGCCGCATGGATCAAAGGGCACTGGGAGATCGAAAATCTTCTGCACCACGTCCGGGACCGCACCTTCCGCGAGGACGACTCCAAGATCCACACGGGCCACCTGCCCCAGGTCATGGCGGGACTGCGCAACCTCGCCATCGGCATCCACCGCCAGGACGGACAGACCAACATCACCGCCGCACTGCGTCACGCCGCCCGCGACTGCCACCGGCCCCTGGCCGCCCTCGGCCTCACCGGATGAATCCGGACACACCCTGATCTTGCAACGGACCCTGGGTGGTTGACCGCATCGCTGGGGTGGTGGCCGTGGAGCGTGTACCAGATCACCGTGATCGTGTAGCAGTACAGGGCGAAGGGCACGGTGTGCTCGACGGCGCGGCGGGTGCGGGACTGGGCCTGGCCGGCTCCGAGGTGCTCGCGTGCTTCCGTGAAGGTCACCTCGATTCCCCACCGGCTGGCGTACCGGGACACCAGGCGTTCGGCGGGGGTGGTGAGGTCGGTGGTGACCAGCGCGAGAAGCGGCTTGTTGGCGTTCTTGTCCGTCTCGCGTACCAGCAGGACGCGGACCGTCCGGGTGTGCAGCGATCTGTACCAGAGGCAGTGGGCTCGGCGAGGAGCACCATCTCGCGGCGGCGGTATCGCTCCACCTCGGCGGTCTGGAAGGCCAGTTGACCAGTGAGGTCCGTGGCGGTGCCGAGCCGACCACCCTTGAGGCGGGGCCGGCCCGGGCGTCCGGTCCTGGGCGGCGCGGGCCCGAACAGGACGGCGTTCTTGGGCAGGCGGGTGGTGAAGGTGACGTTCGGTGGCAGGCCGACAGCATCCGGATCATCGAGGCGGCCAGCTCCACCTTCGTCTTCCCGCCCGGCCGCCACAGGCGGGCCATGACCGGCATGCAGACGGAACGAGAGAGGAAGGGCAGGCGGACGATCAGGCCGAGCACCATGAAGCAGGTGCCGTATCCAACGGGACGCGGTCCCTTCGCGGCGCCGTCGTGCTGCCAGAACGCACCGAACACCTTCTTCCCGGACCGCTTGAACAGGGTGTCGTCCACCGCCGCGACCAGCGGCGCCCCCTCGGCAGCAGCACCCGCGCGATGACATGCGACAGCACGATGCCAACCAGCTCCGCATCCCAGGCCGCGCGGGAGAAGAACGAGTGCGCGCGGTCATGCGGCCACGCGCGTTCCAGCCCGACGCCGGTGAGCAGACCGGTCACCGTCCGGCGACCGGTCTGCGCCACCAAGCCCACCACCAGCGCGGTGAACGTGCGGAACACCGGAGCGGCAAAACAGCCGCGCAGCGACCCCAAGACGGCGAGCAGCGAAGCGGGTACGGTCGGAGACCACAGCATCGACGGCCTCCTCCTCGTGAGGCAGGACAGCACCGTCGATGCTTCTCTCATCTCCCACCCACGACAGCCGACTTGACCAACGCACTTGGCAATCCCCTGGGAGCATGGAGTCGTCGTCTAAGCGGCTTGGGCTCGTGAACGAGCCTTGGCACGCTTCTGGTTGATGATCCGTTCGAACTCCACCGGCGGCAGTCCACCGGCGGCGCTGTGCCTTCGGCACCGGTTGAAGAAGTCCGCGATCCACGTGGCGATCTTCAGCCAGGCCTCGGCACGGGTGGTGAAGCGGTGCCGACGGATGTACTCCACCTTGATCGTCGAGTGGAACGACTCCGCCGCTGCGTTGTCCAGCGCCGAACCCACGCGCCCCATGGACTGCACCACACCCAGGCGGCCACAGAGGTCATCGTAGGCCTCACTGGTGTATTCCTACCCGCGGTCGCCGTGGAAAGTCACCCCGTCCACGGCGCCGCCACGCGTCGCGACGGCCATCCTCAGCGCCGCACCGACCAGGGAGGCATCATGGCGCTCACCCATGGCGTAACCGAGTACCCGGCGCGAGAACGCGTCGTGAACGGACCCCAGGCAGAGCTTGCCCTCGCCGGTTTCGATCTCGGTCATGTCGCCCCACCACAACACGTCCGGTGCGATCGCATCAAACCGGCGAAGTGCCAGGTCACGGGCGGCTTTCCGCTTGCCTTGCCGAGTCGGGCCCTTCCGCCGGCGCGGGGGTCTGCGGCCCTGCAGGCCGAGCTCGGCCATGATGGTCGCGACGGTGTTCACCGAGACCTTCCAACCCTCGGCCCACAGGTCCAGTGTGATCCGCGGTGAGCCGTAGGTGTTGCCGGACCGGCGGAAGAAGCAGTCGATCCGCCCCGCCAATGCAGCGCGTCCGACCTCTGCTTTCGTTGGCTGTCCGGCCCGGTGGCGCCATTTGCAGAACCACGACCCGGACACCCCCCGGCGCCCGGCAGGACACCGCGTGCGGCACCTGGTGTTCGGTCCGCCGGCCGGCGATGAAGCCCGCAACCGTCACTTCGTCGCCTCCTTCACCCAGAGAACCACCGATCGCTTGAGCCCACCGGATCCCCTGCGGCGACGCCCGTTGCGGGCGGAAAATCGGTGTGGTTGCTGCCCGTTGACACCGTGATGTCTGTGACCTTCGAGATCGTGCTTGAGCCGGACGCAGGGAGCCAGCCCCGGGCGCCTTCAGGGGCCGTTGAGCCCGGGGCGGGCAGCCGGTATGACCGCCCCCACCCGCCCCGGGTACGTCCTCAACGACACAATCCCAGACCCACACTTACGCCCGGAATGCCGACCACGACGGTCAGCAGAGCAGCGTCAGAGCAGACTCTGCGGGGCCTGGTACTGGTCGACCGGCGCGATGTTGCACGCGGCCTTCGGGCCGCCGAGCCCGTGCCCGCCGATTCCCTCACCCTCCGGCAGCGGCACCAGACAGCGCCCATCGACATTGACCAGCGGAGCACCATAAGTGTTCAAGATGCCCCCCCGCCTCACCCCCGATGACCGTGTCACCGTTACGGGTCGCGAAATCATCCGCCACACTGGCACCGCTCACACCGACACCACCCGCGGCGCCATTCCCGGTCAGACCGCCCACGGTCCCGGCAAGGCCGCCCGTGCCGGTACCCGTGAGGCTGCCGACAGTGCCGGTGAGGCCACCCGTACCGCTCGCGGTACCGCAGCCGCAGGCGGTGCCGGTGCCGCTCGTCGTCAGCCCCTGCCCCACCGGCACAGCCGTGGCGAGCACGCCCTGGACCGCACTGGCAGCAGTGCTGGTACCCGGGACGGGCGTGGCCGAGGCAGGCTTGGCAGCCGTGGGCGTGGTGGCGGTGGGCTTGGCAGCGGTGGTCGTGCCGGGCCCAGTCCATGCCGAGGCCGGCCCGGCGACAGCCATCGTCGCGACAGTGGCGAACACCGCCCCGGCGAGAACCTTCTTGATCACGGTAGTGCTCCCCTTCAATGGATCAGTAAGGGGCGTGGCAAGCTCGGCCATGTCTGAAGCCCGTCGCCCCCTGGACGCCCCTGGAACGAGAACCGCACAGACACGTCACGCAGTGCGCGCATTCAGACCAATTCACGCGAACCTGGGCACGCGTGCACGCCGCCCGCCCGCGGCCTCCCGGGCTGCCGACACACGCACACAAACGAACCACGCGTCCCACCACCGGTACGCACACCCTCAGCACCCGCCCGACCAGCAGGACTTGAGCGTGCCGGGCCCCAGGGAGTGATCAGACCCCGAGGCCCCCGCGCACTCTCCCACGCCCACGACTCAACAACCCGCCACAACATCCCGTCACCCCGCCTCCCCCACCCAGCCCATCCCAGCCCACAGCACCCCTGCGGGCCGGAACGCTTACAGCAGACAGTCGTTAGACAGCCGGCCTTCCGTTGAGGGCGCCACGAGGCCCGCAGCACACCTGCGGGCCTCAACGGCACCCAGGACGACACCCTGATCCCCGATCCGGACAACGCACCGTGCACACGAGCCCCAGAAGCGGTTACAGCCCCGGGACCCCGTCCGGTCCGTCGTCGATACAGCCGGGCCCAGCGGGCACGGGCTGCGGCTCTCCGACGGGATCCGGAATGCGGTCTCCACGGCCAACTGCCACGCCCCGTAGATCACGTCAGCTACGAGAAACACGATCCGGCACGCGTCCCTCTGAGATGATGGGCCGTCAGCGGCGGGCGTTTTGACCTTGGTCGGCACTCCGCCCGCCGCTACCCGGACGCCCCTCACCCGGTCAGCCGGGCGGCTCCCCCTCCTAGCCCCGTCCCCAAGAGCGGCCCGGACCGTCCTCATCACTGGCCGCCCCGCAGTCAGAAGACGCCCGTACGGCTCCCGCGACCTCCTCAGGGAGCGGGAGCACATACCCTCGGCGGCGCAGGGCATGCCTACTTGTCCGTGTTCCGCTTCGACGACGACATGATCGTCACGCCTCTGCTGACGCACCAGGTCGGTCACGACGCGCCGACACTGCACCTGCGCCGTCACCAGAACGACGGCCTGTTCGACCGCTTCGCCTCGCATGTCGAGGAACTGTGGAACCGGGGCACCCCGGTATGGGAGGGAGCACGGCATGGGCAGGCGTGACTTCGAGGACGACCCCAACGCCCCCGCGGCCAACAGTCTGGTGCCGGCCGCGTCCGCCGTGGTCATCGACGACACCGGGCGGATCCTGCTGCAGCGGCGCAGCGACAACGGCATGTGGGCACTGCCCGGCGGCGCCATGCACCTGGGCGAGTCACTGCCCGACTGCGCCGTACGCGAGACCCGCGAGGAGACCGGCATCGAGGTGGAAGTAACCGGCATCGTCGGCACCTACACCAACCCCCGCCACGTCTTCGCCTACGACGACGGTGAGGTACGCCAGGAATTCTCCATCTGCTTCCTCGCCCGCCCCGTCGCCGGTCAGCTCGCCGTGTCCGAGGAATCCACCGACGTCCGCTGGTTCGAACCCCAACACATCGACACGCTCCCGATGGTCGCCAGCATCCGCAAACGGATCAACGACTGGCGCAACGGCACCATGCCCGCCACCCGATAAGAAGCAAAAGGTTATGCCTGTGGGCCCTACTCTCGGGAGTAGAGCCCACAGACATGACGTCAATGTCCCGCCAGGTCAGAGAGGGAAATCGACCAGCCTGACCACGGTCACGGTGAGAACGGACTCGGAGACGACATCAGCGGCGGGCGAGGGGGACGACGCTCGTGGCGTCGTCCCCCAGCTCGTGGTTGCGAGCCGGGATGGCATGGGTACTGGCGAACGTACTCAGTTCGCGCCGGAGCCGTTCGAGTTCGTCGTCCTTGGCCGCCAGGACCGACAACAGTAGCCGGTGACCCTCCTTGAGGAGGGTGAACTCGGTGGTGGTGCGGGCGAGCTTGCCGGTGAGCCGCTGGTTGAGCTCACGCAGCCGGGCGATCCGGGCTTCTTTCGGGTCGGGCTGCTGGCCCGCCGCCCTGGCGGCCGCCCGTCGCTGTTCGAACTCGTCCTTGAGGTGGGTCCAGGTTCGGTAGAGGGACGCGCGGGAAATGCCCGCCTCGAGGGCGAGCGTCTTGGCGTCGCAAGCGCCGCCGAGTGGGATCTGCCCGGACAGGAGCCGGTCGATGGCCGCGCGGATACGACGCTCGATCTGGTGGCGTTGCTGGTGGCTCAGTGCCATGTCATTCGGCCTTTCGGAGCCATCCTGGTCGGAGGCCAGGTCCTCGCCACCGCGCTTCGTCACGCCATGCGTCTGCTGGAGGAGGCAGCCGACGCGGCCCGCCTGGCCAGGGCGCTACGGGCCGACAACGCCGCCCCCATCCAGTTCACCAGCCAATTGGAAGCGCTGTATGCCCGCCTGACGCCCTAACAGGCCCCGCCCCGCCCAGCCCAGAGAGGCCCGGGCGGGGCAGAAACGCGGGAGAGCCGTGCTCGGCGACTCTGGGAGGTCGGAGCAGCGACACCCGGAGATCTGCCTCCGATGCGGGCCTCCCGCATCACCTCATACCAATCGGTGGCGGTCACACCCAGCCTTTGCCGGCCAGGTGGGCACTCCGCTCCAGCAGGACGCCCGGGTACGCAGACAAAACCAAGTCCCGCACCGATCACCACAACCCGAAACGATCACTGAACTTGCACCTCAGAGCCTCCCCAGCTTCCGAAGCCCCACGAAAACCCCAGCGCAGAAACGCACCCCACCGCCGCGGCACATCCCGAAACGATCACTACACCCCCACGTCAACGTCTTACCCACCCAGTGATCACCACCGGATTTGTCACAGCACACGTACCAGTAGCCGGAGTTGGGTCTCAACGCCTTGCGGTTTGCGCACACAGCACCCCAAGGAGAAGTCAAGAGATTGCAAAAGCAAACCCGCGTGAAGGTAATATTGGTCAAGACCATATACCACTAGTCCGGTTTGACTCTTATCGGGTGACTCTTCAAGACTTCACCCTCATCTCCCCTTTATTAACAGGGGCATTACGGGATGAAGAGAGCAAGTCGAACCAGCATGGACAAGAGAGCCACCACCTCCGCGCGCGTGCGCAGGGTCATCACCCGCGGCGTCGTCACCACCACCGCTCTGGCCGCCGTCGTCGGCGTTGCCGCGCCGGGCGTCGCCTCCGCCGCGCCAGGGGGTGCTGCGGTCGCGGCCACCGCCATCGGCACCGATGAGAAGCAGCGCGTCTCGGCCGCGTCCGTCGTCGGCCTCGATGCCACGTGGGATGTCCTCCAGCGCAGCGACTTGGACTTCCTCCAGGAACTTTGGCGCAAGGCCCGTGAGGGCGGCGAGAAGTATGAAGCGGTGCGCATGGCCGCTGAAGAAGCCATGCTCAGCTCCAACCCTGAGGACCATGTTCGCTTCATCGTCACCGGCATCCACGAGGCGTACGAGAGCGACAAGAAGCGCGAGCAGGAGCGCGAGGCGGCCGCCCGTGCCGAGCGGCTCGCGAAGTCCCAGGCGCTCATCGCGGTCGGCATCCCCAACAGCCCTGACCTGCTGGCGCTGAGCGACGACAATTTCATCCGCGCTGTCATGAAGCACGAGGCCGCCGGGCCGCAGGTCAAGGCGGCCGCCGCGGCCGCGCTGGCCGCTGATCCGGCAGCCTGGCGCGAGTTCATCACCAATGGTGCCCGCGAAGCTCACCAGCGCGATGTCGCCAACGAGATCAAGGAGTTGGAGGAGAAGAATCGCGAGGAGGCCCAGCGTCGCCAGGAGCTCGCGGCGCGCAAGAACGCGGCGGCGCTGTTCAACATCACGCCCTCCGAAGCCATGCTGAGCCTCAGCGATGACAACTTCATCCGCGAACTGCTGCGCCAGGCTGTTGTCGCCAACGGCCCCGAGCTCTACGCCGCCGCGCAGAAGGCGGTCCTGAGCTCCACGCCGGCCGACTGGCGGGACTTCATCCACACCGGTGCCGAGAAGGCCTACAGGGCCGATGCCGACAACCGCCGCCAGCAGGTTGCCAAGGCGAACAAGCAGCGCCTGAAGCAGATCGCGGCCGCTCTGGAGAAGACCGGTGTGAATCCCTGGTTCGTGGCCAAGGCGAACAAGGCGCTGACGGGGACCGCCGAGGAGATGGTCGAGTTCCTCAAGGACGAGAACCAGTACCGCGCGATGCGCCAGTCGCTGCAGCCCGCCAGCGGCAAGCCGGCCGGCTTCTTCGTCCGGCAGTCTCCTGTGGACGCCAATGAGGCCTTCGTTGCACCTGTCGGCAGTAAGAGCAAGCAGGCCGATCGTGAGGACGCGACATGGGTCGTGGTGCCGTCCCTCGCCAAGAAGGCCGACTGCTACTCCTTCGAGTCGGCCCGTGACCGAGGCTCCTACCTCACTCTGAAGGGCATGCGGGTCGTGTCGGCCGCGTACGACGGCAGCGCTGCCACTGCCCAGGCCGCTACCTGGTGTGCCCGTCCGGGTCTTTCGGGTTCCGGCAAGTCGTTCGAGTCGGCGAGTCAGCCGGCCCGCTGGCTGCGCCACTTCGACGGGGACGTCTACGCGGCCGCCAAGGACGGCAAGAACCGCTTCGACGGTGGCAAGTCCTTTGACCAGGACGCCACATGGAAGCTGGCCGACCCGCTCGCGCCCTGACGCGCGCTTCGCACCGAATGCAGACTTCTCAAGAACGGAAAACCCAGATGTCCCGAACCCTGCGAGCCGCCATGGCCCTCGGGATCAGCGTCAGTGCGCTGTCCGGCGGGGCGGCTACCGCCTACGCGGACGAGGCCCCCCGGGCCGCTGCTGCTTCCCCCGCAGCAGTGCAGTTGCAGGTCGAGCATAGCGGGCAGTGCCTCACCATCCTCGATGCCAGCCTCCGTAACGGAGCCAACGCCGCGCAGTCCAAGTGCGACGACAGCCTGCCCAACCAGCTGTTCCACCTGGAACCCACCGGTTCGGCTTCCTTCGAGGCGCGGATCGAGCACAGTGGTAAGTGCCTCGAAGTGGAGAACAGCGGGACCAAGGCCGGGGCGAACGTCCAGCAGTGGTGGTGCACCGAGGGCCCCCAGCAGCGCTGGCGGTTGGTCATGGTCGATGTGGTCAACGAGCTCTACGAGCTGCGTCCCACACACACCACGGATCGCTGTCTCGACATTGCCGGCGCCAGCCTCAAGGACGGCGCGAACGCGCAGTCGTGGACCTGCAACGGCACTCCCGCCCAGCGCTGGCGCATCCTCCCGGTCAAGTCCTGACACCTCCCCGACTGCGGCATTGACCGCCCCGCGCTGACCGGCCGGGTCACGGCCTCCATTCCTCGGTGCCCGTCCAGTGCCTGCCGGCACGGGGCACCCATAAATCGCACAGAAAAAGAGAACAGACGATGATACGGACGATCCGGGCCGCCCTGGCCGGTGCTGCGAGCGTCGCCGCGCTGACAGCCGCCACCACTACCGCCCACGCAGAGCAAGCCGCTCCCTCCGCGGCCGCCGCGCAGACGGTTGCCCAGTTCCAGGTGATGCACAGCGGCAAATGCCTGGAGATCAACAACGGTGCGGCCGACAACGGTCTCCAAGCCCAGCAGTGGGGCTGCAACCCTGCGACCCGCGCACAGCAGTGGACGATGGTCCCCACAGCGGATTCCTCCTTCGAACTGCGCTCCGTGACCAGCGGCAAGTGCCTGGAGGTGGAGAACAGCGGAACCCAGGCCGGCGCCAAGGTCCAGCAGTGGACTTGCACCGGAGGCAAGCAGCAGCGCTGGCGGATGGTCCTCGTCGACCAGACCAACAAGCTCTTCCAGCTGCGCCCCACGCATGTCGAGGACCGTTGCCTGGACGTGGTGGACGCCAAGACAGAGAACGGCGTGAAGGCACAGCAGTGGTACTGCAATCAGACCGCAGCCCAGCTGTGGCAGATCAAGCCGGTCAAGTGAGGTCACCCGTGAGACGTCAGTGGTGGGTAGCGCAGGCCGCGACGGTTGCCCTGCTGGCCGGCGGGAGCGTCCTTGCGGTGGAGGCGGCACCGGCCTGGGCTGATGCCCCCGCATCCGCCGCCACGTCGGCTTCCGCTCCGTCGGAACAAGTGGCCGACCCGGCAGCGGCTTTGAAGGCCGCCGCCGCGGAGAGCGCACGCAACTACGTCCATTCGATCGCCACGTCGAAGCTGCCCGCCGAGTTGCGCGTCTCCGCCTGGAACGTGCTGCGCAGCTCCCGGGGGGACGAGGCGATCACCGAGTGGATGGCTCCCGGTGGTGGTTACGCGTACACCAAGCAGCGCCTGAAGGACTCCCGGGTACAGAACCGGAGTTTTTGCGAGCGAGTGGTGAGCACGCATACCGCGGAGTTCGCCCCCGCGGTGCGCGCGGCGGCCCAAAAGGCCTTGAAGGGTTCGGACGCCGACCGGGCCGCCTTTGTGAAGACCGGGTACGCGGAGGCGCAGAAGCGTGACCGGGCGACCCGTGAGGCCGATGTCCAGCACAAGCTGGAAGTCGCCGACGGGGACCGGGAGTTCGTTCGCGCGCTCGCCGAGCAGGCTCTGGGTGAGCAGGTGCGGGTGGCGGCCCAGTGGGCCCTGCGGCCGGGTGCCACGGATGCGGACGTCGCCGAGTTCTACGGCTACGGCTGGGCCACCGGCGGGTCGTTGGACCTTGAGGCGTACCGGCTGCACGTGAGTGACGCGGAGACGGCGCGGCGGGCCGGCCTGTCGCAGCTGATCGCGAAGGCTGCGGCTGCCGAGGAGGCCGTCAAGGGCGCGGCTGATGCCGCCCGGGCCCGGGCCGAGGCGGAAGCCGCGTGGAAGGCGGTCTCCGAGCACGCCGGCGCTGCGCAGAAGGCGTGGCTGGCGGAGCAGGCGGTCACGGCTGCCCAGGCGGAGAACTGGCGGAACATCGCCAAGGCGGCCAAGGAGTCCCTGAACGGGCTCTGGAAGGGGATCGCTGATTCCGCCGAGGCCAACCAGACGTCCTGGGCCGAGGAACAGGCGGGAGCGGCCGAGTCGGCCGGCTTCTGGAAGGACATGTTCCAGCGGGCCCGGACGGCGGAGAACCGTGTAAAGGGCTGACGTATCGCGCGTCCGGGTGTGCGGCCGGCCTGACCTGCCGACCGCGCACCCGGCGCCCACGCACCACCCCACGCGGTTCTCTTTGTGAGCTTTTTCGACTCCCCCTGCTCTTCGCCGCGATGACGCCCGAGGCAGGGGGGTGCTTTTCCGTTTCCACAATTGAGGGGGGATTTTTCCCGTGATACGTAAATTCCGGCCCAGAGCCGGAAGACGGCGCGGCCGTGCAACCACGGTAACGTCGGGCGCCCTGTCGGCGACGGTGGCCCTGGCCATCCTCGTCGGCGCGACCGGCGAAGCCGCTGCCGCCACGGCCGGCCGCACCGGGCAGGCGTCGTACACCCAGACTCTGGCGTCGTTTGACCGTCTGATGGCGTCCCTGCCGAAGGCCGCCGGCGCACCGGCTGCGGCCCCGCCCTCGGAGCTGGACAAGCTCAGCGCCGAACGCGACCGCCAACTCGTCGAGGACTACGCCGAGTTCGACGACGAGGAGGAGGTCAAGGAGGCCGCGAAGAAGGCGCTGGAGAGCAGTGACCCGAACGCGATCAAGGAGTTCCTCGCGCATGGCGAGGCCGAGGCGCGCCAGCGTGCCAAGGACAAGAGCGCCGGCACCGACGTCAAGAACCGTCAGCAGATCGAGGCGATGCGCGGCACCGGCGGTCCGGTGTTCAACGCCGAGGTCGAACGAGTCCTGAAGGGCGATGCCCGGGCCCGTGCCGACTTCCTGGCGTTCGGTGCGGACCTCGCCCGTACGCAGGACAAGAAGAACGAGCAGAACGCGAAGGACCGCGCGGCGGAGCTGCGCAAGCGCGTCGAGATGCTTGTGGCCTCGGGCGGCCCTGAGGTGAAGAAGGCCGCCGCGGCCGCCCTGGCCACCAACGACGACAAGGTCATCGCCGAGTTCCTCGACAAGGGCTATCTGGTCGCGGAGAACAAGGACGCGGCAGACCGGGCCGCGCACGAGAAGGCGCTCAAGGAGGCGCAGGAGGCCGCGGAGAAGCTCCGCGTGCTGGCCGAGAAGGCCGCCCGCGCCGCCGAGGCCCGCACCAAGCTCATCGCCGCCCACGGCGATGCGGTCAAGGCTCTCAAGGAAGCGTCCAACGCGATGACTTCCGCGGCCGGGCAGGCGCGCCAGGCGGATCGGATGCTGTCCGCCGACCGCGCCGGCAAGGCCCTGTCGTCCTACGACAGTGTCAAAGCCGAGGCCGCCCGCCAGGTCGACATCGCCGCCGGTGCCGCGAAGGCCGCCAAGGTCGCCGCCGCGCAGGCCAAGGTCCAGGCGGACGTCCTCGTCGAAACCGGCCTGACCTACGGTACGCAGTGGTCGGACGTCGCCTCAGGCATCGCCGCCGCAGCCGAGGCGGCCGTCAAGGCAGGCGAGACCGCGCAGAAGGCGATCGAAGCCACCGAGGCCGACGCCAAGGGCCTCAACGCCAAGAACCAGGCCGAGCTGCACGAGCAGCAGGCCAAGGCATGGCGGGCCAACGCGGTCGAGCACGCGAAGGCCGCCGCTTCTTTGGCGGAGGCCGCCGACAAGCAGGCCAAGATCGCAGCCGACGCAGCCGCCCGTACCAAGACGGCCCGCATCGCAGCCGAGAAGGCCGAGAAGGAAGCCTGGGAGCACGCCAAGAAGACCCGCGAAGCACGAGAGGAGGCCCAGCGCCAGGCGAAGATCGCCGCTGAGCAGCGCACCATCGCCGAACGCGAGCGCAATCTGGCAGCCCAGGCGCGGGCACGCGCCGAGACGGAGCGGAACAACGCGGCAGCCGCGCGAGCACGCGCGGAGGCCGAGGCCCGCACGGCATCCGCGGCACGCGCCGAGGCCCAGGCGGCCGGCGCCACCGCAGCGGAAGCGCGGGCACGCGCCGCCGAACAGGAAGGCATCGCCTCCAAGGCGGACGACAACGCCCGCGGCGAAGAGACCAAGGCCCGCACCGCTTGGTACAACAGCCGCGCGGCCAAGATGGATGCCGACGCCAAGGAAGCCCGCGCCCAGGCCACCCTGTCCATGGCGAATGCCGTCAAGGGCACTCAGTACTCCGTTGAAGCCCAGACTGCGGCGGCCGCGGCACGAACGGACGCCAACACCGCTTCCGCTGCGGCCGGTCAGGCGCAGAATGCCGCCAACGCGGCCAGTGGTGCTGCGGTCCGTGCCCGTTCCGCAGCCACTGATGCCGCCGGTGCGGCGGCGCGTGCGCGTGCTGCGGCGGCGGAAGCCACCGCGCACGCCGCGCGTGCGAACGCCGCTGCGAACAAGGCCGAAGCAGCTGCTACCGCCTCCAGGGCGGCAGCCAACCGTGCTGATGCTGAGGCTGCTGCGACCCACGCTGCCGCTCTGCGTTCCAACGCCAAGGCTGCCGAGGCCACTGCCCAGGAGGCCCGCGCGGGCGCCGCTGCCCATGAGGCCGCCCGTCTGGCCGGACTGGCCGCGATTGAGGCCAAGAACGCTCTCCAGGCTGCCAACCGCACTAAGGAGGAAGCTGAAGGCGCCACCCGTGAGGCGGCGATGGCCAGGCTTCAGGCCGGCGTCGCGGTTCAGGCTGCCGCTGCGGCACGCAGCACGGCCGCAGGAATTGCCGAGCCGGCCAACACGGCCATCGAGCTGACGGCTCCCTTTGCGGGCAAGGACATCGACGCGGACTTCGCCGCAGCGGTGGCCGCCGCCGCCCGGGATCTGGGCGAGGAGCAGGTTGCCTCGGCCGAGGCCAAGGCTGCCGAGGCAGTGAAGGCGGCCGATGCCGCTGACGAGGCCGCGAAGCGGGCCAACGCCGAAGTCGCTCCAGCCTTCAAGGCCGCCGCTGACGCGGCGCGTTCCTCGGCGAATGCGGCTCGTTCGATGGCTGCGGCCATGAAGTCGTCCGCGGAGGCTGCGGCGGACGGAGCCAAGGCACGGGCTGCCGCGGCGCGTGCCAACGAGGCCGATGCTCAGGCCCGGGAAGATGCCAGGCTCGCCGACCAGGCAGCCAAGCAGGCCTTCGCCGATGCGGTGGCTGCTCGCCAAGCAGCCAATGAGGCCGAAGCCGAAGCAGCCCGCGCCCGTGGTGCCGCCACAGAGGCGGAGAACCATGCTGCGGCCGCCGCCGGCGCTGCCGACCTGGCGGAGAAGGAGGCCAGTGTCGCCCAGGGCGCCGCGACCCAGGCCGCCAAGGACGCCGAGGATGCCGGCAAGCTCGCCGATTCTGCCGAGGCCCATGCCAAGTCGGCCAAGGAGTCCGCTGACAACGCCCTGAAGCTCGCCAATGAGGCAGACCAGGTTGCTCGGAAGGCGGAAGAGGAACAGGTAGAACGCGAGCGCAAGGCCCGCGAGGAAGCTGCTGAAGATGCGCAGGAGAAGGGAAATCTTCCAGCCCTGTCCGAGCAGGAAAAAGAGGCCCTCAAGGCCGCAGGGTTCAATCCAGATGAATACGAGCGCCTTCGTGAACTCGCGAATAAGAGTTTGCTCGACTTCATCGTCGAAATCGGCGGCGAGGTTCTGAAGGGCCTCGTCGACTGGGACAACATCGCGAAGTGCTACAAGGAAGGGAACGTCGAGGCCTGCATCTGGTCCGTAATCAACAATGTTCCCACGACCAAGCTCCTGGGGATGGTAAAGAAGCTCCCGGACCTGGCCAAGTCGGTCAAGCGACTCATGGGCATCGGCAAGCTCCTTGATGAGTCGGCGGATGCCAAGAAAACCCTCAAGGAAGCCGACAAGATCCTTGAGGAAGCCAAGAAGAAGATTCCAGACTGCCCTGTGCCGAATAGCTTCACCCCGGAAACCCCGGTACTGATGGCAGACGGCACCACTGAACCGATCAAGGACGTCCGGGTCGGTGAGAAGGTTCTGGCAACCGAGCCTGGGACCGGCGAGACCGGGGCACATGAAGTTGCTCGCGTGATCGTGGGCGAAGGCGAAAAGAACCTAGTCGAAATCACCGTCGACACCGACGGTGCGGCAGGGAACGCCACCGGCGTGGTCACTGCCACGGACGCCCACCCCTTCTGGGTCGACAACCAGCACCGCTGGCTGGACGCCAAGGATCTCAAAACTGGCGACCGGCTTCGAACACCCACAGGCGATCTGCGAGACGTTGTCAGCACTCGAAAGTGGACCGAGAACCGCAAGGTCTACAATCTCACCGTGGATAGCCTACACACGTATTATGTGCTGGCAGGCAACACGGCGATACTCGTCCATAACGCAAATTGCAAGATTGACGGAATTTTTCCTGACTGGGCCTCTAAGGGCTTCCATGTGAAGTTGCCTGGAAAGTCTGGAGTGGTAGAAATATCGGTCTATGCTGACGATGCGGGCGTCTTGCAATACAAGTCCACGTTTAGCGGGCGGGAGGTCAAGGATGCCATCAAAAAGGTGAGCCAAGACTTCGCGAACGAGGAATTCAGGGGCAAGTCCTTGGTTCAGGCGAAGAAGGGCCTCCAATACTTGGAGGAAAATTTCCCCAACAGTAAAGAGATTCCAGGCTTGCGAAATCTCGTCAAAGCGCTTGGCGGTGGAAATTGATGCAATCTGAAACAGCGAGGATTCGTGACTCTTCGGCAATCCTGGAGTTCGCGCGCACCGGTCAACTTGGATTTCTTGCTCTGGGTGCCTCGGCCCGAGAGGTCGAGGACTGCATGGGGAAACCGAGTGGTGTTGTCGAGAGTGCAGCACGCATGACTGCCTACTCAGACGTCCAGCTGGGGTACTCCACGAGCGGGGTCGTGGGCCTTATTTCTGTGGAGCCGAACCCCTTCACGGGCCTGGTGGTATTGCCGCCACCTTTGGGCTCTGGGATTCCGACGCTGGCCCCCAGCCTGGAAGAGTTCCTCACGTATCTGCGTCGGCATGATATTAGGGTGGAAGGCAAGGAACTCTACGCTCCAGGTGATTTCTGGTGGGTGGTGCAAGGGTCCGGAGTCTCCTTGGCATTCAACGAGGAGGGAGAATTGCAGACGGTTTCTAGGTCAGACCGGGATCTATTGGCCTGGTAGTCGAACCGGCATCTCCGTAGCCAACGCCGTTTCGGGATGGCATGGCATTCATGGAGGATGACGTCCGGGCTCACCGGACGGTCGGGGCGTAGATTGACTCCTCGCAGAGTAAAAGGGGAGGGGGAGGAGACGAAACTTGGCCCCCTCCCCCTCCCCCTCCCCGTAAATATGGTATTCCGGCCCTCCCGGCTTGCTTGATCGACCTCAAGCTGGACGACTCCGTCCTGTACGCGCTGATTCCGGTGGTCGCGATCGTGCAGATCGTGCTCGCGTTCACGGTCCTGAAGGCCCGCATCCGCTACATGAAGTCGCTGTGGAAGAACAAGCGGACCCGGTTCCTCGCCCTCGGCCTCCTGGCCGTCCGGTTCGTCATCCGCTACGGCCTCGGCGTCGCAGGCCTCGCCCTTGGCGCGGTCACCGGCCAGCTCGCTCTCGGCATCGTGATGGCGGTCATCGGCACCGTGATGGCCTGGGGCGACCAGTGGCTCATCCTGCGCACCCTCAAGCACGCCCATGCCAACGCCGCCTGACGGCCCGTCGGGTCGCTCGGCAGCCCCCGGCCCGCCAACACCGACGGGCCTCGCCGCTGAGAGCGGCACGGGGCTCTTCGCGTGTGCGCCCTTCGCGTTCTGACCAGCACGAAGGATGACGCCAAGACCGCTGTCCCCACCTGCCGAACTCCTGGGTGAGGGACACCGTTCGGGACATGGTTCGAGGTCACACCATGACGACAGGCTCAGACCAGGTCGTGCTCGTACCGGCCAGCCTTGAAGTCGGCGAACAGGGTGTACTCGACCTCGGTGCGGACCTTGCCCCTGTCGCGGTACTCCTTCTCCACCGGCTCCAGGTCGATTCATCCGTCGCGCCGACGTCGACAGGCCCCAGCCTTATGCGCTCGGGGCAAAGGAGCCCGCCAGGGTACGGCTGAATATCGGGCCAGTACTTGGGGTGACCGTACACCGGGATTCCGGCGCCCAGCACGGAACGGGAAGCGGCAGGTGAGGGGCGAGCCACGTCCTTCAACTGGCTGCCTCCGCACCGAAGTTCAGCATTAGCGCCGCGTCCCGCCCCGATCGGCGGCGTCCGCAGCCTGGGCGGCGAGATCACTGCGAAGGATAGGGGGTGATCCAGGAGTTCAGTGTGACGCCCTTGGCACGGACCATGCCGGGCATGCGCAGCAGCCGGGCATCGCTCATGTCCTCGGCCAGGGTTCGATGCGGTCCATGATGACGTAGGCCTCGGCGTAGAAGCCGGTGCCGGCCGTTACGGTCCGCGTTCATGGCCTTGCGGACCTTGCGCACGCTGGTGACCAGGTCCCAGGTCACGTTCTGGCAGCTGGCCGCCGCGTTCCCCGCGCTGGCGCTGCAGCCGGTCGCCCCGGCTGCCACAGCGGCGGCCACCAGGCCGGCCACCGCTCTTCCCCACCCCAATATCCCTAGCGTTGGATCGCGTCACGGCCGCTGTCGGCGCACGAAGGGAACGACTTCGGTCGGTGCTCTTCAGCCCCCAACCGGCGGACCGGCAGCCGGTCGACCCGCGCGCCGCCGCCGCATCATCCCGGCGGCAGGATGGGGTGGCCTCATGGGCAGCGACGAGGTACCCGTACGGCCACCCGTAGATGTCGTCCGGCCGGTCGCGGTCATGGACCTCCCCGGGGAGCACCACTGGGCCAGCGGCCCAACGCGCTATGAGATCAAGGCCGACGGGTGGCGGGCTGTCGGCGCGGTCCTCGAGGAGCACCGCCCGGTGCTGCTGTCCCGCCAGGGCACCAACCTTGCCCCGCACTTTCCTGAAGTCCTGGAAGCACTGCGACACCTTCCGGTCGGCACCGTGCTGGACGGCGAGGCTGTGATCTGGTGCGAGGGCAGGCTCGACTGAGGCGCCCCCGGTGGTGTGGACACTCTGACAATGGATCTTGCAGATCCGAGGAAGGGTGTCCTGGTGGGACGGAAGTCTCCGTATCCGGCGGAGTTCAGGAATGATGCCGTCGCGCTGTATCGCGCGGCGGGTGGGAAGCGCACGTACGCGGTGGTGGCGGCGGATGTCGGGGTGACCGGCGAGACACTGCGGAGCTGGGTGCGCCAGGCCGACGAGCACGCGGGCCGCGATCACGGCCGCGGCGAGCAGCGCGTGGAGAGCCGGGATGAGGAGATCGCCCGGCTGCGCGCGGAGAACGGCCGGCTGCGCAAGGCGGAGAAGGAGTGGGAACTCGAGCGGGAGATCCTGCGCCGGGCGGCTGCGTATTTTGCCCGGGAGGTGAAGTGAAGGACCGCCGCTGGGACTTCATCTCCAAGAACCGTGGCGACTTCGGTGTCCAGCGGATATGCCGTGTCCTTCAGGTCTCGCGCTCGGGCTTCTACCGGTGGATTGCCGGCGCGCAGGCCCGCGCCGAGCGGCAGGCTGCCGACGAGGCTCTGGTCTCGGAGATCCGCGAGGTCCAAACACCGCGCACAAGGGGATGTACGGGGTCCGGCGCGTCCATGCCGAGCTCCGCGGCTTCGGGCACACGGTGAACCGCAAGCGTGTCGAACGTCTGATGCGGCGGCACGGGATCGAGGGCCGGCACCTGCGGCACCGCAAGCGCACCACGGTCCCGGACCGACTCGCACCGCCCGCCCCGGACCTGGTCCAACGCGACTTCCACGCCAGGCAGTTGAACGAGAAGTGGTGCGGCGATATCACATACGTGCAGGTCGGCGGCTCGTGGCTGTATCTCGCCTGCGTGATCGACATCTGCTCGCGCCGGGTGCTCGGCTACTCGATGGCCTCGCACATGCGGGCCGAGCTGGTCATCGACGCCCTGACCATGGCGGTCGCGGCCCGCGGCGGCAACGTCACCGGAGTGATCTTCCACGCGGACCGGGGCGCCCAGACCGGGTTCAACCAGTGGATGCAACACTGGCTTATTTCATCGATAGTAGATGGTCGTTGAGGGCTTCGGCGGG
>NZ_LGDD01000354.1:28198-29281 GCF_001279695.1 Streptomyces sp. WM6378
GCGTGGCAGCGACCGCCTCGATATCCTCAGCTGCCCATCGAGAAAGGTCGGTTCCCTTCGGGAAGTACTGGCGCAACAGGCCGTTCGTGTTCTCGTTGGTGCCGCGCTGCCAGGGGCTGTGCGGATCGGCGAAGTAGACAGGGATGCCGGTCTCGATCGTGAACTGGGCGTGTGCCGAAAGCTCCTTGCCGCGGTCCCAGGTCAGCGACCGCCATAGTTGCTCGGGCAGGGTGCCGACCGTTGCCGCCAGCGCGTTCTTCATCGTCACCGCCCCGTAGCCGGCCAGCGGCGGCCCGTTCTTGGTCCGGGGAACCGTGCCGTAGCCGTCCTCGCGGGGCAGGTGGACGAGCACCGTGAACCGGGTGGTGCGCTCGACCAGCGTGCCGATCGCCGATCGCTCCAGTCCGATCAGAAGATCGCCCTCCCAGTGTCCCGGGACGGCCCGGTCGTCGGCTTCGGCCGACCGTTCACTGATCAACACCTCGGGTGTGACGTGGGCCCACGACTTCCGCTTGGACCGGGCTCGGGGCACCCGCAGGGCCCTGCCGGTGCGCAGGCAGGCGACGAGCTCGCGCTTGAGCGTTCCCCGGCCTTCGATGAACAGGGCCTGGTAGATCGCCTCGTGGCTGATCCGCATGGACTCATCATCAGGGAAGTCGGCCTTCAGCCGGTTCGCGATCTGCTCCGGACTCCACGCCATGACCCATCGGCGGTCGCCGCGATGCGGCTTGTTCCTTCCCTTCCACCGCGGCCCCTCCGGCCCCAGCATTGTCCCGTCGGGGCGGCTGACCTGGCCGGAAAGCCTTTCCTGTACGTAGTCCCGCAACCGGTCGTTGGCCGCCAGTTTCGCGGTCTTCGGGCGCTGGGCCACCAGATCGGCCTTCCACTGGGCGACCGAAGCCCTGTAGTCCCGTCGGCCGCCACGAGTCGCGGCGTTGCGCCGCAGTTCCCGGGACACCGTCGAAGGATCACGGCCGAGACGTCGCGCGGTCTCCCGGACCCCGATGCCCTGCGCTTTCAGGATCGCGATCTCTTCACGCTCGTGAAAGGACAGGTACCGGCCGGACTGCGGAGCAAGATCCA
>NZ_LGDD01000355.1 GCF_001279695.1 Streptomyces sp. WM6378
TTCATCGGCGAACGCCCGGTCAACGCCGCCATCCACCCTGCTGGCCTGCCCATCAACACCTCCGAGGACGAGGTGTTGCAACGACCGGTTGAATCCGCCCAGTACACATCGGCTGCGTTCACGCAGGTCTGCGGCGGTTTCGGGATCCGCAGGAGCATGGGCCGCGTCGGCTCGAGCTACGACAACGCGCTCGCCGAGTCGTTCTGGCAGGGGCTCAAGAGGGAGGCGATGCACCAGAGGCTGTTCCCGACAGTGCGTCAGGCGAGGCTGGAGATCTTCCAGTGGCTGACCTACTACAACGCCCGCAGGCGTCACAGTGCCCTCAACTACCTCTCGCCAGCCGAGTTCGAACAGCAGCACCAGAGGGAACGTAGAATCACACTCGCGGCATGAGCCCCTGTGTCCACACTCCGGGGGACGCCTCACACCCTGAGCGTCACCGTCCCCGCCGGCGCCGCCACCGTCCTGCAGCGCACCCAGATCCTGCCCGAGCGCGTACGGAGCGTCGGCGCGCACACCAGCACCGTCGAACTGGCCGCCGACGCCCCCCGCCGCATCGCCCTCCAACTCTTCGACCTCGACCCCGGCCCCGGCAGCACCTTCCGAGGAAGCCCTTCGCACGGCTGCTGCAGGACGTGGCCCGCGCGCTCACCACCACCAGCGAGCCGGAGCAGCCCCCCAGGCCCTCCACGGAGGACATCTGAGGGCCCACACACCACCCACCGCCCGGTTCACTTGGGCGGCAGCTCGGCCGCCGCGTCCAAGGCCACCTGCAACCACTCGTCCAGAGCGTCGTCGTCCAGGGCTTCCCCGGCCACGTACACCCAGCCCTTCGACACCCTTCCCTTGAACTCATACGGCCGCGCCCCCGGCCGCGCCAGCGCATCGGCCATATCCTCCTGCGCCACCCGCAGGAACAGGTCGTCGCCCTCCACGCCGCCCAGCGTGTTGCCCTGCAGCAGGAACGTGACCGCACCGAACATCTTCTTCTCAGCCACCGCGCCATCCGTCTCCAGCCGCTCCCGGACCCGCTCCACCAACGCCTCGTCGTAAGCCATGGCCTCACGCTACCCACTCACCACGGCACCAGCCCGTGACACCCGCCGCCCCTGCGCCGTACAGGACATTCGTCGCCCCGACACCCCTGCTGGTGGCGCCCTGACCGGCCGGGTCCTGACGCATACGATCCGGGCCGAGGACGGATGCGCGCTCGCGGAGTTCTATCCCGCCGCCCTTGGTGCGCGGGTCTGTGAGCCGTACCGGGACGAGGACGGCAACCCTGCGGCCCTCCCGGTGTGGGTGGGCGCCATGGTGTACGTCTTCTGGTCCGCCACGACGTTCAAGACCCCACCTGGTCCTGGACGCACTCGCCTTCCACATGGACATCACGTTCGGCGCATGTGATCAGGGCGTCTGTCCATAACTTGTTCGGGCGCCTTTTCGCGCTATTGTCAAGAAGGAGTAAAACGGTGATCGAGACCCGTGGGTACAACGACGTCAAGTCGGCTTCCAGCGACGAAGTGAAGATGGTGGCCGGTGCCTGGTTCACCGGATTCATCGTCTACGCACTCAGCACGGGAGCGACCCACGGCATTGCACAGTGGATCGGCGGCACCCTTGGCCTGGCCACCACTGTCGGACTCGTCATGACGATGTGGAATTGCGCCAGGGCAGAGGTCAACTCCCGTCGCCGAATCCTTCACGACTCAGGGCTGTCACGTAGCGATGCCTGGCGTGCAACGCTTCACATGCCGTGACGGTGGTGGGCCAGCGGAGGCGCGCATTGCGAATGCCGGGTAGCCTGTACCGAGCATTATGCAGTTCGCCTATATGGCAGGCATGGAAGCCTCTGGGAAGATCTGAAACACCTCAAGGCTCCCCGATCAACAAACCGCGCGGCCACGTGTGCATTCCACCCCTGCCCGCGAACGGAACAGAAAGGGACTGTCATGCGCCGCACCCTTTGCACCGTCACCGTCGCCGGCCTGCTGGCCATCCCCACCATCGCATTCACTGCCCCCGCACAAGCCGTAAGTCACGGCCTCGCCAATGCCCAGGTGAGGGACGACTGCGAAGAACATCACGACGAAGAAAGTCTCTTTTACTACAACCTGGCCGATAATCTTGCAAAGATTTACGGGCCGATTGTTTACGAGGAATTCCGCGAGGAAAACGACGGCCCAGAGCAGGCCGCCAACCAACAGACTCAGGTCAACACCGGCGACGTCACGCAGACCCAGGATGGCCTCGTCAACGTCGGCCTCAACAACGTCCTTTCCCAGGACGAGATCTCGGCAATTGCGAACACTCACGAATTGCTGTGTGGCATCCTTAACCACATCGGGATTCTTGAGTAACGTCGCCGAGCCTTGCGCCCTGATCAGCCCCAGCCCAGCGTTGGCGCGTCAGTACGCTCCGCTTCGTCCAAAACACGAAAAGCCCCCACGCGGCCAAATCGGCTGAAGTGGGGGCTTACCGGGGCACGCCATGAGACCCGAGCTTCCCTCAACACCGCGGACACACCTCCCCTCCAGGACAGACCAGTCGGCCTCGCCGAGGCCGTAGTGGTGGTGGTAAAGCCCGTCGATCTCGCCCAGCCGGTAGTTGACCGGGTTCTTCTCGGTGTTCCAGTAGTCGGCCAGGCCCCTGAGGTAGGGCGTGCCGAGGACCGGGGCGTCGTCGGTGGCGGTCATGACGTCGTTCCTCCACTGCTGCGGGTATGCGGAGCCGTCGCGTGGTACGGCACACCCCGCGCACGCAGACGGCGGGCTTCGACGGCCTTACGCATGATGCCGGCCATGAGGAAACCAGCGAGAGGCACTGTCCGGGGTGTGGGTGAGTCAGGCGTACAGGGGGTGAGGAAGGTTTCCCGGCCGCTCCGGGGGGATGTCAACTGGGTTGTGTGTGATCGGTGTTGTGCTCCGTGGTCCTGGTTCCTGCCGTGGTTACTGTGGGTTGATGTTGGTCAGAGGGGGAGCCGGTCGCCGAACCGGATCTTGAACTGGTTCATGGCGCGGGTCCAGCCGAGGGTCCCGGTCCCGCGGATCCGGCCTTGGGGAACGCGGCCGTCGCCGTCGATGTGGCGGCCCTCGATGTTGCGGATGCCGAGGTAGAGCATCTTCATCGCGGCGTCGTCTGACGGGAAGTGCCCGCTGGTCTTGACGAGTTTGCGCAGGTTGCGGTTCATCGGCTCAATCGCATTGGTACCCGGTATGAACATCGGGGGAGGCCCATTCTGGCTCCGGCCGTGACAGGGCCTGGTCCTAGTCGTACGGTGCGACCGTCCGAGCCAGGGGCTTCCGGGGATTCAGCATGGGCAGGCCGGTCTATTCGATGGGCTGCGCGCCCGAGTTAGTAGTTGGCCGCCCCTGCGACCTGCCAGGATGCGCTGCGAGCGCGGATCCGTAGGTGCCGTTTCGCCCAGCTGAACCCCAGCACCGAGTACCGCTGGGA
>NZ_LGDD01000356.1 GCF_001279695.1 Streptomyces sp. WM6378
CGCCGTACCCGCTCACCCAAGCCCCCCTCTCGCCCCCCACCACACGAAAACCTGCCGTGACCAGGGGCGTTGCCCGGGGCGTAGGAGAGGTAGGGGGAGTTGTCGAATCAGTTGCCGGAACAGTTGTCGGACCAGAGGGCACGCCGGTTATGAACGTCCCGAACCCGGGTCAGCTGCGGTGCCGGCTGGCGATCGTCGTGCGCTGGCGTCCCTCGGGTACCGCATGAGACGCAGAGGGCGAGTACACCAGCCGAGTCAAGAAACGTGGACCATACAACCGGCGATCGTATCGGTATCGCCGCCAGTGCCCGGGAGCATGAAGTCGCAGCTAATCGAGGGGAAACTCCCGCCGCTGGGGCCGTCATCGGCGGAAGCGCTGGCGACTCCGAGCCCCAGAGACAGCGGGATCATGGCCACTATCGCGAGGAGAAGGGTTCTCATACGGGTCATGACCATGACCCCCCTTTCGGGATCGTCACCCGCCTCACGGCAAGTGACACCACCATTATCAGCCCCACCTATGGGTACCTTCAGCGTCACCCCGCCGACCGGTCCACAGCAACCCATGGCCATATCTTGCGTATATCAGCCCTCTCATTCAGGTCCTGAATCTCGGGGCGTGGACAGCCCCCTCCGTGGTTGGGCACGGCTCCCTCCGGCCCTCCCCCGGCCCCGGCCTCGTCGGAGGCCTCCTCGAAGACGTCGTCGGCGAGCCCGGACTCCTCCCCGAGGCCTGACGGCGCTCGCACAATGGGTGGAGCGGGAGGGAACAGACCGGCCGGTGCCAAGGGGCCACAGCGAACCCACCGCGGTCGACAGCGAGACAGAGCCCGTGCTCGCGAAACTGAGCGTATGGGTCTCCAACACCACATCAAGGCGCGACAAGCCCGCCGCCGATCAGCTCGCCGCGCTCGCGGAGCCGGGCGCGGAATGGGCGTGACACGGCATACGGCCGGTCGTTGAACCCGACGGTCAGGTGAAGTACACGAAGCCCCGGGCATCCCCCCGGGGCTTCGTGCTGCCACCCGGCCGACGGCCGGGCACCGGCCGGCAACCCGAGGCGCAACCCGAACGTCATGCCCCCTCTGGCTCCGCAGCTCGCTGAGCTCGGGTGGACTGGGTATAGGCCGTTCCAACCGGTCTCGGCAGCGCAGCCGGACGCGAGTTGGGGTTGCCGAGCGGTGTGTTGCCCAGTGGGGGTGGAAGCCGTTCCCTCGGCAGGCGTAGGCGGCGCGCATGTTCTTGCCGACCGCTCCGGGCGTGCGCCCGGCACGGGCCGCTGCGCCGTGCTTCCAGATCGCTCCACCGAGTGTCGTTCGCGGCAGCCGGATCGCGGCGGGCCGTGTCGCCGCACTGTTCCCATGGGGCGTTGATGGAGGTCGCGCCGCTGATCCGCCGGTCCTGGGGCAGGCAAGGGTGCGCGACCGGACACGACGACTACTTCACGTCACTCATCCTGTACGAGGACTTCAAAGGTTGGCCCAAGGCGCCCTGGTTCCGCGGACGCATCCCTAGACTCGCCCGCGCACAGTGTCACCAGGCACCACCCAGGACAGTCACCGGCACATCAGCCATGGACCATGGGGGGTCTAGATGCGTGTACGTGCACCATTGCCGGGCAGAGCAGGGCTATTGGCCGCAGCGGCGGCCGCGCTGCTCCTGCTGAGCGCCGTGCCGGGGCAGGCGGCGGGGCAGCCCGTCGACCTGGTCTCGCCGGGTGATCCGTACGCCGCCTGCAACATCGTGGCGGACGGGGACGGCGTCAACTACCCGTCCGCTGAGGAAGAGCCCTACGTCTCGGCGAATCCGCGCGACCCGCGCAACGTCGTCGGCATCTACCAGCAGGACCGCTGGTCCAACGGCGGGGCACGCGGGCTCTCCGCGAGCTACTCCCGCGACGGGAAGCACTTCACCCAGATTCCGCTGCCCTTCACCCACTGCGCACCCGGCGGGCTCGCCTACCAGCGGGCGTCCGACGGCTGGGTGAGCTTCGGGCCCGACGGCACCGCGTACTCCAGCGGGCTCGTCTTCGACGCCACCACACCGCGCAACGGGGTCGCCGCCTCGACCTCGTACGACGGCGGAAGGACGTGGCGGAACACCACCGAGCTGATCAAGGACACCGACGCGGCGTTCGTCGACGACAAGAACTCCGTGACCGCCGACCCGCGGCACCCGGGCACCGCCTACCAGGTCTGGGACCGCATCCAGCAGGTCACGAGCGGACCGGGGGCGTTCTACGACGGGCCGGCATACCTGTCCGTGACGCGCGACGGGGGCCGCACCTGGTCGCAGGCCCGGCCGTTCGTCGACACCAGCGTGGTGGCGAACTCGCAGACCATCGGCAACGTGATCGTCGCCGACCCGCGCACCGGCACGCTGTACGACTTCTTCGAGTGGCAGACGTACAGCGACGTCACCGCGACCACCCCGACCGACCTGCACTTCGCCATGGTGCGCTCCGACGACCAGGCGCGGACCTGGTCCAAGCCGGAGACGGTGGCGGTCGACACCGCGGTCCCGGAGGTCGATCCCAACGCGCCCGGGGACACGGGCAAGGCGCTGCGCGCCGGTTCGGGGCTGCCGAGCGCGGCCGTCGACCCGGCAACCGGCGAGCTGTATGTGGCGTACGAGGGAAGCGAGTTCACCGGCGGGAAGTACGACGCGATCCAGCTCGTGCACTCCACGGACGGCGGGCACACCTGGTCCGGGCCCACCCGGGTCAACCAGGCGCCGGGTGCTCCCGCCTTCACGCCGTCGATCGCCGTCGACGCGCGCGGCACCGTGGCGCTGTCGTACTACGACCTGCGTTACCTGCCCTCCGGCGACACCACCACGCTGCCCACGGCGGCCTGGCTCGTGACGTTCCGCGCGGCGGCGAGGAGTATCCGAGCGAGCGGCGGATCAGCCGCGTCTTCGACTGGCTCCAGGCGCCGTACGCCGGCTGGGGACACTTCCTCGGCGACTACGAGGGGCTGAGCACCGACGGGGGTTCGGTCCGGCCGATCCTGGTCGAGACGAACGACAACAGGCCGCTCGACTCGACCGACGTCTTCAGCGGGCTCTTCGCGCCGGGTGCCGCGGCCACGGCGCGGGTCCCCGCGGCCGTCCCGCACCCAGCGGCCCCGGGGCACGGAGCAGCGCGCCCCACCAGGCGCTGAGCAGAGCAACTCCCCTACGGGCCGGACGGATTGACCGTCCAGCCCGTACGTCGCTGCACGGCACCGCCTGACCCCCTCCTCGCCCGCAGACGCGGGGCCGGAGCCACTGCCATTGGCTCCGGCCCCGCCACGTGACGGTAGCCGCAGGCGCACTGCTCGGCGCATGATGATCGCCATGACCACTCGCGACCCCGACCAGCCCACCCCGCCGTCCCAGGCCGAACTCTCCGAATCAATCGCCGGATCCAGCTGGCCAGAGATCCTGGCCGCGACCGGCCCCATCGCCACCGCCGTGAGCACGGTGGGCAAGGCGTACATCGAACAACGCGGCGAGACCCGCCGCGCCGAGATCAACGCAGACGTCGAGCGGGAGCGCATCCAACACTCCTCGCCTCCTCCCCCGGACAACAGCGGCGCCGCCTGAACCGAACACCCGGCCCGTGCCTGACGTGCTGGCCCGGTGGGTTCCGAACCCACCGCCGGATCACCGGCTGCGGGCATCACCGGCGGCATCGGTGGCGCCGTCGCCGCGGGCGTCTACTCCTACATAGCCAGCCTCGGCAGCGACAACCTCAACAAGGTCAAGAAGGTCGAGATCCGCTTCACCTACGCGGGCAAGGCCGCCGGAGGGAAGTGCATCAAGTGAACCAGAGCACCAACGGGATGAAGCGCCCGGCGGTCATCGGAATGCTCACCGCCATCACCGTCTTCTTCCTCGGCATGCTCATCCACGCCCAACTTCACTCCGACAGCAGCGAGCTGGGGACGCCGCTGCTCACCTTCGTCGCCATCGCTGTCCCCGGCGGACTGCTCGCCTGGTGGCTCGCGGGACGCCCCCGCCGCTGAACCCCGCCGGGCCTGGCTCCACGGGCCGGGCCCGACAGGGCCGCCGGGCTCCTGCTTGAGGCCGAGTCTGGACAGTGCCGTTGTCCACCGTCGCTATCGCGTTCTGTAGCCGGGCGCCGGCGCTTCTGGCCGACACGACGGCTCCGGCGGAGCATGGCGCGCCTCCCTGTCGCCGTGCCGAGTCAGGCCTGGCCTGGCCTTCAGCCAGCCACGGCGGACGAGCGACATCACGCCGCCAACCTCAAAGGTTGGATGCCGACCCGCTGCCGCCGCCCCACGAAACACCGCGGCTCCTCCCGCAGGTGCCGGCACACCATCCAGGCCTTCTTCCTGGTTGAATGCTTCCTGCGCCCAGTGCCGATCTGCCGCCGCCCCACGAACCCATGACCCTTGACGCCGTCCTGCATCGATGGCCCATGGCCGTCCACAAGACAGAACTCGTCCACGGCGTCCTGCTCTTCGCCGGCCACTTCAACGAACGCGACGTCGCGACCGCCCAGCGGACCTACCCCGGACGACGCATCATCCTCAACGCCGACCACCGCCTGGAAGTGCACCCAGCGGGCACCGAACCGGCCCGCCCGCTCATCGACTAATTCTGGTACGGGATGGTTCACGGGCAATTTCCAGGAGTCAGATCAACCTGTTCGAGCCTCACCCCGCGGGTGATGACCGCCGTGCACTTCACCAGGGCACGACGCCGGCGTCCTCGAAGAACTGCCCGGTCGGTCCGTCGTCGGGCAGGGTCGCGAGCTTGATGGCGATCGCCGCGCCCTGTTCGGGGGTGCGCACGCCACGGAAGCCGTTGAGATCGGTGGCGACATAGCCGGGGCAGCCGACGTTGATCAGGATGTTCGTACCACTCAACTCCCGGGCGTACTGGAGGGTGACGGCGTTCAGGAACGTTTTCGACGGTGCGTACGCCGCAGCCACCGGACCTGCCGTCTGCTCGGCAGCGGTTCCTGACTGCCGGGTGAGGGAGCCGACGCTGCTGGACATGTTCACGATCCGTGGCGAGGCAGAACGGCGCAGCAGCGGCAGCATCGCGTTGGTGACGCGGATGACGCCGATCACGTTGGTCTCCACGACCGTGCGGATGGTCGCGGGATGGATCTGAGTGGGCTCCTGTGGCATGCCGCCGGTGATGGCGGCGTTGTTGACGAGCACGTCGAGGCGCCCGGCCTGCTCTTCGATCAGCTGTGCGGCGGCTGTCGCGCTCGCGTCGTCGGTCACGTCCAGCGGTACACCGAAGGCGTCCACGCCGGCCGCGCGCAGTTGCTCCACCGCGACCTTGCGGCGCTGGTCGTCGCGGGCGCCGACGCCGACGCGCCAGCCAAGGGCGCCCAGGCCCGCGGCGATCTCGTAGCCGATTCCCTTGTTCGCGCCGGTGACCAGCGCAATCGTCTGTTCGCTCATGGGGACCATGCTGCCGTCGGGTCCCAACGGGAGTCCAACACCGATCAGGTGGGCATCGATACCGTCCCGGTATTGATCCGGAGTAGCGTGATTGCATGGAAACCCGGGAACTGCGCTACTTCGTGGCCGTCGCTGAAGAGCTGCACTTCGCCCGCGCCGCGCAGCGGCTCGGGATCGCACAGCCGCCTTTGTCACGGGCGATCCAGAAGCTCGAACGCCGGCTCGGAACAGCGCTGCTGGATCGGACCAGCCGCACCGTCACGCTGACCGAGGCCGGCTCGGTGCTGTTGGTCGAGGGTCGGGCGGCCCTGGACGCGGTCGACGCCGCCGAGCGCCGGACGCGCCGCGCCGCCCTGGCCGCGACCGGCCGTCCCGGCCTCGTTCTGGTGACGAAAGCCAGCGCGTCCCGTGAACTGCTGGCGAAACTGCTCGACGCGTACGCCGCCGAACCCGGCGCGGTCCCCGTCGACGTCATCCTGTGCGGCCCGGCCGAGCAGGCACGGCTCCTGCGCGAAGGCTGGGCCGACGTGGCGCTGCTGCACCGGCCGTTCGACTCGACGGCCGGGTTCCACACCGAGGAGCTCGGCACCGAGGGCCAGGTGGTGGTCCTGCCGGCCGGGCATCCGCTCACCGTCCGCGCCCAGGTGCACATGGCCGACATCACCGCCCTGCCGGGCCTGCCTCTGCCACGCTGGCCCGACCCCGACGGCACCTACCCGCCCGGCCCCGGCCCACAAGTCCGCGACCACGCGCAGTTGCTGCAGCTCGTCGCGCTCGGCCGAGCCTGCGCCGTCTCACCGGAGTCGTGCCGAGCCCAGCTGCACGGTGACCTCGCCGCCGTGCCCGTGCTGGACGCGCCAGCAGTCACCACCGTCATCGCCTGGCCCCCGCAGAGCCGGTCCAGAGCCGTCGCCGACCTTGTCCGGACTGCGACATGTCTCCACTAGGCAGGTGTTCCGCTCGCTGACATGACTTCCCTTCCCCGAGCGGACGACCTGGTCAACTTCCACAGACGGGACCCTGTTCGATAGTCGGTCGAACTGGGTCTTCTCGGCTGGGAGCCAAGCCCCACTCCGGAGTGGCCTCTGCCTGATCGGTGAGACGCTGCGGTCCTGCCGACCCATCGCTCAGCCACGAGCCTGGGCCACCCCGGGGCGCGTGACAGCGGTGACAGCCATCGTCGTGACCGCCACCGCTGCCTGGCCCGAACGTTTCACCGCTGTTCCTCTCGTCGTGCGGGAAACGGCTCCGCACCCCCACCGCGACGTTATGGATACGGGTCCTACGACCGTCCTAGATTCGTCCTAGCCCCTGGCTGGGACCGCAGCCGCTCACGGGGAGCCGCACAGTTCAGGCGCTATTTAGAGCTGGTGAGGGCCTTCAAAGTCCAATACCCGGCCGCGTTCCTTCCCCTCGTGGCCTTGGACACTCACGGCTGTCCGCCGGATCCGACGCGCGGGGCCTCGGGGCAGCTGCCCCGAGGCCCCGCGCGTCGGATCGATTACGCAGGACCTGTTGCCTGCTCGTTCAGGACCCGCCGGTCCTCGCCTATGTGGAGATCGCAGGGCTGAAGAACGCGTGGGCGGGCGTGGATCGCCGTCGTGTGCCGTGACGTGGTCAGCACCAGGTTCCATCGTTGCCGTTGCCGAGGTGGGAGAACGCCTGCCAGGCGGCCCTGGTCTTGGGTCCGGCAATGCCGTCGATGCCGCCGGTGTCGTAGCCGATGGCGACGAGGAACCTCTGGAGGCCACTGATGGTGTTGGGGCCGACCTGGCCGTCGACGGTTCCGGCGTTGAAACTGCGGTCGTTGAGGAAGAGCTGCCAGGCTTTCCAGCTGTTGGTGCCGAGCTGGCCGTCGATGGTGCCGGGGTTGTACTTACCGCGTGGTGCGGCGTCGCGGACGTAGCACTGCACGCTCTTGCCTTCGGAGGTGGAGAGGCCGAGGTTGTTGACGGCTTGGATGGTGATGGTTCCGCCGGGGACTTGCTGGGCGGGCGCGGCGGTGGCCGCTGTTGCGCCGGCGAGGGTGCCGATGCTGAGGGCGGCAGCGGTGAAGGTCGCCAAGAGCGCGTTCGTGAGCCTGCTCGATGCCATGAGCGTCCCCCTTGGTGGGTAACTGGTCGGAGCCGGCTGGGCTACCGGCAGCGCAGTGTCTAGCAGCGTGGCCTCAGCCGGGCGAGGGGCCGCGGAAGAGTTGCCCTGTGATCCAGACAGGCTTGGACAGGCTTGTATCGGACGGTGGTCCTGGACCGCGGAGTCAACGAGGCAGGGAGATTGGCGCCCTGGCTGTCATCGCTCTACGGCTTATCAGCCAGACCCGAACGAGCCTGCGAAGTATTCGATAGGCGCGAATGAGCGGGAAACCGCCACGCGGTCGCGCCCCCAGATCCTCCCGTCAGTAGTGATCCTTTTGTACCTCTGGTGGGTCGATCATGGGTGTCTTGCTGAGTCCGACAGCTCTCCCCCGACGGCTAGGTCCACCCGCTCTCCGCGCAGACCGACACCGAAGCCGTGACCACACTCCACCAACTCTTCGGGGAGTTCTTCACCATGCGAGAGCAGCCTGACGGCCTCGCCAGATCCTCCGGGACCACCCTTCCTGGGTTTGACATCCAACTCAGTCGCCCTAGGCCAGGACGGACCCCAGTGGGGATGATGCAGGGCGTGCGTTACGCCGGGTTCCTCGACGTCTGTGCGGTGGCTGCGGCCGTGCGCGAGGATGTGTGCCCATGGCGGACACTGCTGATACTCCGGATACCTCCGCGTCGGCCCCTCTGGTCACCCTTCTCGGCCTGCAACCACACGTCGAGGGCGGCTGGTTCCGCCTTGGCCTGCACGGGCGACGGGTGTTGGTCCTGGAGGCGGGCGCGGCGGGCCCCGGCAGCCATGAACCGCCCGCAGACCCGCTCACCACCTACCTGACGGCCGCCGCCAAGGTACCCGGCTCCCCCTACCGGGCCCACCCGGCGGCCCCCTGGCCCGAGGTGACGGATCTCGTCGGCACGGACGGCACCCCTGGTTTCCGGGCGGCCGGCCACCTTCGGCAGGACGGCCCGCTCCCGTACGCCAGCGGATACGTCCGCGTGAACGGCGGCACCGGCAACGTCTGGACCGGCCTCGCACCACGCATGCTCCCAGAGGACTTCGACACCGAGTCCTTCGGGTACGGACGACGGTGGCCCCTCACGTACGACGACCTGGAGCGCCACTACCGGGCGGCTGAGGAGGAGCTGGAAGTGGCCGGCGACGCCGACGAACAGCGCACGCACGTCGGCCTGCCCTTGACCGACGGCTATGTGTTCCCCATGCGGGTCCTGCCCCCCCTCACGGGTGGACCGCACCTCGGCGCTGCTGGTGAGCGGCGAGCGCACGCTGGCCGCCGAGTTCCCCACCGAAGTACAGGCCCGCACCGTCCTGGGCGCCATCGGGCACGGCGAACGCACCTTCACCCTGATCGGCCGGGCCGCGGGCGGCCTCAACCCCGGCTCCGTGACCCGCTCCCTGGAACTCCTCACCAGCCGCCGCATGGTGGCCGCCGACCTGCCCCTGTCGACCCGCCCCAGCCGGGAGACCCGTTACCGGATCGACGATCCCTACCTCCGCTTCTGGCTCTCCTTCATCGGCCCCGACATCCCGGCCGTCGAACGCGGCCGCGGCGACCGGGTCCTGGAGGCCATCCGCACCAGCTGGACGTCCTGGCGCGGCCGGGCCGTCGAGCCCGTCATCCGCGAAAGCCTCTGGCGCCTGGCCGACGACCACCTCCCCGAAGGCACCAACACGGTCGGCGGCTACTGGACCCGCACCAACGACCCGGAAATCGACATCATCGGCGCCGACCGCGCCCCCATCGCCAAAAACATCACCCTCGTCGGCTCAATCAAATGGCTCGAGAACAAACCCTTCGACCACCGCGACCTCGCCCGGCTCATCACCCACCGCTCCCAGCTGCCCGGCGCCGACGACGACACCCCCCTGCTCGCCGTCGCCCGCAGCGGCTGCACCGCCGAATGCATCACCCACCTCACCCCCACCGACCTCCTGACGGCATGGCCCACAACCTGACACCGGTGCAGCCCCTTTGGGCGTAGCGCCTGGAAGGACAAGCGGAGCTGGGTTTTTCCCAAGCCGGTCGCCCGAGGTACGACTACGCATGCGCACGCAGGGAGAGCGCCGCACGTAGGTCGCACTGACGCCACCAAGGCCCGCCCCAAGGCCGTTGCTGGCGCGCGGCAGGATGTCCAGAAAGACCGCAAGGATCACATGTCATGCGTGAATCCGCAGGTCTGCACCGCCGAGCTCGCCCCTCCAATGAAGGCAGGAGCTACACCCCCAACTGGATCAGCCCCACCGACTAACGGTCGGAGTCTCACCCGCAACCAAACGGGCTTGGAGGCAGCCACGTACGGCCGGCCATTCGTGGTGGAGCAGGGAGTAGAGGGCGGAGTCGCGGATGCCGCCGTCGGCGGCCTTGAAGTGGGCGCGACGAGTGCCTTCGTATTGGGCGCCGAGGCGTTCGATGGCCCGGCGTGAGCGCTGGTTGCGGATGTCGGTGTGCAGGGAGACGCGGTGGACCTGCCAGGTATCGAAGGCGAGTTGGAGCAGGAAGAGTTTGGCCTCGGTGTTGATGCCGGTGCGCTGGGCTGCGGGGGTGAGCCAGGTGGAGCCGATCTGGGCGGCGTCGGGGATGTTGTCGGGGTTGAGGTGGCCGGGGCGCGGCGGCCAGACTCCCGCGTTCCAGTACTCCAGCTCGCGCAGCCGGCTTGTGCCCACGACCTGTCCGTCCGCGGTGGAGACCAGCGTGTAGGTGACTGCCAGGCCGAGTTCTCCGTCTTCCAGGGCGCGGTCGATGTAGCGGTGCACTGCGGCCCGGTCGGCGGGAACGTAGGTGTACTCGAACGTGGTCCGGTCCGCAACTGCCGCTTTCAGCAGTCCGTCGGCGTGCGCGGGGGCCATGGGCTCCAGCCGGACCAGCCGGCCGTGCAACGGGATCGCATCTGGCATAACGGCAGTATCGGGCGAAGTACCGTCGCTATGCCTCGGAACTCACCACTGCACACCTGCCACATCGTGCTGCGGTGATCCCGGTAGAGGCTCGGCGGGCGGAGTGGTCCCACATCTTGGCGATCAGCCTGAGGTGCCAGTCCAACCGCTTTCTTTTTTTGGAGGGGGTGGCAGGGAAGGCGCAGCCCAGCGGTGACGCGGGGTGAGCAAGGACAGGGTCGCGAGCCAGAACCAGTCGGCGGGCTCGTAGCGGACCGGGTCCCTTCAACTGCCGCCGCAGGACGACCTTCTCGTGCCGCAGCACCAGCAGCTCCGCGTCCCTCGCGGTCCCCCAGCACGGCAGGACACAGGGGAGAGCGAGCAGGCGCGGGTCCCGGTACAGCAGCGACCCGATAAACCGGGCAGCACCTCAGCCACCGCCCTCACAGCCCGAAGCAGGTGCTGACCCGCAGCGATGACTTTACGACCCCCACAGGCGCCGCTGGCGCCGGACACCGGACCCGGCTCGCTGCGCCTGGCCGGCCGCACCGTGCAGCTCGCCGACCAGCTCGGCATCGAGACCGTCCTGACCAACGCCGTCCGCTACGCCGACCCCGCCCAGGCGCGGGTCGCCGACGTCCTGGACGCGGCCCGGCTCCTGCGCCCCATCCCCTTCCGTCACACCGACCAGCTGGACCCGGGCGAGCGCTGGCTCAAGGACCCCGCCGCGATGGCCGGCGCCGCCGAACACATCGCCCAGGCCGCCGGCGCCGGACCCGACCGCGCACTGCGGCTGCTGGAGACGACCGTGCGCACCGGTGAGGAGTGCCGGGTGGACCCCGTCGCCGATCTCGGCCTGGGGCGGGCGCACTTCCCCGAGCCCGAAGCCGTCGGCGCACGCGGAGGCGGGGACGTCGACCGCCTCCTGCGCGAGCGGTCCCTGGCCGGCATGACCCGCCGCGGGCTCGACCGGGACGTGGCGGCGATGGCCCGGCTGGAGGAAGAGCTCGCGATCATTGCCCGGCTCAGGTTCGGCACCTACTTCCTCACCGTCGCCCAAGTCGTGGCGGACGTGCGGGAGATGAGCATCCGCGTCGCGGCCCGTGGCTCGGGGGCGGGCAGCATGGTCAATCACGCCCTGGACATCGCAACGGCCAACCCACTCGATCATTCACTGCTGTTCGAACGGTTTATCAGTGTCCGACGCAAGAGCCTGCCGGACATCGACATCGACGTGGAGTCCGCGCGCCGCCTGGAGGTGTATGACCGGATCTTCGAACGGTTCGGGCCACAGCGCGTCGCTGTCACCGGCATGCCGGAAACGTATAGGGCACGCTTCGCACTTCGGGATACCGGGCTGGCGCTGGCGATCCCGCCCGACCAGGTGGACCACATCGCGAAGTCGTTTCCGCATCTGCGGGCCTGCGACATCACCAGCGCACTCGCCGAGCTGCCCGAACTCCGCGGCCTGGCCGCCGAAGCCGCCCGGTACGGGCCGTTGTTCGAGCTGGCCGAACAGCTCGACGCCCTGCCGCGCGGCTATGCCATGCATCCGTGCGGAGTGATCCTCAGCGACCGCTCCCTGCTGGACCGCCTCCCCGTGCAGCCCACCCCCGGCGGCAACTACCCCATGGTCCAGGGCGACAAGGAGGACGTCGAAGACCTCGGCCTGCTGAAGCTGGATGTGCTGGGCGTGCGGATGCAGTCCGCGATGGCGCACGCCGTCGCCGAGATCCACCGCACCAGAGGCGAGACCATCAGCCTCGACGACCCCAAGCAGGTCCCGCTGGACGACTTCTGGGCATTCAAGATGATCCAGAACAGCGACACGGTCGGCATGTTCCAGCTGGATTCTGTGTCAAGTCCAGCCGTGTTGTTTTTGCTGCCCTGCAGACCCACCCATCGCCCCGCCCGTACGGCGCTGGCAAGCGGGCCTCGGCACGGGCTTCCCGGAGGGAATGCCTCTGCCTGTCGCATCAAGATCGGTTGGCCGAAACCTTTTGTTCGAACGATTGTGCGAAAATGTCAGGTGTGGCGTTCTGAAAGAAGAACGAGGTGGTGGGCCTGAACCAAATAGCGGCGGCCACCGCCCCGGGGGAGGTGGGGGCGGTGGCCGCCCGATGGTATGAGCGGACTCACCCCGGGACCTGGAAGGTCACGCGTCGACGACGTCCACCCAGAAGTCATCGAGGAACATCAGGATCCGGTCGTCGGTGTAGAAATTGACGAGCTTGGAACCCGCCGAGCCGTTGTCGGTTTTGCTCACCGCCCGCACCGAGAAGTCCCACTCGGGGTCGGCGGCGCCCTCATGGGTGGAGGAGAAGGGGTACTCGTCGCACTCAAGCCCCGGCGCATACGGCGGAAGCCCGGTAGTGGCGTTGTAACGCGGACCCCACGGGTTAATGGCCCGCTTCTGCCCGCACGCCATCTGCTTGACGTCCTCGTTCTCCTTGGCGATCACGCCGCCCTCGTAGCGGGAGGCGACGCGGTGCAGGGGTTCGCCACGCAGGAACACGCTGGCATTCCACTTGCCGGGGATCTTCTTGGGGTGGTCTTCCTTCGGCCAGGTGGTGTCGGGGGCGTTCTGGGCGTCGCGGATGTGCTGGCCGACCTCAGGGTTCTCCGACATCTTGTAGGTCAGGACCGGTTCGACGCCGGTGTAAATGCACGCGTGCGGGTAGGTCCTGGTGCCGTGCTTGAAGTAGTTGCCCGAATCGCAGCGGATGCCGACCGGGCCGGTCTCACCGCGCTCTTCGGGGATGGGCCAGCCGGGGCTGGTGCCGTCGAAATGGAAGCGCCACTTATGGAAGGCGACGAAGTCCTCGCCCTTGCCACCGGCGGACGAGACGTCCCAGTACACCCAGCCGCCGAAGTTATTCCACTGATCCCACTCCATCTTCGCCGGGGACCGCCCGACGGCGCAGCCGCTGCCGGGACTGTCGGAGCCGGGCACGCATTCGGCCGAGATCTCCAGCTTCAGGTATTTGGAGGTGGTGAGTTTCTCAAGGTTGCTCCACGTGGTGTAGCGGACCGTGCCCGGCTTGATGCGGAAGAAGGTGCGGGTGGCGCGCGAGTCGTTGTAGCCGAGCCCGGCGGCCTGGTACGTCGCCTGGTTGACGCCCTTGAGGACCGTCTTGCCGTTCTCGGTCTTGTAGTACTTGACCGCGAGGTCGAACTCCTTGCACCACTTGAACCGGTTGTAGACGCGGCCGTCGCTGTCCTTGGCGTCTTGCGAGCCGAGGCAGTCGTCCAGCCACGGGGCGATGGGGTCGTCGGGCGTGGTCGGCATCTCCGCCGCCCCCTTGCCGTTGCTGCTGCGCTGAGCACCGTCGCCGGGCTCGGCCGTGTACTCGATGCCCGGGACCGACGCGGGGAAGTTAGGGCTTATGGCGGCGGCCGGTGAGGGGCCCAGGGCGATAAGGGCTGCGGCGAGGGCGAGTGCGGCTATAGCCGCCAGCAGTCGACTGACGCGTTTCAAAGGTGGTCCCCCCTTTTTTTCGGTGGTATGTACATCCACTCGGGATCGACCCGGCGTAGTGCCCGTCTGGGTCAGCCAAAAATGGGTCTTCCATGTTCGTTCTTTGGCCCGCTCGGGCCTCACACCACCGTCCGTCTTCGCCTCGGCATTCCCGCGGTCGGCAGGATGCGGAGGTACGGCGGCCGTCGCTGGGCCGCCGAATGCGACAGCGGCTGCCGGCGTCACCCTTGACAGGGCACGATGCCACCTGTTCAGTCTTCGGTCCCGTCCTCCGTAGTGGCGATATAACCCCGGTAAGGACATGTTCGTTTTCTCCTTGTTTTCCGATTGGTTGTGTTCCGTACCCGTGCTGGACCCGGTCGAGGATCATGTGGACACTGCCGGATCGGCTGTCGGGATCGAAGCTCCTTCTTCCGGCTCACCGCCAGCCATCGTCTGGCACGCTTCGCCGGATTCTCTTCTGTCATGCCGACGATCGTCTGCCCCCCCCCATGGTTCATAGGGCCGTTCCCGCTGGCGCGCAAACATTCGAGGCACACTGGCCTCCGAACGCCCTTGGTTTCAGAACGCGCAAGATGGCCGAATACTGTGATGACTTGGTGGCGGTCGACCGCGCCGATAGACGATGAAATCCGTTCTGGCAGTCGCTGGCCGTCGAGGAGACGGCAACGGAATCACGGCTGAAACACCCCATCTGTCCGGCGACGGTGGCGCATCGTAGTTCCGCAGATGAAATCCTGATGAACCCCGCGCAGGTCAAGACTGCCCAACAGCCGATGAAAGGCGATGAGTTCCTCCTCGGATCGGCCGATTCCGTCATCGCCTCTGCATCGCTACCGACGCTAAATTCGCCTCAGTCGACCACTGCTTCCCACCACATGACTGGCAGGGTTCCGACCCGGGGCGGCATGGCACCCGACCAAAGAAAGGGCATGATGAGCCACTTAAGATCTTCCGACCGCTGGGCCAGAGGGCTGATCGCCCTCACCACAGCTGCTGCATCGACGTTCGCCGCCACAATTGCCGTGGCCGGCCCCGCCGCCGCCCACAGCGCCACCCCCGCCGCCGACGCCAGCGCCGTGCAGGCCGGGCAGTCCTGCACGGCGGCCGACCTGGGCAAGCGCCACCCGTTCATCAAGTCAACCGAAGTCGCCCCGACGATCACCCACTTCAAGGGCTGGTACGTCACCCAGGGCTCGACCGGCTACCAGAACGTCACCACCAGCACCCAGACCACCATCGCGGTCTCCGTCGGCCTCAACGGCGAGATCAAGGGCGATTTCGCCGTCGAAGCCCTCGGCACCGTCGGCGCGATGCTGGGCCTGAACGTACAGGTGAACTACTCCTCCACCAGCAGCGAGTCGACTTCGGTCAGCTGGAACTTCAACGACCCCGGCTACTACGGCGTCTACAAGGGCACCAAGAAGGTCACCGGCACTTACGGAAGCCTCAACTGCAACCGCGTCCAACAGGGCGACGGGAGCTGGGGGCTAAAGTGGATCGAGGGGCCCGACAGCGGCAGCTACACCACCTACACCACCCTCGAAGAGGGCGCGGTGCGCTGCGAGGACAAGGTGCCCGCCAACAGCATCATGCGCAAGGCGCAGGCTCTCCTGGACTGCGGCTCCGCCACCGCTACTGCCAAGCACCCGGCCGGGCCCGTCCCCTCAGCGAAGGCCGACCAGGCCAGGCACGAAGCCGAGAAAGCCACCAAGGCTGAGAAGAGCGTGAAGGCCACCGGGAGCGCGGCCCCCGCCACGCGGGCCGCCCTGAACTGCCAGCCTGACGTCTACAGGATCCATGTCCCCGGCAAGCCCCTGAACTGGAGCGCACCGGTCCTGGGCAACGACGGCATCCGGCTGCGTGAATCCAACTGGACCAGCGCCCACCTGGACAACTGGCGGCTGTGCAACGTAACGGAGCGCAACGGGGTTATCGAGGCGTCCCTGTGGAACTGGGGCAATGGCGGGTGCGCGACCATCCCCGCGAACATCGCCAACCAGGAGCAGGCCTACCTGACGACGACCACCTGTGGGGAGGACGACCTCCAGCGGTTCTACATCTACCGCGACGTACCCGGCAGCTCAAAGGTCGGGGTCCAGAACAAGCAGACCGGCTCGATGCTGGGCCACGACCGGTACGCGGACGGGGAGTTGATACGCCAGTACTCCAGCGGCAGGCAGGACGGTACGGGTACGTACGACCTGGTGAAGGTCTGACCCTTCCCTGCCTGACGCGGTTCCCTTTGGCCCAGATCGCCCAACTTCCCTCTCGCGTGAACCGAGGTCGGGCAACCTGGGCCTACGCCACGGACATGCCGTAGGCGCCTGAGCGGATCTGAGTTCCCGGCGGGCGCCGAGCGCGCCCGCCCCCACCTCTACCGGGAACCCGCGGGCTGGAGCGAGGCGACGGCTCATGTGCACGCCCTGACCGCCGAACGGCGTCTCAGCAAGGCATGGCGCCTGGCGGTCCTGCGGCGCCTGCGCGGCGCACTGGCCATCCAGGCCGCCGACGGTGCCCACCGGGTCACCACCGCCACAGTCGACCGTGTGCCCGGCGGCTGCACCGAAGGAGTCCTCGAAGTGCTGCGCCGGATGGGGCTGCTGGAACGCACACGGAGCACGCCGCGGCCGCCACGTTACCCACGCCGGTCCTGCGCGGACTGTCTCGCGTGGGGCATGGGCAGCCGCTGGTGCCCTGGCTGCCGCAACTGGCGAGAGGATCCACAGCGCTGGCCGCTGGGCACCTGCCGACGGTGCCACCGCCCCAACCTGCCGCTGCAGCACACCACCGCAGGCCGAGGACACTGCCGGGGCTGCCTTCTGCACCTGCGCGAGCACGGCAGCACCGACCAACCCGCCTACACCCAGTTGGAGTTCGCCCCCACCGCCCGCAGCCTGCAAACCCAGCACGGGCGCCTGGGCTACGACGTTGAGCATCCCGTCCGGGCACGGGAGAGGGAACGTGCCCGGCGCCGCCCTTCCGTCCAGGCCGTCTCCGCCCACCTGGTCGACCCGGCCCAGACTGTGCTGTTCGACATGGCTCGCGACTGGACCAGAGCTGCCACCCTTACAGCACGGGAACTGCCCGCACTGACCGAGGCGGCCCGCTGGCTTCTTGAGGACTTCACCGCCGCCTCCCGCCGCGCCTCCCGGCTCGACAACCCCTACCCCCACGCTCATAAACCGACCTTGCGTACGCTGCGCATCCTGGTCGCTCATCTCGGTGCCGACGCACCAATCGCGGAACGGGACGTGCGGGCCCTGTCCCGCCTCGACCCCAATATCACCGCCCGTCGGCTGCTGCACTACCTCGCCGACCACAGCCTGCTCCAGCTTGATCCCGAAACGCACACCGACCGCCATCAGGCCGCTGTCGCGCGACCAACTCGACGTGTCCCGCGCCCGTATCTGCCTGCCCGGACGCACCCTCTACCTCGACACCCTCACCGACACCCTGCTCACCGACTGGCTCCGAGCCCGCCACCGCACCTGGCCCACCAGCACCAACCCCCACCTGCTCGTCACCCGTCAGACTGCCCTCGCACCCCACCACCCCGCCATCAGCCCTGGCGCTGCCCACGCGGTCTTCACTCTGACCGGACTGACCGCTACCGCCCTGCGCCAAGACCGCATCCTCGATGAAGCCCGGCACACCAGTGACCCCGTCCACCTGATGCGCCTGTTCGGAATCTGCCCCGCCACCGCTCTGCGCTACATCCACGCAGCTCACCCCGAAAAGGCTGGCCACCGCCCGCGATGACCACATGGACAGGGCCCATGCGCCTGCTCGGGGTAGCCGGATCATCGGCCGCCGGACCACAACCAGGTAGGCAGTCAGTCGTCGATTGCCTGGTAGAGGGTGGTCCAGAAGTCCTGCATGGCTCGGGCCGAGTCCGGGGTCGACATCCCGGTCTGGGTGAGCAGGATGCCTACGAGCTGGTTGTGCGGGTCGGCGTAGGTCGTGGTGCCGGCTCCGCCGTCCCAGCCGAACTGGCCGATGGGCGCGTAGTCGCCTCGGTAGGTGCGCACCGTCATGCCGAAGCCCCAGCCGCCGGTCTGTCCCTGACCGTGGGACAGGTGGACGATGCTGCGCGCCCAGGTCTGTAGGGCTGTTGTCTGCTCGGGTGTGAGGCGGTTGGTGGTCATCAGCTCGACGGCGGGCCGGGACAGGATCCGTTCGGTGCCGTGCATTCCGTGGTTGAGCAGCATCCGGAAGTAGGCGTGGTAGTCGTCGACGGTGGAGTCGAGTCCGCCGCCGCCGGACTGGAACGCGGGGGGCTTGCTGTGGTGTCCTCCTTCGGCCGGGTCCTCCACGGTGAACTCTCCAGTCTGCGGATCGGGGGCGTACAGGGGAGGCAGCCGGTCGATCTTGTCGGCGGGTACGTGGAACCCGGTGTCCTTCATGCCCAGCGGATCGAAGATGCGCTCGCGCAGGAACGTCTCGAACGACTGGCCGGTGACCCTGGCCACCAGCACCCCGAGCACGTCGTCGCTGACGTTGTACAGCCACCGCTCTCCGGGCTGGTACATCAGCGGCAGCTCGCCCAGGCGGCGCATCCACTCGTCCGGCTCCACTGTCGGCAGCATCCATCCGTTCTCGCCGTAGACCTTCTGCTCGAAGTACGCGCTCATCATCGGGGAGCTCATCGCCGTCGTGTCCAGGCCGAGCCCGCAGGTGGAGGTGAGCAGGTCGCGTACGGTGATCGGACGCCGCGCCGGGATGGTGTCGTTCAGCGGGCTGTCGGGGCGCTGGAGGACCCGCCGGTCGGCCAGTTCGGGCAGCCACTGATCTATCGGGTCGTCAAGTCGCAGCCGGCACTCGTCCAGCAGGACCATGGTCGCGGCGACCGCGACCGGCTTGGTCGTCGAGGCCATCCGGAAGATGGTGTCCCTGCGCATCGGCGTGCCGCCGTCATGGCGCATCGTCCCGATCGCCTCGACATGGGTCTCGCCGCCCCGGCCGACCAGGGCGACGAGTCCGGGGATCTTCTTGGACTCCACATGCGCTTCCAGTACCTCGCGCAGTCGGCGCAGTCCGGCTTCGGACAGGCCGTTGTGGCCGTTTCCCATCGTGAATCTCCTTGCACGCAGTGGTCGGTCTCGACGGTGCCGCGGGCATGCGGCGCGAGGCGGCCGGCCGGGCATGGCCCCGGCGGCCGCGTGGTGCAGACAGGCGATGAAAGTGGTGCTCGGCCCCTGAGGGGCGATGTGCTGAGGCGCAATCAGGCCGTCTCGTCTTGTGTTCCGGTCTCGTTGCCGGCGGCGCGCGCGATGTCGTCGGTCAGCTGCTTGCGCGCACGAGCGGGGACGTAGCCGCCCTCCGAGTAGTTCCGGGCGAACGCCTCGACGAACTCCACCGGGTCCTCCCCGACGACCTCGCGGATCGGCGTTCCGTCGGCCGCGGCCTGCTCGAACAGGTCGGCGAGGTCTTCGAACATCGATGCGTTGCTGTCTTCGTCGGTCGGCACGAAGTGCATCAGATTCCGCTCGATCGCCTCGACCGCCGTGCGGTAGTTCCCGGGAAGCTCCTTGACGCGCGCCTTGTATGTCCTCCAGCGTTTCTTGGGCCCTATCAGCTTCGAGAGGAAGCCGCTCTTTTCGGCATCGGACACGGTTACTTGCCCCCTTCACGGAGCTGTTCCAGTCGTTCCGTGAGGAAGCTCCACGTCCTCCAGAACTCTTCGAGGTACTGCCGTCCCTGAGCGTTGAGGGAGTGCACCTTGCGGGGCGGTCCCTTCTCGGAGGGGACCTTCTCCACGTCGACCAGGCCGCGCTTCTCCATCCTGAGGAGCAGCGCATAGATGGTCCCTTCGGCGATGTCGGAGAAACCCTGCCCCCGCAGCCGTGCCGTGATCTCGTAGCCGTAGGCGGGCCGGCCGGCCAGGGACGCGAGGATGATGCCCTCCAGCGTGCCCTTGAGCATCTCCGTCTCCAGCTTGGTCATGGAACACCTCCTCCCTGCGCTAGTCAGCGCTGTTGAGTACCGGTACACAGTAACGCTGACTACCAGTACTTAGCAAGACAGAATAGTGCGCAACGGAGGCGAAGGCTGCGAGCGACTGCGGCTGCCATAGCCGACCAACCACGAATGTGGAGAACCTGCACATCAGGGCTTCCAAATCGGCAGACCGACGCGCGAGTTCTCGTCGCTTCCCCTACAGGAATCTGTGAACCCGCGCGCTTCTCTCTACTCGGGGCTCGGGCTTCAGCGGGCCCGCGTCGCAGCCCTGTCGCTGCGCGCCGAAGGTCTCACCGGCGCCGAACACGCCCACCACCAGCTGCTCCTGGACCCCGGTGACGACAAGAAGCGCACCATCGAGCAGGTCGCCGACGCCGCCCGCCAGAAGTTCGGTGCGCACGTCATCCGCCCCGCCACCCTTGCCGGCCCGCCCGGCACCCTCCGCAACCCCGCCCGCCGTCGTTCCGCCCAATAAGGAGCCTGTTGTGCGTCTGGCCCGTTTCACCGAGTTCTGCCTGCAGGTGCTGCCCGAGAGGGCGACGATGCGCCGGCGGCAGGCTTCGCCGTCTCCTTCACTTCCGGGAGCCGGGTGTGGCTCCAGGTGACCGGAGGGCCGGCGCCCGGGGCCGCTGTCGAGGACGCGGGCACCCCGGTCAACGGGCCCGCCCTGGAGCATGTGCCGCTGCCCGTGCTGTTCGACGACGCGGGCAAGGTCAGCCCCCAGCGGGCCGAGGCCTACCTCACGGCTGTCCTCACCAACTCCGGCAGCACCGAGATCGCCGAAATCTACGGCTACACCCACCGTGCCAGGAAGCCGGCCATGAACCCCGGCATCGGCATCATCTTCCACAACGGAGCCCGCCTGTGGGTGCCGTTCCTCCACACCACCCAGCCCGGCCACGACCGCGGCCGCAGCCCCTTCCGCCTGCAAGCCAGCTTCTGAACACCGCAAGCCCAGCCCGTTCGACCCCGCTCAAGGCGGCGCAGCGCGTGGGTGCGGCCGGTCGCCAACGTGCGGGAGACGACCGACCGCGCGAGCACCCTCGGGAGCACTCTGGATCACCGTAGGGCCGTTCATGCCCCTGCGCTCGTTGGAACGCCTGCGTACCGAGTCCGTGCCCTGCGGGGTTCAGGACTGCCTTACCCCCAAGGGGACCAAGGGGAGGGTGCAGCACGCTGTACTCAGGCCGCGGCCTGAAGGCGCGCGTCGATCCGCTCCACCAGCTGTTCCACCATGTGCTCGACCAGCCAGTCAGACTCGGCTTACAGACGCAGCATCATCGCGAGCGCCAGGGCCTCGCTCTCGGTGAGCAGCGGCAGTGGGGTGCCCGGGGCGGTCAGCTGGGCTTCGATCTCGTCGTAGTAGGCGCGTTCGCCCGCGTCTATGTCCTCGCGCAGGGCGGCCGCGATCTTCTTGCGGCACTCGGCGGAGGGCGTGCGCGGCCCGCTCGACTCCATGGCGAAGCTGTGGGCGCCCGGATGGGTGGCGGGCAGTCGGCACTCCTCGTCGGCGTCCTCGGGTGACACTGCCGTGCACGAGGGGAGCCGGTGCAGGCGGCGCTTGAGTTCCTCGCCCCGGACGGCGAGTTTCACACCGTCCGGGGCCCACAGCAGCCACCAGGTGTCGTCCGTGCCGGACTCCTGGGCGAGGGCGGCGTGCGGTCCTTCGTGGCCGTCCTGCAGCTCGCACTGAGGATCGTCAACGATCTCGTGGGCGGGATGGGGGAGCTGCTCAAGTACCAGCTGTTCGATGGGAGTGAGGGCGGTCTGGGCGTCGCACAGCGACAACCGTTCGGTCATGACCAGCACGTTAGGAAGCGGCTCTGACACCGCATCCCCCGTCTGGTTCAGCGGGCTACCTCGATCGGGGCAAGCGGATCCCCCGAACAGATGCCGCACCGGTTCCGGAGTTGCCGCGAAAGAGGGCCCTGGGTTCAGGAGTTGAGGTCCATCACGGGAACGCCGAGCCCTTCGTAGGCGCGGGGGCTGACGGTGGCGATCAAGGCTCCGTCAGGACGGTCCATGGTGGGGCGGGCCGCGTGGACGGCGGCTGCCACGCCGAAGGGGACCTGGCGGCGATACAGGGCCGCGACGGCGTGGGCTGCTGCGTAGTCCGTATCCAGGGTGTGCAGGGTGTCCAGGATGCCGACGTAGTCGACGACTCCCGCTCGCTCGCGCTCGGCCTCCAAAGCGCTGACGACCGGAACCCACAGACGCACCGTGGGATCGCCGCTGGCAATGTGGATCAGGCCGGACACCTGTTTGTTCCCGCCGAGTGCCAGCAGGGTGCTGGTGTCCAGGACGTAGTGCTCAAGGATCACGCCGCCTCGCCCGAACCCGCTCCAGACTTGCCCAGCCTGTGGCGGTGCGCCGCCTGCGCCTCCCGCATCTTGCTGCGCAGCGCGCCGGTGTCTTCCTCAGTGAGCTGGTGGCCGAACTCGGAGTCCAGGAACGCTCTCGTCCGCTCCGCACGTTCCTGCAGCTGTCGCGGTGTGAGGGAGGCGGCGGCGAACTCCTCGATCAAGGCCCGCATCGTCGTCCCCCGGGCCTGCGCGAGAGCGGCGAGCCGGTCCCGCGCCACTGAATCGATCTTGATGGTCGTATCCACACACCCAAGTATACCGGTGAGAATACCTCGCGGAGGGAAGATGCTCCGATCCGCGGTTGACCCCCTCGACGGTGCGTGTTTGGCGCACCGGCCGATCCGGTCAGGTGAGAGTGATGCGCAGCTCGTAGGGCCGGCCGGTGCTGATGGCCTCGGCCTGCTCACCCAGGTCCGCCGCGGTGAACCCGAGGAGCGCCTGGTCGGCGGCACGGCGCAGCAGGGGCACGATCCGCGCAGGTGGCTGGCCGCGATGAGTGGCGGCCAGCGCGGTGAAGGCCTGCTGGTAGCAGGCGCCGTACGTACCCGAGCTGTCGGCGAGGAGCCGGGGCAGCGCCTTCTTGTCGATGCTGATGTCACCCATGACCGCTCCGGCCCACGAAGGGCCCGGCCGGTCCGGTCCCAGGCATCCGACGCTAGAGGCAGGCACTGACAATGCAGTCGCCTTGGGCCCGTCGGCAACGCGGTCATGGTGGGTGTCGACGGCCGCACCGAGCGGTTCGAACTGACCGGCGTGCCGTTGCACGACCGCACCTTCGCCGAGCCTCTCTCGACCGCCACCTGTGACGGCCGGCCGGAACTGCTGGAGCAGCAGGACGTCGCGAGACACGAGACAAGACGCAGACATCCACTTCAACACGGTGGACCCGATCCTGCCGGGCCCACGGCGATCCCGCCAACCTCCTTGGGCATCGCTCAGAGCTGTGCTGTTCAGAGGGCCGAGTCGTAGCCCGCCACGGACAACACTGGCGAGGCGGAAGCACGGGTGATCGCGTGCGTTGAATTCGCCAAGTGTCCCGTCTGGCGTGTGCCGATCCGCTCTGCTGGATACACAGCACAGCAGCACCAAGTCCAGGGAGCGACGATGACCGACATCCGTATGAGCGCCGATGTACGCACCGCACTGGGGCCGGACGGCGTCGCCAAGGCCGGGGCCGTGACCCTCAACAACGCGAACTGCCTGGTCTGCGAAACAAAGATCTATCCGGATGAGCCGGCCAACGTCGTCGTCCGGGTCGCGGGCCTTGAGCGGGCCACGGGCCGCATCGCCCACGTGCGGTACGCGCACGCCCGCTGCCACGCCTCGGCCGTCGTCGAGATTCCCGAAGCCCGCTCGCCCGCCCCGTCGGCGATGCCGGACGACGGTATGGCGATGCGTATGACCGCGGCCACCGTCGAACACGGCCGCTCCGTCCTGCCCACTCTCGTCGCCGAACTCGAAGCACCCGTCTATCTCAACGCCGGGACCGGAGCGGGCGTCGAACTCGTGGACGTTCTCGCCTCCCGCGTCCTGGCCCGCGGCTTCTCCCCCGTCGGCCGGATGCGGCAGGCTCCCGCGCACGCGGACCAGTGGCTGGCCACCTACACCACGCCCGCCGGACTCGACCGGATCTCGCAACTGACCGTCATGGAACCCGACGGGACGCTCTTCTACACCGGCACCATCGCTCCCCCGCCCCAGTGGACCGCCGGCATCGAGCAGTACGGCTGGAGCGTGCTGTACGTCGGCAAGATCGGCCTCGCCGGAATCCCCGCCAACGACCAGCGCGCCAAGACCCGCCTCATGCGAGAAGCCGCCGCTGCCGGACGGTTCGTCGGCGCCCGCATCACCGTCCACCACCTCGCGTGAGACGGACGCTTCCGGATGAGCCGTCAGGAGAGCCCTTGGTTCCCCGGCTCGCCGCTCTTTCCCGCTGCCAGCTATCTGTGGAAGACGGCAACACTGACCGCTCTGCCTCGGCCCGTCTCCGCGCACCGGAGGAGCGCAGCAATTCCGGAACTGGCAGAGCGAGTTCGCTCGCAGGCCGCGAGTCGGTTACGTGGCGCTCCGTGTGCGGTGGGCGCGAAGATGAGATCTTCGGTCCGGCTGTGCGGGGAGGGACGTCTGGTGCGACTGTGGACTCTATTGGCCGGGGCGCTGCCGCGGCCGCCGATAGTGAGGCCGTTCCGGCCGGGTGCCCCGAGGCAGGTCGCGTTCGCCGCCTACCTGTTTTCCCTGCTGTTCGCCTCCGCCTACATGCTGATCACCGTAGGCAGTGCCCTGCCCAGCGCACGGGCGGCTGCCGCAGGCAAGGCGCCCGACGGGGGCTATGTGCCGGTCGGCGCAGCCTTGGCGGGGGCGTTGCTGTGGGTCGTGGTGGCCGGCTTGGCTTGGCTGTTCTTGGCGATGGCTGAGCCCCGTGACGCCGTCGGGCTGCCGAGGGCATCGGCGTGCACCGTCGCGCGGGCGAGCCTGTCGGTGTTCGTGCTGGCCGAGTCGGTGGGGTTCGTAGCGTCGGTGGCCTGGGGGTACGTGAGCGACCATGTGGCCTACCTGAACGCCCACTCCGGCTCCTCAAGTCACCCCGGAGTCCTCGCAGATCTGGCCGGCAGTGTGGCGGCTGGGTTCAGCGAGGAAATCGTCGTCGTTGTCCTGCCCGTCTGCCTGGCCTACCGGCTGCGGCGGCATGTGACGAATCCCCGGCTGCGCCGGGCGGGGTTGGTTGTCCTGGTGGCCGGCATGCTGCTCGCCCGGCTGTCGTACCACGTGATGTACGGCTTCGGGGCGCTGCCCCTGGCGGTCTGGGCCCTGGCCAGCATCCTGGTGTACCTGCGCACGCGAGCGGTCCTGCCGCTGATGATCGCCCACGCGGTGTACGACATGATCCTGGCTGTCATCCGCCCTGTCGCCGGGAGCTACGGGCGGACCTCCGGAATTGCCGTGTACGCACTGATCGTTGGCGTCGCCCTGGTCATGCTCATCGCCACGAGCCCAGTCCGGCGTTCTGGCCAGCGCAATGCTGCAAGCAGGCTTCGCGGGCATCCCGGCAGCGCAGCCCCCATGGTGGCGGACCTCAGCAGCACCACCACATCGACGGATCCTCACCAGCGCGGAGTCGGCACTGCGTGAAGAGGATCTAGGGCGTGGGTTCCTGTAGCGGGGCAGGGCGGCGGACCAGGGCCGGCGGGTGCGCCGGGTCGGGCCGGAAGCCGAGGCGCTCGTAGGCGTCGGCGAGTTGGGTGGTGCGGGCGGCTGCGACCAGGCCGATGCCCTGGGCGTCGGCATAGCGCAGCGCCCGGTGCACCAGGCGGCCGGCGGAGATCGGATCGTCCTCGGCGGCGGCGAACTGTCCGGCCTCCCACCAGGTGCCGCCGCTGCGGCGCAGGGCGGCGCGGGCCCGGTTCACCGCGAGCGCGCCCTTCTCCTGGCGCATCCGGTACAGGCTCCGCGCCAGATACACGACGAGGGCGAGCTGGAGCAGGGTCTCCCCGCAGCGGTCGGCCAGCCATCCGGGCGCCCCGGCCGCCGCGGCGAGGGGCTGCAGAACCTCGTCCAGTTTGAACGCGAACAGGCCCAGGGCCAGCGAGATGACCGCGAAGGCGGTGCCGAAGGCGAGGCGGCGGCGCCCGCTGACCTGGGCGCCCTGGACGGTCATCACCGCGCTGCCGTGGGCGAGCAGCCGCCCGCTGGTCTGCCACAGGAGCAGCAGTGCCAGCCACATCGCCACGCCGAACGGCGCCACGAGGCACCGGGCGAACCACCGCAGGCGGGCGGCCTCCGCCGCCGGACGGGGGCGGTCCTCGCCGTTCGCAGGCCGGGCGGTGCCTGTGGGGTTGCCGAAGCGGCGCTGCAGCAGCCGCGCGTGCCGGGGCAGGTCGCGCCAGCGAGCGCGCAGATCGGCTGGGACGCAGGGGCCGGTTGCCACCGCTACCTCCAGGTTCCTCGACGGACGTGGCGCCCCGGGCTGGGCGGGGCACCACAGGCTTTCTCTGGCACGACGGCCCGGTCACGACGGGGCCGCCGGGTGCTAGCGGCGGGCGCGGAGGCTGGCCAGGGTGCGCCGTTCAGCGATCCCACGGAGCGCGGCGCCCGGTGCTTCCTGCCCACGGACTCCGTCTCAGCAGGCAACTCGTGCCACGGCGTCCCTGATCAGTACCGGCACATAGTCGATCGCGAGCTGCAGGATCCGTTCGATGGGCACCGCGTGGGAGTTGTTGTCGACGTTGGTGCAGGCGGACCACTGGGCAGGCTCGTAGCGGGCAAGCATGGACAGCGTGTACAGAACCGCCCACCAGGCCATGAGGGGATGCAGCTCCTTGGCCATCGGCGAGATGACAGGGAAGAAATAGCGCAGTCCCCCGTGCTCGTGTGTCATGGTGCGCAGATGTTCCCGCCGTTCAGCACGGGTGGCGGTTCCCTTAGGCATGGTCCAGTTGAAGCACAGGGCACCGCTGCCGTCCTCGAACCGCTCGTATGCTGGCGGTGGGTCCAGCTCCCGGCTAGTGCGGCGTTCAGTCACGTAGCTTTCGTGCTGGGCGACCGACGGGTATGAGACGAGGAACTCGGCCAGCGCCTCGCGGGTGCCGGTGTCGATCACTCGCTTGGGGATATCGGATACGGGGACACTGAGCAGCGGGTGCTCGTGATGGCCAACGTGGTGCTCGGAGACGGTCAGCGGGATGAGCCGGTCCCGGTCCGTGAGGGGGTAGTCCATGTTCACGGGCAGCAGGTCCCAGATGTCTTCCAGGCGTACGGGGTCCGGTCCCCAGACGGGCGAGCCCAGCAGCTCGCTCAGCCGGGGGAAACTACCGTGGGTGCCAGCCAGGTCGGTGCGGATTTCGATGTCGGGAAAGTTCCGGTCGAATCCGGTGGCCTTGATGCCGTGGGCATCCAAGCGCCAGTCCTCTCCCTTGAGATCCCAGGCTGCGGCTGCGATGGCCCGTCCTGCCTGGCTCAACCCGTAGAAGACGTGCAGCGGGCGCGTCGCGGGGCCCACCGTGGCGGCGGCCTGGAACATCTGCCACGCCTGTTCGAGTGCCGTTGAGTACGTCTTGCGGCGGGCCGCGCTGTTCGCTCTGCCGGGTGGCTCGGACCGGCTGGCCCGCAGCCACTCCCACGCCCGGTCCGTCAACACGCTGATGTGCATGGCCGAAAAGGCTACTGGGCAAGCAGCTCCTTGCGATACCCGATTGAATGCACGGCCGCCGCGAGGCCAAGGCATTCACGACCGCCGCGCTCCATCCGGTCCGTCAGCCCTCTGGCCGCCAGAACGTGCCCAGCGACCTACTAGTGCTTCGTTAGGTCTATGCGTTTGCGCTGATCAAGAGCATGTTGAGATGTGTGGATGCGCATGAAGTGGACCGGATGCGGGCGGCGTTGGGGCTGTTCGTGGACGATATGTTCGCCTCGGTGCCGCGCAAGGATCAGCGGGCCAAGGGCGAGTGCTATCTGCGGGGGCTGATGCTGGACGGCCGTCGCAAGTCGATCCAGCCGATGGCTCAGCGGTTGCCGGACGGAAACATGCAGGCGTTGCAGCAGTTCGTCAATCAGTCGCCGTGGCAGTGGACGCCGGTCCGGCGACGGATCGCCGAGCGGCTGGTTCAGGTGATCGGGCCCGAGGTGTGGGTGGTCGACGATGTGTCGTTTCCCAAGTGCGGGCGGGCGTCGGTCGGGGTGGCCCGGCAGTACTGCGGTGCGCTGGGGGCTTGTACGTGAATAACCGTCAGAGTTGACCTGTCGGACGAGGTGTGGTGGGAGGCTGGAGCATGGCTCTGCCTTCGCAACATCGCATCCCCGCC
>NZ_LGDD01000357.1 GCF_001279695.1 Streptomyces sp. WM6378
TCCCCACCCCGCCCCTTCCCGAAAGCCTCCGGCGGTGGGTCGTTGGGCTTGGGCCGGCAGGTGATGCGCCGGGGCTCCCACCCGGAACCCTGCTCTGGCGGGTCATTCGACCTCGGGCCGGCGGGTGGCACCGGGGCTCCGCCCCAGACGCCTACGCTGGCAGGTCATTCGGCCTCGGCGCGGCGGGTGGCGCTGAGGGCTCCATACCCGGCCCCCGGCACCTTGACGGCGAGTTCGTCGACTGCGGGCCGTCGGTGGCTGGTCGCGCAGTTCCCCGCGCCCCTCAGCGGGGCAATGTCAAGCCCCTGTCGCTGCGGGCGAGTTGGGGGCCGCTCCCGAACCCGCCCTACAACGGTAGTTCCTTCGGCCTCCGGCCGGGGGCACCGCCGCCCCAGCCCCCGTCCTGGCGGGCCCTTCGGCTGATGCTCGGTGCACCGAGCCCCCCCCACCCCCAGTACCCCCACTCCTCAAACGCCGGAAGGGCTGCATCAGGCGCCATCGGAGGGAACCCTGGAGCAGCACAGACCCTCGGCCGACGCCGCGGCCTCCAGTGGGTCCCCACTCGGGCCCACCCCGGACGAGCCCCAACGCGCTTGCCGGAAACGCGCGTTGTCGCCCAGAGCGATCTTTGCGTCGAGCGCCAGGATCTCCCCCGACACCGTCCGCACCAGGAGGTTCACCTCCACCAGGACCGCGTCCTCCACCACCAGGACCTGCCACGGGCGGGTCAGCACCGGGGCCGCCTGTGGCGGGAGCTTCGCCGCCGCGGCGATCTCGGCCGCCTTCGCCGCGTCCACCCCCGCTCCTGGCCGACGGGGATCCGGGCGACGGCCTCGGGGCGGTCGGCCGCGACCTCCTCGATCTCCATGCCACCCTCGGCGGACGCGATCGCGAGGAAGAAGCCGGGCGCGCGGTCCAGGACGTACGACACGTAGAACTCGGCCTCGATGTCGACCGGTTGGGCCAGCATCACCTTGCATATGGCATGGCCTTTGATGTCCGCGCCCAGGATTTGACGGGCCGCCAGTTCGGCGGCCGCCGGGTTCACGGCGAGCTTGACTCCGCCCACCTTCCCTGCCTCCGGTCTTCACCTGCGCCTTGACGACCACCCGGCCGCCCAGCGACTCGGCCGCCGCCCGGGCCTCGCGCGGGGATGCGACCACGGTCACGTCGGGGACCGCGATGCCGTGGTCCTTGAACAGCCCCCTTGCCTCGTACTCGTACAGATCCAATCCCGGCTCCTGTCGAAGGGTGAAAGTGCCGCACACCCCTGGACAGCGCACCATCGAATGAGAGATAACAAGGTTCATACAGTATTCGTCGACTGTATGCAATCCATTGGAGGACGCCCCCTGCCCTCGGCGGGCAGAACCGAAGGCGCACCTCAACTCCCCCAAGAAGGGACGGACTTCGCCATGCCTCACGGCTCCGACGACAGCGGTCAGGACCTCATCTCGGGCGGACACCTGGTCGCCAAGGCACTCAAGGCGGAGGGCGTCGATGTCATCTACACCCTCTGCGGCGGCCACATCATCGACATCTACGACGGCTGTGTGGACGAGGGGATCGAGGTCGTCGACGTACGTCACGAGCAGGTCGCCGCCCATGCCGCCGACGGCTACGCCCGGATCACCGGGAAGCCCGGCTGCGCCGTGGTCACCGCCGGGCCCGGCACCACGGACGCCGTCACCGGGGTCGCCAATGCCTTCCGCGCCGAGTCGCCGATGCTGCTGATCGGCGGTCAGGGCGCCCACAGCCAGCACAAGATGGGGTCGCTCCAGGACCTCCCCCATGTCGACATGATGACGCCGATCACCAAGTTCGCGGCGACAGTCCCGGACACCGCGCGGGCCGCGGACATGGTGTCGATGGCGTTCCGCGAGTGCTTCAACGGGGCGCCGGGGCCGTCCTTCCTGGAGATTCCGCGCGATGTGCTCGACGCGAAGGTGCCGTTGGAGAAGGCGCGCATCCCGGCGGCGGGGCGCTACCGGGCCTCCACCCGCAGCCCCGGCGACCCCGAGGCCGTCGAGAAGCTCGCCGACCTGCTCGTGCACGCCGAGAAGCCGGCGATCCTGCTGGGCAGCCAGGTGTGGACGAGCCGGGCCACCGACGACGCCGTCGAGCTCGTACGCACCCTGAACGTGCCCGCGTACATGAACGGGGCCGGGCGCGGCACGCTGGTGCCCGGGGACCCGCACCACTTCCAGCTGTCGCGCCGGTACGCGTTCTCCAACGCCGACCTCATCGTGATCGTGGGCACCCCCTTCGACTTCCGGATGGGGTACGGAAAGCGGCTCTCGCCGAGTGCGACGGTCGTGCAGATCGACCTCGACTACCGGACCGTCGGCAAGAACCGGGACATCGACCTCGGGATCGTCGGCGACCCCGGTCTGATCCTCAAGTCCGTCACCGAGGCCGCCTCGGGGCGGCTGGGCGGCGGGGCCGTCAGGCGCAAGGCGTGGCTGGAGGAGCTGCGGACCGCCGAGCAGACCGCGATCGAGAAGAGGCTGCCGCAGCTGAAGTCGGACGCCTCGCCGATCCATCCGTACCGGCTGGTCAGCGAGATCAACGAGTTCCTCACCGAGGACTCGATCTACATCGGGGACGGCGGCGACATCGTCACCTTCTCCGGTCAGGTCGTCCAGCCGAAGTCGCCGGGGCACTGGATGGACCCGGGGCCGCTCGGCACGCTCGGTGTCGGCATCCCGTTCGTGCTCGCCGCCAAGCAGGCGCGGCCTGACAAGGAGGTCGTGGCGCTGTTCGGCGACGGGGCGTTCTCGCTGACGGGCTGGGACTTCGAGACGCTGGTCCGCTACGACCTGCCGTTCGTCGGGATCGTCGGCAACAACTCCTCGATGAACCAGATCCGTTACGGCCAGGCGCAGAAGTACGGCCTGGAGCGGGAGCGGATCGGCAACACCCTGGGCGACGTCCACTACGACCAGTTCGCGCGGATGCTGGGCGGCTACGGCGAGGAGGTCCGCGACCCCGCCGACATCGCGCCCGCGCTGCGACGCGCCCGCGAGTCGGGCAAGCCGTCACTGATCAACGTGTGGGTCGATCCGGACGCGTACGCCCCCGGAACCATGAACCAGACCATGTACAAGTAGAGGAGCCCTGCCATGACAAAGGCCCCCGCGACCAAGGCTCTTGAGGGCGTACGCGTCCTCGACATGACCCACGTCCAGTCCGGCCCTTCCGCCACCCAGCTGCTCGGCTGGCTCGGCGCGGACGTCGTCAAGCTGGAGGCGCCCACCGGTGACATCACCCGGGGGCAGCTGCGCGACCTGCCCGACGTCGACTCGCTCTACTTCACGATGCTCAACTGCAACAAGCGGAGCATCACCCTCAACACCAAGACCCCGCGCGGCAAGGAGATCCTGACCGAGCTCATCCGCCGCTCCGATGTGATGGTGGAGAACTTCGGCCCGGGCGCCGTCGACCGCATGGGCTTCACCTGGGAGCGGATCCAGGAGATAAACCCCCGGATCGTGTACGCCTCGATCAAGGGCTTCGGGGAAGGCCCGTACACCGACTTCAAGGCGTACGAGGTCGTCGCGCAGGCCATGGGCGGGTCGATGGCCACCACCGGCTTCGAGGACGGGCCGCCGCTCGCCACCGGTGCGCAGATCGGCGATTCCGGGACCGGCATCCACGCGGTGGCCGGCATCCTGGCCGCGCTCTACCAGCGCGAGTCCACCGGGCGCGGCCAGCGCGTCCAGGTCGCCATGCAGCACGCGGTCCTCAACCTGTGCCGGGTCAAGCTGCGCGACCAACAAAGGCTGGCTCACGGGCCGTTGGCGGAGTACCCCAATGACGACTTCGGCACGGAAGTTCCCCGTTCCGGCAACGCGTCCGGCGGCGGGCAGCCCGGCTGGGCCGTGAGGTGCGCGCCCGGCGGGCCCAACGACTACGTGTATGTGATCGTTCAGCCGGTCGGTTGGCAGCCGGTCACCGAGCTCATCGGCCGCCCCGAGCTCGCCACCGACCCCGAGTGGGCAACACCCGAGGCGCGCCTCCCCAAGCTCGACAAGATGTTCCAGCTGATCGAGGAGTGGTCCTCAACTCTCCCCAAATGGGAGGTACTTGAGCGACTCAACGCGCACAACATCCCGTGCGGCCCGATCCTCTCCACCAAGGAGATCATCGAGGACGCATCCCTCGCCGCCAACGAGATGGTCGTCGAGGTCGAACACCCCGAGCGCGGCCGGTTCACCACCGTCGGCTCGCCGCTCAAGCTCTCCGACTCCCCCGTCGACATGGTCACCTCGCCGCTGCTCGGCGAGCACAACGAAGAGGTGTACGTCGGCGAACTGGGCTTGAGCGTTGACGAACTGCGGCTGCTCAAGACGAACGGAGTGATCTGAGCGATGGCCGGTGTCGAGGCACAGGACCGCGAGGCGGTGCGGGCGCTGCTCGCGGCCGTACGGGCCGAGGGGCGCGCCGCGCTCACCGCGCCCGAGGGCAAGACGATCGCGGACGCGTACGGGATCGCCGTGCCGGGCGAGGCGCTCGCACGGGACGTCGACGAGGCGGTCGCGCACGCGGCGCGGCTCGGCGGCAGGTCCGTACTGAAGATCGTCTCGCCGGACATCCTGCACAAGACCGACGCGGGCGGGGTCGTGGTCGGCGTGGAGGGCGCGGCCGAGGTGCGGGCAGCTTTCCACCGGATCGTCGAGAACGCCCGCGCCTACGCTCCCGATGCCCGCGTCGACGGCGTGCAGGTGCAGCAGCTCCTGCCGCCGGGGCAGGAGGTGATCGTCGGGGCGGTCACCGACCCCACCTTCGGCAAGGTGGTGGCGTTCGGGCTCGGCGGAGTGCTGGTCGAGGTCCTGAAGGACGTCACGTTCCGGCTCGCACCGGTCACCGCCGACGAGGCGATGTCCATGCTCGACTCGATCAAGGCGGCGGAGATCCTGCGCGGGGTGCGCGGCGCGCCGGCCGTGGACCGGTGGGCGCTCGCGGAGCAGATCCGCCGGGTGTCCCAACTGGTGAGCGACTTCCCGGAGATCGCGGAGGTCGACCTCAACCCGGTGATCGCCACGCCCGAGGGCGCGGTCGCCGCCGACATCCGGATCCTGCTCGCCACCGACGTGGCCAAGCCGCGGCGGACGTACACCCGCGAGGAGATCCTGCGCTCGATGCGGCGGCTGATGCGGCCGCGCTCGGTCGCCGTGATCGGCGCGTCCAACGAGCAGGGCAAGATCGGCAATTCGGTCATGCGCAACCTGGTCGACGGAGGTTTCTCCGGGGAGATCCACCCCGTGAACCCCCGGGCCGATGACATTCAGGGCCGCAAGGCGTACGAGAGTGTCACGGACGTTCCGGGTGAGGTGGATGTGGCGGTCTTCGCGATCCCCGCCAAGTTCGTGGCGTCGGCGCTTGAGGAGGTGGGCCGCAAGGGCATTCCGAACGCGGTGCTCATCCCGTCCGGCTTCGCCGAGTCCGGCGATCAAGCCCTCCAGGACGAGCTCGTGGCCATCGCCGAGCGGCACGGAGTGCGGCTGCTCGGGCCCAACATCTATGGCTACTACTCCACTTGGCAGGACCTGTGCGCCACGTTCTGCACCCCGTACGACGTGAAGGGCCCGGTCGCCCTGACCAGTCAGTCCGGCGGGATCGGCATGGCGATCCTCGGCTTCGCGCGCTCCACCAGGACCGGGGTGTCGGCGATCGTCGGGCTCGGCAACAAGTCGGACATCGACGAGGACGACCTGCTGACCTGGTTCGGTGAGGACCCCAACACCCAGTGCATCGCGATGCATCTGGAGGACCTCAAGGACGGCCGGGCCTTCGTCGAGGCGGCGCGGGCGACCGTGCCGAAGAAGCCGATCGTGGTCCTCAAGGCCGGCCGGACCAACGCGGGCGCCAGGGCCGCGGGCTCGCACACCGGCGCGCTGGCCGGGGACGACGCGGTGTACGACGACATCCTGCGCCAGGCGGGGGTGATCAGGGCGCCCGGCCTCAACGAGATGCTGGAGTACGCGCGGGCCCTGCCCGTGCTGCCCGCCCCGCGGGGCGACAACGTCGTCATCATCACCGGCGCGGGCGGCTCCGGGGTACTCCTGTCGGACGCGATCGTCGACAACGGACTCCAACTCATGGAGATTCCCCCGGACTTGGACGCCGCCTTCAAGGCGTTCATCCCGCCGTTCGGCGCCGCGGGCAATCCGATCGACATCACGGGCGGCGAGCCGCCGGCCACGTACGAGGCCACGATCAGGCTCGGCATGGAGGACCCGCGCATCCACGCGCTCGTCCTCGGCTACTGGCACACGATCGTCACCCCGCCGATGGTCTTCGCCGAGCTGACGGCGCGGGTCGTCGAGGAGTTCCGGGCGCGCGGCATCGAGAAGCCCGTGGTGGCCTCGCTGGCCGGTGACACCGAGGTCGAGGAGGCCTGCGCGTACCTCTTCGAGCGCGGCGTCGCCGCCTACCCCTACACCACCGAGAAGCCGGTTGCGGTGCTCGGTGCGAAGTACCGCTGGGCACGGGCCGCGGGGCTGCTCACCTAGGCCCTTGCCGCAACGAAGGGTTTGGACAGGGGGCGCTGGCCAGGTTCTTTCGAAGCCAAGGGGACGACCATGAGCGACAGTTCCACATCCGGAGGGCCACGGTACGCGGCGGGTGTCGCCTACCGGAACGTCACGGACAGCAAGGGCCGCGTGTATCGCGTCGGCGAGACCGATCGCGATCTGCTGGGCCACAGCCGCAAGTTGATGGTGTATTTGCCGTGGGTCGCGATGATGGCGATCAGCGTGTCCGAGTACGCCTACGGTTCCGCCGAGGACACCCTCTCCGAGGCCCACGGCTGGGCGCAGAGCAACACCTTCTGGATTCTGAGCGTCTGGGTGTTCTTCCAGGCCGGCATCGCCTTCCCCGCGGGCTGGATGCGGGAGAAGGGCATCCTGACCGCACGCCGGGCGATGTACATCGGTTCGGCGCTCTGCCTCGTCGGATTCTTCGCGCTGTCCCACCTGCGCAACGTGCTCGCCGCGATCTTCGGCTTCGGCGTCGTGGGCGGGGTGGGGTCCGGACTCGTCTACGCGACCTGCATCAACATGGTCGGCAAGTGGTTCCCGGAACGGCGGGGCGCCAAGACGGGTTTCGTCAACGGCGGCTTCGCCTACGGCTCGCTGCCCTTCATCTTCATCTTCAACTACGTCTTCGACACCGCCAATTACCACGAGGTCCTCGACCTCATCGGCGTCTACGTGCTGATCGTGGTCGCGGTCTGCGCCTGGTTCTTCAAGGACCCGCCGAAGAACTGGTGGCCCGCCGAGATCGACCCGCTGAACTTCTCCGGCAACGCCAAGGGCGCGGCGAGCCTCGCGAAGAATCCCCCGGCGGTCAGGCAGTACACCCCGAAGGAGGCCATCAGAACGGGCATGCTGCCGCTGATGTGGATCACCATCGTGATGACGGCGGGGGTCTCCATCTTCGGCATCTCCTTCCAGGTGGACTACGCGAAGGAGGTCGGCTTCGGCCCGCTGGTGGCCGCCTCCTCCATGGGCGTCATGGCGGTCATCAACGGCATCGGCCGGGCGGTCGTGGGCTGGCTGTCCGACCTGTGGGGCCGCAAGGTGACCCTGGTGTTCGTGATCGTGGTCCTGGGTCTCGCACAGTTCGGCGTGATCTGGGCGGGCCATATCCACAGCCAGTGGCTATTCCTGTTCTTCGCCTTCCTGTCGGGCTTCGGCGGCGGCGCCTTCTACCCGATGTTCGCGGCACTGACCCCGGACTACTTCGGCGAGAACTACAACGCCTCCAACTACGGCCTGGTCTACAGCGGCAAGCTGGTGAGCGGCCTGTTCGGCGGCGGGCTCGGCTCGATGGTCGTCGACGCGTGGGGCTACGACGGCGCCTATGCCCTGGCGGGCGGCATCTCGATGGTGGCGGGCTGCACAGCCCTGCTGCTGCGACAGCCCGGCCGGACACGGATGCGGGACATCGCGGCCAACCCCCAGCCCATCAGCCGGGAGGTGGTGTAGGCCCCATGTGCGCGCGGCCGCCCCGGGGCTGAGCCGGTCCGGGGCGGCTCGCGCCGGCCAGAGGTGCCGCACCGAGCGGTATCGGTCCATCAGCCCCGCAGCTCTGTCAGGAACTTGACCAGCGCGGCATTCACTTCCTCGGGCCGCTCCTGCTGAGTCCAGTGGCCGCAGCCCGGCAGCACGATCGGTTCGCGGCGCAGGCTGGGCATCAACTCCGGTAGTTTCGCGATGAGTTCGGGCGTCCCCGGGAATGCCGGGACCAGGTCACGGTCGCCGTAGACGTACAGTGCGGGCGGACTGACGACCGCGCCGTGCCAGGCGGCGGTGAGCTCCCAGTTGCGGTCCAGGTTGCGGTACCAGTTCAGGGCTCCGGTGAAGCCCTTGGCGTAGCTCTCGGTGAGCTCGTCCAGGTCCTCCTCGGTGAGCCAGTCCGGAAGCACCTCGGGCTCGGTCATGTCCGCGAGCCAGCCCCGGCCCGGATCGGCCACCAGCGCCTGATCGGGGCGGCCCGCAACGGGGGCGTCGCCGGAGGCGGAGTAGAACAGCTTGCGCAGGGCAGTTCGGGGGTCCTTCGCGAACTCGGCGTCGGCCACCCCGGGTCGATTGAAGTAGTTCCAGTAGAACCGACCGCCGAACCGCTCCTGCATGGCCGCCAGCGGCGGACGCTCCCCGCGGAACGGCGGCGGCACGCTCAGCCCCGCCACCCCCCGCACGACGTCGGGTCGAAGCAGCGCGGTGTGCCAGGCCACCGGCGCGCCCCAGTCGTGCCCGACGACGAACGCCTCCTCCTCGCCCAGTGCGTGGATCAACCCGACCACGTCCCCGACGAGATGGAGGATGCTGTACGCGTCCACGTCCTCCGGGTGATCACTGCGGCCGTATCCGCGCTGGTCGGGGGCGACTACCCGGAACCCGGCGGCGGCCAGCGGGCCGAACTGGTGGCGCCAGGAGTGCCAGGACTCGGGGAAGCCGTGCAGCAGCAGGACGAGCGGGCCCTCGCCCTGCTCCGCGATGTGCAGCCGGATGCCGTTCACGTCGATCATGCGATGCTCAACCATGGGCCGAGCATACGCCTGCCCGTTGCACGTAATTGCTGAGGCTCTTTCACGTTCCACAGGCCTCAACTTCAAACAATCGGAAGGTAAAGCACAATCGTCGATCAAATGAAGAGCAAGGATTGCCAATGACGCCGCGCACGGAGTCGACAAGGGAGTCTCTCGTGGCGCACCACCGGTGCAAGTCCCCTTCTACATAGGCATGTCGTGCGCCCCGCAGCGCCACCGTACGCCCCATTTACTCGGCCCCGAAATTGATCAAATGCCCCATTCCTGGGGGATTTTGCCAACTATTATGTCTGCCATAAACAGGCAAAGCGCTGGTAAGGTTTTGGTTGCGGCAGCGAATCCGACTGTGCCGCAGTGGTGTGGCGTATCGCCCCGAGGACGTGGCGCTGAAGAATCGCCGCCGCACCCCTTCACCGCTCTTGACCGACCCGACCACACCGCGCCCCGGCTGAAGCCGTGCAGGCGCAGGAGGCAGGCCATCATGAAGTCACTGATCGACAAGACGCGTTCCTTCTCGGCCACGCACGTGGCCGACCCCCGGCATGCGGAACTGTTCCAGGCCTTCGAGGCCGGGCAGGCCCCGGAAGTCCTGTTCATCACCTGCTCGGACTCGCGCGTCGTACCAACCCTGATCACCGGGGCGCGCCCGGGCGAGCTCTTCGAACTGCGTACCGCCGGCAACATCGTCCCTGCCTACCCCGGCCTCGGCCGCCCCACGGGTGAGGCGGCCACCGTCGAGTACGCCGTTCGCGTCCTCGGCGTCCGCGACATCATCGTCTGCGGGCACTCCCACTGCGGTGCGATAAGCGCTGTGGTCCGCGGCGAGGACCTGTCCGCCGTTCCCGCCGTCCGCGGCTGGCTGGAAGAAGCCGTGCCGCCGCACGCCCCCGTCCGCTCGCTGGTGACGGCCTCCGCCGACGTCGCGGAAGCCGTACAGGCCCACGCCCTCGCACAGTTGGAGACGCTGCGCGGCTACCCGTGCGTCCAAGAGCGCATCGACGCGGGCACGCTCTCCCTGCACGCCTGGTACTACGAAGTGCATACCGGCGCGGTCAGAGCGCAACAGGCGCAAGAAGACGGCGAACTGTCGTTCAAAGCCCTGTGAACCGGCCGGGTACGAATTCGGGGGGACCCTCGCTCATGCTGTGCGCTTTCAAGAATCCTGCTGTCCTGCGCCAGGACGCGCTCGCCTCGCTCGTGGTGTTCCTGGTGGCCCTGCCCTTGTGTGTGGGCGTGGCCGTGGCGTCGGGCGTGCCGGCCGAACTCGGCCTGATCACCGGCATCGTCGGCGGGCTCGTCGTCGGCCTCCTGCCAGGGAGCGCGCTACAGGTCAGCGGCCCGGCGGCCGGTCTGACCGTCCTTGTCCTCGAAGCCGTCCGGGAGTTCGGACTGAGCATGCTCGGCGCCATCGTGCTGGCGGCCGGAGTGCTCCAGATCGGCCTCGGCCTGCTGCGGTTCGGCCGTTGGTTCCGGGCGATCTCCGTCTCGGTCGTACAGGGCATGCTGGCCGGCATCGGACTCGTGCTCATCTTCGGGCAGCTGTACACCATGGCCGGCGTCCACCAGCCGCGCTCGGGCCTGGAGAAGATCCTCGGCATCCCGGGTCTGGTCGGTGACATCGCCACCAGCCGCTCCGCACTGACCGCCTTCGCGGTGGGCCTCGGCACCATCATCGTGCTCGTGGGGTGGAAGAAGCTGCCCGCCAAGGTGCAGCTGATCCCCGCGCCGCTGGCCGCGGTGGCCCTCGCCACCGCCGGCACGGCGATCGGTGGCCTGGACGTCGCCAACGTGAAGGTGAAGGGGCTCTTCGAGGCCGTCCAGCCGCCCGGTCCGAGCGACCTCGGCTCGTTGGGCAACGGCGCGGTGCTCGGTACGGTCCTCGCTTTCGCCCTCATCGCGTCGGCGGAATCGCTGTTCAGCGCGGCAGCGGTGGACCGCATGCACGACGGCCCGCGTACGCACTACGACAAGGAGCTGGTCGCCCAGGGCGTGGGCAACACGGTGTGCGGCGTGCTCGGGGCCCTGCCGATGACCGCGGTCATCGTCCGCAGCTCCGCCAACCTCCAGGCAGGTGCGACGACGAAGGTCTCCCGCATCCTGCACGGGCTGTGGTTGCTGCTGTTCACCGTGTTGCTGCCCACGGTGATCGGGATCATCCCGCTCGCGGCACTCGCGGGCGTACTGGTGCACGCGGGCTGCAAGCTGATCCCCGTCAAGGAAGTGCTCCCGCTGTGGCGCGAACACCGCGGCGAGCTCGTCATCCTCACGATCACGGCCGTCGCCATCGTGACGACGAGCATGTTCGAAGGCGTGGTCCTGGGCCTGGTGCTGGCCGTGGCGAAGTCGGCATGGGAGACCTCCCACGTCCACCTCGACACCCGCGAACTCACCGGTGGCAGGCTGGTGGTGGCCCTCACCGGCAACGCCACCTTCCTCCGGCTTCCCCGCATCCTGCAGACCCTGGAGGCACTGCCGAAGGACCAGCCCATCGAACTCGACCTGACGGCCGTGCGGCACCTGGATCACGCCTGCCGCGCCGCCCTGCGGAACTGGGCCGCCCGCCACCACACCACTGGCACCGAACCCGTACGGATCAGAGTGCAGGCCACGGAGAACGACGCCACCATCGCGTCGGCGGGGGCGGCGGGCCGACCCGTGGCGTAGTCGAGCGCGTTCTGCACCCGCCGGGCAGAACGGACTCGGACAACGCGGCCCGGGCTGTCGGCGGGGTCAGCCCCGCTCGGTCCGCTCGTGGTAGGTCGTGCGCGTGTGCTCGGTGTGGGCGCGCATGACCTCGGTCGCCCGCTGCTCGTCGCGCGCCGAGATCGCCGCGATCAGGTCCCGGTGCTCGATCCAGGACTGCTTGCCGCGCCGGCGGGGGGGCCGGGGGGGGCGGGGGTACCAGCGCCGGGGCGCCCGCCGGCGCGGCAAGGAGTCCTGGATCGAGCACCGGGACCTGATCGCGGCGATCTCGGCGCGCGACGAGCAGCGGGCGACCGGCGATCCCGGCCGACCCGGAGTTGGCCGCGGCGAGCCGTGCCGCCTCGGCCTCCAGGAGCGTACGCACCGAGAGCAGCTGGTCGGCCTCCTCCTCGGTGGGCTCGTGGACGAACGCGCCCTGCGCGGGCCGCAGGTCGACCCAGCCCTCGGTGTTGAGCCGCTGGAGCGCCTCGCGCACCGGCTGCCGGGACACCCCGAGGTGCCCCGCGAGTTCGCTCTCGACCAGGTGCTGGCCGGGGCGCAGGGCCCGGGTGGTGATCAGTTCGAGGAGGGCCTCGTACACGCGCTCACGCAGCGGCCCGGGCCGCTCCAGCTTGGGCACGGTTCCCTGCGGCAGTCCTGCGGACAACATGGGTTCCCCCTCCTGCACCACGGGCGTCGAGCCGGTCATGGAAATTGGCTATCGTCTACAGTCTACCGAGCACAATCCCCCTGCACGTTCCTCGTACGTTCCTCGTCCGAATCCGGTTGCACAGGTACCGGGATTTGGCCTGGATCTACCGCGAGGGCCAAGGCGCGGGGCCGCTTTCGGGCCGCTCTTTCGCGCCTGGGGCGCTGATCCCGCCGTACCGCGGGCCCTTGTCGGGCCGCGCCGACTGACAAATGTCCCGGCGTTCTCGGGACAGCGATCTCTGCCGCCCAAGTGCCCTCCCCCGCCAGGCTGTTCCCGTCGTCGAGGAGTGGACCGGGGAGACCGTGATGGGCAGCAGCCGCAACCCGTTGGTGGACAGCCTGATGCCGTTGGTCGTGGAGGCGGGCGTGCCGCTGGCCTCGTACTACGCGCTCAAGGCCGCGGGGATGAGCACCTTCGCCGCGCTGGCGCTCAGCAGTGTGCTCCCTGCGGTGCGGACGGTGTGGAGCGCGTTGAAGGGCCGCGACCTCAACCGCCTCGCTGCGCTGGTCCTGGCGGCGAACGTAGGAGGTCTGGCGCTCTCGGCGGTCAGCGGCGATCCCCGGCTGATGCTGGCCAAGGACGGTGCGCTCAGCAGCGTGGTCGGCATCGGCATCCTGCTCTCGGCGGCGGCCGGCCGCCCGCTGATGACGTCCGCGCTCAAGCCCTGGATCACCAAGAATTCTCCGGACAAGGCTGCTGCCTGGGACCGCCTGATGGCCGGGAACGCACAATTCCGCCGCCGCGAGACGCTGTTCTCCGTGGTGTGGGGCGGGGCACTGCTGACCGAGTGCGTGGCCCGTGTGGTCGGGGCCTACACCATTCCGGTGGACACGATGGTGGGGCTCGGCACGGTCATCCTGGTCGTCGCCATCGGGGCAGCGGTCGTGATCTCCGGGGCGTTGGCGGTCGGCCCGATGGAAAAGCTGGTGGAGGGGGAGGCTGCGGCTCAAGGGGCCCCCTCCGCAACGGCTTCTGCGAGTTGCTGAGGCCATGAGCCGGAGGACCAAGGAGGGCGCCGACCGGACCGGAAGGACGTATCCGGCCCGGCAGTTGGGCAGTTGACCTGGGGCGTGGGGCTTCTCTGCCGGGTGGAACTTGGGCGGTCCGCTGATCGTCCTACACACATGCCTTCCACACTTGTTCTCGGTATCGACCCGCACACAGTCCCCGGCATGGACGGCGACGCCATGCGCGCGGTCCTCGACAAGGAGCTGGCCCGCTTCGGCGAGCACGGCATCGACGCGTCCATGGCCCTGATAGCGCTGGACGAGACGGCCGAGTCCACGGTGATCGGCGCGCTGAACGCGCACGCGTGGGACGTCGTCGTCATCGGGGGCGGCATCCGCAAGCCCGAGGCTCTGCTCGTCTTCTTCGAGCTGGTCGTGAACCTGGTCCGCCAGCACGCGCCGGCCGCCGTGATCGCGTTCAACACCAGCGGGGGCGACAGCGTTGAGGCGGCCAAGCGCTGGGTCTGAGCGCGAACCCGCGTCAGGGGCGGGCAGTGCCCGAGTAGAACTCGGCGAGGGTGTAGAACGCTTCCTTCGGCTCCCAGGGCATGCCGGGACAGGCACGCACGGAATCCCCGGGTCGCCCGGTGACGCGTACCGCGTTGCAGCCCAGGTCCCGGGCGATGACGCCCATGTCACGCGCCACGGCGGAGGAATCAAATGTCTTGCGGGTGCTGTCCCCGCTCGGAAACGTCCCCGTGTCGTACTGCACACCCTTGCCGCGCATCGCTGAACCTCCGCGGTTCCGTGGCCCCGGCCGGTGCCGGGGCCGACGGCTCGACCCTGGCTCCTCCAGCGGCCGGAGGGTCAAGGGTGTGACTGGTCGAGATGGATGTCACCAGGAGAACCCTGCGGCCTGAACTTTCAGTTCGCCCTGGTCGCGCCAACTGTCACCGGCTGGTCGGATTTGTTGTCACTTGCCTCGCTCGGTCGCGACGGTTGTCACCAGATCCAAGTCGCTTGCGTGTCGGACTGGCCTCTCTCGTCAACGCCGATCAGATGGGCCGCCTCGGGGCCCATGCGCGAGACGTGGTCCAGCGGGATCGCAAATCGGTGTTCCCCGAGGTCCAGCGCGAGGAGCCGATCCGGAACGAGCTCATAGTCGTCGACGGTCTTGCCGATGTAGTAGCGCATGAGCTCCAGCGATCCCCGTGCAGGGAAGCGCCATCCGCGGCAGCCGTACCGGCCGAAGGGGTTGCTCAGCGCGCGCAAGACCGGTCCGTCGAAGTGCAGCTCGACGTAATCGCGCACGAAGCAGACGGCGCTCACCTCCCGGCCTACAAGCAGCCGGAGGGGGTCGTTCGAGCTGTCGACGGTCTCCACATGATCATGCTGCCAGAGGATCCTGACCTGTCGCCTTCCGGGTGACGGAAGGCGGGGCTCTGACCTGTGAGTCTGCCAGTTGGCTTGAGAATGCGATGCCGCGTCGTTCTCGAACGAGTTGGCCTTCGCGAGCTCAGGCTGCACGGGCAACAGCGCCCCGAGACGGTAGACGCCACCGCGGACGCGCGGTGCCGGCGGGCCGCCCTATGCGGGTGCCGGTTCGCTGGCCTGGGCGGCGGAGATGAACCCGGCCAAGGAGGTGCGGGCCTCCGGTAGTGCGGAGACCGAGCGTGGTGTAGGTGCGAGCGATCCGTCGGTTCGGATCGGCTGGTGTTGCCGGCCCACACAGGGGAGCCCCGCCCTGATGTGATCATCACGTGGCGGCTGCCTGGTGTGGTCACTTCCCGGCTCGCCGGTCGAGCAGCCGTCCGCTGAACGAACAGGACCGTGTTCGCGAGACGGGTTACGGCGTCACGATGCGGTCGACCGCAGCCGTGACGAGCTGTTCACGCTCGGCCTGCGAGAAGACCCCCGGCAGAGTGAGCTGTTCGACGATCAGCCAGTTGAACGCCAGGTAGAGCAGCCGGACGGAGGTCGCGTCGCCGGGCAGGCCGGCGGCTACGTGGTAGGCCACGTTGGCGTCGAGGTCGGCGCGGACTCGCTCGGTCAGCACGGTGCGCAGGTCGGGGCGCCGGGTGGCCTCAAGGCGCAGTTCGAGCAGTGCCAGGTAGCCGGTGCGGAAGGCGCTGATCCGGTCGACCAGTTCGTGCATCAGCATGACGTACGTCTCCCGGTCCGGCGCGCCCGCCTGCTGCCGGGCGATCGTCGCCTCGTCGGGCTGGAGGCGTTCGTAGACCCGGGCGCCCGCCTGGGTGAGCAGGTCGTCGCGGTTGGCGAAGTAGTTGGAGGCGGTACCGACCGGCACGGCGGCCTCGGTGTCCACCGCCCGGAAGGTCAGCCCGCGTGCGCCTTCCCCGGCCAGCACCTCGATCGCGGCATCGATGAGGGCGGCCCGCCGCTCGTCGTTCCTGCGCGCCATTGACACCACTCCAGTCGTAGTACTACGGTTTAACCACTTCAATTAGAGTACTACAGATGAGGTTGTCGCATGCGAAAGCTCGTGTACTACGTCGCCGTCTCCATCGACGGCTACATCGCCGGCCCCGGCGGAGAGTTCGACTTCTACCCGTGCGGCGACGAGAAGCAGGCCGCCTCCTACGCCGAGTGGACCAATGCCCGCTACCCCGAGACCGTCCCCACTTTTATGCGCGCCGCCCGCGGCCTGACGGGCACCCTCAACCAGCGCTTCGACACCGTGCTGATGGGGCTCGGCAGCTACCGCCCCGGCCTGCAGGCGGGCTTCACCAGCCCCTACGCCCACCTGCGCCAGTACGTCGTGTCGAGCACGCTCGCGCCCGACACCGACCCGGCCGTCACCGTGGTCGACAAGGATCCGCAGGCCCTGGTCCGCGATCTCAAGCAGGAGGAAGGCCAGGACATCTGGCTCTGTGGCGGCGGCCTCCTCGCCGGCGCGCTGCTGCCCGAGATCGACGAGCTGATCATCAAGAGCTATCCGGTGGTCGCCGGATCCGGGATCCCGGCATTCAACGGGGAGTTCAACCCCACCCTCTTCAAAGTCACCGACCGCACCTCGTTCGACAACGACATCACGATCACGTGGTTCGCTCGGCGTTGACCAGCCCACGTCCGGTCACTGGAGCTGTCCTTTCTCGGATCATCCTCGCCGCTGTGCGCCCCTGCGACCTGCCCATGAGCAACGGCAGTCGAGACGGCAAGCCGCAGTTCATCGAGAATCCGCCAGATCGGATGAGACGCGGTGGGAATGCGCCACCTACGCGGCGACGGGCCACTCCTGCTCGACCTCCTCAACCGCTCCAGCGAGGGGGCGGCGACAGATGGCGCGACCAGATGACACCCATCTCGACCAATCACAAAGGGCAACCGCCACAAGGCAGGCGCCCCATGGGTTGTCAGTGCCGCGTGCGACAGTGAACGACATGCTTGCGATCACGGTGGAGACGGAGAACGGACAGCGGCACCCCAGGGTCACCGCCGATCAACTGGCTTGCCTTGTCCGGGGGATCGGGGGCGAGGGCGACCGGTTCCTGGTGGTCCAGCGGATTCCCGACCTGCCCGGCGTGTTCATCCAGGTGTGGCACGAGGCGGGCGGCGGCTACACGCTGCAGTACCGCGACGGCGCGCCCGATCGGCACTTCGAGACCATGCTCGACGAACCCGAGCCGGTGATCGCGGCCATGACCGGATGGGCACGGGAGGGGGAGGACTGGCATGCGGGGCTCGACTGGGAGCGGCTGGACTTCGAACCCCCGGCGCCGGCGCCCCCGCTGGAGCTCGACGCCGAGGATCGCGGGCTGCTTGAGGCACGGGTCCGTGAGGTGATCGTGGCCGGCTACGCGACGCGGGATGAGCTGGCAGAGCTGGCCGAGGACTATCTCGTGACGGGCGACTCCCGGCCCGTATCGCCGGAGCAGGCACGGGAGTTGACGGACCGCATGTGGCTGGAGCGCGTGGCGGAACAGGCGGCCTGGGCGGACGAGGAGACGGACCCCGAGCGGATCACCCGGGCGTTCGCCGTCCTGGAGGAGGCCGGACTCACGGCCCGGGAGCACTTCACCTGTTGCCGCTCCTGCGGCCAGTCGGAGATAGGCGGCGCGGGCGCGCCGGACGCCCGCGGCTTCGTCTACTTCCACTCCCAGTCCACCGACGCGGCCGCAGGCGGGCACGGGCTGACGCTGCACTACGGCGGGTTCGACGGCTCGTCCGAGACCACCGCGTCCGTGGGCCGGGAGGCCGTCGCCGCGCTGGAGCGGTGCGGCCTGGCGGTGGAGTGGGACGGCGACCCCGGTCAGGCCATCGACGTCACTCCGCTGGACTGGCGCAAACGCCTCGTCGGCTGAGGCGAGTTGGCGAGGCCCTACCGTGTGACCCGGGCTCGCGCGAGGAGTGCCCGTCGGCCCGCGTACCGGTGGGGCCGGTGTCCGAGCGGGTCTCCCGGGCCCGTCACGGGCAGCGTACGACCTGTCCCGCGTACGAGAGGTTTCCGCCGAAGCCGAAGAGCAGGACCGGGTCGCCGGTACTGATCTCGCCGCGCTCGACGAGCTTGGACAGGGCCATCGGGATGCTGGCCGCCGAGGTGTTCCCGGATTCGACGACATCGCGGGCGATGACGGCGTTGACGGCGCCGATCTTGCGCGCGACGGGTTCGATGATGCGCAGATTGGCCTGGTGCAGCACGACCGCGGCCAGGTCCTCGGGGGTGAGTCCGGCGCGCTCGCACACCTCGCGGGCGATCGGCGGCAGCTGAGTGGTGGCCCAGCGGTAGACGGACTGGCCCTCCTGCGCGAACACCGACGGGGTGCCCTCGATGCGTACCGCATGCCCCATCTCAGGCACCGAACCCCACAGCACCGGGCCGATCAGTGCCTCTTCGCTCGCCTCGACGACCGCGGCGCCGGCTCCGTCGCCGACCAGGACGCAGGTGCTGCGGTCGGTCCAGTCGGTCACCGCCGTCATCTTGTCCGCGCCGATGACCAGCGCGCGCTTGGCGGTACCGGTGCGCACCAGGCTGTCGGCGGTGGCGAGCGCGTGTGTGAACCCGGCGCACACCACGTTGAGGTCCAGCACCGCGGGCGAGCCCATGCCGAGCCGGGCGGCGACCCGGGCGGCCGTGTTCGGCGAGCGGTCGACGGCCGTGGAGGTGGCGACCAGGACCAAGTCGATGTCGGCGGGGCTCAGCCCGGCGCCGGCCAGCGCCTTGGCGCCGGCGTGCGCGGCCAGCTCGTCCACGGGCTCGTCCGGGCCCGCGACATGGCGGGTGCGGATGCCGACCCGGCTGCTGATCCATTCGTCGCTGGTGTCGACCAGCTCGGCGAGGTCGTCATTGGTGAGCACCTTGGCGGGCTGGTAATGCCCGACGGCGACAACGCGCGAGCCTCGCATGCCGGTCATGACGGATCTCCTCGGTACGAGCGTGGACGGTTGATCGGTACGAGCATGGACTGCTGACATCCGGAGCCATCCAGTCTTCGTGGCTACTGATGGGTACAGGGGCGCGAGATCCCACAGGATTCACTGCCGCACCTTTGGAGCCTTGTGTCAGCGTTTCGCCCGAGCAGAGCCCGAGCCGAGTGCGTCAGGCGCCTTGACCCCTCCGAAAGGCATACTGTAGACAATATTCTGTCGACGAAACCGGATCCGGGTCCCGGTGCCAGGCCTCCGCACCGACCCCCGGTCACACCCGCCGCCCCTGCGCCAGGAGAGCCACCCTGGAAACCACGCCGACGGCCTTCACAACCAGCTGGCCATCGAGGCGAACTGCCCGATCGCCGGGACGGCGGAGTTCAAGGCGTCGGCGGTCCGGGTGGAGAAGCCGACCGTCGCGGCCGTGAGGAGCTGACCGTTCCGTGGACCTGCACTTCAAGGACACCAAGCCGACGGACGAGGAACGCGCCGCCGTGGACGCGGTGTTGGGGCCGCCCTCCTCGACGTGGGAGGGCGCGGACGTCCGATCGGACGCGGAGCTGCGCTGGGCGCGCGGCGGCGAGGAGGCCCGCGACCGCCGGGACCTGCTCCTGCCTGCGCTGCACGCGGTCAACGACCGGGTGGGTTGGCTGAGTGAGAGCGCTCTCGACTACATCTTCATCTTCCGCCGCCTGACGGTGCCGCCGGCGGAGGCGTACGGGGTGGCGACGTTCTACTCCCTCTTCTCGGTAAAGCCGCGCCCTGCGACGGTGCTGTACGTGTGCACGGACCTGACGTGCGCGGCGAAGGGCTCGGCGGACCTGTGCGACGCCCTGGCGGACGCCCCGTCCGCCTCCTGGGAACGCAGCCCGTGCCTGAGCCTGTGCGAACGCGCCCCGGCGGCACTGCTACGAAGAGCGGGCCCGCCCGCACCGAGCACCCCGGGGGCGCCGTCCCCGGACCCCCAGTCGCGCCTTGAGGGCGCTCGTCCTCAATCGCCGGACGGGCTGGGTATGCCTGGCGGGCACCCTGCCAAGATCGCCCCTGCCAGGGGCGCGGGGAACTGCGCGACCAGCCACCCACGGTCCCCAGCCGAACAAGTCGAAGCCGCCCCTCACCCCCGGAGGCCACGCGGCGGAGCCGCTCATGTCACTGCGGGAAGGGACGGGGTGGGGAATGACTCGGCACACCGGCTCGCAGCCGTCCTCGCCCCCGCCACCCCCGCGCGTGCGTCTACTGCGGGAACTGCATCGAGGTCTGCCCGACGGGAGCGCTCTCCTTCAAGTCCGAGTACGACATGCGGGCGGCGGGCACCTGGGACGAGGCGGCGCAGACGGAGACGACCACGGTGTGCGCCTACTGCGGCGCCGGCTGCAACCCCACCCTCCGCGTGCAGGACAATGAGATCGTCAAGGTCACCTCGCCGCACGACAACCCGGTGACCCACGGCAACCTGTGCATCAAGGGACGCTCCGGCTTCCAGCACGTACAGACACGAGACTGGCCAGACTGACGATAGCGACCAGAGCGATCGAGGGACTGAGGACATGGGACGGGTCACCGAGCGCCGCCGCGTCATCCGCATCCGGGACGGGGTGGTCTCGGCCCGCCCGGACACCCTGGTCGCCGAGGAGCCACTGGAGATCCGCCTGGGCGGCAAACCGCTCGCGATCACGATGCGCACGCCGGGCGACGACTTCGCGCTCGCGGCCGGGTTCCTGGTCAGCGAGGGGGTGCTCGGCGCCGCGTCCGAGCTGCAGTCGATCGTGTACTGCGCGGGCGCGACGGCGGACGGGCACAACACCTACAACGTGGTCGACGTGAAGCTGGCGCCGGGCGTCGTGGTGCCCGACATCACCCTCGAACGCAACGTGTACACGACGTCGTCGTGCGGCCTGTGCGGCAAGGCCAGCCTGGACGCCGTCCGTACGCAGGCCCGCTTCCCTATCGCCGACACTCCCCCGGTCCGTGTCGAGCCCGAACTGCTCGCGAGCCTCCCCGACCGGCTGCGCGCGTCGCAGCGGGTCTTCGAGCGGACCGGGGGTCTGCACGCGGCGGCGCTGTTCTCACCCGAGGGCGAACTGCTCGACATACGTGAGGACGTGGGCCGTCACAACGCGGTCGACAAGCTGGTCGGCCGCGCCCTCCAGGACGACCGGCTTCCGCTGTCCCGCTGCATCCTGCTGGTGTCGGGCCGGGCCTCCTTCGAGCTCGCCCAGAAGGCGGTCATGGCGGGCATCCCGGTGCTCGCCGCGGTCTCCGCGCCGTCCTCGCTCGCCGTCGACCTGGCCGCCGAGTCGGGTCTCACCCTGGTGGGCTTCCTGCGCGGCAGTTCCATGAACGTGTACGCGGGCGACGAGCGCATCACCCTGCGCTCGGGCGTCTGAGAGCCTGTGTCCAAACCCCGCCCGGGCCCCGCTTAGGCTGATCAAGTGCGGCGAGCAGCGCTGCCTCGATCGGAGAAAGCGGCGCGATGAACGTGAGTCGGCGTACGGTCCTTGCGGTGGCGACGGGTGGACTCCTCACCGGCTGCTCAGGACCGGCGAAGCCCGCCCCGGCCGCCCCCGCTCCCACTCCCCCGCCCTCCTCATCGGCAACGGGTTCACCTGCGCCCTCCGCACCACCGGCCGGGCCGACCAGGGCCGAGATCGTCGCCCGGTACGGCAGACACACACCCACCAGCTGGGGGCTGACCGTGCCGGGAGCGCTCTCCCGGCTGCCGGCCGGCGGGAAGACGGCCGCGCTGACCTTCGACGCGTGCGGCGGCAAAGGCGGCAACGCGTACGACAGCGCGCTCATCGAGTTCCTGCGCGGGCGCTCAGTCCCCGCGACGCTGTTCATCAACTCCCGCTGGATCGACGAGAACCCGTCGGTCTTCAAGGAACTCGCCGCCGACCCGCTCTTCGAGATAGCCAACCACGGCACCCGCCACCTCCCGCTCTCCGTCTCCGGACGCTCCGCCTACCGGATACCCGGCACACGGAACGCGGGCGAGGTCTTCGACGAGGTCTCGGGCAACCGCGCCAAACTCACCGGCCTGCTCGGCCGCCCGCCGCGCTTCTTCCGCTCCGGTACGGCCTACTGCGACGACGTGGCCGCCAGGATCGTCACCGATCTCGGGGAGCGGTTCGCGAGCTTCGACGTCAACAGTGACGGCGGGGCGACGTTCACGCCCGCACAGGTACATCAGGCCATGCAAGGCGTACGTCCGGGCTCGGTCGTCATAGGGCACATGAACCATCCGCACGGCGGCACCGCACGCGGAATCAGCGGCGCTGTGCCTCAACTCCTCGACACCGGCTACGAGTTCATGCGTCTGTCAGACGTCGTCAAAGCCTGAACAAGGCCTGAACACGGATCCACCAGGCTCCCGGAGCGGGGGTCCCCGACTCCCTGCAGGAAGGCACCATGCGCAGAGTCCCCGCGGCTTCGATCGCGACCGCCCTCACGACCGCGTTTCTGCTCGCCGGCTGTACGCCGACGAGCACCACTGCGGCGGGCGGGCCCTCGCCGAAGGTCTCCGCGACCGGGCCGGGGAGCGGGCGGGCCGGGGTGCAGCTGCAGTCCTGGCTCTTTCCCGGCTCACCCGGTGAGCCGCAGTGCGCCGGCCAGGCGGAGTACCGCGACGACCGGCTCAGGAGCGGCGCCCTCAAGCCCGAGTACTGGAAGGTCCAGCCGGACGGAGAAGTGCTGCTTGAGACCACCGCCCAGGGATTGTGCAACGCCTACAGCACGGCGGACGTCGGGGACCTCAAGGCACACTCCGCACAGCAGTACCCGACCCTGTCGGGCATGACCACCCTGGAGGTGCACGCGCTCGTGAGCAGCGCCACCCGGCGCACACAGGCGGTACGCCAACTCACCGATCTGGTGAGGACCGAGGAACTTACGGGTGTCGATGTGGACCTGGAGGACTTCTGGTCCTGGAGTTCCACCGACTTCACCGACTACCTCACCTTCCTGAGCCAGCTCGCGGACTCCCTGCACAAGGCCGGCAAGCGTCTCCAGGTCGACGCGCCCCCGATGACACAGGACGAGAGCTGGTACGACTACGTCCGGGTGGTCCGTGCGGGAGCCGACGAGCTCGTGATCATGGCGTACGACGAGGAGTTCGATTCCCCGCCCGGCGGCACCCCTGTGCCCGTCGCCCGCTATAAGTGGTTGCAACAGATCGTGCGTTACGCCCAGACCAAGGTGCCCGATCCCAACCGCCTCGTCATCGCGCTGCCCTCCTACGGCTACAGCGCACCCGCCGCATTCGACAGGGACAAGGTGACGGGCAGCATCCCGTTCAGTGTGATGCGCACCCAGCCCGGCTGGTCCGGCGACCCCGCCGCGGTCGAGCGGCGCCGCGACCCGGACTCCGGCGAGATTCGCTGGACTTCGGACGGCATGCTGTACGACTACGTGGACAGCATCGCCCTGAACCGCAAACTCGACACGATCACCGCCCTCGGCGTCACCAAAGTGTCCGTGTGGGCGCTGGGCGGCAACCCCTGGTTCAGTCACTGACCGGCTCAGGAGCCCTACGAACAGAACACTGCGCTCGCCGAACCGCGGCGCCACTCTGCACGTCACCTAAGGTGCAGATGGTCAACTTCCCTCCACCAAAAGGGTGTTACATGCCGATCGCGCGCAGATCAGTACTGACCGGTTCGACGGCGGCCGCGGCCGCCACCGCTCTCGGCGCCGCGGGGCGCGCCGAAGCCGCCGGCCAGTCGGAGCCCGCACCGCTCCCCTTGCTTCAGCGCACTCCGGGCCGCATCGGCTCGCCCGGCGTGGCCGGACTGCACCTCCAGTTCGGCGCGGACCCCGCCACCGAGATGACCGTGTCCTGGATCAGCCCCCAGTCCGTGCGCCGCCCGCACGTGCGCCTCGGCTCCCCCGACGCCGGCACCGGCCGGGTGGTCGATGCCGAGACCCGCACGTACCGCGACGGGCTCTCCCACGAAGAGGTGTACGTCCACCACGCCCGCCTCACCCGGCTGCGGCCGGGCACCACCTACCTGTATGCGGCCGGGCACGACGGCGCCGCACCGGAGACCGGGTCGTTCACGACGGCACCGCGCGGGCGCACCGCATTCACCTTCACCAGCTTCGGCGACCAAGGCGCGCCCAATCTGCGCCGGGCCGTCAAGTGGCCGACGGGCGGGGCCCCTTCGCCCTCGGGACGCTTCCCGCTCTACACCAGCAGTCAGGCCGGCACCGCGGCCTCCGCCGACATCGTGGCCGCGGTGGAACGGGTCGAGCCACTGTTCAACCTGGTCAACGGCGACCTGTGCTACGCCTCCGCGGCCGGCGTCTTCGGCCAGAACCGCGTGGCGACATGGGCGGACTGGTTCATCGGCAACAGCCGCTCGACGCGGCTGCGTCCGTGGATGCCCTGCGTCGGCAACGGCGAGAACGAGCGGGGCAACGGCCCCCTGGGGGTAACCGGTTACCAGACCTACTTCACGCTGCCCGGCTCGACGGCCTCCGCCGAGCCGGAGACCGAGGGCCTGTGGTACGGCTTCACGGTCGGCGCGGTCCGGTTCCTCAGCCTGGCCAACGACGACGTGGCGATCCAGGACTCCGGCGACACGTATGTGCGGGGGTACTCGGGCGGGGCTCAACTGCGTTGGCTGGAACGGGAGTTGAGGGCGGCACGCGCGGACGCCGGCATCGACTGGATCGTCGTCTTCATGCACCATCCGATGATCTCCAGCAGCCGCAGCGGAAGCGGCAGTGACCTCGGGATCCGGGAGGCGTGGGGCCCGCTCTTCGACGCCTACGGGGTCGACCTGGTACTCAGCGGCCACGAGCACTACTACGAACGCTCGCTGCCCGTGCGCGGCACCCTGCCCAACGAGGCCCGCACCCCGGTCCCGGTCTCCACGAGCACCGATGTGGCGGACACCGCCAAGGGGACCGTCCACATGATCATCGGGAACGGCGGCAACTTCGCGACCACCCAGGACGACCTGTTCGAGGAGCCCAAGGGGCGCGTCGTGGTCGATCTGAGCAAGGAGACCGAGGGCCGCCACCGCAAGCCTGTCTTCATCACCGAGGACGCTCCCTGGCGCGCCGTCCAGGACCGTGTCCACACCCACGGTCTCGCCGCCTTCGATGTCGACCCGGGAGACACCCGCACCGGCCGTACCCGTATGCGGGTCACGTACTACACCTTCGACGGCCCCTACGGAGACCTGACCCCCGTGGACACCTTCACCCTGGAACGACCCCGCGGGGACGTCCGACGCTGAGTCCACGCGGGGACGTTCGACGCCGAGCGAACGAGGGGTCCGGGCCGCGACCGGGAGACGCGGCCCGGGGCGGGCGGCGGGCGGCCGTCGTCCGCCCCACGCATCGTCGCGCGGCATCGACCGGGACCCGTCCACCGCGCTCCAGGAATGCAAGGAAATCCCTGGCCGCCTGGGCGAATTGCCCCGGGTCCCAGGGATTTGCCCGCGCACTGCTTTGTATTCCCGTCCTGCCATGGGGCCGAATATGGGACATGTGCGACCCGGTTCGATTTCTGCATGCCTGAGTGGAGTGTCCGCGCACCAGGGGTTGCGGTTTCAACTGCTGCCGGTATGGTCTAGTCCGACTCAGAGGAATGACCAACTCCGCAGTCCCGAAAGAAAGGTGGGGAAGCCCACGAATCGTGCGGCAGGGTGCCGCGAAGCCGGATTTCCCGGCCGTGTGCCGACACGGTGAGCCCTGTCGGCAGGCCTGGAACGGGAGCCCGACACCCACCACCTGACGTAGCTTTTGTCCACTTTGGGAGATTTTGCTGGCGCGGCGAAGGCTGTTCCAGAATTCAAAGACAGCTCAAGGCAATTCCGAATTCCTTCCGCATCACGGAATGCGAAGACGACCGAAAGACGTGCGAGGCGAGGCAGATCATGGACGCTCCCACGACGACGGGCGACAACGGCTCTTCCGGCGGCAGCAATGGTGAGCGGGGTTGGTTCACCCCGCCGAACAAGTCCTCTGCCAGTCCCAGCGGGTTGCGGCAGGATGAACGCGATGGTGATGCGGGCAGTACCGTTCATGTCGATACGCAGAACGGCAAACCCCGCAGCGTGCCGAATCCCGTTCGCCCGGTCGGGAACGCGGCAGAGCGAATACGCAGACCGGCGCCGCCCGAGCCGGCTCCCCCTTCCCGCCGCGAAGACGGCCCGAGGCACGGAGGGAACCACGCTCCCGCTCGGGATGGGGCGACGGCCGACGAAGCCGGGCCCCCGCCCAACGAGGCCGAGCCCACGGACGCGAGCTCGGACCCCGCTTCCGGCAGCTGGCCCGCCGCGGCGCTTCACCACACACCTTCACTGGCCGCGTCGGACTCACCGGAGCCCGACCCCGAAGCCGACCCCGAAGTCGGCGCCCAAGCCGGGCCCGAAGCCGACACCGTCCCAAGGGCGGCCTCCCCCACCGCCGTCCTCATCCGGCGCACCATGGCGGAGATCGAGCCGGTGGCCGACAAGGTCACGTCGTACTTCTACGCGCTGCTCTTCGTCCGGCACCCCGATCTGCGCGCCCTCTTCCCCGTCGCCATGGACACCCAGCGCGACCGCCTCTTCAAGGCCCTGCTGACGGCGGCCGAGCACGTCGACGACGCGGACACCCTCGGCGACTACCTGTCCCACCTCGGCCGCGGCCACCGCAAGTACGGCACCCGGCCCGAGCACTATCCGGCCGTCGGAGAGTGCCTCATTGGCGCGCTCACCCGCTACGCACCCGACACCTGGAACGCGGACGCCGAAGCGGCCTGGATTCAGGCCTACACCGCCATCTCGCAGATCATGATCGATGCGGCCGCCGCGGACGAGGCCCTCTCTCCCGCCTGGTGGCACGCCGAGGTCGTCTCCCACGAGCTGCGCACCCCCGACATCGCGGTCGTGACCGTACGCCCCGACCAGCCCTACCCCTTCCTCGCCGGGCAGTACACGACCCTGGAAACCCCCTGGTGGCCCCGGGTGTGGCGGCACTACTCGTTCGCGTCGGCCCCTCGCTCCGACGGCCTGCTCTCCTTCCACGTCAAGGCGGTTCCGGCCGGCTGGGTCTCCGGAGCCCTCGTGCGCCGCGCCCGCCCCGGCGATGTGATCCGCCTCGGCCCCCCGGCCGGTTCCATGACCGTGGACCACACCACTGACAACGGCCTGCTGTGCCTGGGCGGCGGCACCGGCATCGCCCCGATCAGGGCGCTGGTCGAGGACGTCGCCGAGCACGGCCGCCGTCGCCTCGTGGACGTCTTCTACGGGGCTCGCAGCGGAAGCGACCTGTACGACATCGACCCGCTGCTGACCCTGGCGCGGAGGCACCCGTGGCTGTCGGTGCGCCCGGTCGTCGCGACCGGCCCGGCGGGCGGCGAGGCGAACAGCATCAGCGGTCAACTACCGGACGCGGTAAGGCGGTACGGGCCGTGGCGGGCGTACGACGCGTACCTGTCGGGACCGGCGGCAATGGTTCGCAGCGGGGTGGACGCGCTGGTGGGAGCCGGCATGCCGTCGAATCGCATACGGCACGACTTCATCGAAGAGCTCGTCATGGCGGGAGACTGAGGACTTGGCGACAGAGATCGAACACGGCAGGCCCGCCGAGCGTGGAGGGGTGCGGTGCGGCAGCGACGGCGAGCACCTGATGCAGCGTCACCTGGGCACCACCGAGCGGGCCGATCGCTTCTACGACGAGCAGGTCCTCGACCAACTCAACCCGCGCATGCGGGAGTTCATCGCCCGCCAGGAGATGTTCTTCCTGGCCAGCGCCGACCGCCGGGGCGAGTGCGACTCCACCTTCCGGGCCGGCCCGCCCGGCTTCGTCCGGGTCCTTGACGACCGCACCCTGATCTACCCCGAATACCGGGGCAACGGCGTCATGGCCTCCATGGGCAACATCGCGGAGAACCCCCAAGTGGGCATCCTGATGGTCGACTTCACCCGGGACCGCATCGGCCTGCACGTCAACGGCCGGGCCCGCATCCTCCTGGACGAGGAGGTCCGCGCCCACCATCCCGAAATCCCCCCGGACCCGGCCCCCGGCCGCCGCGCCCGCCTATGGGTGGAGGTAACGGTCCAGGAGGCCTACATCCACTGCGCCAAGCACATCCCCCACCTGCAGAAGGTCCCCCCAGAGCAACGCGCGGCCCGCGACTGGGGCACGGACGACTACCGCCGCAAGGGCGGAGACTTCTTCGGCGCGGCGGAACAGCGGCACTCGTCCGAGAGCGCGCGGCGGGCCGACACCGTCCCCACCTCCGAGGGGTACTGACTCGGACTCACTCGTGGCAGCCGGGGAGCAGGGGTGGTTCGGCCCCGCCTCAGCGGGCCCGCTTCCGGGCCTCGGACGGGGGCGGGATCATTTGGAGGGCCAGGGTGGCCGGGGGGTCGGCGAGGCCGGGGCCGCCCTGTTCCGCCCAGGTCAGGATGTCGTCGGTGGCGTCGTCGTCGAGGATCCAGCCGAGCCAGGTCGCGCGGGCGCCACGCTGGCGGGCGCGGGCCGAGGGCTGGACCACGATCACGTTGGCCTGGCCGCAGGGGCCGAGGCAGTCGGTGGTGCGGACGGCGAGCCGGCCGCCGGACTCGGCAGCCGCCGTACGCAGCCGTTCCAGCTGGCGGGCGTGGTCGGTGCCGGGATTCTTACTGGCGTCGCCGCAGCAGCACCCTCGGCACACGACGAGCGTGCAGGGGCGTGAACCGGCCGCGGATATCGAGAACTTGGGCATGTGATCAGCCGAACCCGATGGCGGAGGCGGTGACGACCGTGCCGAGGCGGGGGAAGTTCAGGGCGACCGCGGCCCGGTGTTCGTCCTCGGTCAGCGCGGCCATCGCGTCCTCCGCGAACAGCAGCTCATAGCCGAGGTCGGCGGCGGCGCGGGCCGTCGACTCGACGCCGAGGTTGGTGGCGATGCCGCCGAACACGAGGGTGCTGATGCCGCGTTCCGCGAGCAGTTCGTGCAGGCCCGTCCGGTGGAAGCCGCCGATGGTCCGCTTCACCACGATGAGGTCGTCCTCGGCCGCGAGGCCCGCGACGAGCTCGCTGCCGGGCGGCTGGGCGGGCACCCCGGGGCGTTCGACCCGTACGAGCACGACGGTCGCGCCCGCCGCGCGGAAGGTGTCCGCCAACTCCCTTGCCACGGCGACCACTTGCTCACCGGAACGCGGGGCGAGCGGCAGCGCCGTGATGCGGTCCATCAGATCGACGAGGACGAGCGCGGTGCGCGCGGGGTCGAGGGTGGCGGGCTCGCCTTCGAGTGCGGTCATGGCGGCACCGTACCGGCCCTGATGATCTAGACCGTACGCCGGGGACCTCTTCAGGCCACGGGAAGGGTCGGGAGCGGGCCGGAAGGCGGGGCTCTTACGCCTCGTGCAAGCGGGTCAGGAGCGTCATCAGGCGGCGCGCTTCAGCCGGGGTGAGGGGGGCGAGGAGCTGTGCGTTGGCCGTTTCGGCCACGGCCGCGCAGCGTTCGAGGAGGTCCTGGCCGGTTGGGGTGACCGTGACCGCGTTCTTGCGGCGGTCCCGGGGGTCGGGCTCGCGGACGGTGAGGCCGTCGGCCTGAAGGTCGTTGAGGATGCCGACCAGGTCCTTGGGGTCGACGGCCAGCTTGCGGCCGAGGTCGGCCTGGGCGATCGGGCCGAGTTCGGACACCGCGGCCAGCACCGCGTGGTGCAGCATCTTCACGCCCTGTTCTGCGAGCGCCTCGGCAACCAGGCTCCGGCCGCGCGCCGCGACCCGGCCGATCAGCCAGCTCGGCAGCGACTGGATGTGCTGGAGCGGCGGGAGGGCCGCCTCGGATCCGTCCGCGGCGGGCGCGGGAAGCGCAGCCCCGGCCCCTGCACCTTCGGACTCGGCGGCGTCGGGTGGCGCAAGCGCCGCCTCAAGCCCGCCGTCGTCGGGAACGCCGTCTGCCGACGCCTGGTCGAGAGCGCTCTCAGGCGTCCGAGTCCTACGAGTCATGCGGGCCATGTGCACACCCTAGCCCAAAACATTGGGCTTCCCAACGATTCATTCTACGTCTACCGTTGGGACTCCCAATGAATTCTCGACCCCGGGAGGGTGCCATGCGTCGCGTTCGGTATGAGATCAACGGCGGTCCCGAAGTCCTGTTCGTCGAGGACGTCGCCGCACCTGAGCCCGGGCCGGGCGAACTGCTGGTCGACGTCGAGGCGATCGGGGTGACCCTGCCGGCCGTCCGCAAGGTCCGCGAGGGCAGCGAGCCGGTTCCGCTTGGCGGCGAGGTCGCCGGCACGGTGGCCGCACTCGGCGAGGGCGTCACCGGATTCGCGGTCGGCGACCGGGTGACCGGGCTCTGCTTCTCCTACGGCTATGCCGAACAGGCCGTCCTCCACACGGCGATGACCTCGCACATACCCGCTCACGCCACCTTCGTGGACGCCATCGCCCTGGTCCGCAGCGGCCTGGTGGCGCGCGGCGCCTACGAGTCGGCGCGCCCCGAGCCCGGCGAGGCGGTCCTGGTCACGGCCGCCGCGAGCGCAATCGGCACGATGGCCCTGCAGCTCGCCAGGGCGGGCGGCGCGAAGCGAGTCGTAGCCGCCGTCGGCTCGCCCGAAAAGGCTGACTTCGTAAGGGAGTTGGGGGCTGATGAGGTCGTCCTGTACGGGGACGAGTCCTGGGGCGATCCGGTCGACGTGGTGATCGACGCGGTCGGCGGCGAGCTGCTGACCCCGGCGGTGAGAGCGCTCTCACCCGGCGGACGCCTCGTCGCGTTCAGTTCGGGCGGCGGCACCATCGAGGCGTACGACCTGCTCGTGGGCGGCAAGTCGGTCATCGGCTTCCAGATGGCCGTCATCGCCCGCAACAAGCCCGCCCTGTACGCGTGTTGGCTCGACGAACTGTGGGAGCTGCACGCTGCGGGGAAGCTGCGGACCTCCGTCGCGGCCGAGCTGCCGCTCGCCGATGCGGCCCGGGCCCACGAGCTGATCGAGTCCCGCCGCAACCTCGGGAAGGTGGTGCTGGTCACGAGGCGGGCCTGACGCCGAATGGGCCGCCGGGCGAGAGCGCTCTCACGACTGAAGCGGGCATCCGACAACTGACCAGCCCGAAGCAGTGGTTGACCCGGTGAACGGCACCCCCTAATCACCGGCCGGGGTCGACAGCCCGCTCGTCCCAGTCGATCCGGTACGAGTACTGCCAGGCCATCCGCTTCTCCGGCTTCAGGAGTTTCATCATCGGCGGCATCAGCAGATCCCGTACGACCCGACCGACCGGTCCCGCCGCCTTGTCGTTGTTGATGCGGGCCGTCTCCGCGATGATCCGCTCGACGCGCGGCCGGCGCAGCTTCTCGTACGCCGCGAAAGCCTGCCGGTAGGGCAAGTCCCTTGCACAGCGCGCGAGTTGGACCGCACTCTCGGCGGCGAGCGAGGCGCCCTGGCCGGAGCTGGGCGAGGCGGCGTGCGCGGCGTCGCCGATCAGCACCATCCGGCCCCGGCTCCAGTGCGGCACCTTCAGCATGGCTTCGACCGGCCCGGTGAGGGCGAGCTCCGCGGGGTCGGTGCGGGCCAGCAGCTCCTTGGCGGGCGTGCGGTCCTCGGCCACGAGAGCGCTCAGCTCGGTCAGCCACTTCTCGGCGCCGAGCTCTGCCGCACGGGCCGCGGAGACCGGCTCCGGGCTCGGCAGATTGACGAACCAGCCGCCCGAGGAGTCGTCGAAGACCTGGTAGCCGAAGAACACCCGGCGGCCGTACGTCATGTGCATCCTGCCACCGCTCGACGGGAGCCCGGTGTCCTTCACACCGGCCCCGATGCCGATCAGGCCCGCGTAAGTGGGCCCGGGTGCGGCCGGGTCGATCAGAGTGCGGGTGGTGGAGCGTATGCCGTCCGCGCCGATCAGGATGTCGGCGGTGGCGCTCGATCCGTCGGCGAAGTGCGCGGTGATCGAGTCGCCGGACTCCTCGGCGCTCACGAGCCGCTTGCCGTGGTGGACGCGCACACCACGCCGGCCGGCCTCGTCGTAGAGAGAGACATATAGCTCGGGGCGCCATACGAACTGGCTGGGTTGTGTGTCGGCGAGGGTGCCGAACTCGGCGAGCTGTCTGCCGTTCCAGCTGTGCACGACGATCGCGTGCACCGGGGCGCCGACGGAGCGGACCACGTCACCGGCGCCGATCGCATCGAGCGCGGCGATGCCGTTGGGGGCGATGCTCATGCCCGCGCCGACACCGTCCGACCTGCTGTCGTACGCCTCGTACACATCGGCGTCGATGCCGGCCCTGCGCAGGGCCATCGCGGCGACCGGTCCTGCGATGCCGCCACCGATGACCAGGGCGCTGCGGATGCGGGTTCCCGTACTCATGACCGCTGCCCCTTCGTGGCCTCGTGGGCGCGGCGCATCTCCTGGCGGTGGGCGCGGTCGGTCAGCGCGGCCAGGGTCGCGATGCCGCCGCGGTTGACCCGGATCTCGCCGGAGTCGACACGACCGACCAGCCTGACACGGCGGTTGGCGCTCGCACCCTGCGACGTGGCCGGGCCCTGGGCGTCCTTGACCCTGCCCCGGCCGGTCCAGTTCAGGTCCCAGTGCCCGATGACGGCGTCGGCGTCGACGAGCAGCCTGACCGTCGCGCGGCGCAGGTCGAGGCGGATCTCGATCTCCTCGGGCAGGCGGTCGGAGCGCAGGTCCAGGACGACGAGGCCGGACCGGGCGCGGATCTCGAAGCGGCCCGAGGTGGTCCAGTCACCTATGTGCTTCACAGCTATGTGGTCGGCGTGGATGTGTTCGGCGGGCGCGGTGTGCTTGGCGAGCGAGGTGGCGGTCATGGCCGTGGCCTTCTTCCGATGGGTTCGAGGCTGTCCGACCCTTCGATAGTTGCACCGCAACTAGTATCACGTCAACTAGTTCTGCCGGGAGTATCATCCGGATCATGACGTCGCTCCCCCGCAGCTCCCCGCTCGCCCTGACGGTCCTGGCCCTGCTCCACTACAAGCCGCTGCACCCGTACGGAATCCAGCGGCTGATCAAGGACTGGGGGAAGGAGCAGGTGGTCAACGTCGGCCAGCGCGCGAGCCTCTACCGGACCATCGAGCGCCTGCTGGCCGCCGATCTGATCGCGGTCCGCGAGACCGGACGCGACCAGCAGTACCCCGAGCGGACCGTGTACGAGGTGACCGAGGCGGGGCGCGAGGTGACGCGGGCCTGGCTCGACGAGATGCTGGCGGTACCGAAGGCCGAGTTCCCGCAGTTCCCGGCGGCGCTGTCGCACGCGCTGATGCTGGCCCCGCACGAACTGCTCGACGCGTTGGAGCGCCGGCTGGCCTCCGTCGGCGGCACGCTGAAGGCCCTCGACGCGGGCCTCGCCGCGGAGTCCGAGTCCGGCCTGCCCAGGATCGCGTCACTGGAGAGCGAGTACCTGCGGGCGATCACGGCCGCGGAGGTGAGGTGGCTGCGCGCGATCACCGACGACCTGCGCGAGGGGCGCCTGCCCTGGTCGGCGGAGGACCTGATGGCGTTCGCGGCGCAGCAGGAGAGCGGGGGCGCGGCCCGGAAGGACGACGCCTGACGGACGTGATGAGGCGGACGCGAAACCAGCCGGTCTGCCCGGAACCAAAACCGGAACCGGAACCGGCCCTAGCTTCCGACCCCTACGCCCCGCTCGCGGTCGGCTTCTCCACACACATCGGCCGAGCCCGGTACGGCCTCCGGCAGCACCTCGCGGGCGCGGCGCTTGGCGATCACCGCGCAGACCATCAGCTGAATCTGGTGGAACAGCATCAGCGGCAGCACCGCCAGCGAGGCCTGGGGGCCGAACAGCACGCTCGCCATGGGGAGGCCGGCGGCCAGGCTCTTCTTCGAGCCGGCGAACTGAATCGCGATCCGGTCGCCCCGGCCGAAGCCGAGCCGCTTCGCCCCGTACCAGGTCAGCGCGAGCATCGCGGCCAGCAGCACGGCCTCGACGGCGAGCAGCGCGCCGAGCCTGACCGCGCTCACCTGGTGCCAGATGCCGCGCACCATGCCCTCGCTGAACGCGCTGTAGACGACGAGCAGGATCGAGCCCCGGTCGACGTACCCGAGCACCTTCTTGTTCCGGACGAGGAACCCGCCGACCCAGCGCCGCAGGAACTGCCCGGCCAGGAACGGCACCAGGAGCTGCAGGACGATCTTGAGGAGCGAGTCCGCCGAGAAGCCGCCGCCGCTGTTGCCGAGCAGGCCCGCCGCGAGCAGTGGGGTGAACAGGATTCCCGCGATGCTGGAGAAGGAGCCCGCGCAGATCGCGGCGGGTACGTTGCCGCGGGCCATCGAGGTGAACGCGATCGACGACTGGATCGTGGAGGGCACCAGGCAGAGGAAGAGCAGCCCCTTGTAGAGGTCCGGCGTCAGAACGAACGGGACGAGCCCCCTCGCCGCCAGGCCGAGCAGCGGAAACGCCACGAACGTGCAGGCCAGGACGGTGACATGGAGCCGCCAGTGGCGCAGCCCGTCCATCGCCTCGCTGGTCGAGAGCCGGGCTCCGTACAGGAAGAAGAGGAGCGCGACGGCTCCGGTCGAGGCGCCGCTCGCGACGTGGGCCGCGGCCCCGGAGGCCGGGAGCAGGGCCGCGAGTCCCACCGTGCCGAGCAGCGCCAGTATGTACGGGTCGACCGGCAGCCAGGACGGCAGCTTGGGGGTACGGCGGCTCATGTGCTCCACTCACGGTGCGTTTATGTGTGTCCGGCGTCGTACCGGCCCGGACCATGCCCTCTCGATGGTCCTCCTGTTCCGCCCGATCGGGAATCCCACACACCACTCTCACTGTCATCACGTTCCGCGATGAGCAGCGTTACGGTTGAGGCATGTACGACGCGAACCAGCTGCGGACTTTTCTCGCTGTCGCCCAGACCCTGAACTTCACCCAGGCCGCACGGCGGCTCGGACTGCGGCAGTCGACGGTGAGCCAGCACGTCCGCCGCCTGGAGGACACGGCCGGGCGGCGGCTGTTCAGCCGGGACACGCACAGCGTGCGGCTGACGGAGGACGGCGAGGCGATGCTCGGCTTCGCGCGGACGATCCTGGCCGCGCACGAGCGGGCCGCCAACTACTTCGCCGGGACGCGGTTGCGCGGCCGGCTGCGGTTCGGCGCCTCCGAGGACTTCGTACTGACCCGGCTGCCGGAGATCCTCCAGTCGTTCCGCCGCGACCACCCGGAGGTCGACCTGGAGCTGACCGTCGAGCTGTCCGGGACCCTGCACCGCCGCCTGGAGGCGGGCCGCCTCGACCTGGTGCTGGCCAAGCGGCGGCCCGGCGACAGCCACGGCGAGCTGGTGTGGACGGACGAGCTGTGCTGGATCGGGGCGCCCGGGCTGCGGGTCGACCCGGAGCGGGCGGTGCCGCTGATCCTGTTCCCGCCGCCCGGCATCACCCGGGCGCGAGCGCTCGAAGTCCTTGAGGAACACGGGCGTTCCTGGCGCATCTCCTGTACGAGCGGCAGCCTGAGCGGCCTGATCGCGGCGGCCCGGGCCGGCCTCGGCGTGATGGCCCACACCCGCGGCCTGATCCCGCCCGGCCTGGACCCGCTCCCGGCCCGGGCGGGCCTGCCGGAGCTCGGCGGGGTGGACTTCGTGCTGCTGCACAACCGGCGGGGCTCGGCCGCGCAGGAGGCGGCGGGCGCGCTGGCCTCCGCGATCCTGGCGGGCGGCGACCGGCTGCACGCGGGGCGCGGGACGGGCTGAGCGCTAGCGGGTCGGCGCTGGGAGGCTGAGCTGTTTGATGCGGCGCAGCTTCGTCGTCGTCTCGATGTGCTGGACGCCGTCGAGGGTGCCGAGCCGGCCGCTGAGGTAGGCGTAGAGCTCGGCCGTGCTGCGGGTCAGGACCGTCGCGACCAGGTTGGACGGCCCGGCCGAGGCCGAGACGAAGGCGGCCTCCGGGTGCCGGGCGATGGCTTCGCCGACGCTGTGCAGGGCGGCGGGGGCGGCCGTGATCCACAGTGTGGTGCCGACGGGGAAGCCGATGTGCTCCGGCCGGTACTCGACGTCGATGTACAGCGCGCGCGAGGCGAGCAGTGCGGCGAGCCTGCGTTTGACCGCCGACTCCGAGCGCCCGGCGGCCAGTTGGAGCTCGGGGTAGGTGGCGCGGCCGTCCCGCTCCAGGGCCTGGACGAGGGGCTCGTCCTCCGGTGTGATGCGGGCGGGGACGGCGGGCCGCGACAGGTTGCGCAGGCCCGCTCTGGTGGGTGTGCTGCTCGGCGCCTTCGGTTTCAGCGTGGCGGCGTTCGGTGCCGTCCCGTACCTCTCGATCTGGTTGCAGACCGTGCTCGGCATGAGCCCGCTGCGCGGCAGCCTGGTGTTGCTTCCGCTCGCCGGAACTTCCTTTGTCGTGGCGGCGGTCGGCGGTCGGCTGCTGCACGGGGTGCCGGCCAGGTTCGTGATCGGCGGCGGGCTGCTGCTGGTCGGGATCGGCGGGTTCTGCATGGCGGTCCTGGACGCCGGTTCGGGCTGGCCCGCGTTGATCCCGGGGCTCGCTCTGGTGGGTGTCGGTACGGGTCTGGTGTCGCCGGGGCTCGGCGGTGCGGCCCTTGCCGCGGTCCCGCCGGCCCGGGCCGGGATGGCCGGCGGCGCGGTCAACACGTTCCGCCAGCTCGGGTACGCGCTGGGCGTCGCCGTGCTCGGTACGGTGCTGGCCTCGCGGATGCAGGACACCCTCGGCCCTGCGGCCCACGCCGTGGCGGGCGGCGGTGCCGGGTCACTGCACGACATGGCGTCCGACCACATGGCGTCCAGCCACACAGCGCCCGACCACATGGTGTCCCAGCACATGGTGTCGGAACACATGGTGCGAATCGCTTTCGCGTCCGGCTTGAACATGGTGGCGGTGGTCGCGGGAGCGGCGGGGCTCGTCGCGGGGGTGCTGGTGCTCACGCTCGTACGCGGTCGGCGTGAGCGGCCCAGCCAAGACAGCGGGGACCTGGGGCGGGAGCACATGTCGGTGGCCGAGACGGTGTAGGCGCGGCACGCAGCGGCGGAGCGTGGTCCGGACCAAGCCCTGCGCAGCCGTGGGCTGAGGGTGACCGGAGCGTACAGATTCCGTGGAGATTGCCTTCCGCAGAACCTACCTTTGAGTCAGCAATGCGCCCGAGCGGTCCCCATGTGGGCCCGTTTCGGGCGCTGACCTGTGAAGACGCCGGACGTCTCGACTTGCAGGAGACCCCTGTCACCGAAACTCTCCGTGGGGTACGGTCACCGCGCTGTGCGGAGCGCCACCGGGGGTGGCCACCCCGGAGGGAGGCAGGTCATTGCGCGAGTTCACGGTCCCACCCATGGCGACCGCGCCTCAGGTCGGCGGGCTGGCGGACGCGGTCTTCGACCATGCCCTGGACGACCCGCACCGCGTCGCCCTCTGCCGCAAGGACGAGTCCGGCACGTGGCGGGACGTGACCGCCGCGGCGTTTAGGGACCAAGTGTTCGCGCTGGCCAAGGGGTTGATCGCGGACGGGGTGCGGTTCGGGGACCGGGTCGCCATCATGGCGCGCACCCGGTACGAGTGGACGCTCTTCGACTTCGCACTATGGACGATCGGCGCCCAGCCGGTGCCGATCTATCCGACGTCCTCCGCCGAGCAGGTCTTCTGGATGCTGCACGACTCCGAGGTCACCGCCTGTGTGGTGGAGCACGAGGACCACGTCATGACGATCGGCTCGGTCGTCGACCGTCTCCCCCGCCTCAAGCGCCTGTGGCAACTGGACACCGGGGCACTCGACGAACTCCTCAGGATCGGTGGGTCCATCGACGACGAGGTGGTCAACCGACACCGGCGGGCCGTGACTCCGGAGTCGGTGGCCACCGTCATCTACACCTCGGGCACCACAGGACGCCCCAAAGGGTGTGTGATCACCCACGCCAACTTCATGTTCGAGACGGACATGTTGATCTCCCGCTGGGAGCCGGTGTTCCACTCCCGCCCCGGTGACGAGGCGTCCACGCTGCTGTTCCTGCCGCTGGCCCATGTTTTTGGCCGCATGGTGGAGATCGCCGCGATCCGGGGCCGGGTCAAGCTGGGTCACCAGCCGGCCCTCTCCGCGTCCGCGCTCCTGCCCGACCTGCAGTCCTTCCGGCCGACCTTCATTCTCGCGGTCCCGTACATCTTCGAGAAGGTGTTCAACGCGGCCCGCCGCAGGGCCGAGGCCGACGGGAAGACCGGGCCGTTCGACAAGTCCGTCGACGTCGCGGTCAAGTACGCGGAGGCCGTGGAGCAGAAGGCGTTCGGCCTCGGCCCCGGCCCCTCGGCGGCGCTGCGGATGCAGCACCAGTTCTTCGAGAAAACGGTGTACGGCAAAGTCCGCGACGCGATGGGCGGGCGGGTGCGGCACGCCATGTCGGGCGGCTCCAGCATGGGGCGCCGGCTCGGCCTGTTCTTCGAGGGCGCGGGTGTCACGATCTACGAGGGCTACGGCCTGACCGAGTCGACCGCCGCCGCGACCGCCAATCCCCCCGAGCGCACCCGGTACGGCACGGTCGGGCAGCCCATCCCCGGCACCACCGTGCACATCGCCGACGACGGCGAGGTGTGGATCCACGGCGGGCAGGTGTTCTCCGGCTACCTCAACGAGCCCAAGGCCACCGAGGCCGTGCTCCGGGACGGCTGGCTCGCCACCGGGGACATCGGCGCGCTCGACGAGGACGGTTACCTCACCATCACCGGGCGCAAGAAGGAGATCCTGGTGACGTCGGGCGGCAAGAGTGTGTCGCCGGTAGCCCTGGAGGAACGGGTCCGAGCCCACCCCCTGGTCGCCCAGTGCATCGTGGTCGGCAACGACCGCCCGTACATCGCGGCCCTGGTCACCCTCGACCAGGAGGGCGTGGACCACTGGCTGGCCATGCGCGGCAAGCCCCCGCTCACCCCCTCCGAGCTGGTACGCGACCCGGACCTGGAGATGGAGGTGCGCCGCGCGGTGGTGGCCGCCAACACCCTGGTCTCCCAGGCGGAGTCGATCCGCACGTTCCGGATACTGGCCCACCAGTTCACCGAGGAACACGGTCTCCTCACCCCCTCGCTGAAGCTGAAGCGCCGGGCGATCGAGGACGCGTACGAGGTCGAGGTGGACGCGCTCTATCGGTGAGGGGGGCACGCGACCGGGGTGCGGTCGGGCACACTCGCCGCTACAGAATGCCGATGTTGGTGAGCGGGATGTTCCAGTCGTTGCTCTCGGCATGGCGGCCGGGTCCGTCCTGAGCCGCGGCCGGTACGGCGAACAGCATCAGTGCGGCGACGACAACGGCCAAGACCGCGATGACATGACGCTTCACAGTTTCTCCTCGACGACGGCAGTACCGACCCACGCTGCTCCGAGCCGGGGCATGAGCACTGCATGCCCCGACGCGGACGCGAAGCGGGGCATGCAGCAACTGCCGAAACCGGCATACATACCGGGAGTCGCCCTTGGGGCGTGGTGCAGTTGGGTCTATTGCATGCCGCCATATGTGGCCACGGCGTTGGCCTGCGAGCTGGCCACAGCGGTGCCGCCCCCATAGGCCACGGCGTTGGCCTGCGAGTTGGCGACCGCGACGGCCCGCGGATAGACGGGGGCGGGTGCAGGGGCGGGG
>NZ_LGDD01000358.1 GCF_001279695.1 Streptomyces sp. WM6378
AGCAGGGTGCCGTCCAGGAGGACGAAGGCCTTGGTCCGGATGGTCTTCATCGCCTCGCCCAGGGGCGGCGCGAGGGCGGCCAGAACGTCGACGGCCTCGCGTATGTAGCGGAACACTGTCGCGATGCCGACCCCGAACCCGGCCGCGAGCTGGGCGTAGGTGTCACCGCATCGCAGGTGCGCCAGGGCAAGCAGGGCCTGGCGGCCCGTGGTCAGGCGGCGCCATCACGTACCGATTTCCCGCCTTCAGAAGACGAGTTGTCCGGTCAGGTACTGCAGGGTGCGGCTGGACAGGCCGATCGAGGACGGGCAGACAAGCACACGAGGCGCCTGGCAGCACGGTGGATCTTGGTCGTGACACCGTCTACCAGGAGCTTCGTCGTTACGCAGGACCGTCCAACTCGTGGCCCAGACCGCCAGATTGAAAAGAGCTCAGTACGTGGTGACGACGGTGAGTCTGGACGGCCAGCACGTGGTGTGTGAGGTGACACGAAATGTCATCGCCGAACTCGACGGCCTTCCGGTGCGCCGGTAACAACGTCAGCTGTCCCAGCCTTGGGGCAGCCGAGCGGGAGGTGGTGTCCTCGACTGCCTGAACGCTCTGGGTATCCGCAATGGCGCGGCCAATGCGGACGTGCGCCTCCCCCTGACGGCCCGCGCCTCATCGAGGTCAATGCGCGCATCCTGGGACCAGTGCTCCACCCCGATCCCTACTTCGCCGCGTTCGGCAACAGCCAGCAGCACGTACTGGCAGAGAGCCTGGACGACCCCTCTTCGTTCAAGGCCCGTCTCTCCGACGCCTACGCCCCGCCGCAGGTGATGGGCAAGGCGTTCGTGCGTTGCCGGGAGTCCGGAGTCCTGACAGCGGTGCCAGGCCTGTCATCCGTACGTCGGCTCCCGGGATTCCACAGCGCGCAGGGACTGCCGTACGTCGGGCAACCGATCCAGAAGAGCACCCTGACCAAGGGCAAGACAGGGATCGTCTACTTCGTCCATCCTGAGGAGTCCGTGGTCCGTCCTGAGGAGTCCGTGGTCCGGCAGTCTCTTGAGGTGCCGAGCAGACTGGAGGACGAAGCGGCCCTTTTCCGCGTCGAGCCTGCACCGACCACGGGAAGTGACCGTTCATGAACGACGACATGTTCTCCTCGCTGGCCACGTGTGATCGCGAGACCACGCAGCAGATTGCGTCAGTACTGCACTTCCGCAGGCAGGACCCGGATCAGAGCCACGGTCCTGGGGCCTTGAGGTCCCCCTGGTCATCGCCGGCGGCGGCTACGGCGACACCGCCGCCTTCCGCCTCGACCTGGAGGACCGCGGCCTCGGCTACACGGTGGGCATCTCCACAACGACCACTGCCCTGCCCGAGGACGCCCGGGCGTGCACCCTGGCCTGCACCGGTAGGGGCCGACGGCCGGGGCCGGCCTACCCGGAGCCGGCGAAGACGGTGAAGAGCCTGGTCACCGCCGCCGGCAAGCAGGCCGCGCGGCCGGTGCAATGGAGGGAGGGCTCGCGGCCCGGCAGCGGCCCCAGCGGACTGAAGCGCATGTACTCCCGCTTCGTGGCCCTACGGATCAGGCCCGCCGGACACGAGATCCGCAAAGCCACGGCCGGTGCCGCGTTGCCGGTGCACCGGCTGCTGGCCGAATGGCCCGCCATCTCAGACGAGCGGCTGACGCACTGAGGAAATGGGCGCGGCAGTCATTGGCGGACAGCTACGTTGGGTGCGACGCGACCCTACAGATTCAGTTGCGCGGCCGCGGGACACAGCTCACTCGTTGGCGCGTTGAAAGCCGTTGTGTGTCGGCGCTTCTCCCGGAGACCGCGCCTTGAGTCCACGGACAGCGGGTCGTGCATCTTCCCTACGGGATCGAGTTCCGCGCCAGGTAGTCCTGCAGTTCTCGATGGCGGAATTGGTAGCCTCCGCCGGCCACTCTGATCAGGGCCGCCCCGTAGCACCAGTTCAAGAATCGCCCCAGCCGCCAGGGCAGCCACTGGTCATTCCACCGCCGGGTGCACAACAACAGGGCTACATACCGTGTCCCGGCCAGCCCGCCCGTGATGCCCAGTACGGGACCGCCCCCGATCCCGATCGCGAGGCCGCCCGCCAGCCAGGCTGTGAGCACACCTGTGAGCAGGCCGGCATCCTCGGTCGTGAGCACCCCCAGGAAAGTGACCGCGCCACCTCCTGTCAGGCCGAACATGCCCCCAGACACAGCTTTGCCCAACCGTTTGCCCGCCACCCAGCCCAGGAATCCGCCGGCAAGCGCCATCACGATTCCGCCCGTAAGCCCGGCGAGCCCGGCCGTGAGCCCGGCGGCGAGCGCGGCAGCACAGCCAAAGCCCAGGCCAAACGCGAGGTCGTCGCGCACCATGTCCCTAGGGTCCCCCGCTCCGATCCTCCCCGGGGCCGCGAGCCCCGCCGAGAGCCCGGCGGCGAGGGCGGTTACGACCCCGACCGTGAGCCCGGCGGAGAGACCGGCCACCAACCCGACGCCGGTCCCCGCGACGCTCCCTCCGGCGAGTCCGACGGGAAGCCCGGACGACAGGTGGCGTGCTCCGGAGCGCGTCCGCAATCGGTACAGGTCCGCGCGGGTCGTCTCGGGCCAAACGTCCTGCCAAGCCACGAATGCCGGCCAGAAGGCTGCCAAAGCCCATATGGACACGGTGAGGAGATACACCGGGTTGAAAGACGTAGGCGCATGAGCCGCGATGGCTGCGGCACCCGCGCTCCACGCCCCGACAATCATTGCCGCGTGGACCAGACGCGGGCGGCGCGATCCTGCCAGGGGCCACAGCTCGTGCAGGACCACATCGATGCTCGGCAGCGGTCGCCCTGCCGCACTCCGCCCAGTCACGACGTTGTCATCCAGGTAGCCGGCGAGGACGGCGAGCCAGGTATGGACCTGGTCCGGCGTGTAGATGGCGCCCTTGGGGCGAGGATGCAGGGCGGTGGCAGCCGGGATGAACAGGTGCAGCAGGTGGTCGCGGATCGCCTCGGGGGTGTTCAGCTCTGGGGCGAGCAAATCGTTGAGGTCGTGTACGTAGCTGCCGGTGCGTGGGTCGCGCTGTTCGTAGATGGTCACCGCCAGGGTGAGCCGCCAGGGTGTGGACAGGCCTTGGGCCAGCAGTCCCGACGGATGGTGATCGAACTCGTGGAGCACCGTCCGCCACCGGGTGAGGTCGCTGACCCTGCGGTTGAGGAAATCGCGTGCCTTGACGGCGCTGACCGGGCGGATCTCCACGCGCGCGGCATCCTGCACCCACACACGCATTGCCTCCAGTGCCTGGTACTGAGCACTGCGGCACGTCAGTACCAGCTCTGCCTTGCCTCGTCCGTGCTGATAGGCGTTCAGCGCACGCAGAGCCCGACCGGCACGGGAGGCGTAGACCAGAGCGGGACTGTCGTCCATCTCGTCCAGACCGTCCACCACCGGCAGTACCCGGCGAGTGGCGACCAATGCCGTGGCCGTGGCGGGCCGTATTCGGTACACCTCGGTCAAGTGCGTCGACAGCCATGCTTCCACCGGTTGATCGGTGTCCCAGGCGGCGGCCGACAGCCGCACAGGCACGGGATCTTCCGGCGCCCGGTCCTCCAGCAGTCCCAGGATCAGTTCCACAGCGAGCACCGTCTTACCCGCCCCTGGCGCTCCGGTGATAACCATCCGACGCGGGCGCAACTGCCGGTAATAGGCCACCACTTCCGCCAGACGCCCGAGTGGCACAGCGCCCATGGCGTCATGGGCTGCGGCAGGACGGAAGTCGAACTCCACGTCGATAGCCTTGTCATGGGCGCCGAGCAACTGGCGCCGCGCGTCCCTCTCCGCGACCAGCACCGCCCGGGCCAGCAGCGCCGCTGCAGTGGTCACGTCGGTCTCCTGCCACCGGAGTGCCCGCACCGACAGCCGCCCCGCCCAGACGCTGACGATTAACGCCAGCACCCCAATGGCTGCACCAAGTGGGTCTATGTCCCCCACTTTGGCCCTGGGCAACGACTGGACCGACAACAGTGCCAGCACAACCGCCAGCGCCCCGATCGTCCCGCAAGTGAATGCCGCCCGGCGCCTTCCACCCCTGTACATGGCTACAGCATGGTGGGCAGCACACGGCGGGCGCCGGGAAAGGGTCCGGCGGAACCCACGTCTGGTTGCGGACCGGCTGATCGCGCGCCCCCGAAGTGCCTGGGCCCATCGCCGTGCGGTTAATGCCATCAACGCCCTGACCTCTAGGACCTCTTGTTGCCCAGTTCCAGGCGCACGTCTGCGAGGCGGAAGCGCAGCGGGCGACCCACCGTGAGGCCACGGACGCCCTCACTGAACTCAGGCGGAAACACGCCGACCTCCAAAAGCACTGCCGCTTCCTGGAAGCCCGGCTCCACACCTACGCCACGGCCCTCAGCCTGCTCGCGCCTTCCGGCGGGACGGACGGGGCTGCGCGAACCGGTGCGCCGGCAACGGCACCACGGGGCCTCCGCCTGACGGCTACATGACTGCCGTGCGCCAGGCATGCGGTCACGAAGCCGTGAATTGATCACTACGGCGCCCCATCGCCCGCCCAGACACCTGCGCCTCTCGCGGACGGCGACCACGCTGCGACCATCACACCCCGCGAAACATGGAAGGCCGTCCTCTCGATACAGAGAGAACGGCCTCCGACCATGCCTGAAACGCTGGTCGGGACGACAGGATTTGAACCTGCGACCCCTTGACCCCCAGTCAAGTGCGCTACCAAGCTGCGCCACGTCCCGATGCCCCTCTGACCTGGGGTTTCCCCCGGCCAGCCGTGCATGAAGACCATACCAGGGTGAAACCGACGCCCTCCGTGATCACTGCTGGCCGGCCGCATCCGCTGCACTGCACTGCACGAAGTTGATAGTGGCATTACCGACGCGGGTGGGTGGTCGGCGTGGGGCGTGGCCGTGAGATCGCGGCTGGCTGGGCGGAGGGCTGTGAGCGCGGTGGGCCGACACACCACGATCTGCGGCACGGTGGGTGCGCCCCGACGAATATGGGGAACGGCCCACCGAACATGGGGAATCGCTCCCGATGCATCGGGCACGCCGGCCGCCTAGCGTTATCGCCCAGACCGGCCACGGATGGCTGAAGTCCGACCGGTCCGCTTCCGCAATCCCGAGTGAAAGGGAAACGCGACCGTGAACCTTCGCAGGAAGATCGTCGGAATGTTGTTCGCAGGGGCGTTGACTGCAGCCCTTGCCGTACAGGGGTCGGCAGTCGCCCAGGCCGCGCCGAACCCGACCACGCACATCAAGCCCCTCGCCGGTGTCTTCAATCCGATCGTGAACTTCGGCGACGGCACCAAATGCATGTCAGGTCCGACTCCGGCCGCGAACACCGCGGTCGTCGAAGCACGATGCGATGGCAGCGACGCGCAGAGTTGGGAGCTCAGATCATTTGGGACCAACATCTGGCAGTTCATCAACAAAAACGGCGCCGGCTTCTGTCTCTTCGCCTTCTCTCCTCCTCCGCGCAACGGAGCCCCGATGGGACTCAACAACTGCCGGACGGTCAGTAACGAGGAGTTCAACACCCACACCTCGTCAACCGGTTTCGTGAGCTTGGAATCGCGATCCGGCTTCACCAATACCGGCTTCTGCGTCGACATTCCAGGAGGATCAGGCGCGCCGTACGGGGAGCAGCTGGTGCTCTTCCAGTGCAACGGAAGCCAGTCGCAGTTCTGGCACGTCGTATTCCCCTAGCCGCAGCTGCCCGGGTGCGACGTTGTGGTCAACCGGTGCCCGCGGCATGCCGCGGGCACCGGGCCTGGTCCTGCACGCCGGGTCAGCTTGGCAAGTCAGGCCGCGCCACCCGGCCGGCGGCCGCACGGTCTGGTACGCCCAGTTTCGCGAGGATGGCCGAGACGTGGTGATCGACGGTCTTGACGGAGATGAACAGTCGTTCGCCTATCCCGGCGTTGGTGTGTCCCTCGGCGATCAAGCCGAGGACCTCGTGCTCACGGCGCGTCAGTCCGAGCGGATGCGCCCGTGTGGTGCCCCGTGGTCCGGTGGGGACGGCACGCGCGCCCAGCCGGCGCAGCGCGCGGCGGGTCAGCGTGGCCGCGGCCGAGGCGCCGAGATCGGCGAAAGTGGTGAGCGCCTGACGCAGGAATGTCTCGTGGCCGGAGTCCAGCAGGGCCATGCCTGCCTCATAGCGGCAGCCGAGGCGGGTCCACGCCTCCGCCGCCCGCGTAGTGTCCCCGCCGAGCAGATAGCAGTGGGGCTCGGCGACATCGCCGCACACCGGTCGTTCGGAGCCGGTACGTCGCAACCACACCGCGACGGCGCCACGTTGCCAGGGGACGCTCGTGCCCGCTGCCTGGTCAGCCAACTCCGCTTCGCGGCGGGCCTCCATACGATCGTCCACGAGCCAGTACGCCTCGGCACGGGCCAGTCGCGTACCGACTTTGTAGGGCGGCTCATCTTGGTCATCGGCAATCGCGGCTGCCTCGTCCAGACACTCCCAAGCACCCACTTCGCCACGCCGGGCCCGGATCACGCCCAGTCTGATCAGCCCGCCCAGTCTGTTCACCGGCGATTGATCAGCGTCGCGGAAAAGCTTGTGGGTCAGGGCCATGGCCTCTTCCCACCGCCCCGTGCGTTCGAACAGTTTCGCCTGCTCGCCGCGTAGGCGGATGGCGTAGGTGGCGAGACCGTGATCGGCGCAGTACTCGATCCCCGCGGCGATGTAACGCTCCGCCTCGGCCAATCGCCACTGCTCGACAGCGATTACGGACAGGTTGACGTGCGCCCGCGCTGCTTGCTTCTGATGCCGGCCGGCCAAGGCGATGTCCAGTGCCCGGCGCATCAGCACCAGCCATTCCAGGCTCTGGCACGAACCACTGACGGCTTCCGTGTTCAGTGCGTCGCTGAGCACGTCGGTGGCGCCGAACCGTTCGGCAAGTTCCTGTGCCTGCCGTGCCAGGGTGGTCGCCGTGTCGTACTCGGCGAACAACATCCGCTGATTGGCCAGCGTCGCGTACGCCCTGGCGAGTTCGACGGTGGATCCGAGCGGTGCGAGAACGGACATGCTCGCCCGTGCCGCCGCGACCGCGTCCCGGCCGCGGCCCATGCTCCACTTGATCCGCGACAGCCGTGCCAGCGCTGCCCCCTCCCGTAATCGATCGCCGACCTCGCGCCAGAACGACAGCGCTCGTTCCGCAGCGTCCTCGGCGACCGACAAACGACCCAGCAGCGCCGCTTCGTCGGCGAGTCCTTCGGACAGCTCGGCGTGCTCGACCGGGCCGGCACCGTCGGCGAACCGCAGCGCGCGCTCGAACTGGGCAGCCGCCTCATGATGCGAGCCCAACCGCGCGGCACGCCGAGCGGCCGCAGGCGCGTAGCGCAGCACCGCCACTTCGTTCCCGCTCGCCTCGGCGTGAAAGGCCATCCGTGCCTCGTCGGCACAGTCGTGCCCGCACAATGCCGTCAGGAGCTGCTGGTGCGTGGAACGAGCACGGTGTGCGGGAATCGCCTGAGCGATGGCGAGCCGCGCGATCTCGTGCCGGAATCGCAGCCACCGGCCATCCGAGACGAGCAGGCCGGACGCCAGCAGCTCGTCCAGGGCCGTGGGGTTCGGGCACAGCTTCGCCAGCAACGACACGTCGACCCTGGCGCCGATGAGCGCGGCGACGTCCAGGCTCGTCCGGGCGCGGCTACCCAGGCGCGCGGCCCGCGCGAGGACCACATCCCGCGCCGACACCGGAACTTCGGCCAGCCCTGCCTGGAGCAATTCGGTCACATAGAAGGGATTCCCGCCGGTCAGCTCGAACAGCCGGTCCCCGTTGGATCCGCTGTCCTGGGCAAGCAGCCGCACCGCGTCGAGTGACAGGGGAGACAGCCGGATGCGCCGGGTCGAGGGCTGCGCGGCCAGGTCGCCCAGCGTGAGCCGCAGCGCATCGTTGACGGCCTCGTCGTCGCGGTAGGTGGCGATGATCAGTACCGCCGCGTCCCGTAGCCGCCGGCTCAGGAACCGGAGCAGATCCAGAGTTGCTTCGTCGGCCCAGTGGATGTCTTCGATCACCACGACGTCCACCACGTCGCGTTCGCCGATCTTGTGCAACAGAGCCCGAAACAAATCGTCACGATCGCTGCCGGCATGGCAGCGCTGCAGCAGGTCGCCGCCGAGTTGGTCGGCCAAGTCGAACAACGGCCCCAGTGGCCGAGGAACGAACAACCCGTCACAGGCGCTCCAGGAGGACCGGGCACCCACGAGGTCCTGTCTCAGCGCCTCCAAAAGCGTCGACTTTCCCACACCGGCTTCACCCGCAAGCAGCACCAGCCGTCCGGCCCCCCGCGTGGCCTCGATCATGAACTGGCCGAGCGATGCCAACTGGGACTCCCGCTCCAGCACCGGCGGCCCGAGTCTCGTTCGTGGCAGCGCGCAGGTGCCGGCAGGTGGGCTGGGCGCGGGCAGCCACGACGACAGGGAGTCAGGGCTGACCGTTGGATCCGCTGCCTCGCTCACCACGCGTTCTCCCCCTCCGAGTGGTTCATCCAAGCTACTGACATTTTCGTTTCAGGGTGACGTTATGGCGAGGGCGAGATAAGGCCCGTCTCGGCTATAAACCCGTCGAGCAGGCTGGGTTGGTACTGCATTGACAGCGGCCAGTTCCAAATGCTTCTTCAGTACTCCCCCTTCCCTCAACACGGACCCCGAAGGCTTGTCCCGCAACACCTGATCGCAGTTGAGATTTCTTCGGCATGCCTGCCTCCAAGACCTACTCCTCGAACCTGAGGTTCTGCAGGTAGCAGCGGCCGCGGGCAGAGGGCGGATGCGGATCAGCTCAGGGCTTGAACGAGTCCTTCGTGCCGGGCTTCAGTCCGCGCCCGTCGCATGCCAAGAGCTCGGTCCCGGTGGCGTCGAAGTGCAGAGTGAAGAACGAGAGCCGGTCTGCTGCGTCGATGGTCCGGTACGCAATTGCTCGGCGCGGTGCCGCGCGAGGATCTCAACGGTCTCGTCGAGGCCGATGGTCTCGGGCAGGTCGCGGGCCAACGACCGAGATTCGCCATCACGCCTCGGGGGTCCACTGATGGGCAAGCTGCCGAGCGGCTAAAAAGCACCATGCAGCCCCTGACCTCGAACTGACGTACCAGCTCCTACACCGCTGCGTGGTTCCCCCTGGCCGCCGGACACGCCGGAGGGTTTGCGGGGTACTTCGCCGACCGCACTAGCCGGGGCCCCACGGATGATCCTCAGAACTCAGACGGCAACGCGGCGCGCAGGACACCACTGACGTCCAGGAAGAGCTGCGACGTCTGTGGCATCCGCGCCCGCCTTCCCGGAGGTTCCAGCCTCGCTCTTTCACTTCGAGTGAGATGACGGTGTTGATCGTCAGCTTGTGGGTGTCCGGGCTGGTTTCGTGGTCTGGGCATGTCGGCTGGCCCGCGCGGTGTCCGGTGTCTCCGAGGTCCTCGTGGTCGTGGGTGCGCAGGACGTGCAGGTCATCCGACGGGTCGGGGCAGGACTGCGAGCCGGTGGAAAGCCGTGGCCAGTTCGTTTCTCCAGGGCCAGGTTGCCGAGATGCGCAGGTGGAGGCGGCGGCCGCCGCAGGTGAGGCGGGCGGCGACGTGCAGGAGCCGGTAGCGGAGCTTCTTCGGCTCGGCGGTGGTGAGCTCGCCGTCCAGCAGTAGAAGCCGGGGCATGGCGCTCCTTCGGGCCGCTGTCCCCGCAATCCCGCTCCCGGCCGCCCGCCACGAGGGCCTAGCGGACCCGAGCAGACCCAGGCGGCGCCCGCGGGGACGTGCAGACCCGGGGGTGGACCGATCGGCCCTCCCCGGGCCGGCTGTCGGCGACGGAGACTGGAAGAGGACTCGAAACGGAGGCTGCCATGAGCATCAAGTCCCCGACACGGATCACTGCCGCCCTGTCCGCGGACCACCGGATCCGCCTGATGAAGCTTGCCCATGATGTGAACTTCGCGGCCGGTACGCGCCTGTTCAACGAAGGCGGTCACGCCGACCGGTTCTGGATAGTGAAGTCGGGCGCCGTGGCACTGGACCTTCACGTGCCCGGCAGGCAGGCCACGGTGGTGGAGACCCTGGGCCCCGATGAGCTGGTCGGCTGGTCCTGGCTGTTCCGCCCCTACGTCTGGCATCTGGGCGCCGAGGCGAAGACGCTCGTACGTACCCATGAGTTCGACGCGAAAGCCGTGCGCATGCTGATGGACGCGGACCCGGCCATCGGCTCCGAGATCGGTCACTGGGTGGGAGAGGTCCTCGCCCGCCGGCTCACCTCCGCCAGGGTCAGGCTGCTCGATCGATACGCCCCTTACGGCAGCGGCAGCACGTTGTGACGGCTGCCTCCCGGTCGGCCCGCAGAAGGAGGTCACGATGCCTGCGTCCCAGTACACCGTCAGCGACGTCATGACCCATACGGCCGTGGCCGTGGGCCGCGAGGCCTCCTACAAGGAGATCGTCGAGGTGATGCACCAGTGGAAGGTCAGCGCCCTGCCGGTGCTGGAGGGCGAGGGCCGTGTCGTGGGCGTGGTGTCGGAGGCCGACCTGCTGGTGAAGGAGCAGTTCCGGCGTGCCGATCCGGCCCCGCTGGAGCGGGCGGAGGAAGCCGCCAAGGCCGCAGCAGTCCTCGCCGAAGAGCTCATGTCCAGCCCTGCCGTCACCGTGCGTCCGGCCGCCACGGTCTCCGAAGCCGCCCGCATCATGGCTCGCAAGGGCGTGAAGCGGCTCCCTGTGGTCAATGACATCGGGATGCTGGAGGGCGTCGTCAGCCGCGGTGACCTGCTGAAAGTGTTCCTGCGGCCGGACGAGGAGATCGAGGACGAGGTCCGCACCGCCGTCCTCGGTGAACTGGCTCCACCAGCGCACATCACATGCTCGGTCGAGGAAGGTGTCGTCACTCTCCGGATCGGTCGCCGGGACAACCGCGCCCTGGTACCTCTGCTGGCGCGGGCCGTCCGTGCCGTCGAGGGTGTCGTCGACGTACGCATGCAGTTGGAGGGCACGGCCGGTACGACGGCCTGAAGACCCCTTGCAGGGGTCCGTCCCGGGGCATCGGCTCCACAGGTGCCTTCCGCACCGTTCTGGGACAATTCAGGTGAGGCGTACGCCGACCTCAGGGGCAGGCATGTCCGAGATATCAGCTGGATCCGCGGAGGTCCCCATCAGGGTGTTCCTCCTCGACGACCACGAGGTCGTCCGACGCGGCCTGCACGACCTCCTGGATGCCGAGCCCGGGATCGAAGTGGTGGGCGAGGCGTCGACGGCCGCGCAGGCCCTTGCCCGGGGGCCCGCTCTGCGGCCGCAGGTCGCGGTGCTCGACGTCCGGCTGCCGGACGGCGACGGCATCACCGTGTGCCGTGAGCTGCGCTCGCGTATGCCAAACCTCGCCTGCCTCATGCTGACGTCGTTCGACGACGAGGACGCGCTGCTCGACGCGATCATGGCTGGGGCGGCGGGATACGTGCTCAAGGAGATCAAGGGATCCGACCTCGTCTCCGCGGTGCGGACGGTGGCGACGGGGCAGTCGATGCTCGATCCCGCGACGACCGCCCGGCTGATGCATTCGCTGCGGGACCCGGACGCCGGGAAACCCCTGGAGGACGAGCGCCTGGCCATCCTTTCCGAGCGCGAGCGTGCCGTGCTCGAACTCATCGGCGAAGGCTTGACCAATCGCCAGATCGCGGGACGGCTCTATCTGTCCGAAAAGACAGTCAAGAACCACATCTCCCGGCTGCTCGCCAAACTGGGCGTCGAACGCCGCGTTCAGGCAGCCGTCATCGCCGCCCACGCACACGAGCAGGACGAAATCCCGCATTGAGCCGCGGATCACTCCGGACGCACCGGTACGCGCCACTCCAGCCGGGTGCCGCCTCCTTCCGAGTACGGCGAGAGGGACAGCTCACCGCCCAGCCCCGCAGCGCGTTCAGCGAGGTTGCGCAGCCCGCCACGGCGGCTCGCCTCCGGGATGCCGACCCCGTTGTCGCCGACGACGACCGTCAGCACGCCCTCTGCGAGGACGATCGACACCTCTGCCCGGGTCGCCCGGGCATGCCGCGCCACATTGGTGAGCGCCTCGCCGATCACCGCGACGGCATCGTCCGCGACCGTCCGGGGAACATCCGTGTCGATCAGCCCTTCGGTGCGCAAGGCAGGGGCGAATCCGAGTACGGCGGCTGCTGCTGCGACGGCCCGCGCAGCGCGGAGGCGGAGCTTGGTCTCCTCTCCCGGCGCATCGTGCTCGCGGAGCCCGAAGATGGTCGAACGGATGATCTTGATGGTGGCGTCCAAGTCGTCGATGGCCCGTGCCAGCCGTTCCGACGCCAGCGGGTGCTCCACGAACCTCTGCGCGCTCTGCAGGGTCATCCCGGTCGCGAACAGCCGCTGGATGGCCAGGTCGTGCAGATCGCGGGCGATCCGGTCATGGTCCTCAAGGAGGCTGATCTGCTCGGCGTCCCGCCGCCGGTCGGCCAGCTCCAGGGCCAGAGCGGCCTGTCCGGCGAAGCCGGCCAGCGGCTCGACCTCCGCCGCTGCAAATGGCGGCCGTCCGGTGCGCCTCACCAGCATCAGCACACCGCTCAGCTTCTCCTTGGTACCCAAAGTGACCGCCACAGCCGGACCGAAACCCTTCCAGCGCTCGCGCTGAACGGTGACACGCTCATCGGTGGCCAGGTCTGCCACCGTGATCAGCCCCTTCTCGGTGAGGGCAGCCGCAGCGGGGAGCGTGCCCTCAGTGCTGGGCAGCACGATGCCCTGATGCGCCTCGGCGCCTTCTCCCAGTGCGAGCGACCCGCGAAGTTCACCGTGCGGACCCACTCGATAGAAGACGCACATCTCGGCCGCGGTGATGTCCCTGGCCCGCTCCAGCATGCCTTCGAGGACGGTGCTCTCGGACGAGCCGGACAGCAGTGCGCTCGTAACGTCGGCACTCACCTCCTGCCAGCGCTCCCTGAGCCGCACCTCCTCGAAGAGACGGGCGTTCTCGATGGCAATACCTGCGGCGACGGCCAAGGTCGACAGCACCGCCTCGTCCTCCGCCTCGAAGCCCACGCCACCCCGCTTCTCGGTCAGGTACAGATTTCCGAACACCTCGTTGCGGACCCTGATGGGTACCCCGAGGAAGGAGTGCATCGGCGGGTGGTGTTCGGGAAATCCGGCCGAGGCGGGATGCTCCGACAGCTCCGCGAGGCGGAGCGGCTCAGGGTGCCCGATCAGTTCGCCCAGCAGCCCGTGCCCGGACGGCAAGTCACCGATCCGTACTCGCTGCTCGTCACTGATCCCCACCGGCAGGAACTCGGCGAGCTTCTTGTCGCCGCCGATGACGCCCAAGGCTCCGTATTCGGCGTCCACCAGGACGACGGCGGCCTCGGTGATTCCGCGCAGCACCTGCGGCAGGTCGAGCTCTTGGCCCACCGACATAACGGCTTCGAGCAGGCCGTTCAGCCTGTCCCGGGCACCCCTCACGTCGTCGACGCGTGCCTGGAGCTCATCCAGGAGCTCATCGAGCTTCAAGTGGGGAACTCTGCTCCGTGCGGCATTTGGCCGCTCCGCGGCCATGGATACCTCCGGCAGCGTCGGGGGGCGGGCGGCACTGCGTGCTCATATTCACCGTAGGCCTCTGCTTCTGCCGGTTCATCCCGAGCGCGGGCACGCTCATGCCACTGGGACAGTGATCACCGGGCAGTGGGCTCGGTGCAGCAGCCCGTGCACGACCGACCCGAGGCGCATGCCGCTGTAGCCGCCCCTGCCTCTGCGCCCGACGAGCAGGGCCAGTGCGTGCTCCGCAGCCTCGGCGAGCGTCTCGACCGGGTGCCCGACGGGGGCTTCGTGGGTGAGCTCGACGTCCGGGTACTGCTCCGACCAGCCGGCGACAGCCTCCGACAGCATGCGGCGCTGGGCACTCGAAGCCAGGGCGTCGTCCTGGAAGGAGAAGGCGGGCGGCTGCCACACCGAGATGGCTCGCAGAGCGCAGCCGCGCAGGCTCGCCTCCCGGAAGGCAAGGGCCACCGCAGCCTTCGAGGGCTCGCTGCCGTCGACGCCGACGACCAGATAGGCCGGCTGCTGCGTGACGTGCTCGGCGTCGCCGACCACCACGACCGGGCAGTGCGCCTGCGCCGTGACAGGCAGCACTACGGAGCCGACGTCGAAGAACTCCTGCACACGGTTGAGGTGACGGGAGCCGAGGATCACCATGCGGGCGTGGCGGGACAGCCTGCACAGCAAGGGGGCCGGAGCACCATCAAGCAGATCCGTCGCAAGTTCCACATCAGGGTGACGCGCCTCGGCCCAGGCGGCGGCTTCCTTGAGGGAATCCGATCCCGTCTGGCGGAGCGCGATGTAACGGGGCTCGTCGTCGACGTGCTGGGTGTCGTGCCGGGGCGGCACGGCGAGGACGAGCCGGAGCCGGACCTTGCGGCGGTGGGCTTCGTCCACCGCCCAGGCGAGGGCCAGACGGCCCGTGCCGGCGGGGTCGATGCCGACGACTATGTCACGGCCCTCAGCGATGTCCATCATGATCCACCCCCGTGCTCCTTTTCGCTCCTGGGGATGAGTTCCACCGGGCAGTGAGCGTGGTGGAGGAGGCTGTGTGTGACTCGTCCGAGCGTCGGCCCGATGTAGCCGGGCGACCGCCTGCCTCCCATGACCAGCAGCTGCGCATGGTGCGAGGCTTCGACCAGGACGGCCGCCACGGAGACGCTCTTCTCCGCATCGACGTCCACGGTCAGCTCCGGGAATTCGGCACGGATCAGGTCTGCCACCGCGGCAACGCTTCCCATGCGGCCCCCGGCGAGCTCGTCCACGTCGTCGAGCAGGGGCGCGACGTGTCCGACGGACTGCAGGAGGTTCCACACGTGCAGGAGCCGCAGCGACGCCTTGCACAGCGCGGCCTCGCGCGCCGCATGGCGGGCGCAGACGAGGTCGTGCTCGTCACGGACTGCGACCAGCACTGTGCCGATCCCGTCCGGGTCCGCGGTGCCCCGCACCACGATCACGGGTGTCCGAGCACTCGCCGCGACCTTCAATCCGACCGACCCGAGCAACAGTGAGTTGAACCCACCGAGGCCGCGGTTGCCGACCACGAGGATGCCCTCATTCGCCGCCGCGCCATGCAGGCTGACGGCAGGTCCGCCGCGACTGAGTTCCGTGGTGACGGGCAGTCCGGGATGGCGCTCCGACACTGCTGCGGCGGTGTGCTCAAGCAGCTCGCGGCCCTCAGCGCAGATGCTCAGAACGTTGTTCTCCGAGAGGTCCGCGGCCCGGCCGTCGGTGTCCGTCGCGTGGACGAGGTGCAGGGAACTCCCACGCCGTACGGCCTCTGCCGCCGCCCACAGCGCCGCTGCACGGGCCTGCTCGGAGCCGTCGACGCCTACGACGACGGAACCGGGTTCCGATCCACCGGTGATGCTGCCTTCCATGGTTCCTCCTCACCGAGTGCCAGCGGGGGTCAGCTCTCACGCTGGCACCGTCAGCCGCCGGAGTGAGAGGGCCGCAGGGGTCGGGCCGGGGGCCAAAGGTCCCTGTTCGGTCCTCGGAGACCGGCTGCTCCCGCCGGATCTGGCCCGGTCGGTCTTGGCGGAGGACCATTCGGCCCTCGATGGGCGGGCGGTTCCCGGCGGATGGTGAATGGTGAGGGGCGCGCCGAGCGAGATGCGCCCGTCGGGGCTCGTCGGCGGAAGGCCCGACGTCGCCCGGTCCGAAGTCGAACGGGGCCAATGGTCGCCGGAGTGTGGTGGACCTCCTCTGCCACGGCCGACCGCTACGCACAGAACAGGATGCATCCCGTGCTCTCACCACAGTTGGACGCGGCGTCCGTGACCGCTCTGGTCGAGGACGCCGTCACGGCACCCTCCATGCACAATGCCCAGCCCTGGGCATTCCGGTACCGGCCCGGCACGTACACGATCGAACTGCACGGTGACCCCGAGCGGGCCATGCCCCACAGCGACCCGGACGGCCGGGCGCTGCATCTGGGCTGCGCGGCCGCGCTCTTCAGCCTGCGGGTCAGCGCGGCAAAGGCGGGCTGGGAGCCCGTCACCGGGCTGCTCCCCTCCTCCGAGGATCCCTGGCATCTGGCCAACGTCGCACTCCGGGAACCCACCCGGCCCGACGACGACTTGGCGGCCCTGCATCCCGCTCTGCGGCAGCGTCACACGAGCCGCTTCCCCTTCACCGACGAGAAGATCCCCACCCCCGTCCTCGACGGACTCCAGGCGGCCGCCCTGCTCGAAGGCGCCAAGCTGCTCCTACCCGACGCCTGGCACACCGAGGTCGTGCTCGGCCTGGTCCACGACTCCGAGCACTACGAGGCCGAGGACCCTGCGGTCCGGGAGGAGACGGCCAGTTGGACGGACCCGGGCGGCGAGAACGATGGCCCGCGTAGGGAAGGAATCCCGGCATACGCGTTCGGCCCGCGCCAGTACGGTTCAAGTGCGCCGGTCAGGGACTTCGGCAGTTGGCGGCCCCACCTCGGCCGTGAGTCGGCCCGGTTCGAACGGCACCCCCGGATAGCGATTCTGGGCACCTCACAGGACACACCAATGGACTGGCTCAGGGCCGGGCAGGCGATGCAGCGCGTGCTCCTCCAGGCCACTCTTGACGGCCTCGTCACGTCCATGACCTCGCAGCCCCTCGAATGGCCCGAACTCCGCTGGGCCGTACGCGACCCGACCTCCGCGATGGGCCACGTCCACATCATCATCCGCCTCGGCTACGGCCCCCAGGGACCGGCCACTCCTCGTCGGCCGGTGCGCGAGGTGCTGGAGATCAAGTGAGGGAACGTCCTGCGGGAACACCCACGCCTACGCCTCACGAGACGGCCCGGCGCGCGCCTCGTACGTCAACCGTGCTCGATGCGGCGTCCAGTGATCTTCTGCGGCGTGACCGTCATCCAATGGGAGCGGTGGCCTCCCGCCCACGGGAGCGAGCGGGCCAGGTCGTCCAGCCTCCGGACGGCGGCGTCCTCCGTGACGCTCTCGGCCCGCCCGACGGCCAGTACGCTCCAGCCCTGCCGCATGGCATCGTCGATGTGGTCGACCTCGAAGGCCACTTCGGTTCCCGCGGCGGCGGCGAGCGCTCCGTGCTCCGAGGTGCGGAACGCTATCCCGCTTCCGGTCACCACGTAGTTCACCGGCACGACGGCCGGCCCCCGGGCGTTGTACGTCGCCACCCTGCCCACGCCGTGCGTCGAGAGCAGCCGACGACACTCCGGCTCGTCCAGTGACACCAGCTCGGCGTCCCTGGCGGCGGCAGCCCTGCCCGGCGGAAGGTCGACCGTCGTGCCGGACAACTCGGCCACGCTGGTGTGCAGTGCGCCGGCGATGCGCAGCAAGACGCCCCGGCCGGGCGCCGCAGCGCGTTCTTCCAGATAGGCGATGTACGAGGGCGCCGCCCCGCAGCGATCGGCCACCTCTTCGCGGCTGAGCCCGAGCGCCTCGCGGCGCGCTGCCATCCGCCGCCCGAGGTCACTGCGGCCTGCCGGTGCCCCGGCGGAGGACGGTTCGGACCTGTTGACAGCCATGATGCTCATCTCCCTCGGTTCACGGCTCGGCCGGTGCGGTGACGGCCGTGTGCTGGGGACCGCCGAGCGCCACCTTCAGGGCACCCGTGTCGCCCGCGCGCGCGAACACTTCGTAGGCCTCTTCCATCTGGCCCAGCTCGAAACGATGGGTGATCAGCGAGGACGAGGGCAGTCGTCCGGCCGCCATCATGCGTAGCAGCAGCGGTGTGGAGTGCGTGTCCACGAGTCCCGTGGTGATGGTGACGTCCTTGATCCACAGGTCTTCGAGGTGCAGGGTCGCGGGCTTGCCGTGCACTCCGATGTTCGCGACCCGGCCGCCGGGACGGACCATGCGCGTACACATTTCGAAGGCTTCCGGCACGCCCACGGCCTCCATGACCACATCGGCGCCGAGACCTTCGGTGAGGTCCTCGACCAGCCTTTCCGGTTCCTCTGCGGCATTCACGGCCGCGTCCGCGCCCAGCGAGCGGGCGGCGGCCAGCCTCGACTCCGCGAGGTCCACCGCGATGATGCAACTCGGCGAGTACAGCCGGGCGGTCGTGATCGCGGCGAGGCCGATCGGGCCGGCTCCGACCACGACGACGGTGTCTCCGGGCCGGACCCTGCCGTTCAGCACGCCCACCTCGTAGGAGGTAGGGAAGATGTCTGCGAGGAGGACCGCGTCGTAGCTGTCCACGGCACTGGGCAGCGGGTACACGGAGAGATCCGCGAACGGCACTCGAACGTATTCGGCTTGGGTGCCGTCGATGGTGTGGCCGAGCACCCAGCCGCCGCCTCCGCGGCACTGCCCGTACCGGGCCTCGCGGCAGAACCGGCAGCGGCCGCACGCGGAGATGCAGGAGATCAGCACACGGTCGCCGGGCCGCACCGTCCTGACGTCCCCGCCGGTCTCCACCACGGTACCGACGGCCTCGTGGCCCAGTATCCGCCCGGGAACCACCTCGGGTACGTCCCCCTTGACGATGTGCAGGTCGGTACCGCAGATGGTCACCGCGTCGACGCGGACGATCGCATCCGCGGCGTCCTTGATGCCGGGGTCTGGAACGTCCTGCCATGCGGTCTGTCCGGGTCCCTGGAAAACGAGTGCCTTCATGACATCAGCCTTCTTCCTGGCTGTTCCGGTGTGCGTCAGCCTCAGGCTGTCGCGGTGACCGGCTGGCATGCATGGGCCGGACGGTCCCCTATGCGGGCCTGACGGGCCCATCCGCCGCCGGCCTCGGGAGTGCGATGGTGAAACCTGGCGCCCTCACCGACCGAAGGAGGGCCGGACATGTCCGACACCCCGAGCCCCGGCCCGCGCCCCGTGACGCCCAGGCCGGCCCTGCTGAGGTTCCTGGGCGGGGTGCGCACAGTGACCGGCAGCAAGTTCCTCGTCGAGAGCGACCACGCCCGCGTCCTCGTCGACTGCGGCCTCTTCCAGGGCCTCGCGGACCTCCGGCGCCGGAACTGGCAAACGCTGCCCTGCGACGCCTCCGACATCCACGCGGTGGTCGTCACCCATGCCCACCTCGACCACTGCGGCTATCTGCCGCGGCTGGTCCGAAACGGCTTCCGGGGACCGATCCTGACCAGCGCGAACACCGCCCGGCTCACCGAGATCGTGCTGCGGGACAGCGCACACCTTCAGATGGAGGCGGCCCGGCACGCCAATGAGAACCACTGGTCCAAGCATCGCCCGGCGAAGCCCCTCTACGACGACGCCGATGTCGACAAAACGCTCACGTTCTTCGATCCCGTGCCGATGGGCGCCGACATCGAGATCATGGCGGGCACCCGGCTGCGGCTCCACCACGGCGGGCACATCCTCGGCTCGGCCTGGGCCCACCTCACCCTCGAAGACGGCCACACCTTGGCCGTCAGCGGCGATCTCGGGCGCCCCGGCCACCCCTTGCTGCTGCCGCCCGAACCGTTCTCCGGCGCGGATGTACTGCTGATGGAGTCGACGTACGGCGACCGCCGGCACGAGCCGGAGAGCGGGCGGGCCGCGTTCGCTGCCATCGTCAAAAAGACACTGGCGCGCGGCGGCACCGTGGTCATTCCCGCTTTCGCGATCGACCGCACGGAAGTCGTCCTCCACGAGCTGGCGGGCCTGCGCAGCGACGGGGTCCTGCCGAGGTCCGTGCCCGTGTACGTCGACAGCCCCATGGCGCTGGCCGCGCTCGACGTCTACCGCGACGCCATCGCGGCCCGCTCCCCCGAACTACGGCTCGAGGTCCTGGCGCACGGGGCAGGCGCGCTGAGTCCGGAGCCGTTCCTGGCCGCCCGCACGGTCCAGGAGTCCATCGACATCAACAGCACGCAGGGGCCGACCGTCATCGTGTCCTCCGCGGGCATGGCCACCGGAGGACGCGTCCTGCACCACCTTCAGCGTCTGCTGCCCGATCCCCGCAACGCCGTCGTCATCGTCGGCTTCGCGGCCGCCGGCACGCGCGCCCGTGACCTGGTGGACGGCGCCCGCACGCTCAAGATGTTCGGCGAGTACGTGCCCGTACGCGCCGAGGTGGCGGACGTGCCCCACTTCTCAGCGCATGCGGATGCCGCGCAGATCCTCGACTGGCTGCGTGACGCGCCGGCGCCGCACACGACCTATCTGGTCCACGGCGAGGAAAGCTCGGCCGACGCGCTCAGGGACCGGATCGACCGCGAACTGGGCTGGACGGCTGTCGTGCCTCGCTCCGGCGAGGCCGTGCTGATCCGCTGACCGTCGCCGCTCCGGCCTCGTGAAGTGTGCCCCCTCGGCCCCTGGCGGACGGCGTGGTCGGGGCCATGCTGAGAACAAGCGGAGACCGCTCGTCGCGCCCAGTGAGGACAGCGTCATGACCAACAGCCAGTACACCGTCGCCGACGTGATGACCACAACCGTCGTCACGGTCACACCCGACGCCGGATTCAAGGAGATCGTCGCCGCCATGGAGCGGTGGAAGGTCACAGCCGTGCCTGTCATCGAGGGCGAGGGCAAGGTCGTGGGGGTGATCTCGCAGGCCGACCTGCTGTTCAAAGAGGAGTTCCACCAGCACCGCACCGGCATGATCGAGCAGATGCGACGGCTCAGCGACACCGCGAAGGCCGGCTCGACGCACGCCAGGGACCTGATGACATCCCCGGCCGTCACCATCCATGCCGACGCCACGCTCCCGCAGGCCGCTCGCCTCATGGCCGAACGAAGCGTCAAGCGGCTGCCCGTCGTGAACGACGGTGGCGTGCTCAAAGGAATCGTCAGCAGGGCCGACCTGCTCAAGATCTTCCTGCGCTCGGACGACGACCTCGCCTCTGCGATTCGGCGCGAGGTCGTCGACCGCCTGTTTCCCGTCTCGCGCCACGGCGTGCGGGTCGACGTCGAAAGCGGCGTCGTCACGCTCTCGGGGGCCGTCCGGGATGCCGGCCTCATCCCGGTCGCCGAGCGCCTCGCCCACACCGTCGAAGGCGTGGTCGCCGTGAACTGCGCCCTCACGGGTCCGTAGCTCGTATCGGGGCAGCCACCGTCGTGGACGCGGCGGCCCCGCCTCAGGCAGTCGGTACGCAGCCTAGATGTGCGGCACCACGCCCACGGGGCACAGGCTGTGGTGGATCACCGAGTGGGCAACCGGCCCCAGGCGGTCGCCACTTGGGATGCTGCGGCCGACGATCAGCAGGCTCGCCTTGGTGGAGGCCATCAGCAGGTGGTGTGCGGCTCGACCGTGGACCGTCCGCTCCGTCACGTCCGTGTCGGGGAACTTGTGCCGCCACGGGATCAGCGTGGCGGCCAGGGCGTGCGTCTTCTCCTCTTCGGGGTCGACCGCCGATCCGGACGGGGCCAGGGGCACCGCCCAGGTGTGCAGGACGTGCAGGGGTGCCCGGCGTGCCGTCGCGGCGTCGAAGGCGTACTCGATGAGCTCGTCGCACGGGTGCTCCAGGTCGATGCCGAGGACGACCGGGCGGTACGGTCCGGCTGATGAGTCCCAGTGTTCGTCCTCGGCCCGCTCCCCTGCCCTCACGAGGACGACCGGGCGAGTGGCCCGGGCGGTGACCGCCAAGGCGACCGAGCCGACCAGGAATCCGGCGAAGCCGGTGAAGCCGCGGGATCCCAGGGCGAGGGTCTCGGAGGATTCGGCCGCGGTCAGGAGGGCGGCGACCGGTGGACCGGGCACCTGTCGGCGGACGATCTCCAGTGTGGGGTGGGCGAAGGCCAGCACCCTGGCGGCCCGCTCCAGAGCGTGTCCCACCCGGGCAGCCGGAGCGTCCAGCTCGGGCAGCCCGGTGCCAACCGCTGGCTCGTCGCCGGCGTGGAGCAGGTGGAGGGGCAGCCCGCGGCGGAGGGCTTCGCGGGCGGCCCAGTCGGCCGCGTCCAGGCTTTCGACGGAGCCGTCGACGCCTGCGGTGATGATGCGCTGCATGACGCACCTCCTTGGTGCGAGGGGGTTAGCCGGTCCAGGTCCAGTCGGCGATCTCGGGCAGGTCGGTGCCGTGTTCGCGGATCCAGGCGTGGTGGCGGGTGCGGGTGTCGGCCATGGTCTGGCGGACGGCGGCCGCGCGGGCGGCGAGGCCGGGGACGCGGTCGATGACGTCCATGACCAGGCGGTACCGGTCGAGGTCGTTGCGTACGACCATGTCGAAGGGCGTGGTCGTGGTGCCGGATTCCTTGTAGCCGCGTACGTGCAGGTGCGCGTGGCCGGCCCGGCGGTAGGCGAGGCGGTGGATCAGCCAGGGGTAGCCGTGGTAGGCGAAGATCACCGGCTTGTCGCGGGTGAACAGTGCGTCGTACTCCAAGTCGCCCATCCCGTGCGGATGTTCTTCCCGGGGCAGCAGTTTCGCCAGGTCGACGACGTTGACCACGCGGACCGCGAGGTCGGGCAGATGGCGGCGGAGCAATGCAGCTGCGGCGAGCACTTCCAGGGTCGGCACGTCGCCGGCACAGGCGAGGACCACGTCGGGCTCCCGGGTGCCGTCCTCCGTGCCGGCCCATTCCCAGATCCCGGCGCCGCGCGCGCAGTGGGCACGGGCCTGGTCCAGGGAGAGCCAGTCGAAGCAGGGCTGCTTTCCGGCGACGATCACGTTGACGTAGTCACGGGAGCACAGGACATGGTCGGCCACCGAGAGCAGCGTGTTGGCGTCCGGCGGCAGGTACACGCGTACGACGTCCGGGCTCTTGTTGAGTACGTGGTCGACGAAGCCGGGGTCCTGGTGCGAGAACCCGTTGTGGTCCTGGCGCCAGACGTGCGAGGTCAACAGGTAGTTCAGGGACGGTATGGGGGCGCGCCAGGGCAGGTGCCGCGAGGTCTTCAGCCACTTGATGTGCTGGTTGACCATGGAGTCGACGATGTGGACGAACGCCTCGTAGCAGGAGAACAGTCCGTGGCGGCCCGTGAGATTGTAGCCCTCCAGCCAGCCCTGGCAGACGTGCTCGGACAGGATCTCCATCACCCGGCCGTCCGAGCTGAGGTTCTCGTCGGTGTCCAGGGTCTCGGCCTGCCACGCCTTGCCGGTGACCTCGAACAGCGCGCCCAGGCGATTGGATTCGGTCTCGTCCGGGCCGACCACCCGGAAGTCCCGGCGCCCGGCGGTGTCCGCCATGACCTGGGCGAGCAGGCCGCCCAGGACCCGGGTCGGCTCGTGCTGTGTCGCGCCCGGCTTGTCGACGGGCACGGCGAAGTGCTCAAGGGGCGGAACGGGCAGGGCGCGTGTGAGCAGGCCGCCGTTGGCGTGCGGGTTCGCGCCGAGGCGCAGATCGCCGTCCGGTACGCAGGCCAGGACCTGTGCGGTGGGGCGGCCCTCGCCGTCGAACAGTTCCTCCGGCCGGTACGAACGCAGCCATGCTTCCAACTGGCGTAGATGGTCGGGGTTTTCGCGCACGTTCGCCAGCGGTACCTGGTGCGAGCGCCACGTCCCCTCGACCGGAACGCCGTCGACCTCCGCCGGCCCGGTCCAGCCCTTGGGGGTGCGCAGCACGATCATCGGCCAGCGCGGGCGGCCGCTCCTCTGCCTGCCCTCGGCTATCCGCTCCAGGGCGTGGTCCATCGCACGCGCCATGGCCAGGTGGACCTTGCCGGGGTCGGAGCCGGTCACGTGCAGGGGCTCGTAGCCGTATCCCGTGAGCAGGGAGTCGAGTTCGTCCTCGGGGATGCGGGACAGGACCGTCGGGTTGGCGATCTTGTAGCCGTTGAGGTGGAGGATCGGCAGGACCGCACCGTCGTGGACGGGGTCGAGGAACTTGTTGGCGTGCCAGGAGGCGGCGAGCGGTCCGGTCTCCGCCTCGCCGTCGCCGATCACGCAGGCAACCAGCAGGCCGGGGTTGTCGAAGGCGGCACCGTACGCGTGGGCGAGCGAGTAGCCGAGTTCGCCGCCCTCGTGGATGGAGCCCGGCGTCTCGGGAGCCACATGGCTGGGCACGCCACCGGGGAAGGAGAACTGGCGGAAGAGCCGTGCCATGCCCGCCGCGTCCCGGCTCACATCCGGGTACGTCTGTGCATAGGAGCCGTCCAGCCAGGAGTTGGCCAGCACGGCCGGTCCACCGTGACCCGGCCCCCAGATGCACACGGCGTCCAGTCCACGGTCCTTGATCACCCTGTTGAGGTGGGTGTGAACCAGGTTGAGACCGGGCGAGGTTCCCCAGTGACCGAGCAGGCGCGGCTTGATGTGCTCGGGCCTGAGCGGCTCCGTCAGGAGTGGGTTGCTCATCAGGTAGATCTGCCCGGCGGCGAGGTAGTTGGCCGCCCGCCAGTGGGCGTCCAGTGCGGCCAGGTTCACCGGTCGGTCTTTCGTCATGATCTGTCCTCTGCCTCGACGGTGTGTCGGATCGGTAGGTCCGGGTGCCGCGCTCCGGCGGTGCGCGCACGGGCCGCTTACGTGTGCGGCACCACGGCCACCGGGCAGGCCGCTTGGTGGAGTACGGCGTGGTTGACCGGGCCGAGCTGCATTCCAAGGTGGCTCTTGCGACGGTGGGCCCCGACCACGAGCAGGTCGGACGCGAGCGCCGCGTCCAGGAGTGCCTTGCGCGCGTGGCCTTCGACCACCTGCGGCCGCACTTCCACCACACCCTCCACCCGGGCGGCCGGCCGCAGGGCTTCGGCCAGCGCGCCCTCCGCCAGCGCACGGTGCCGCTCGACGTCGGAGCGGTGATCCGGATGGTCGGCGACCTCCCGGGCCGGGCAGCGCCAGGCATGCACAGCATCCAGTACGGCGCCATGCGACTCCGCTTCTCGCAGTGCGAACTCCACTGCGCGACGGGCCTGTTCGGGCTCGTCGATGCCGACTGCGATCCGGCCGAAGGCACGGCGCAGGTGGCGTTCGTCGCCGCGAACGACGATCACCGGAGACTGTGCGCGGGCGGCGACCGCGAGGCTGACCGAGCCCAGCGGCAGTCCGGCGATGCCGCCCGCTCCCAACCCGCCCACGACGACCACGAAGGCCTCGCGGCTCATCCTGGTCAGTACGGCGGCGGGGTCCTCGATGACCAGTTCCCCGTACGCCTTCACCGCCGCGGCACGGCGACCGGCACGCTCCACGGCCGACCCGACGAGGTTCTCCCCGTACACCCGAAGGGCACTCCGGTCGGTGGTGAACGCCGGGCCGTAGCCCTCGTACCATCCCCAGGCCTGTGAGTGGACGACACACAGGGGCAGGCCGTGCAGGGCTGCCTCGTCCGTCGCCCAGTCAAGGGCCCGCAGGCTCGGATCCGAGCCGTCCACACCGACGATCACCGGCTTGTCCACAGTGCCACCCCTTCCAGCCCATCCGGGTTCGCCCACGTCCGGGGCGTGTCATAGGGGACGCTTCCACTGCCGGGGGCTGACGGGGAGGGGCGAACCGGCCCCAGAGGGGGACGTTCGGCCCCTGCCGGTCGACGCGCGGGCTCCGCAAGGTGGGAGCAGATCGACGGAAGGGGAAGCGATGACCATCCCTACGCGCATCGCCGTCATCGGAGTCGGCAACGACTTCCGACGTGACGACGGAGTGGGCTGGGCGGTGATCGAACTGCTGCGGCAACGGGCCGCGGGCCGCCCCTTTCCCGCAGGCACCGTCCTGGCCACGTGCGACGGCGACCCCGCACGGCTCATAGGACTCTGGGAAGGCGCCGACCTCGCGGTCGTCGTGGACGCCGCGCACGCTCATCCGGCCCGCCCCGGCCTGGTGCACCGGCTCGAACTCGACGCCGGACGGCTGCAGCGCCCCACGACGAGTTCCCACGGCCTCGGCCTCGGCGAGGCCGTCGAACTCGCCCGCGTGCTGGGCCGGTTGCCCGGGCGGCTGATCGTGTACGCGGTGGAGGGCGCCGACAGCTCCCTCGGCGCCGGGCTCTCGGAACCGGTCGGAGCCGTGGTCGAACCGCTGGCCAAGGACGTCGAGGCCGAGGTCACCCGGCACCGCGACGCCGCAGCCCGAAGTTGAGGTGAGAGCCATGCCGGAACGGTCAGCGCTTCGGTTCACCGTCCTCGGCACCGTCCAGGGCGTCGGTTTCCGCCCATACGTGCACCGGCTCGCCACCGGACTCGGCCTGGACGGATGGGTGGCCAACACCGGTGGGCACGTCGAGGGAGCCGTGGCCGGGCGCTCGGACGCCGTAGCGCGGTTCGGCCGACGGCTCGGCGCCGATGCACCGGTGCTCGCCCGCGTGCGGCAGGTGCTGCTCTCCGCGGCCTCCACGCACCCGCCCGCCCCGGGCTCAGGATTCGCCGTCCGCCCCAGTTCCCCCGGCCTGAACGGCACGGCAGCCCGCGAGATCCCGCCCGACGCCGCGACCTGCGCCGACTGCCTCCAAGAACTGTTCAACCCCGGCAACCGCCGCTACCGCTATCCATTCATCAACTGCACCAACTGCGGCCCCCGCGCCACGGTGATCGAAGACCTCCCCTACGACCGGGCCCACACCACGATGCGCGACTTCCGGCTCTGCCCGGCCTGCGCCGACGAATACCGCGACCCAGCCGACCGGCGCTTCCACGCCGAGCCGCTCGCCTGCCCCTCCTGCGGGCCGCAGCTCTCCTGGAACGGGCTGGAGGCAGAGGCGGCGCTGGGGGCGGCGGTGACGGTGATCCGCAGGGGCGGCATCGTCGCCGTCAAGGGCCTCGGCGGCTACCAACTCGTGTGCGACGCCACCGACCAGGCCTGCGTGACCGAGCTGCGCCGCCGTAAACGCCGCCCCTCCAAGCCGTTCGCCGTGATGGCCCAGGACGTCGCGGCAGCACGGCAGTTGGCCTCGGTGTGGAAGACGGAGCGGCGGCTGCTCGACTCTCCCGTCCGTCCCGTGGTGCTGCTCCATGCCCGCGTTCCCTCCCCCATCGCCCCCGCCGTGCACCCGGGCACCCACCGGGTCGGGCTGTTCCTCCCCACCACGGGCCTGCACCACCTCCTGCTCCACGACCTGGCGCGTCCCCTCGTCGTCACCAGTGGGAACATCGCCGACGAGCCGATCGCGACGGACGACGCGGAGGCCCGGCTCCAACTGGACGGCATCGCGGACGGCTTCCTGATCCACGACAGGCCGATCCGCGCACGCTACGACGACTCGGTGGTACAGGCTGTGGGCAGGACCGTGATCACCGTGCGCCGGGCACGCGGCCTCGCTCCCGCCCCGATGCCGCTGCCCCGGCCCGCCACGATTCCGCTCGTCGCGGTCGGCGCCCAGCTCAAGCACACCTTCGCGC
>NZ_LGDD01000359.1 GCF_001279695.1 Streptomyces sp. WM6378
CAACTGCCGCACCGCCTCCACCAGGAGGAACAGCCCCCGCATCCCCGGATGGCACGCCGAAAGGCCACCCCCGTCGGTGTTGACCGGCAGTTCCCCGTCCCGAAGCAGCCGTCCCTTCGACACGAACGCCCCGCCCTCCCCCTTCGCGCAGAAGCCGAGGTCCTCCAGCGTCACCAGCGTCATGTACGTGAACGCGTCGTAGATCTCGGCCACGTCGACGTCCGCCGGGCGCACCCCCGCCCGTTCGAAGGCGAGCCGGCCCGAGACCGCCGCCGGGGAGACCGTGAAGTCCTCCCACTCCGACATCGCCGTGTGCGAGACCGACATGCCCGAACCCAGCACCCACACGGGCGTCTTGGCCGCGTCCGGTACGTACTCCTCCGCCGCGAGCAGCACCGCACAGCCGCCGTCGGAGCGGATGCAGCAGTGGAGCTTGGTGAAGGGGTCGGCGATCATCGGGCCGGACAGGACGTCGTCCACCGTGATCGGGTCGCGGAACATCGCGTCCGGGTTCGTGGCCGCGTTCGCCCGCGCCTGCACCGCGACCTCCGCCAACTGCTCGACGGTGGTGCCGAATTGATGCATGTGACGGCGTGCGGCCATCGCGTACTTGGAGATCAGCGTATGGCCGTACGGGACCTCGAACTGGAGCGGGCCCCGGGCGCCGAAGGAGAGGTTCGAGGTGCGGCGGCCCGCCTTGATGTCGGCGCGCGCGGTCGAGCCGTACACCAGGAGTACGGCATTGGCGTGCCCGGCGGCGATCGCGTCCGCGGCGTGCGCGGCCATGACCTCCCAGGTGGCGCCGCCGACGGCCGTCGAGTCGACCCAGGTGGGCCGGAGCCCGAGATACTCGGCGACCTCCACCGGCGCGAGCGTGCCGAGCCCGGCCGAGCCGAACCCGTCGACGACCGAGCGGTCGAGCCCCGAGTCGGCGAGGGCGCGCCGGGCGGCCTGGGCGTGCAGGGAGTAGGGGGTGGCGTCGTCCACGCGGCCGGTGTCGGAGAGTGCGACGCCTACGACGGCGACCTTGCGGCGCGGGGGAGTTGAGGGCGAAGACATGAATCTGACGGTACATCAGATACCTTGCCCCAGGCTGGGGTTCGGGGTTCGGCGGGCTGCGCTGGGGCTCCGCCCCGGACCCCGTCCGCGCCTGAAGGGCGCTCGTCCTCAATCTCCCCCCTGGCCCCTTAAGGCCTTGGGGGAGGAGTCGAGAACTTGGGGGAGCGAACAGCCACAGCCGACCCGCAGGCGAAAGCGGACACCCTTGAGCGGCGCGGCGCGCCAGGGTCGATCCACCCGCCCCCACCCCTGTGCATCTCCGCCCCCCGCCCATAACATGACGGCCCGTCAGATCAGAGGCCTCGCCTCTGGGGGAGGAGCTCGACGATGGACGCCGCCTTCACCGCGGAGCAGGACGAGATCCGCCGCACCCTGCACGAACTGCTCGCCAAGCACTGCGGCCCACAGGACGTGAGGAGCGCCGTGCGCACCCCGGTCGGACACGACGCCGCGCTCTGGGGGCGGCTCGCCGCCGAGCTAGGGCTGCCGGGGCTCGCGCTGCCCGAGGAGTACGGGGGAGTCGGCTGCACCACCGCCGAACTCGCCCTCGCCTGCGAGGAGACCGGCCGCGCCCTGCTGCCGTCCCCGCTCCTCGCCACCGCCGTACTGGCCGCCCCGCTCGTCGCGGCCCTCGGCACCGACGCGCAGAGGTCCGATCTGCTCCCGCTCATCGCCCGCGGTGAGCGCACCGCCACCCTCGCCGTGCCCGGCACCAGCCTCGCCCTCGCGCTCGGGCTCACCGGCGCGAACGCGGACGGTGAGTGGGCCGGGGGCGGCCGGGCCGGCGGCGTCCAGGCCAAGCGGGCGCCGGACGGGGCTTGGCGGCTGTACGGGGAAGCCGGGCAGGTGCTCGACGGGCACAGCGCGCAGCTGCTCCTCGTCGCCGCGCACACCGGCGGCTTCGCCCGCAGCCGCACCCTTCTCTTCGTCGTACCCGGTGACGCGGAGGGGCTGCGGCGCACCCGGCAGACCACTCTCGACGAGACCCGCTCGCAAGCTCGGATCCAACTCCGGGACGTGGAGGGCGAGTTGCTCGGCGATGGCGGCGACTTCATCGACGTTCACGGCGCTCTTGCCGCCACCGGGCGTACCGCCGCCGCCTGTCTCGCGGCCGAGGCCGTCGGGGCCGCCGCCGAGGCGCTGGAGCGGACCGTGGCGTACGTCAAGGAGCGCGAGCAGTTCGGGCGGGCCATCGGGTCCTTCCAGGCGGTCAAGCACCGGCTCGCCGACCTGTACGTCCAGGTGCAGGCGGCCAGGTCGGCGGCGTACTACGCGGCCTGGGATCCCGGCGCGGGCGCCCTCGCGCTCGCCCAGGGTCTGGACGCGCTGCGCTCCGCCGCCTCGGAGGCCGTCCAGTTGCACGGCGGCATCGGCTTCACCTGGGAGCACGAGGCGCATCTGTATTTCAAGCGGGCCGCCGCCGACGAACTGCTCTTCGGGCCCGTGCACCGCCTGCGCGGCCACGCCGCCGACCAGGCCGGACTGTTCGGCCCCGCCGCGGCCGAGGTCCCGGCGTGAGCCCCGCCCCCACCAGGACCGCACCCGGGGTGCGGCTCATGCAGAGGGTGTCCTCGACCCGCGCCTTCGCGAGGATCGCCCCGCACTTCATCCCCGCGATGGACCGCGCCGTACACCGCCTGACCCGCGGCAGGGTCATCCTCAGCGCGCGGATGCTGCCCGGCGTCGTCCTGACCGCGCGCGGCGCCAAGTCGGGGCTCCCGCGCACCACTCCGCTGGCCTGCATGCCGGAGAAGGGCGGTGACTCCTGGGTGCTGATCGGGTCCAATTTCGGGCGGCCCGGCCACCCCGCGTGGACCGGCAACCTGCTCGCCCATCCGGACGCGGAGATCAGCTGGAGGGGCCGGGACATCGCGGTGCGGGCCCGGCTGCTGCAAGGGGAGGAACGGGCCGCCGCCTGGCGTGCGGCCCTCGACTTCTGGCCGCCGTACGCCACTTACCAGTCCCGGATCGAGCGCGAGATCCGGCTCTTCCGTCTGGAGCGCCGGGACTGACAGGGGCTGGCAGACGGGAACGCCGACGGCGGTCGCCCCGCGAAGGGGTGAACCGCCGTCGGCGCGACAGGACTTGGGGTATCTGCCGACGTGCGTACGGCTACTTGGTCGGCTTCTTGCCCGTGATGCCCAGGTGGACCAACAGGGCCAGATTGGGCTTGAGTTCGGTTTGCTTGACGCCCCAGGTCTGGAAGCCCTTCTGGTGCGAGGCCACCGACGCCAGCATCGCGACGAGGGAGCCCGCCATCGCGGCGGGGCTCACGTCCTTGTCGACCTTGCCCTTGGACTGGAGCTCGGTGACCGCGTCCGTAAGGGAGTTGGTGACCGAGTTCAGGATCTTCATGCGGATCTTGTAGAAGCGTTTGTCGCCCTCGGCGGCGCCCAGGTCGACGACCCGCAGGATCGCGTCGTTCTTGCGCCAGAAGTCGAGGAAGCCCTCGACGAGCTCCTCGGCCGTCTGCCAGCCGGCCCGCCCGACCCAGGAGCGGCCCTCGACCAGAGTGGTCAACCCGGCGCCCTCCTTGGCCATTTCCTCCGCGATCTCCAGGACGGCGCCCTCGACGTCGGGGAAGTACTGGTAGAAGGTCGCGGGTGAAGTGCCCGCCTTCCGGGCCACGTCGATGACTTTTACGTCCCGGTACGGCGAGGAGCTGAGCATCTCACTGAGGCAGTCGAGCAGCTTCTGCCGTGTCGCCTGGCCGCGTCGGCCGGCCACGCGGCCGTCGACGGTGCGTACTTGTCCTGTCATGCCGTCAGCTTACCGAGGGGTGATCGGAGCGCGATTCGGCCGAGTGCAAATGGGGGCCCGGGGGCGGTACGTCCCGATGGGCGCGGGGATCCGGTCGCCCCGGGTGACCGTCCTCGGGGGCGGTCGGCGTCGGCGGTCGGCGGGCCGTGGGCCGGCCCGCGTCGATCACCGTTCGTCGACTTTCGGCCGCCGGTCCTCTTGGCGCCTCCAGCCCGTCCGGCCACCCGAATGGTGTTATCAACACCCTGTGGACAACTTTGGTGGACAAGCCGTGCGGGACTTGGCCCACCGCCCCGCCGTGCAGGGAAATCTGGCCATATGTTCGAATTGCGCGACCGCATCGGACGTGATGGGTCGTTAGTTTGACCCCGATACGGCCCCACGACGGGGGCACCTCAGGAAGGAATCAGGCGCATGGGCGGATATCCGGAAGGCGCGCCGTGCTGGGCCGACGCCTCGCTGTCCGATCTGGCGGCCGGCAAGCGGTTCTACGGGGAGCTCTTCGGGTGGACCTTCGACGAGGACGCCGACGGCAGGGCCGACGGGAAGCACGGCGGCTACACCAACGCCTTCAAGGGCGGGAAGCGCGTTGCGGCCCTCCAGCCCAAGCGGGACGGCCGCATGCCGACCTCCTGGACCGTCTACCTCGCCACCCCCGACGTCCGCGCGCTCGCCGTCCGCATCCGCGAGGCCGGCGGCCAGCTGATCACCGAGCCGATTCCGGTCCCGCCGCACGGCACGATGGCCGTCGCCGCCGACCCGGGCGGCGCCGTCTTCGGCCTGTGGCAGGGCGAGCGGCACACCGGCTTCGAGCTGACCCGCAAGCCCGGATCGTTCTGCTGGACCGAGGTGTACACCCGCGACAAGGACCAGGCCGACGCGTTCTACGAGTCCGTCTTCGGCTACGAGGGCGGCGACCCGGGCAGCCCCGACGAGATCGGCGCCGACTTCCGCACCTGGTCACTGCCCGGCGCCGAGCCGGGCCCGGACAACGCGATCGGCGGCCGCAGCCTGATGTCGGACGCCTTCCCCGCCGCCCTGCCCGACCACTTCCTCGTCTACTTCAGCGTCGAGGACTGCGACGCGGCGGCCGCCGCATGCACCCGTCTGGGCGGCCGCGTCACCGCCGAGCCGTTCGACATTCCGTACGGGCGGATGGCCGTCCTCAACGACAACCAGGGCGCCGCCTTCGCCGTTCTGCAGGGTTCAGGCACGTAACGGCCCGTGTCCCGGGCGCGCGCGGCGACGTCCGGGCTGTCCCGGATCGGGGGGAGACATCCCGGTCTCGACCCGGGTTGGCCACCGGCCACCTCCGGCAGGGAGAATCGGGGTGCCGCGTGAGACGCTGCACGGGGCCGAATTCATGCACGGCCCGTACGGGGAGGTGGCAGGCAAGTGGAGCAGCTGACGCAGCACGACCCGAGGCGGATCGGCCCCTTCGAGGTGCTGGGACGGCTCGGTGCCGGCGGCATGGGGCTGGTCTATCTGGCGCGCTCGGCCTCCGGCCGCCGCGTGGCCATCAAAACGGTGCGCACCGAGCTCGCCGAGGACCAGCTCTTCCGGGTCCGCTTCACCCGTGAGGTGGAGGCGGCCCGCGCGGTCAGCGGCTTCTACACCGCCGCCGTCGTCGACGCCGACCCGCGCGCCCCCGTGCCGTGGCTGGCCACCGCCTACGTGCCGGCGCCCTCCCTCGAAGAAATAGTGAATGAGTGCGGGCCGCTCCCGGCCCAGGCGGTGCGCTGGCTCGCGGCCGGCATCGCGGAGGCCCTGCAGTCCATCCACGGCGCGGGCCTGGTCCACCGCGACCTGAAGCCGTCGAACGTCCTGGTCGTCGAGGACGGGCCGCGCGTGATCGACTTCGGTATCGCGTCCGGGGTCTCCAACACCCGCCTGACCATGACGAACGTGGCGGTGGGCACCCCCGCCTACATGTCGCCCGAGCAGGCCAAGGACTCGCGCAGCGTCACCGGCGCCTCCGACGTCTTCTCGCTCGGCTCGACCCTCGTCTTCGCCGCGACCGGACACGCGCCCTTCCACGGCGCGAACCCCGTCGAGACCGTGTTCATGCTGCTGCGCGAGGGCCCGGACGTCACCGGCCTGCCGGACGAGCTGCGGCCGCTCATCGAGTCCTGCATGCAGATGGAGCACCCGAACCGGCCGTCCCCCGAGGACCTCCAGGCCCAGCTCGCGCCCCACCTCTTCGCCTCCGGCTCGGACGACAGCGGCACGGCGTCGGCCTGGCTGCCGCCGCGCTCGGTCGCCATGATCGAGCAGCGCAGGGGCGGCGGCCGCATGCAGGTCGCCAAGGCCGCCGACCCGTCGCCGAGCTCCGTCCTGCACTCCGGCAGGCAGGCCCCGCCCCGCCCGGCGGACCCCCCGTACCCGGGCCGGCACGGCGGCTCCGCCGTCACCTACCCGCCCGTTCACGCCGACGATCCGGTCCACCTGCCCGGCGCCAAGGTGCCGATCGGTCCCGGCCCGAGGGCCTCCGACGCATCGCGCGTCGCCATCGACGCCGGGCCCGCCACCGGCTGGGTGCGCAGGCCCGGCGCCAATGGCGCGCAGGCCTCCCCCGTGCCTCCGCCGACCCATCCCCCCGAGACCCCCGGACGCTGGCGCCCCTGGCGTTTTCGCATGTCGAACGATGTGTGGGGCACCCCGGCCGTCGCGGGCGACCTGCTGTACGTGACCTCCTTCGAGGTGCACGCCCTGGACGTGGGCACCGGCCGCCGCCAGTTCAAGACGCGCGACGTCGCCTGGGCGATGGCCGTCGAGGCCGGCCGCATCCACGCCTCCGACGGGCCCACCCTGTACGCACTGGACGCGGCCGACGGCGGCGAGCTGTGGCGCCTCCCGGCGGACGCCTGGGTGTACTCCCTGAAGGCCGACCGCGGCACCGTCGTCACCGGCACCCGCGGCGGCGGCGTACAGGCCTGGGAGGCCGCGAACGGCGAGAAGCTGTGGGAGACGGCCGGCGCCCAGACCGACTTCGAGACCCCCGAGGCCGGGCCCACCATCCACGACGGCACGGTGTACGTCTGGCAGGACGCCCGGCTGCGCGCCCTGGACGCCCGCACCGGCGTCGAGCGCTGGTCCTACCCGGTCGGCGACGCGGCCTCCTGCGGCGGCGTCCCGGTCCGGGTCGCGCCCGCACAGGACGGCTACGTCTACGTCTCGGCGGGCACCCGCGTCCTGGCGATCGACGTCGCCTCCGGCCACGTCCGCTGGCACTTCGAGGCCCCGGCGGTCTTCCTGTGCCCGCCGACGTTCGCGCCGGGTCCCGCGGTGGCCGGGGGAGGCGTGTACCTCGCCGACTACCTCGGCACCGTGTACGCCCTGGACGCCTCCACCGGCAAGGACCGCTGGCGCATCGCCACCGAGTCCCGCCAGTCCGTCGAGCCGGTCCTGGTCGCCGACGGCAACGTCCACGTGGGCAGCGGCAACGCGCTGTACACCCTGGACGCGGTCACCTCGACCCCCAAGTGGCGCTTCGCGGCGGGCGGCGAGGTCGTGGGCACGCCCGTGGTCGCCGACGGCCGCATCCACTTCGGCTCGGCCGACCACTGCCTGTACACGCTGGACGCGGCGGGGGGCCAGCTTCGCTGGAAGCTGGCCACGGGCGGGGAGATCACCGGATCGCCCGTCGTACGCGGCGGGGTCGTCTACGCGTGCAGCAAGGACCGGTGCGTGTACGCGCTTGATGCGGTGAAGGGGACTGCGACTTCTGGATCCCGCTAGGCGCGGGGGCGCCCTCTCCTTTTTCGCCGCGGGTCCGTCGTGGCTGGTCGCGCAGTTCCCCGCGCCCCCTCAGGGGTTTCCGGTGCCGCATCCGAAAGGGCTTTTCCCGTATGCCAGTTGAGGCGCTTTCCCCCTCCGCCGTCGTTGAGCGGCTCCGCGCCGCGGGGTGCGTATTCGCCGAGGACGAAGCGGAGTTGATACTCGCCTCGGCCCAAGGTCCCGCCGAAGTCGCCGCGATGGTGGAACGCAGGGTCTCGGGGCTGCCGCTCGAACACGTCGTGGGGTGGGCCGAGTTCCATGGGCTGAAGGTGGCCGTCGACCCCGGGGTCTTCGTGCCGCGTCGGCGTACCGAGTTCCTGGTCGAGCAGGCCCTCGCCGCGGCCGACACCTCACGTCCGCTCGTCGTCGTGGACCTCTGCTGCGGATCGGGGGCCCTCGGGGCCGCGCTCGCGTCGGCGCTGCCGGGGGCCGAGTTGCACGTCGCCGACATCGAGCCCGCGGCCGTGGCCTGCGCCCGGCGCAACGTGGCCGCGCTGGGCGGCCGCGTCTACGAGGGCGATCTCTTCGCGCCGCTCCCGCCCGGGCTGCGCGGCCGCATCGACATCCTGACCGCGAACGTTCCGTACGTACCCACGGACGAGGTCGGCCTGCTGCCCCCGGAGGCCCGTGACCACGAGCCGCTGGTCGCCCTGGACGGCGGCTCGGACGGGCTCGACATCATGCGCCGCGTCGCCCTCGCCGCCCCCGACTGGCTCGCCCCGGGCGGCACGCTGCTCGTCGAGACCAGCGAACGGCAGGTGCCGGGCGCGCTGGCCGCGATGTCCGCCGGGGGGCTGCGGGCCCGGCTGGTCACCTCGGAGGAGCTGTACGCGAGCGTGGTGACCGGCGTACGAATCCCCGCCTGACCCCTCAGGCGCGGGGCGGGCCGTCAGGTGGCCCGTAGGGCGGCTGCTCGTGCGGGGGCGGCTCGAAGGGAGGCTGCTGCTGGTCATGCCGGGGCTCGTAGGGAGCTTCATAGGGGGCCTCGTACGGCCGCTCATACGGCGTGTCCAGCGTGGGTACGGGTGCCTCGGAGCGGGGCCCCGGCTCCGGCTCGGCCCGGCGCCGCCCCGACATCAGGCCCGCCGCGAGCAGCAGCGCCAGCCCGCTGCCCAGCGCCATCGCGACGCCCTGCCCGAGCCCGTTGCCGGACGAGTCGACCGTCAGGTTCCCCGCCGCCTGCCCCTGCCGCACCATCCACAGGATCGCGAAGCCGAGCGTGATCAGCCCCGCGACCGCGACCAGGACGCGGGAGCGCAGCACCAGGCCGACCAGCGTCACCAGCGCCGCGAAGGCGAAGGGGAGCAGGATCGAGCCGGCCACCTCCGCCTTGGTGGCGGAGATGCCCGAGAACAGGTCGTCGATGCGATAGGTGCTGCCGTGACGGCCGTCGTACCAGGCACGGAAGGGGCTCCAGACGGCGGCCGTCGCTCCGGCGAGAGCGAGGATCGAGCCGAGGACGTTGCGGACCATCGGCGGCCCTCCTTCGAGACGGCTCTCGCTGCCGACGCTACGCCCGGCGAGCCCGCCCCGCTACCCGGCGCGGCCCCGCCCCGCTGGGGCGGGCTTGCGTGCGCAGTTCCCCGCGCCCCTAGCCCCGTTTTCGGTCTCGGGCTGTGTGTGGCTGGTCGCTCCCCCAAGTTCTCGGCTTCGCTCGGACAGGGGGGACCCCCATCGCGGCGGAGCCGCACAATGTCACTGCCCCGCGCCCCTGACCCCGCTTTCGGCCTCGGGCCGTATGTGGTTGCTCGCGCAGTTCCCCGCGCCCCTGGCGGGGCCGGTGCTGGCCCGCACGGGGCATTTCAGCCCGTCCGGCGATTGAGGACGAGCGCCCTTAAGGCGCGATACGGGGTCTGGGGCGGAGCCCCAGGAAACCGGCTTCCCCCTTCCTCAACCCCCGGCGGGTTTCGGGAAGGGGCGGGGTGGGGGCTCCCGAAGCCGCGCCCCACGGACCGCCGAACTCCACACCGGACAGCGACGCTTGATCGCCCCGAAGGGTTGGTCAACCGCTGTTAAAGTGTCGGCCGGTCTTCGGAGGGGGGCGACGGTGGTACGTCGCGGGTTGAAATGCGCGGCCATAGCGGCAGGTCTGGCGCTCGCACTGACGGGGTTCTCCAGCCACGGAAGTCACGGCAAGAGCCACAGCTCCGGCGGCGGCTGCTCCAACTCCCACAAGAGCAACGGGAGTTCGGACAGTGGTAGCAGTAGCGGTAGCGGTAGCGGCAGTACGAGCAGCAGCAGTGCCGGCAGCAGCTACAACGGCAACCGCTACGACAGCAACAACAACACCACCGGCAGCACGAGCGGCACGAGCCGCAATCGCACGGCCACCGCGACCACGTACGTCACCACCTGCGCCTCGGCCGCGAAGGGTGAGACCCGCTCCACCATCAAGGTCAGCACCGGCTCGGGCGGCTCCGGCAGCCACAGTTACCAGGTGCGGGTCATGTTCTACGACAAGGCCGGCGCCGTCATCGACCGGGGCTCCACCTCGGTGTCCCTGGGCCCCAATGCGACGAGCACCGTCAAGGTGGCCATGAGCAAGCCCGCCCTGCTCAGCCAGGTGGACCTCTGTGGCTCCGAGGCGACGGCCGGGTAGGCCGACCGGCCTACCGGATCCGGAACTCCCTGGACCGCCGCGCGGTGAACAGCTCCGCCTGCCGTTCGGGCGGCAGGTTGCCGAGCGCCACGAAGCCCGGGGCGCGTGCGTGGGCCTGGGCCAAGGTGGGTTCCTTGGCGGCCCAGAGCGACCGCACCGTCCCCTGCACCGCCTCCGTCGGGAACCCCGCGATCGTCTCCGCGCACCCCACCGCCGCAGTCAACTCTCCACCTGGCGCGGTCAGTTCGCTCACGAAGCCGATCTCGTAGGCCCGGCGCGCCGACATCCGCTCGGCCGTCCCCATCAGCGCGAGCCGGGCCGCCTCGCCGTGCGGCATGCGCAGCGCCAGGTACATCGACTCGTACGCGCTGACCATCCCGTACGTCGTGTGCGGGTCGAAGAACGTCGCGTCCTCGGCGGCGATCACGAACTCCGCCTCGCCGAGCAGGTAGAACGCCCCGCCGCAGGCCATCCCGCGTACGGCGGCGATCACCGGCTTCCACAGGTCGTTCGCCTTCGGTCCGATCGCGATCAGTGGATCGTCGGTGGAGTACGGGGACGAGGGCTGCGGCACCTCGGCCGAGCGGTCGATGCCGGTGCAGAAGGCCCGCTCCCCCGCACCCGTCAGCACGACGGCCCGTACCGTGTCGTCGAACCTCAACTCCCGCCAAACGAGGGAGAGTTGCGCGACCGTATCCAGGTTCACGGCGTTCAGGCGCTCGGGGCGGTTCAGGGTGACGACCGCGACGCCGGTCCCCTTGTCGCGTTCCACCAGGACGCTCATGCGCGCTCCAGGAGCCAGCGCGGCACGGTCGTCCCGTCGACCTCGGTGAACGCGACCTGTACGCGCGCCCCGATCCTCAGCCGCGCCGGGTCGACCGAGTCGAGCGCCGCGTCCGGCTCGGCGACCACGTTGCCGACGAGCCGGATCAGCGGATCATCGGCGAGCTCGACGATCACCGCGTTGTACGGGGCCTGCGCCGCGTAGTCGGGGAGCAGCGGGGGATGCGGGAAGACGTACGACCAGATACGGCCGCGGCCCGAGACCCGGCGCCACTCGCTGTCGAAGGACTGGCAGTGCGGGCAGCAGGGCCGGGGCGGGAAGCGGAGCCGGCCGCAGTCGGGGGCGGCGCAGGCCTGGACGCGGAGTTCGCCCTGGGCCGCGTACTCCCAGAAGGGGGCGCCGTCGTCGTCCACAACAGGGGAAAGCATCTCTCAACTCCTCAGCAGGATGGCGGAGGTGGGGACTCCCTCGCCCGCGGTGACCAGGCAGGTGGCGGCGTCCGGGACCTGGGCGGTGCTGTGGCCGCGCAGCTGTTTGACTCCCTCGTTGATGAGGTTGAAGCCGTGTACGTAGGCCTCCGACAGGCCTCCGCCGCCGGTGTTGATGGGGAGGCGGCCGCCGATCTCCAGGGCGCCGCCCTCGGTGAAGGCGGCGCCTTCACCCCGCCCGCAGAAGCCGTAGCCCTCCAGGGAGAGCGGGATGAGCGGGGTGAACGCGTCGTAGATCTGGGCCACGTCGACGTCGTCGGGGCCGAAGTCGGCCTGCTTCCACAGGTGCCGGGCGGCGGTCCAGGCGGGGCCGGTCAGCGGGTCGTCGTTCCAGTAGTTGACCATGCCGTGGTGCTGGGCGGGCAGGCCCTGGGCGGCGGAGTGCACGTATACGGGCTTCTGCCGGCAGTCGCGGGCGCGCTCGGCGGAGACGATGACACACGCCAACGCACCATCAGTCTCAAGGCAGTTGTCGAAGAGGCACAGGGGTTCGCTGATCCAGCGGGACGTCATGTACATCTCCCGGGTCAGCGGGCGCTCGTACATGATCGCGGCCGGATTCTGGTTGGCGCGGTTGCGGCAGGCGAGGGCGACGTTGAAGAGGTGGTCGCGGGTGGCGCCGTGCTCATGGAGATAGCGGCGGGCCAGCATGCCGATCTCGTCGGCCGGCCGCAACAGCCCGAACGGGCGCGTCCACTGGGCCGGGGTGGGAAGCTGAACTGCCGTATTCTTCCAGGGCCTTGGCCCGCTGCCGCGCTTCCGCGACCGCCAGGCGACGCCGACGCTCGCCTGCCCGGTGGCGATCGCGGCGGCGAGGTGTCCGACGGTCGCGCAGGAGCCGCCACCCCCGTAGCCGATCTTGCTGAAGAAGGTCACGTCGCCCGCGCCGATGGACTTGGCGACCTCGACCTCGTCGGTCTCCTCCATCGTGTACGAGGCGAACGCGTCCACCTCGGCCGGGCTGATGCCCGCGTCGTCGAGCGCGGCGACGATCGCCCGGCACGCCAACTCCTTCTCGGACTCGGGCAGTTGCTTGGCGAAGGGCGTCTGCCCGATCCCGACTATGGCTGTCGCGTCCTTCAGGGTGGCCATGGCCCCACCTCCACGAGCGTCACCAGTACTGACAGCGGAGGAGGCTACAGCTAATCTGACGGTTAGTCAGCTACTGGGGTCGGAGGGGCTTTCGATGGGGCTTTCGGTGGGCGGGGAGACGCGCGGGGACCTGGAGTGGGGCACGATCGCGAAGCTGGTGCGCGGCGCGGCCGTCCGGTACGGCGAGCGCGAGGCCGTCGTCGAGGGCCGCAGCCGCATCTCGTACGCGGAGCTCGGCGAGCGGGTCGAGCGCGCGGCGGCCGCGTGCATGGCGGCCGGCGTCGAGCCCGGCGACCGGGTGGCGGTCTGGGCGCCCAACACCGCGGACTGGATCGTCTCGGCACTCGGCGCGGTGACGGCGGGCGCGGTGCTCGTGCCGCTGAACACGCGCTTCAAGGGCGCGGAGGCGGCGTACGTCCTCGAAAGCAGCCGCGCGAAGCTGCTGTTCGTGACCGGCACGTTCCTGGGCACCTCGTACGTCGCCTCGCTGCGCCGCGCGACCGCCGAGGGCTCCGGCCCCGGCCCGCTGCCCTCGCTCCCGCACCTGGAGCAGGTGGTGGTCCTCTCGGACGACGCCCCCGACAACTTCCGCACGTGGAAGGACTTCCTGGCGGGCGGGGAGGGGGTGTCGGGGCCGGAGGTGACGGCACGAGCGGACGGCATCGAGCCGGAGAGCCCCTCCGACATCATCTACACCTCGGGCACCACGGGCCGCCCCAAGGGCGCGGTGATCACCCACGCCCAGACCCTGCGCGGCTATGCGATCTGGTCGGATCTCGCGGGTCTGCGCGAGGGCGACCGGTACTTGATCGTGAACCCGTTCTTCCACACGTTCGGCTACAAGGCGGGCATCATCGCGTGCCTGATGCGGGGCGCGACGATGGTGCCGCAGCCGGTGTTCAACATCGACACGGCGCTCGCGAACATCGCCGCCGAACACATCTCGGTCCTGCCGGGCCCGCCCACCCTGCACCAGTCGCTCCTGGACCACCCGGCCCGCGACCAGCACGACCTGAGCGCGCTGCGCTTGGTGGTGACGGGGGCGGCGGTGGTCCCGCTGCGCCTGGTCGAACGGCTGCGGGCCGAGCTGGGCGTGGGCACCGTACTGACCGCGTACGGCCTGTCCGAGGCGAGCGGCATCGTCACGATGTGCCGCCGCGGCGACCCGGCGGAGGCCATCGCCTCGACCTCGGGCCGCGCGATACCCGGCACGGAGGTGAGGGTGTGTGCCGATCCGGGAGACCCGGGCGAGGTCCTGGTACGCGGCTTCAACGTGATGCGGGGCTACTACGAGGACGAGCCGGAGACGGCGCGGACGATCGACGCGGACGGCTGGCTGCACACGGGCGACGTCGGCGTCCTGGACGAGTCGGGCAACCTCCGCATCACCGACCGGATCAAGGACATGTTCATCGTCGGCGGCTTCAACGCGTATCCCGCGGAGATCGAGCAACTACTCGGCCTGCACCCGGAGGTGGCCGACGTAGCGGTGATCGGCATCCCGGACGCCCGCCTCGGCGAGGTGGGCAAGGCGTACGTGGTGCGCCGCCCCGGCTCGGTGATGACGTCGGACGACCTGATCGCCTGGTCCCGCCGGGAGATGGCGAACTACAAGGTGCCGAGGGAGGTGGAGTTCGTGGCCGAACTCCCGCGTAACGCGAGCGGGAAGGTGGTCAAGGGGGAGTTGCGAGCCCTCTCTTGTGCTGGTGGCTCCGAGTAGCCGCTTCCCGCCTGCGCGGGCGCTCAGCCTTGACCGGCAAACGTGGCCTAACTGGCGCACCAATCGGGGGAGTTGCCGAGGTGGACCTACCCTTGCGTCGATGGCCCTGAGCGAGCCTGCCCCTGGCGGAGTGCTCGCTCAGCCTTTGACTGGTCGACGGAGGCGACTCAGCTGGCGGCATGGAAGAGGAGGACGGGGCCTTCTTGGGCCTTTGAGTCGCGTACGGGGATGAGGTTGGGGAGGCCATGGACGCCTTGACACGGCTTCCGCCGCCCCGCTGCTATGGGCGCTATTGCGTCAAAGCGCGCCCCTCAAGCCACAGTTGGTGCTTGCCATTTCGGAAGCTCTCAGCCGCGTTCTCGATCACGGCGAGTGACTCCTCCGGCGGCAGAGCGGCGGCCCTGAGTCGATCGTACGACCGGCGGTACTGCTTCACGGGGGTTGGATCGTCGATGGTTTCGCCGCTGTACGCCGACTCTGTGTAGACCAGCGGCGGGGCGTCAGGAAAGTCCAAGGACAGGACCGCGCCGGCCAACATAGGTTGCGCCGTGGAGTTCCACGGAAGGATTTGTGGAGTGATCCGGTGCCGATGAGTCAACTCCGCGATGTGGTTGAACTGTTCAGCCATCTCCGACGGCGGAAGGATCGGCTGTCGCAGCAGTGACTCATGCAGGATCACCCAGTACTCAGGCCGCAACCGGCCGGTGTCGAAGATCTCGGCTCGCGCGAGGCGTTCGTAGACCTTCGCGTCCGCCTGGGCCTGCGCTTCCGATGGGTGCGCGGCCCGGACTACGGCACGGGCGTAGGGTTCGGTCTGGAGGAGGCCAGGGATCCAGGTGGTGCACCATTCCTCGATGCGCTCGGCGTTCTTCTCCACCTCCAGGATCCGCTTGAAGTAGGAGCCGTGGTCCGCCCGTTTGGCCTTGCGTACGTCCTCGCAGTTTCGGGCGAAGAAGCCGTCCGTCTTGAGCTTCCGGTCCACATGCTCGGCCAGGTCATGAGGCATGCGCCGGTGCCCGCGCTCGATTTCGCTGAGGTAACTCAGCCCGTAGAAGCTCCCCCCAACCAACTGCTGAAGCGTGAGCCCAGCAGCCTCCCGCTTCCAGCGCAGCTCCTTGCCGTAGAAGCAGGGCACGCTCTCCGAGCCGTCGATGTCCTTGCGTCGCACCATGGTCTGCCCGCCCATTCCACAACGTCCGTGCGGCGCTTCACAGTTCGCGCACGGGAACCCAAACCCCTTTCACGGTAGGGCACTTCGCGTCAGGGTGTGACCGAATCGTCACAGTACGCATGCGTGCCGTACGCACCCACAGGAAGGCGCTGCCCCATGAGCCCCCACCAGGACCACCACCCCGTGTCACACCGCCCGGACGGCGACGACATGACCCGCTGCGTGCGGGAGCTGCGCCGCGCGCTGGCGGCCCACGGCATCATCCTGCCCTCGCTCCGCGTGGACCTGCCGAGCTTCGTGAGCCGGTACCCCGCGCCGTCGGGCCTGATCGCGCTCGGCAACTGCAACACGGACACGGCGCTGAGGTTGGCCGAGGCGCTGCGGGTGGCGAAGGCCAAGGCGGACTTCATGGAGGGTGCGCAGCTCGTCCTGGAGGAGTACGGCGATCTGATCGACGAGGTCGGCGGGGAGGGGAGCGCCTGATCCTGGCCCGGTGTCCGAGGGGTGAGGGGCCGTGCTGGGCGCGTACGGTCCTGTACTCAGCCGCCATGAACTCATCGTGATCGCGAGGTCTCAATGGAAGAAGCACGTCAGCACGCCGAGGGGACCGGAATCGGAGAGACCGGAGAGCCTGTGCGCAAGGTGGTGTCGGCTCGCGCCAACGTGATGCGAACCGACCGAGGCTCACTCCTGGGGCAGGTCCACATCCGGGACGACTTCGATGTGCTGCCCGATGACATCGAAGATGCGCTGGGGATGCGCTGACGTTGTGTGGAGCGGTGGTGGGCCTGCTCGCCTTGCCGAGGGACGGTCCCCGAGCTTCGTCCCCGCTACGGGGTACGCCAACGGCCTGTCGGTCGGGTTCGTCGCTAGGGCTGTCGCGGCGGTGGCCGGGATTTCAGCGAAGGTGACAGGTGCATGGGCCGGACGCCGGGACGTGACGCTATCGGCCGTGGTGCGTCACATGGGGGAGCCGGTTACCTGGAGGACGTACACACACTCGTGTCGCACGATCGTCAGGTAGAGGAACATTCCGCCAGGCACAAAGGCAGTCTGCACACCGTCCCCCACTCCTTCGTAGCGCGTGCCGTCGAGATGCAGCGCCGCTGCGGCTCGTACGATTTCAGCGGCACGCTTCTCCACCTCGGCGACCAGCGAAGAAGGTGGGGGTGTCTCGCCGCCGACCACGTGCGTCTCATCGGGCTCGTACTCCCAGCGCCACTCACTCATGCGCGAGCGACTCCCGGGCGGCAGCGTAAACGGCCCGGATGCCCGCCATGGCCGTCCGCCAGGCGGGATCATCGCGGTCGAGGATCTGTGCTGCGTACTCGGCGGAGTGCAGGCGCGCGGAGACCGCGGGGAAACGCGCGATCTCGATGACGACGGCCCAGGCCTCCAGGAACTGCACGATCGGGCCGAGCGAATCCGTGCGCGCCGCAAGGGCGATCGCTTCGTCCTTCTGTTGCTCCATCTCAGCTAGCCGGTGCGGTGCGACCTGGGCCAGGGCCACCCGGAGTGCCGAGGGCGTTCGTTCCGGGCGCGGGATGAGAGGACCGCCGGGTTCGGTGTGCTGTGCGCTCATCCTGGTCCTTCCTGAGGTGCCAGGAGCCACAGTACGGCAGGCGTACAGACCTCGCGGGGCCGTTGTGGAAGCCGGATCCGCGCCGGGCACACGATGCGGTGCGGGCCCGCCCCCCCCAGCGGGTCCCGCACCGATGGTCCTGCTTCCCCCCCCGGCCGCGGCGGCTCCCCTCCCGCGCCGCCGCGGCCGTCCCCCGCTCAGGTGGGCTACTGGGCCTTCGGCTTGAAGGGCTCAGAGGTGGCGTGCTGGTCGAGCGTGGTGATCGCCGGCTCGTCCGTGGCGTGCTGGTCGAGGGCGACCGGGGTTCCGGTGGCGTGCTGGTCGAGCGTGGCGATGGCGGGCTCGTCCGTGGCGTGCTGGTCCTGCGGCGTGACGAGCGGCTCGTTCTTCTTCACGTCGCTCATGTTTCTCATCTCCCGTTGGTAAAGCTGCCTGATGGACGGCGAAACCGTCCGGCCACTCCCCCGAGGGTGGCCGGACGGACTTGCCAGGGCCGACAGATTAATGTCCGGCCTTCCAGTCGGCTCTCGCGCCCCCCGACGCGCCGGGCCGACAAGAAAGAGAGTGCCGGGTGCCGATAAACGTTCAATGAACGCGCTGACCAGGGGCGTTATGCAGCCGCCAGCGGGCTGAGCAGGGCACGGACCTGGGTGGCCTCGGGCGAGCCCAGCTCCTCGAAGATGACCAGCGCGTCGCGCCAGCAGACCTGCGCCCGGCCCGCGTGGCCGATGCCGGCCAGGGCCTGACCGAGCACGGTCAGCACGTTGCCGCGCCGCCACTCGCCGCCGATGCCGCGCAGCACCGTCAGGGCCATCTCGGCGTTGGCCGCCGCCTGCGCGGGCCGCCTGCCCGAGAGGTCGACCTCCGCGAGCCGGAACAGCGTCATGCCCTCCCACAGGCGCTGCCTGCTGTCCCGGAACACTTCGAGTGCCTCGTGGAGCCGGTCCGCCGCCGCGGGCAGCTGGCCGCTCTTGGTGAGCGCGAGGCCAAGGGCGTAACGGGCGTTGGCGCCGCGCAGCTCGTGGCCCATCGCGTCGTAGATGTCGAGGCCCTCCTGCGCCAGGGTGACCGCGCTCGCGGTGCGGCCCATGGCCAGGTGGATGCGGGACAGGTTGCACAGGGCGCTGGCCTCGCCGGGCCGGTTGTCGTCGGCGCGGAACGCCTCGATGGCGCGAGTGAGATGGGTCTCGCCGTCGGTGTGCCGGTTCTGGTAGAGCGCGATGATGCCGCGCGCGTTGGAGGCCCAGCACAGCGGCAGCGGGTCCGCGGTGGGGCCGGCGAGCCGCATGGCCTCCTGGGCCTCGCGGTCGGCGGGCTCGAACCGGCCCGCCAGCTGGTGCACATTGGCCAGCGTCATCACCGCGCGGCCCTCGGCCTGGGTGTCGCCCCAGGTACGGGCGGCCTCGCGGACGGCCTCGGCGGTCGCCTCGTACTGCTTGGAGTTGGCGCCGGACTCGCCGAGGTCCAGGGCCGCGTACAGCAGGTCGACGGCGCGGCGCAGGGTGCGCGGCCCCGACAGCTGGCGTACGCAGGCGAGCAGCGGGTCGGCCTCGGTGTACAGCCAGTCCTGGGCGGTGTGGCGGTCGTCGAAGACGAGGCCCCGGTGCGTGGTGGGCTCCAGGTGGTCCACGAGGCGGTCGCCCGGCCGCTCCAGGGCGTACACGCCGGACGCCGTCGCCAGATAGAAGTCGAGCAGGCGCGACATCGCCAACTCGCGCTCTACCGGCGGCAGATCGTCGCGTTCGGCGCAGGAACGCGCGTAGAGCCGCACGAGGTCGTGATAGCGGTAGCGGCCCGGCGCGGCGGACTCCACCAGGGAGGTGTCGACAAGGGACTCCAGCAGGTCCTCGGTCTCCTGCTCGGGGAGGTCGAGGACGGCGGCCGCCGCGGCAAGGGAGATGTCGGGCCCGTCCGGCAGGCCGAGCAGGCGGAAGGCGCGGGACTGGGCGGGCTCCAGCTGGCCGTAGCCGAGCTCGAAGGTGGCCTTGACCGCGAGGTCGCCCGCCTGGAGCTCGTCCAGGCGGCGGCGCTCGTCGGCGAGCTTCGCGGCGAGTACGGACACCGTCCAGGTACGGCGCGAGGCGAGCCGGGATGCCGCGATGCGGATGGCCAGCGGCAGGAAGCCGCAGGCGGCGACCACGTCCAGGGCCGCCTCGCGCTCGGCGGACACCCGCTCCACGCCGACGATCCGGGTGAACAGCTGGAGCGCCTCGTCGGGGGACATCACGTCCAGGTCGACGAGGTGCGCGCCGACCAGGTCGACCATGCGGATGCGGCTGGTGACGAGTGCCGCGCAGCCCGCCGTGCCCGGAAGGAGCGGCCGGATCTGGGCCGCGTCGCGGGCGTTGTCGAGCAGCACCAGGACCCGGCGGCCGTCCAGCGTGGAGCGGAACAGGGCCGCGCGCTCCTCCATCGAGTCGGGGATCGCCGAATCCGGGGTGCCGAGCGCGCGCAGGAACGCGCCGAGCACGGTGTCCGGCTCGGCGGAGTGCTGCCCCGCGCCCTGGAGGTCGACGTACAGCTGGCCGTCGGGGAAGTACGGGCGGGCGGTGTGCGCGACGTGCACGGCGAGCGTGGTCTTGCCGACGCCCCCGATGCCGGCCAGGGCGGAGACCGCCATGACCGTGGTCTCGGCGCTGGCGAGCCGCGAGGTGAGCTCGCGCACGAAGGAGGCGCGGCCGGTGAAGTCCGGTACGGAGGCGGGTAGTTGGGCCGGACGTACGGGTGCCGGGACGGAGACGGGCGCGTCGACGGGCGGCCGGGCCAGGTCCTCGTCGGCCTGGAGGATGCGGTGCTGGAGGCGGGCGAGCTCGGGCCGGGGGTCGACGCCGAGCTCGTCGGCGAGCAGCCGCCGGGTGTCCGCGTACACGGCGAGCGCCTCGGCCTGGCGGCCGCTGCGGTACAGGGCCAGCATGAGCAGTTCGCGCAGGCGCTCGCGCAGCGGGTGGGCGGCGGTCAGCGCGGTCAGTTCGGAGACGGCCTCGGCGTGGCAGCCCGCCTCCAGGTCCATGTCGAGCCGGGCCTCGGTGAGCTGGAGGCGCCATTCGGCGAGCCGCGTGCGCTGGTTCTCGGCGTACGGGCCCGGCACGTTGGCCAGCGGTTCGCCGGCCCAGTGCGCGAGCGCCTCGTTCAGGAGGTCGCGGGCGCGGGACTTCTCGCCGCCGGCCCGGGCCTTTTCGGCGGCGGTCGCCAGCTCCTGCGCCTGGGTGAGGTCGAGGGTGGCGGCGCCGGCCCGGATCGCGTAGCCCCCGGACTCGCTGACCAGGACGCCCGGGTCGAGCACCTTGCGCAGCCGGGAGGCGTACGTGCGGAGCGCGGCCAGGGCCTGGGAGGGCGGCTCCTCGCCCCAGATGGCGTCGATGAGTTCGGCGGCGGTGGCGGTGCGGCCGTCGCGCAGGAGCAGGGCGGCGAGCAGGGCGCGCTGCTGCGGGGAGCCGGACGGCAGGGGCTGTTCGCCCCGCCAGGCCCGCACCGGTCCGAGTACGCCGAAGCGGAGCCCGGCGCCGGATGCCTCCGGGTCGTGCTCGGCCGCCGCTTGGACGAGGTGCCCCGTCGCGCGCTGCGGCGGCGGTTCCGGAGCGCGCTGCTCCGGTACGCGCGGCCCGCCGTCACGGTCCATAGCTGCCCCCTGTACCCCCGTACTCCTGGATTGCTCCCCGCCAGTCTGCCCTGTCCGGAGGGGCTGCGTCAGCAGCAGGTGACGCTCTGCACAAGGCTTCGACACATGCCCTGCACACTCATCGCAAGCGCTGGTGGGGTGGATGAGCGTCCCGGACGGTGCACGATGCGTGCGCGAGTAGCTGACGGATCGTCAGATCAGGTCTACCGTAAACCACATGGAGACCTTCCCGAAGATCATCTCGGTGGACGACCACACGGTGGAGCCCCCCAACGTCTGGCGGGACCGCCTCCCGTCCAAATACCGGGACATCGGCCCGCGCATCGTCAGGGCCCCTTTGAAGGAAATGACGTTCCTGGGCGGCAAGTTCGCGCCGGTCATGGGCGCGAAGGGGGACGACGGGCCGATCGGCGACTGGTGGGTGTACGAGGACCTGCACCGCCCGCTGACCCGCCTGGACACGGCGGTGGGCTACGACAGGGACGAGATAAAGCTGGAGGTCATCACGTACGAGCAGATGAGGCCCGGCTCGTACGACGTGGAGGCCCGCCTGTCCGACATGGACGTGAACCACGTCCAGTCGGCCCTCTGCTTCCCGACCTTCCCCCGCTTCTGTGGCCAGACCTTCACCGAGGCGAAGGACCGCGAACTCGGCCTGCTCTCGGTGCGGGCGTACAACGACTGGATGGTGGAGGAGTGGTGCGGCCCCCAGGCGCGGGGCCGCCTCATCCCGCTGACCCTGATCCCGCTGTGGGACGCGGACCTTGCCGCGGCCGAGGTCCGCCGCAACGCCGCGCGCGGGGTGCGCGCGGTGGCCTTCTCCGAGATACCCCCGCACCTGGGGCTGCCCTCGATCCACACGGACGACTGGGACCCGTTCCTCGCCGCGTGCGACGAGACCGGCACGGTGATCGCCATGCACATCGGCTCCTCCAGCCGCATGCCCTCCACATCCCCGGACGCCCCGCCCGCCGTCGGCTCGACCATCACCTTCGCCAACTGCTGCTTCTCGATGGTCGACTGGCTGATGAGCGGCAAGTTCGAACGCTTCCCCAACCTCAAGATCATGTACGCGGAGGGCCAGATCGGCTGGATCCCGTACATCCTGGAACGCGCGGACGTGGTCTGGGAGGAGAACCGCGGCTGGGGCGGAGTGGCGGACAAGGTCCACCACCCCCCGTCCGAACTCTTCGCGGACCACGTGTACGGCTGCTTCTTCGACGACGCGTTCGGCCTGAAGAACCTGGACGCGGTGGGTGTCGGAAACGTCCTGTACGAGACGGACTACCCCCACTCGGACTCGACATGGCCCAAGTCGAAGGAGGTCGGGGAGGCGCAGATGGGGCACCTGGCGGGGGATGCGGTGGAGCGGATTGTGCGGGGCAATGCGATTGGGTTGTTGGGGCTGACGCCGGAGGGGGTTTGGGCGGGATAGCGCGCGGCACCAAGTCGCGTTGTTGAGGCGTCAGTAGGGCTCATCCGGGTTCATGGGCGGCCGCGTTGCCGAACCCCCTCATGGCGAGCAGCGCTCCCAGCGCGCAGCCCACCAGGAGGCCGACTCCGTGGTTGTTGCTCAGGGTGCACAGGAGCAGGCCCGCGACCGGGATCGGGAGGGGGAGGAGGCGGGCCGTCATGGGGGCGGGGCGCGGGAGGTGCGTGGTCGCCAGGGCGCCCAGCAGGCCGCACAGGGCGACCGAGTCGCCGCCTCCCGTCGGGCTCCAGCCCGCCATGCTCACCGCCTGGGCCGTCACCCCGCCCGCCAGGAAGACCAGCGGCATCCACACCGGGCCGAGCCGGCGCTGGGCGACCGGGGCGATGACCGCGATCGCCGCCAGGTTGAAGGTCAGTTGGACCCAGCCGGAGGTCTGCACCAGGAGTGCGGTCACCGCCCGCCACCACGGTGCGCCGGGCTCGCGCTGGAGGTGGTCCATGACGGAGGGGGCTGCCGTCTGCGCGACCGCCATCGCGGCCATCAGGGCCACCATCGCCGCCGCGGCCCACGGCACCGGGCGCCGCCACAGGATGCGCAGCAGTTCGGCGGGGCTCACGCGGCGCCCACCCGCCTCGGCCAGGATGAGCTTGGTGCCGGGCGCCACGACGGCCGCCGCGCAGCCGTAGAGGATCACCGTGTGGAGGGTCATGGGCTCATCGTGACGCAGGTGTTCGGGAGCGCGGCAGGGTGGTCCGTCGCCGGGTGACGGTGACATTTGTCCCGCCCGCCGCCACCATCAACAGCATGGCGCTGACCCTTGCTGAAGCAGAGAAGATCCTGGCCGACAACTTCGCACCCTGGGTGCGCGATCTCGGGCTGACCGTGGAAGACACCGGCGAGCTCCATGCCGTACTGCGGCTGCCCTGGAGTGACGCGCTCGCGCGGGACGGGGGCGGGATCAGCGGGCAGGCCCTGATGGCCGCTGCCGACACCGCCACCGTCATCGCGGTGGCTTCCGCGCGCGGGGCGTACGGGCCCATGACGACCGTCCAGCAGTCCACCACCTTCCAGCGCCCGGTGACCGGCGCCGACGTACTCGTCGACGCGCGCGTCACCAAGCTCGGGCGCCGGATGGCCTTCGCCGAGATCACCATGACGGGCGAGGGCACCGAGGAGCCGGCCGCCCGGGCGTCCACGGTGTACGCGCTGCTGGGCTGAGGCCGGTCGCCGGTGCGCTGCCGCCGCCCGCGCACCGGCGTCGCTCCCTGAGTCCGGCCGCCGTACGCCGTTGCCCGCACACCCCTTGCCTGACGATGCGTCAGCTATGACGATGGGGCCACCGAGCTATTTGACGGAGCGTCAGATCAGGGTGGAGGCGGGCGTACGGTGCCGATACTGCCGAACGGGCGACTGGTGTACGGGATGCAGCTCCCCGTCCAGTCGCAGAGCACCATCTACGCGGAGGGGTGGGAGGCCGACGCCGGCCCGGCGGACCTGGCCGAGATCGCGCGGGTGGCCGAGCGCTCCGGCTTCGCCTACCTGGCGAGCTGCGATCACGTCGCCATTCCCCGTCGGCTCGCGGGGGCGATGAGCACCATCTGGTACGACCCGGTCGCCACCCTCTCCTTCCTCGCCGGGGTCACCGAGCGGGTCCGGCTGATGAGCCACGTGGCCGTCGTAGGGCTCCGGCACCCCCTCGTCACCGCCAAGCAGTACGCGACCCTGGACCACCTCAGCGGCGGGCGGCTGATCCTCGGGGTCGGGGCCGGGCACGTACGGGAGGAATTCGAGGCGGTCGGGGCCGATTTCGACCGGCGGGGGCCCGTGCTCGACGAGACCGTCGACGCGCTGCGGGCCGCGCTCGGGCCGGAGGAGTACCCGTCCTTCCAGGGCGAGCGGTTCGCGTTCAGCGGGCTCGGGCAGCGGCCCCGGCCGGCCCAGGTGCGCGTACCGATCTGGGTGGGCGGGTCGTCCCCGGCGGCGGTCCGCCGGGCCGCCCTGCGCGGGGACGGCTGGCTGCCCCAGGGGGATTCGAGGAGTGAACTCCCGGCCCAGATAGCCAAGTTGAAGGGCATTCGGGAGGACGCCGGGATCGTCGACCCGATCACCGTCGGCGCGATCACCGAGGCGCTGTACGTCGGTGAGCCCGGCTGGGAGACCGGGCGGCGCACCCTCGTCGGGAAGCCGGAGGCCCTCGCCGAGTCGCTGCGCGCGTACCGGGCGATGGGCGTCGATCAGATTCAGGTGCGGTTCCGGTGCCGGGGGCGCGATGAGCTCACCGACCAGATGGCCTCGTTCGGGGCCGATGTCGGCCCCCACCTCAATGACTAGGACGCCTCAATGACCAGGACACCTCTACGGCTGGGAGTACGGCATGGGCAAGCTTGATGGGCGGGTCGTCTTCATCACCGGCGGGGCGCGCGGGCAGGGCGAGCAGGAGGCCCGGCTGTTCGTGGCCGAGGGGGCCAGGGTCGTCATCGCCGATGTGCTCGACGAGCAAGGGGAGGCGCTGGCGCAGGAGTTGGGGAAGCAGGCGGGGGAGGACGCCGCCCGCTTCGTACATCTCGATGTGAGCCGGGAGGAGGAGTGGGTGGCCGCCGTCCGCGCCGCCAAGGACGCCTTTGGGAAGATCGACGGGCTGGTCAACAACGCGGGGATTCTGCGTTTCAACGCGCTCGTCGACACCCCGCTCGACGAGTTCATGCAGGTCGTGCAGGTCAACCAGGTCGGCTGCTTCCTCGGGATCAAGACCGTCGCGCCCGAGATAGGCGCCGCGGGCGGCGGCACCATCGTCAACACCGCCTCGTACACGGCGATGACCGGCATGAGCGCGGTCGGCACGTACGCCGCCACCAAGCACGCCATCCTCGGGCTCACCCGGGTCGCCTCGATGGAGCTCGCGCACCTGAAGATCCGGGTCAACGCGGTGTGCCCGGGGGCCATCGACACCGCGATGTCCAACCCCGCCCAGCTGGACCCGACGGCGGACGCCTCGGAGACCTCGGCGGCCCTCGGCGAGCTCTACCGCAAGCTGGTGCCGCTCGGCCGGGTCGGCAGGCCCGAGGAGGTGGCCGCGCTCGCCCTGTTCCTGTCCACCGAGGACTCCTCGTACATCACGGGGCAGCCGTTCGTCATCGACGGGGGGTGGCTGGCCGGGGTGTCACTGTTCTGAGGCCGGAGCCATGTCTGACTATGCGTCAGGTATTGACGGTCCCTGCGGCCGGTGGAACAGTCGAGCTCGTCACAATCTGACGATGCGTCAGAAACTCGTGATTCTCATGAAGGAGAAGTCCCTTGGAATTCGGACTCTTTGTGCAGGGATACGTGCCGGCAGCACGGTCCGCGGTCGACCCCATGGCGGAGCACAAGGCGCTGATGGAGGAGACGAAGTACGTCATCCAGGCCGACAAGTCCGGCTTCAAGTACGCCTGGGCCTCCGAGCACCACTTCCTGGAGGAGTACTCGCACCTCTCGGCCAACGAGGTCTTCCTCGGCTACCTCGCCCACGCCACCGAGCGCATCCACCTCGGCTCGGGCATCTTCAACCCGCTGGCCCAGGTGAACCACCCCGTGAAGGTCGCCGAGAAGGTGGCCATGCTCGACCATCTGTCGGAAGGGCGCTTCGAGTTCGGCAGCGGGCGCGGCGCCGGGTCGCACGAGATCCTGGGGTTCATACCGGGCGTCACGGACATGAACTACACCAAGGAAATCTGGGAAGAGACCATCGCGGAGTTCCCCAAGATGTGGCTCCAGGACGAGTACCAGGGCTTCCAGGGCAAGCACTGGTCGCTCCCGCCGCGCAAGATCCTCCCCAAGCCGTACGGCAAGTCGCACCCGGCCATGTGGTACGCCGCCGGGTCCCCCTCCTCGTACGCCATGGCGGCGAAGAAGGGGCTCGGGGTGCTCGGCTTCTCCGTGCAGAAGGTCTCCGACATGGAGTGGGTCCTGGAGCAGTACAAGACGGCCATCCAGGAGGCCGAGCCGGTCGGTGACTTCGTCAACGACAACGTGATGGTGACGTCGACGGCGATCTGTGCGCCTACGCATGACGAGGCGGTGCGGATCGCGGTCGAGGGCGGGCTCAATCGGCTTCAGTCGCTCGTGTTCCGGTACCACGACACCTTCCCCCGGCCCGAGGGGATTCCGGAGTGGCCGGAGACCCTGCCGGAGTACAACGCGGAGATCATCGAGCTGCTCATCGCCGAGGAGCTGATGATCTGCGGCGACCCGGACGAGGTCACCGCGCAGTGCAAGCGGTGGGAGCAGGCGGGGGCGGACCAGTTGTCGTTCGGGCTGCCGATCGGGGTGCCGTTCGAGGACACGCTGCAGACGATTCGGCTGATCGGGGAGCATGTGATTCCGAAGATCGACACGGATCCGGTCCACCGGTCTTCCCGCTTCCGAGCAGCGGCGGGGGGCTGACGCCCCCAGGCCCCGGGGGCCCGCACCCTCGCCCCTTCCGCTGTGACACTCTGCGGCTTTGCTGCGTGGGCTCCGGGGGTGAGATCCGGGTGCGGCCCGGCGGTCGCTGCTGGGGCTCCGCCCCAGACCCCGTTGGGGCCCCACCCCGCCCCTTCCCGAAACCCGCCGGGGGTGAGATGTCTGGGTGCGGCCCGGCGGTCGTTCCTGGGGCTCTGCCCCAGACCCCGTTCGCGCCTTAAGGGCGGTCGTCCTCAATCGCCGGACGGGCTGGGGTGGGCTGATGCCCGTGATCGTCGGACGGGCTGAAATGCCACCGTCCGGCCAGGATCAACCCTGCTGGGGGCGCGGGGAACTGCGCGAGCAACCACGCACGGCCGGCAGGCGAAAAGCGGGTTGGGGGGTGCGGGGGCGAAGCCCCCGATGGGGTCTGGGGCGGAGCCCGGGGCTGGACCTTTCCCATCCCCGTCACGGGATGGGGGTCCCCTGCTCTTCAAGAGCTTGGGGGAGGGTGGGGAACCCGTGGGGTCTGGGGCGGAGCCCCAGGAGCCC
>NZ_LGDD01000360.1 GCF_001279695.1 Streptomyces sp. WM6378
GCCGCAGCCCCGCCCCGCGACATCTGCCCGCACAGCCGACCGCAGGGCGGCGCCGCCACCACCGGCCCGCACCCGCCTGGCACGCCGCACCCGCACCACCGACCGCAGGGCGCAGGCCCCCCACCGACCGCAGGGCGTCGCACCCCCACCCGGCCGCCCCCGTACGCTGGACCCCGTGCAGGAACTTCACGACGCCCCCCTCGCCCCCCTGACCACCCTCCGCCTCGGCGGCCCGGCGGATCGGCTGGTGACCGCCACCACCGACGCCGAGGTCATCGATGCCGTACGCGAGGCCGACGACAGCGGCACCCCCCTGCTCGTCATCGGCGGCGGCAGCAACCTGCTCATCGGAGACAAGGGCTTCGCCGGGACCGCCCTGCGCATCGCCACCCGCGGCTTCGAGCTCGACGGCACCCGCCTCGAACTCGCCGCCGGTGAGGTGTGGAGCGACGCCGTCGCCAGGAGCGTAGAGGCCGGGCTCGCCGGCATCGAGTGCCTCGCCGGCATCCCGGGCTCGGCCGGCGCGACCCCGATCCAGAACGTCGGGGCGTACGGCCAGGAAGTGTCCAGCACCATCACCCACGTCGTCGCCTACGACCGCCTCGACCGCACGACCGTCACCATCCCCAACGCCGAGTGCGACTTCTCGTACCGCAACAGCCGCTTCAAGCAGCACCCCGACCGCTACGTCGTGCTCCGCGTCGTCTTCGAGCTGGAGGACGCGGGAGGGCTCTCCGCGCCGGTCAAGTACGCGGAGACCGCCCGAACGCTCGGCGTGGAACCCGGCGATCGCGTCCCCGCCGCCACCGCCCGCGAGACCGTGCTGAAGCTGCGCGCCGGCAAGGGCATGGTGCTCGACCCGGAGGACCACGACACGTGGTCGGCGGGCTCGTTCTTCACCAACCCGATCCTGCCCAACGAGGCGTACGAGGCCTTCGTCGCCTGCGCCCAGGAGCGCCTCGGCGCGGACGTGACGCCCCCCGCCTGGCCCGTGGGCGCCGACCGCACCAAGACCTCCGCCGCCTGGCTGATCGACAAGGCCGGCTTCACCAAGGGCTACGGGACCGGCCCCGCCCGCATCTCGACGAAGCACACCCTCGCGCTGACGAACCGCGGCGGCGCCACCACCGAGGACCTGCTGGCGCTGGCCCGTGAGGTGGTCGCAGGGGTGGAGCTGGCCTTCGGCGTGACCCTGGTGAACGAGCCGGTGGCGGTCGGCGTAGAGGTTTAGACCTCAGCCCGGCCTGACCCTCGCTTCTGAAGCCCGCTCAGTACGCCACCCCCACCCCCTGCTTCACCGTCGCCGGGTCGTCCAAGCAGGCCAGCATCGCGTGCGCCACATCGGCGCGGGCGATGGTGCGGCCCGCCTTGGGGTTGCCGCCGACGACCCGGCGGTAGGCCCCGGTGAGCGGCCTGTCGGTGAGTTTGGGCGGGCGCACGGACGTCCAGTCGGTGGCGCTGGCCGCCAACTCGGCCTCCATGGCGCGGAGGTCGGCGTACACCTCCTTGAGGATCGCGCTGATCATGGACCGCATACCGCGGTCGAGGAGCCCGTCGCCGGGGGCCTCCGGCCCGACCGGCGCCGCGCTCACGACGACCAGCCGCCGCGTCCCCTCGGCCTCCATCGCGGCCAGCACCGACCGGGTGAGCCGGGCCGTGATCCCGGCGTCGGAGCGTTTGCGGGCGCCGAGCCCGGACAGGACCGCGTCCCGCCCGGCCACCGCGCCGCGCAGCGACTCGGGGTCGGTCAGATCGGCCTTGACGACCTCAAGGCCCGCGCCGGTCACGGCGAACCTGGCCGGATCGCGCACCACCGCCGTGACCTCGTGCCCCGAAGCCAACGCCTGCTTGACGATTTCCTGGCCGATGCCGCCTGTGGCACCGAAAACCGTGAGCCTCATCGCGTCACCCTCCTAGGGTGGGTAAGTATTCACTCACTTCGTTCACCACTAGAGTGAGTAAGTACTCACCCACTAGTCAAGCCCCGTTGGAGCACACATGCAGTCGCCGCCGGCCCGCGTCCGCATCGTCGACGCCGCGCACGAGCTCATGCTCACCATCGGCCTCGCCCGCGCCACGACGAAGGAGATCGCGAAGGCGGCGGGGTGCTCGGAGGCGGCGCTCTACAAGCACTTCGCGAGCAAGGAGGATCTGTTCGTGACGGTCCTGAAGGAGCGGCTGCCGAAGCTCGGCCCGCTGGTGGAGGGGCTCGCGGCGGAGCCGGGGGAGCGGTCGGTGGAGGCGAACCTGACGGAGATCGCCCGCCAGGCCGCGCTGTTCTACGCGGAGAGCTTTCCGATCGCGGCGTCGCTGTACGCGGATCCGCAGCTGAAGCGGCGCCACGACGAGGCGCTGCGCGAGCTCGGCTCCGGGCCCCACATGCCGATCGAGTGGGTCGACGGGTATCTCAGGGCGGAGCGGGAGGCCGGCCGGATCGGCCAGGACGCCGACACCTACGCGGCCGCGTCGCTGCTGCTGGGGGCGTGTGCGCAGCGGGCGTTCGCGTACGACATGACGGGGTCGGGGGAGCCTCCTCAGACGCTGGAGGAGTTTGCGCGGAGGGTGGCGCGCACGCTGCTGCGGGGTATCGGGTAGCCCCCAGCGCCCCTTGGCAGGGTGGTGCCCGCACCGAATCGTCCGTGGACCGGCACCTTGTGATGCTCCCGCGTGCCGTCCGGCCGGCCGAGGGCCGTGCGTGGCCGGCCGCGCAGTTCCCCGCGCCCCCAAGGCGCGCTGGGCCGCGCCAGCAGGAACCCGCAACCCGGGCCCACCCGTATCACCCCGCCAGCCACCCCTCCACCCCCGCGAGCAGCTTCCCCTGGACCTCCGGCGGTGCGGCCGAGCCCCGGATCGACTGGCGGGCCAGTTCGGCCAGTTCCGCGTCGCTGAACGCGTGGTGGTGGCGGGCGATCTCGTACTGGGCGGCCAGGCGGGAGCCGAAGAGGAGGGGGTCGTCCGCGCCCAGGGCCATCGGGACGCCCGCGTCGTACAGGGCCCGCAGCGGCACGTCCTCGGGCTTCTCGTAGACGCCGAGGGCGACGTTGGAGGCGGGGCAGACCTCGCAGGTGATGCCCTTGTCGGCCAGGCGGCGCAGGAGCCGGGGGTCCTCGGCCGCCCGCACCCCGTGGCCGACCCGCCGCGCGTGCAGATCGTCGAGGCAGTCGCGCACGGAGGCCGGGCCCGAGAGCTCGCCGCCGTGCGGGGCCGCGAGCAGGCCGCCCTCGCGGGCGATGGCGAAGGCGCGGTCGAAGTCCCTTGCCATGCCCCGGCGTTCGTCGTTGGAGAGGCCGAATCCGACCACGCCGCGATCGGCGTAGCGGACCGCGAGCCGGGCCAGGGTGCGCGCGTCGAGCGGGTGCTTCATCCGGTTCGCCGCGACCACGACGCGCATGCCGAGCCCGGTCTCGCGCGACGCGGAGTCGACCGCGTCCAGGATGATCTCCAGAGCCGGGATGAGACCGCCGAGCAGCGGCGCGTACGAGGTCGGGTCGACCTGGATCTCCAGCCACCCGGAACCGTCCCGGACGTCCTCCTCGGCGGCCTCGCGCACCAGGCGCTGGATGTCCTCGGGGGCGCGCAGGCAGGACCGCGCCGCATCGTAGAGGCGCTGGAAGCGGAACCAGCCGCGTTCGTCGGTGGCCCGCAGCTTCGGCGGCTCGGCGCCGGTCAGCGCCTCGGGCAGCCGTACGCCGTACTTGTCGGCGAGTTCGAGCAGGGTGGAGGGCCGCATGGACCCGGTGAAGTGCAGGTGCAGATGGGCCTTCGGCAGCTCAGAGACATCACGTACGTGCTCCATCCCAGGATCCTGCCGCACGCCCCCGCCGCACCGGTAGGGCTTTCCCCGAACGTGGTCTTGCTCGCACACAGCAACGGGGGCCGGGTACCAAAACCGGTACCCGGCCCCGTGAGCGGAGCGGACGTCAGTCCTTGGCCTCGGCCAGCAGCTTCTGGATCCGGGAGACGCCCTCGACGAGGTCCTCGTCGCCCAGGGCGTAAGAGAGCCGCAGGTAGCCCGGCGTGCCGAAGGCCTCGCCGGGGACGACCGCGACCTCGGTCTCGTCCAGGATCAGCGCGGCGAGCTCGGTCGAGGTCTGCGGGCGCTTGCCCCGGATCTCCTTGCCGAGCAGGGCCTTCACCGAGGGGTAGGCGTAGAACGCGCCCTCGGGGGTGGGGCAGACCACGCCGTCGATCTCGCTCAGCATCCGCACCATGGTCCGGCGGCGCCGGTCGAAGGACTCGCGCATCTCGGCGACCGCGTCGAGGTTCCCGGAGACGGCGGCCAGGGCGGCCACCTGGGCCACATTGCTGACGTTCGAGGTCGCGTGCGACTGGAGGTTGGTCGCGGCCTTCACGACGTCCTTCGGGCCGATGATCCACCCGACCCGCCAGCCGGTCATCGCGAAGGTCTTGGCGACGCCGTTGACGACGATGCACTTGTCGCGAAGCTCGGGCACGATCGCGGGCAGCGAGGTGAACGCGGCGCTGCCGTACACCAGGTGCTCGTAGATCTCGTCGGTCATGACCCACAGGCCGTGCTCGACGGCCCAGCGCCCGATCGCCTCGGCGTCGGCCTCGCTGTAGACGGCGCCGGTGGGGTTGGACGGCGAGACGAACAGAACGACCTTCGTACGCTCCGTACGGGCCGCCTCCAACTGCTCCACCGACACGCGGTATCCGGTGGTCTCGTCGGCCACGACGTCCACCGGGACACCGCCCGCGAGCCGGATCGACTCGGGGTAGGTGGTCCAGTACGGCGCCGGGACGATGACCTCGTCGCCCGGGTCGAGGATCGCCGCGAAGGCCTCGTAGATCGCCTGCTTGCCGCCGTTGGTCACCAGGACCTGCGAGGCGTCGACCTCGTAGCCGGAGTCGCGCAGCGTCTTCGCGGCGATCGCGGCCTTGAGCTCGGGCAGGCCCCCGGCCGGCGTGTAGCGGTGGTACTTCGGGTTGCGGCAGGCCTCGACGGCGGCCTCGACGATGTAGTCGGGCGTCGGGAAGTCGGGCTCGCCCGCGCCGAAGCCGATGACCGGACGCCCGGCGGCCTTGAGGGCCTTGGCCTTGGCGTCGACGGCGAGGGTGGCGGACTCGGAGATGGCGCCGATGCGCGCGGAGACCCGGCGCTCGGTGGGGGAGGAGGGCGGGGGAGTTGCAGCGCTCATGCGGGCCATGGTCCCAGACCCCCGACAAAGGGAGCACCCGCGTTTCACGGACCGGTCAGCATGTGGACAGGCGTCCGGGTGGCCTTCTTAAAGAGGCCGTGCGAAGGGGAGGCGGAGGTGATGAGGAGGCGGTCGGAAAGGATGCGGAAACCGATCCGGAAGTGATCGGGAAGCGATTCGGAAGGTGTTCGGGAGCAAGCTGTTCGACGCCGGGCCCCTGACCACGTACACTCACTGCCTGTTGGCCCTCACCGACCACACCACCACATGCGGTAGGTTGGGGGAACCACAAAGGGTCGTAGCTCAATTGGTAGAGCACTGGTCTCCAAAACCAGCGGTTGGGGGTTCAAGTCCCTCCGGCCCTGCTACACACACCTTCGCCAGGATGTGTGCGCATGTACGTACTTCAATGCACCGCCGTGCGGCTCCACCGGGCGCGGCACGGCCATGACCCGGAATCAGGTGAGAAGCGTGACGGACGCCGTGGGCTCCATCGACATGCCTGATGCCCAGGACGAGGCAGCGGAGTCCAAGGATTCGAAGAAGAAGGCCCGCAAGGGCGGTAAGCGCGGCAAGAAGGGCCCTCTGGGCCGTCTCGCGCTCTTCTACCGGCAGGTCGTCGCCGAACTCCGTAAAGTTGTCTGGCCGACACGCAGCCAGCTGACGACGTACACCTCCGTGGTGATCGTGTTCGTTGTCATCATGATTGGCATCGTGACGTTGATTGACTCCGGCTTCTCGCAGGTAGTCAAGTACGTCTTCGGCTGATCCGCGAAGGGCGCCCCTCAATCGGCGCCCCTTTCGCATGTTCCACCCCATCTGTAGCCAGGAAGAAGCAGCCACCGTGTCTGACCCGAACCTGAACGACGCCATCGAGTCGGTCGAGTCCGTCGAGGACGAGCTCGAGATCATCGAGGCGGCCGACGAGGACGAGGCCGAGGCTGCCGACGCCGCTGCGGGCGAAGCGGCCGAAGAGGCTGCCCTGCACGTCGAGTCCGATGACGCCGAAGCCGACGTGACCGACGAGGACGTTGTCGACGAGGCCGAGGCCGAGGCCGAGGCCTCCGCCGAACCCGTCGAGGACGAGGACGCCGAATCGGACGACGAGTCCGAGGAACCCGCCGAGGTCTCCGCCGAATCCGGCGAGGACGAGGAGGCGGCGGAGCCCGCCGCCCCCGTCGACCCGGTCGAGGCCCTGCGCCAGGAGCTCCGCTTCCTGCCCGGCGAGTGGTACGTCATCCACACGTACGCCGGTTACGAGAAGCGTGTGAAGGCCAACCTCGAACAGCGTGCCGTCTCGCTGAACGTCGAGGAGTTCATCTACCAGGCCGAGGTCCCCGAAGAGGAGATCGTCCAGATCAAGAACGGCGAGCGCAAGAACGTCCGGCAGAACAAGCTGCCCGGTTACGTTCTCGTCCGCATGGATCTGACGAACGAGTCCTGGGGCGTCGTCCGCAACACCCCCGGTGTCACCGGCTTCGTGGGCAACGCCTACGACCCGTACCCGCTGACGCTCGACGAGATCGTGAAGATGCTCGCCCCGGAGGCCGAGGAGAAGGCCGCCCGTGAGGCCGCCGAGGCCGAGGGCAAGCCGGCCCCGCAGCGCAAGGTCGAGGTCCAGGTCCTGGACTTCGAGGTGGGCGACTCGGTCACCGTCACCGACGGCCCGTTCGCGACGCTGCAGGCGACCATCAACGAGATCAACGCCGACTCGAAGAAGGTCAAGGGCCTCGTCGAGATCTTCGGCCGCGAGACCCCGGTCGAGCTCAGCTTCGACCAGATCCAGAAGAACTAGCAGCCGCAGCCAGTCGGCGCTTTCTGGAACCAGCACTTCCGAGCAGGTCAGAGAGGCTCTCGCAGCCCCTCTGACCTGCTCGGTTTTTAGCCGCGCAGCTATACCCGTTATCGTTGTGCGGTATGCCTCCATCCGGTTGATCGGATGCAGGCGGTTCACTCTCACTAGGACCCGGAGAGAGCAATGCCTCCCAAGAAGAAGAAGGTCACGGGGCTTATCAAGCTCCAGATCAACGCCGGTGCGGCGAACCCGGCCCCGCCGGTCGGCCCCGCGCTCGGCCAGCACGGCGTCAACATCATGGAGTTCTGCAAGGCCTACAACGCCGCGACCGAGTCGCAGCGTGGCTGGGTGATCCCGGTGGAGATCACGGTCTACGAAGACCGCTCCTTCACCTTCATCACCAAGACTCCGCCGGCCGCGAAGATGATCCTCAAGGCCGCTGGTGTCGAGAAGGGCTCCGGCGAGCCGCACAAGACCAAGGTCGCCAAGATCACCGAGGCTCAGGTCCGCGAGATCGCCACGACGAAGCTCGCCGACCTGAACGCCAACGACCTGGACGCCGCGTCGAAGATCATCGCCGGCACCGCCCGTTCCATGGGCATCACGGTCGAGGGCTGATCTCAGCTCACCCCCGTTTGACCTCCAGTGGTAGGGCCAAGCGCTGGCCCGCACCACGACTCCATGCCTGAACCAACACAGGAGCTGAAGTGAAGCGCAGCAAGACTCTCCGCGCTGCGGACGCCAAGATCGACGCGGACAAGCTGTACGCGCCGCTCGAGGCGGTCCGTCTCGCCAAGGAGACCTCCACGACCAAGTTCGACGGCACCGTCGAGGTCGCCTTCCGCCTGGGTGTCGACCCGCGCAAGGCCGACCAGATGGTCCGTGGCACCGTGAACCTCCCGCACGGCACCGGTAAGACCGCCCGGGTCCTGGTCTTCGCGACCGGCGACCGTGCCGAGGCCGCGCTTGCCGCGGGCGCCGACATCGTCGGCTCCGACGAGCTCATCGACGAGGTTTCGAAGGGCCGTCTGGACTTCGACGCCGTCGTCGCCACCCCGGACCTCATGGGCAAGGTCGGCCGCCTCGGCCGCGTGCTCGGTCCCCGTGGTCTGATGCCGAACCCGAAGACCGGCACGGTCACCCCCGACGTCGCCAAGGCGGTCGAGGAGATCAAGGGCGGCAAGATCGAGTTCCGCGTCGACAAGCACTCGAACCTGCACTTCATCATCGGCAAGGTGTCCTTCGACGACGCCAAGCTGGTGGAGAACTACGGTGCGGCTCTGGAGGAGATCCTCCGTCTGAAGCCGTCCGCCGCCAAGGGCCGGTACATCAAGAAGGCGACCATCACCACCACGATGGGCCCCGGTATCTCCCTCGACTCGAACCGCACCCGCAACCTCCTCGTCGAGGAGGACCCGGCCGCCGTCTGATCCCTCGGATCACCGGCAGTCGCGGGTTCGCGTACTGAGCCGTACTTCGCGTACTGAGACCGGCCCCCGCACCTCTTCGGAGGGGCGGGGGCCGGTTTTTTCATGTGCCCGCTGTCAGCGCGCTGAGTTACGGTTGTGAAGATTTTCGTCTTTTGATCGATGGGGTGGGGACGTAATGAGCAAGTCCGTCAAGCGCGCCGGGATATCCCTCGCGGCGGTTGGAATCCTGGTGGCGGCGACCGCCGGATGCCAGAGCGGCGGCGACTCCAAGAAGGCCGCTGAGGTGCCGAAGAAGGCTGCTCCGCAGTCGAGCGCGAAGGATGCCCGCACGGCGCTCCAGGCGGCCTACAAGAAGACGTCGGCGGCCAAGTCGGCCAAGGTCACCCTGAAGATGTCGATGCCGGCCGGGGCCGCGGGCGCCGCCGGTGCCGGCGCGGGCGACATGGTGATGTCCGGGGTCCAGTCGTGGGACCCGGCGGCGATGGACATGACCATGAGCGGGTCCGCCTTCGCCCAGGCGGGCAAGGACGCACCGGACAAGATCCGGATGGTCCAGCTGGACAACGTCATGTACATGGACATGGGAACCGCGGTGTCCCAGCACATGGACGGCAAGCACTGGATGAAGATGGACCTCGGCGCACTGGCTCCGGCGGGCGGCGGGGGCGCGGCTTCCTCCCAGTCGCTGACCGGCGGTGCCGAGAAGCAGGACCCGGCCCAGCAGCTCGCCGTCCTGACGGACTCGCCGAGCCTGAAGCACCTCGGCAGCGAGCAGATCGACGGAGCCCCGGCGGAGCACTACAAGGGCACCCTGACGCTGGACGAGATGGCCGCGAGCAACCAGGCGTTGGACGGCATGTCCGCCCAGGACCGCCAGAAGCTCCTCGACACCGCGAAGCAGTCCGGCATCAAGGGCTACGACACCGAGCTCTGGATCAACAAGGACGGCTACCCGGTGCAGATGAACCTGGGCATCGCCACGCCACAGGGCAAGATCACCATGAACGCCCACTACTCGGACTACGGCGCCAAGGTCGCGGTCAAGGCCCCGCCGGCGGCCGAGACGTTCGACATGGCCGAGATGATGAAGAGCGCCGGCGCGGGTGCCGGCACCGGCGGGGACGCCTGACGGGTCGCCCGGCGCGGGGGGCCGCCCGCCCCGGCGGCGTCCGTGCCGGCCCCCGCATCCGCACCCCGTACGAGCGGATTTGCTTGACACGGACGCCGTAACGTACGCTTCCCCAGAAGCCAAAGACCGCTGGTCGTTGCCGTGCCTTCATTCGAAGGGGCGGTGGCCGAAGGATCCGCTGGATGCGGACGACCCGCGCAGGTGACCGTGGAAAGTTCCCGGATGTTCCTCTTCTGAGTGCAACCGGTTGAGCTACGCCCCGTGCGCCTGCGCCGGGGCGTTTCGTATTGTTCAGCCCCTTCTGAGCGGTCCTCATCACCCGGAAGGAGGCCGACGCTCTATGGCAAGGCCCGACAAGGCTGCCGCGGTAGCCGAGCTCGCGGACCAGTTCCGCAGCTCGAACGCCGCCGTGCTGACCGAGTACCGGGGTCTCACCGTGGCGCAGCTCAAGACGCTGCGTCGTTCGCTCGGTGAGAACGCCCAGTACGCCGTGGTGAAGAACACGCTGACCAAGATTGCGGCCAACGAGGCCGGGATCACTTCGCTCGACGACCAGTTCAACGGTCCGACGGCGGTTGCCTTCATCACCGGTGACCCGGTGGAGTCGGCGAAGGGTCTTCGTGACTTCGCCAAGGAGAACCCGAACCTGATCATCAAGGGCGGTGTCCTTGATGGCAAGGCGCTGTCCGCCGATGAGATCAAGAAGCTTGCGGACCTCGAGTCCCGCGAGGTTCTGCTCAGCAAGCTGGCCGGCGCGTTCAAGGGCAAGCAGTCGCAGACTGCTTCGCTCCTCCAGGCGCTGCCGTCGAAGTTCGTCCGCACCGCGGAAGCGCTTCGCGTCAAGCTCGCCGAGCAGGGCGGTGCCGAGTAATTCGGCTCGCGCATTGATCGCCGCCCGCTAGGGCGACGGTCGCAGCGGGCCGAACGTACGCCCGCCTACATGTACATCCGGCACCTGCCGAATTAGTGGAAGGATCGCCCATCATGGCGAAGCTCAGCCAGGAAGACCTGCTCGCTCAGTTCGAGGAGATGACCCTCATCGAGCTCTCCGAGTTCGTGAAGGCCTTCGAGGAGAAGTTCGACGTCACCGCCGCCGCGGCCGTCGCCGTTGCCGGTCCCGCCGCCGGTGGCCCCGCCGCCGAGGCCGTCGAGGAGCAGGACGAGTTCGACGTCATCCTCACCGGCGCCGGCGAGAAGAAGATCCAGGTCATCAAGGTCGTGCGCGAGCTGACCTCCCTGGGTCTGAAGGAGGCCAAGGACCTCGTCGACGGCACCCCGAAGCCGGTCCTCGAGAAGGTCGCCAAGGAGGCCGCGGAGAAGGCTGCCGAGTCCCTCAAGGCTGCTGGCGCCTCCGTCGAGGTCAAGTAACACCTCGCGGGTCCGCTTGGACCCGCACCCGTCTCGCAGGCGCGTCAGCGCGCCGCTGGACACCGCCAAGGGCGATCACCCATCCGGGTGGTCGCCCTTCGGCGTACCCGGGACGTCGGCCTTGCGCGGGGCCTGTCTGGGAGTATGGTGATCTTCGCCGTCCGCTCGGCAAGGACGCAGGCGTACGCCCCGCACAACTCCCGCGGCGATCTCCGGGGAGCGGAGGGGTCTTGACGAACCGCACGCAGCGCGCAATTCTCAGGACGCGTCGTCACAACGATCCGCATCCGAGGCATGGATCGACGGCGAAGAGGGCAGTACTAATCTGCGTCTGCGCGGCGCACGGCTGACCGAGGTACCGAGGTACTTGAGAAGAGCAATGCGGGTGTCAAAAAATCCGCCCTGGACATCAGTGTGCCGAGTGGCTACACTGTCCCTTTGCGCTGCCTGTTAGCTGTCCCCTGCCCGTCACCAGGGGCATGCCCTCGCTTGAGCATCTTTGATTGAACCGCCCTGACCTGGCCGTCTTAGGCCCTGTCGGGAAACGTCTCTCTCTGTGCCCACGTGGGACCGGTACGCGCGTAGTGAGTCCGAGCCCTCGGAAGGACCCCCTCTTGGCCGCCTCGCGCAACGCCTCGACCGCCAATACGAACAACGGCGCCAGCACCGCCCCGCTGCGCATCTCCTTTGCAAAGATCAAGGAGCCCCTCGAGGTTCCGAACCTTCTTGCGCTGCAGACCGAGAGCTTTGACTGGCTGCTCGGCAATGCCGCTTGGAAGTCTCGGGTCGAGGCCGCTCTCGAGAGTGGACAGGACGTCCCCACCAAGTCCGGTCTGGAGGAGATCTTCGAAGAGATCTCTCCGATCGAGGACTTCTCCGGGTCGATGTCGCTGACCTTCCGCGACCACCGCTTCGAGCCGCCGAAGAACTCGATCGACGAGTGCAAGGAGCGCGACTTCACGTTCGCGGCCCCGCTCTTCGTCACCGCCGAGTTCACCAACAACGAGACCGGCGAGATCAAGTCCCAGACGGTCTTCATGGGCGACTTCCCGCTCATGACCAACAAGGGCACCTTCGTCATCAACGGCACCGAGCGTGTCGTCGTGTCGCAGCTGGTCCGCTCGCCGGGTGTCTACTTCGACTCCAACATCGACAAGACGTCCGACAAGGACATCTTCACGGCCAAGATCATCCCGTCCCGGGGTGCCTGGCTCGAGATGGAGATCGACAAGCGCGACATGGTCGGTGTCCGCATCGACCGCAAGCGCAAGCAGTCCGTCACCGTTCTCCTGAAGGCTCTCGGTTGGACCACCGAGCAGATCCTGGAGGAGTTCGGCGAGTACGAGTCCATGCGCGCCACCCTGGAGAAGGACCACACCCAGGGCCAGGACGACGCGCTGCTCGACATCTACCGCAAGCTGCGCCCGGGCGAGCCGCCGACGCGCGAGGCCGCTCAGACGCTGCTCGAGAACCTCTACTTCAACCCGAAGCGCTACGACCTCGCCAAGGTCGGCCGCTACAAGGTGAACAAGAAGCTCGGCGCGGACGAGCCCCTCGACGCGGGCGTGCTCACCACCGACGACGTCATCGCGACCATCAAGTACCTGGTCAAGCTGCACGCCGGTGAGACCGAGACGGTCGGCGAGTCGGGTCGGAACATCGTCGTCGAGACCGACGACATCGACCACTTCGGCAACCGTCGTCTGCGCAACGTCGGCGAGCTCATCCAGAACCAGGTCCGTACGGGTCTGGCTCGTATGGAGCGCGTCGTGCGTGAGCGCATGACGACCCAGGACGTCGAGGCGATCACGCCGCAGACCCTGATCAACATCCGGCCGGTCGTCGCCTCCATCAAGGAGTTCTTCGGCACCAGCCAGCTGTCGCAGTTCATGGACCAGAACAACCCGCTGTCGGGTCTCACCCACAAGCGCCGTCTGTCGGCGCTTGGCCCGGGTGGTCTCTCCCGTGAGCGGGCCGGCTTCGAGGTCCGTGACGTGCACCCGTCTCACTACGGCCGTATGTGCCCGATTGAGACCCCGGAAGGCCCGAACATCGGTCTGATCGGTTCGCTCGCCTCGTACGGCCGCGTCAACGCGTTCGGCTTCATCGAGACGCCGTACCGCAAGGTCGTCGACGGCCAGGTCACCGACGAGGTCGACTACGTCACCGCCGACGAGGAGGACCGCTTCGTCATCGCGCAGGCCAACGCCGCGCTCAACGACGAGATGCGGTTCACCGAGCCGCGCGTGCTGGTCCGCCGCCGTGGTGGCGAGGTCGACTACGTGCCCGGCACCGAGGTCGACTACATGGACGTCTCGCCGCGCCAGATGGTGTCGGTCGCGACCGCCATGATCCCGTTCCTTGAGCACGACGACGCCAACCGTGCCCTCATGGGCGCGAACATGATGCGTCAGGCCGTGCCGCTGATCACGTCCGAGGCGCCGCTCGTCGGCACCGGCATGGAGTACCGCTGCGCGGTCGACGCCGGTGACGTCATCAAGGCGGAGAAGGCGGGTGTCGTCCAGGAGGTCTCCGCGGACTACATCACCGTCGCCAACGACGACGGCACGTACACCACGTACCGGATCGCCAAGTTCTCCCGCTCCAACCAGGGCACCTCGGTCAACCAGAAGGTTGTCGTGGACGAGGGCGCCCGCGTGATCGAGGGCCAGGTCCTGGCCGACGGTCCCGCCACCCAGCAGGGTGAGATGGCGCTGGGCAAGAACCTGCTCGTGGCGTTCATGCCGTGGGAGGGTCACAACTACGAGGACGCGATCATCCTGTCGCAGCGCCTCGTGCAGGACGACGTCCTCTCCTCGATCCACATCGAGGAGCACGAGGTCGACGCCCGTGACACCAAGCTCGGCCCGGAGGAGATCACCCGGGACATCCCGAACGTCTCCGAGGAGGTCCTCGCCGACCTCGACGAGCGCGGCATCATCCGTATCGGTGCCGAGGTCGTCGCCGGCGACATCCTCGTCGGCAAGGTCACTCCCAAGGGTGAGACCGAGCTGACGCCGGAGGAGCGCCTGCTGCGCGCGATCTTCGGTGAGAAGGCCCGCGAGGTGCGTGACACCTCGCTGAAGGTGCCGCACGGCGAGACCGGCAAGGTCATCGGCGTCCGCGTCTTCGACCGTGAAGAGGGCGACGAGCTGCCGCCGGGCGTGAACCAGCTGGTTCGTGTCTACGTGGCGCAGAAGCGCAAGATCACGGACGGTGACAAGCTCGCCGGCCGACACGGCAACAAGGGTGTCATCTCGAAGATCCTTCCGATCGAGGACATGCCGTTCCTCGAGGACGGAACTCCGGTCGACATCATCCTCAACCCGCTCGGTGTCCCGTCCCGAATGAACCCGGGACAGGTCCTGGAGATCCACCTCGGCTGGCTCGCCAGCCGCGGCTGGGACGTCTCCGGTCTGGCCGACGACTGGGCCCAGCGTCTGCAGGCCATCGGCGCCGACCAGGTCGCCGCCGGTACCAACGTCGCGACCCCGGTCTTCGACGGTGCCCGCGAGGACGAGATCTCCGGTCTCTTCGAGGCCACGATCCCCAACCGCGACGGTGACCGCCTGGTCCGCCCGTCCGGCAAGGCGCAGCTCTTCGACGGCCGCTCCGGCGAGCCGTTCCCGGACCCGATCTCGGTCGGGTACATGTACATCCTGAAGCTGCACCACCTGGTCGACGACAAGCTGCACGCCCGCTCGACCGGTCCGTACTCGATGATCACCCAGCAGCCGCTGGGTGGTAAGGCCCAGTTCGGTGGCCAGCGCTTCGGTGAGATGGAGGTGTGGGCGCTGGAGGCATACGGCGCCGCGTACGCCCTCCAGGAGCTGCTGACCATCAAGTCCGACGACGTGACCGGCCGTGTGAAGGTCTACGAGGCCATCGTCAAGGGCGAGAACATTCCCGAGCCCGGCATTCCCGAGTCCTTCAAGGTGCTCATCAAGGAAATGCAGTCGCTCTGCCTCAACGTGGAGGTGCTGTCCTCGGACGGCATGTCCATCGAGATGCGCGACACGGACGAGGACGTCTTCCGCGCTGCGGAGGAGCTCGGTATCGACCTGTCCCGGCGCGAGCCGAGCAGCGTCGAAGAGGTCTGACGGGTCTGACGGGGGCTCGCTAAGAGCCCCCGTCGTCCCCGGACCCCCCTCAGACCATCTTGAAGAATCGACCCCGAAAGAGGGATTGACGACAAGTGCTCGACGTCAACTTCTTCGACGAGCTGCGGATCGGCCTCGCCACTGCTGACGACATTCGTCAGTGGTCCCACGGTGAGGTCAAGAAGCCGGAGACCATCAACTACCGCACCCTCAAGCCCGAAAAGGACGGACTCTTCTGCGAGAAGATCTTCGGTCCGACCCGGGACTGGGAGTGCTACTGCGGCAAGTACAAGCGCGTCCGCTTCAAGGGCATCATCTGTGAGCGCTGTGGCGTAGAGGTCACGCGTGCCAAGGTGCGCCGTGAGCGGATGGGCCACATCGAGCTTGCCGCTCCCGTGACCCACATCTGGTACTTCAAGGGCGTTCCGTCGCGTCTTGGCTACCTGCTCGACCTCGCGCCGAAGGACCTCGAAAAGGTCATCTACTTCGCCGCGTACATGATCACGTTCGTGGACGAGGAGCGCCGTACGCGCGACCTGCCGTCGCTGGAGGCGCACGTCTCCGTCGAGCGTCAGCAGATCGAGAACCGTCGCGACTCGGACCTCGAAGCCCGCGCCAAGAAGCTCGAAACGGACCTCGCCGAGCTTGAGGCCGAGGGTGCCAAGGCCGACGTGCGCCGCAAGGTGCGCGAGGGTGCCGAGCGCGAGATGAAGCAGCTGCGCGACCGTTCGCAGCGCGAGATCGACCGTCTCGACGAGGTGTGGAGCCGCTTCAAGAACCTCAAGGTCCAGGACCTTGAGGGCGACGAGCTGCTCTACCGCGAGCTGCGTGACCGCTTCGGCACGTACTTCGACGGCTCGATGGGTGCCGCTGCTCTGCAGAAGCGCCTGGAGACCTTCGACCTCGACGAGGAGGCCGAGCGCCTCCGCGAGATCATCCGCACCGGCAAGGGCCAGAAGAAGACCCGTGCGCTGAAGCGGCTGAAGGTTGTGTCCGCGTTCCTGCAGACCTCCAACAGCCCCAAGGGCATGGTCCTCGACTGCGTCCCGGTCATCCCGCCGGACCTGCGTCCGATGGTGCAGCTGGACGGTGGCCGCTTCGCGACCTCCGACCTGAACGACCTGTACCGCCGTGTGATCAACCGCAACAACCGCCTGAAGCGACTCCTTGACCTCGGCGCCCCCGAGATCATCGTGAACAACGAGAAGCGCATGCTTCAGGAGGCCGTCGACGCGCTCTTCGACAACGGCCGTCGTGGTCGCCCGGTCACGGGCCCCGGCAACCGTCCGCTGAAGTCGCTGTCCGACATGCTCAAGGGCAAGCAGGGTCGATTCCGTCAGAACCTGCTCGGCAAGCGTGTGGACTACTCCGCGCGTTCCGTGATCGTCGTCGGTCCGCAGCTGAAGCTGCACCAGTGTGGTCTGCCGAAGGCCATGGCGCTTGAGCTCTTCAAGCCGTTCGTGATGAAGCGCCTGGTCGACCTGAACCACGCGCAGAACATCAAGAGCGCCAAGCGAATGGTCGAGCGCGGCCGCACGGTCGTCTACGACGTCCTCGAAGAGGTCATCGCCGAGCACCCGGTTCTGCTGAACCGTGCGCCCACGCTGCACCGCCTCGGCATCCAGGCCTTCGAGCCCCAGCTGGTCGAGGGCAAGGCCATCCAGATCCACCCGCTCGTCTGCACCGCGTTCAACGCGGACTTCGACGGTGACCAGATGGCCGTCCACCTGCCGCTCTCCGCGGAGGCGCAGGCCGAGGCCCGCATCCTGATGCTGTCCTCGAACAACATCCTGAAGCCGGCCGACGGTCGTCCCGTCACCATGCCGACCCAGGACATGGTGCTCGGCCTCTTCTTCCTCACCACGGACGAAGAGGAGCGCGAGGTCAAGGGCGCCGGCCGGGCGTTCAACTCGACCGCCGAAGCGATCATGGCGTTCGACGCCCGGGAGCTCTCGCTCCAGGCGAAGGTCGACATCCGCTTCCCGATCGGCACCGTCCCGCCGCGCGGCTGGACCCCGCCGCTCGACGAGGAGGGCGAGACGACCTGGCAGCAGGGCGACTCGTTCCGGCTGCGTACGTCCCTGGGCCGCGCGCTCTTCAACGAGCTGCTGCCCGAGGACTACCCGTTCGTCGACTACTCGGTGGGCAAGAAGCAGCTCTCCGAGATCGTCAACGACCTCGCCGAGCGCTACCCCAAGGTCATCGTGGCGGCGACGCTCGACAACCTGAAGGCGGCCGGCTTCTTCTGGGCGACCCGTTCCGGTGTCACCGTGGCCATCTCCGACGTCGTGGTCCCCGAGGCCAAGAAGGCGATCGTCGCGGGCTACGAGGCGCAGGACGAGAAGGTCCAGAAGCAGTACGAGCGCGGTCTGATCACCAAGGACGAGCGCACGCAGGAGCTCATCGCGATCTGGACCAAGGCGACCAACGAGGTTGCCGAGGCGATGAACGCGAACTTCCCCAAGACGAACCCCATCTTCATGATGGTTGACTCGGGTGCCCGAGGAAACATGATGCAGATGCGTCAGATCGCCGGTATGCGTGGTCTGGTGTCGAACGCGAAGAACGAGACCATCCCGCGTCCGATCAAGGCGTCCTTCCGTGAGGGCCTCACCGTTCTGGAGTACTTCATCTCCACGCACGGTGCCCGTAAGGGTCTGGCGGACACCGCCCTGCGTACCGCCGACTCGGGTTACCTGACCCGTCGTCTGGTGGACGTCTCGCAGGACGTCATCATCCGCGAGGAGGACTGCGGCACCGACCGCGGCCTCAAGCTCAAGATCGCGGAGCGGGGCGCCGACGGCGTGCTGCGCAAGACCGAGGACGTCGAGACCTCCGTCTACGCCCGCATGCTCGCCGAGGACGTCGTCGTCGACGGCAAGGTCATCGCGCCGGCCAACGTGGACCTCGGTGACGTGCTCATCGACGCCCTCGTGGGTGCGGGTGTCGAGGAGGTCAAGACCCGCTCGGTCCTGACCTGTGAGTCCGCGGTCGGCACCTGTGCCTTCTGCTACGGACGCTCGCTCGCCACCGGCAAGCTGGTCGACATCGGTGAGGCGGTCGGCATCATCGCCGCCCAGTCCATCGGTGAGCCCGGTACCCAGCTGACGATGCGTACCTTCCACACCGGTGGTGTGGCCGGTGACGACATCACGCAGGGTCTGCCGCGTGTCGTCGAGCTCTTCGAGGCCCGTACGCCCAAGGGTGTCGCGCCGATCTCGGAGGCCAAGGGCCGCGTCCGGATCGAGGAGACCGAGAAGACCAAGAAGATCGTCGTCACCCCGGACGACGGCAGCGAGGAGACGGCGTTCCCGATCTCCAAGCGTGCCCGTCTGCTGGTCGGCGAGGGCGACGCGGTCGAGGTGGGCCAGAAGCTCACCGTCGGTGCCACCAACCCGCACGACGTGCTGCGGATCCTCGGTCAGCGTGCGGTCCAGGTCCACCTGGTCGGCGAAGTCCAGAAGGTCTACAACTCGCAGGGCGTGTCGATCCACGACAAGCACATCGAGATCATCATCCGGCAGATGCTGCGCCGCGTGACGATCATCGAGTCCGGCGACGCGGAGCTGCTGCCGGGCGAGCTCGTCGAGCGCTCGAAGTTCGAGACCGAGAACCGTCGTGTGGTCACCGAGGGCGGTCACCCCGCCTCCGGCCGTCCGCAGCTGATGGGTATCACCAAGGCCTCGCTGGCGACGGAATCCTGGCTGTCGGCCGCCTCCTTCCAGGAGACGACCCGAGTCCTGACGGATGCGGCGATCAACGCCAAGTCCGACAGCCTCATCGGCCTCAAGGAGAACGTCATCATCGGTAAGCTCATCCCGGCCGGTACGGGTCTGTCCCGCTACCGCAACATCCGGGTCGAGCCCACCGAAGAGGCCAAGGCCGCGATGTACTCGGCCGTCGGCTACGACGACATCGACTACTCGCCGTTCGGCACGGGCTCCGGCCAGGCCGTTCCGCTGGAGGACTACGACTACGGTCCGTACAACCAGTAAGGCGTACGTCTGCTGAAGGGCGCCCACTCCGCTTCGCGCGGGGTGGGCGCCCTTCGGGGTTTTCCGTCAGGTCGCGACTCGGCCGAGGAGAAGACCCAAGACCCTGAAACAGTCACCTGCTGAGACGGTTTGTCTCACGAAGGGGACGGGGCGGGTATGGGGTGACATGTCCCACTGGGTGCCGAGCCCCGTGCGTGGCCATTTGTTTTGACCCAAGTCGATGAGGTAGGTACGCTCAGACCTTGTGCCTGGGGTGTGCCTGGGCTCCGCTGCGTGCCTACGTCCGCAGGGCGAGCTCCCAGACCGGCCACCGCAATCTGCGCTTCTCCGCTCTCGGGCGGAAGTCCGCAGTATTCGACACACCCGACCGCGTGGGTCGGAGACGTGTTCCAGGTTAGTTTTACTACGGCACACAGAAACCGGAGAAGTAGTGCCTACGATCCAGCAGCTGGTCCGGAAGGGCCGGCAGGACAAGGTCGAGAAGAACAAGACGCCCGCGCTCGAGGGTTCGCCCCAGCGTCGTGGCGTCTGCACGCGTGTGTTCACGACCACCCCGAAGAAGCCGAACTCGGCCCTCCGTAAGGTCGCGCGTGTGCGTCTGACCTCCGGCATCGAGGTCACGGCCTACATCCCGGGTGAGGGTCACAACCTGCAGGAGCACTCCATCGTGCTCGTGCGCGGTGGCCGTGTGAAGGACCTGCCGGGTGTTCGCTACAAGATCATCCGCGGTTCCCTCGACACGCAGGGCGTCAAGAACCGTAAGCAGGCTCGCAGCCGCTACGGCGCCAAGAAGGAGAAGTAAGAATGCCTCGTAAGGGCCCCGCCCCGAAGCGCCCGGTCATCATCGACCCGGTCTACAGCTCTCCTCTTGTCACCTCGCTGATCAACAAGATCCTGCTGGACGGCAAGCGCTCCACCGCCGAGCGCATCGTCTACGGCGCCATGGAAGGCCTCCGCGAGAAGACCGGCAACGACCCGGTCATCACGCTGAAGCGCGCGCTGGAGAACGTCAAGCCGTCCCTTGAGGTCAAGTCCCGCCGTGTCGGTGGCGCGACCTACCAGGTTCCGGTTGAGGTCAAGCCCGGCCGCCAGTCCACCCTCGCGCTGCGCTGGCTCGTGGGCTACTCCCGCGCCCGCCGTGAGAAGACCATGACCGAACGCCTCATGAACGAGCTGCTCGACGCCTCCAACGGCCTCGGCGCTGCGGTCAAGAAGCGTGAGGACACCCACAAGATGGCCGAGTCCAACAAGGCCTTCGCGCACTACCGCTGGTAGTCGCTACCCACATCGAGACCGAGAGAAGACTGAGCCGATATGGCTACCACTTCACTTGACCTGGCCAAGGTCCGCAACATCGGGATCATGGCTCACATCGACGCGGGCAAGACGACCACCACCGAGCGGATCCTGTTCTACACCGGTGTCTCGTACAAGATCGGTGAGGTCCACGACGGCGCTGCCACGATGGACTGGATGGAGCAGGAGCAGGAGCGCGGCATCACGATTACGTCCGCCGCGACGACCTGCCACTGGCCGCTCGAGGACGTCGACCACACCATCAACATCATCGACACCCCGGGCCACGTGGACTTCACGGTCGAGGTGGAGCGTTCGCTCCGCGTCCTCGACGGTGCGGTCACCGTGTTCGACGGTGTCGCCGGTGTGGAGCCGCAGTCCGAGACGGTCTGGCGTCAGGCCGACCGTTACGGCGTTCCGCGTATCTGCTTCGTCAACAAGCTCGACCGCACCGGCGCCGAGTTCCACCGCTGCGTGGACATGATCGTGGACCGCCTCGGCGCGACCCCGATCGTGATGCAGCTGCCGATCGGTGCCGAGGCCAACTTCGAGGGCGTTGTGGACCTGGTCCGCATGAAGGCCCTCGTGTGGTCCGCGGAAGCGACCAAGGGCGAGATGTACGACGTCGTCGACATCCCGGCCACGCACACCGAGGCCGCTGAAGAGTGGCGCGGCAAGCTGGTCGAGACCGTCGCGGAGAACGACGAAGAGATCATGGAGCTGTTCCTGGAGGGCGTCGAGCCCACCGAGGAGCAGCTGTACGCCGCGGTGCGTCGTATCACCATCGCGTCCGGCAAGGGCGGCGACACCACCGTCACCCCCGTGTTCTGTGGCACCGCGTTCAAGAACAAGGGCGTCCAGCCCCTGCTCGACGCCGTCGTCCGCTACCTGCCTTCCCCCCTGGACGTCGAGGCCATCGAGGGCCACGACGTCAAGGACCCGGAGGTCGTGGTCAAGCGCAAGCCGTCCGACGAGGAGCCCCTCTCGGCGCTGGCGTTCAAGATCGCGAGCGACCCGCACCTGGGCAAGCTCACCTTCATCCGGATCTACTCCGGTCGCCTGGAGGCCGGCACCTCGGTGCTGAACTCCGTCAAGGGCAAGAAGGAGCGCATCGGCAAGATCTACCGCATGCACGCGAACAAGCGTGAGGAGATCGAGTCGGTGGGCGCCGGTGACATCGTCGCCGTCATGGGCCTGAAGCAGACCACCACCGGTGAGACGCTGTGCGACGACAAGTCCCCGGTGATCCTGGAGTCCATGGACTTCCCGGCGCCGGTGATCCAGGTCGCCATCGAGCCCAAGTCCAAGGGTGACCAGGAGAAGCTGGGTGTCGCCATCCAGCGTCTCGCGGAGGAGGACCCCTCCTTCCAGGTGCACTCGGACGAGGAGACCGGCCAGACCATCATCGGTGGCATGGGCGAGCTCCACCTCGACGTCCTCGTCGACCGCATGCGTCGCGAGTTCAAGGTCGAGGCGAACGTCGGCAAGCCGCAGGTCGCGTACCGCGAGACGATCCGCAAGACCGTCGAGCGCGTGGACTACACCCACAAGAAGCAGACCGGTGGTACCGGTCAGTTCGCCAAGGTGCAGATCGCGATCGAGCCCATCGAGGGCGGCGAGGCGTCGTACGAGTTCGTGAACAAGGTCACCGGTGGCCGCATCCCCCGGGAGTACATCCCGTCGGTGGACGCGGGTGCGCAGGAGGCCATGCAGTTCGGCATCCTGGCCGGCTACGAGATGACTGGCGTCCGCGTCATCCTTCTCGACGGTGGCTACCACGAGGTCGACTCCTCCGAGCTCGCGTTCAAGATCGCCGGTTCGCAGGCCTTCAAGGAGGCCGCGCGCAAGGCTTCTCCCGTGCTCCTTGAGCCGATGATGGCCGTCGAGGTCGTCACGCCCGAGGACTACATGGGTGAAGTCATCGGTGACATCAACTCCCGCCGTGGCCAGATCCAGGCCATGGAGGAGCGCAGCGGCGCCCGCGTCGTGAAGGGCCTCGTGCCCCTCTCGGAGATGTTCGGCTACGTCGGCGACCTCCGCAGCAAGACCTCGGGTCGCGCAAGCTACTCGATGCAGTTCGACTCCTACGCCGAGGTTCCGCGGAACGTCGCCGAGGAGATCATCGCGAAGGCCAAGGGCGAGTAACTCTCCCGAGTTCACGCTTTAGGCTTGTCACCGGAGCCACTGGGGCATTCGGCGTAAACCATCAGGTTTACGGTGAATGCCCCGGGCCCCGGCATCCCAGCAAAGATCACCTGGCGCCGATGAAGCAAGGCGTACAGAACCACTCCACAGGAGGACTCAGTGGCGAAGGCGAAGTTCGAGCGGACTAAGCCGCACGTCAACATCGGCACCATCGGTCACATTGACCACGGTAAGACGACCCTCACGGCCGCCATTACCAAGGTGCTGCACGACGCGTACCCGGACCTGAACGAGGCCTCGGCCTTCGACCAGATCGACAAGGCTCCTGAGGAGCGCCAGCGCGGTATCACGATCTCGATCGCGCACGTCGAGTACCAGACCGAGTCGCGTCACTACGCCCACGTCGACTGCCCCGGTCACGCGGACTACATCAAGAACATGATCACGGGTGCCGCGCAGATGGACGGCGCGATCCTCGTGGTTGCCGCCACCGACGGCCCGATGCCGCAGACCAAGGAGCACGTGCTCCTGGCCCGCCAGGTCGGCGTTCCGTACATCGTCGTCGCCCTGAACAAGGCCGACATGGTGGACGACGAGGAGATCCTGGAGCTCGTCGAGCTCGAGGTCCGTGAGCTCCTCTCCGAGTACGAGTTCCCGGGCGACGACCTGCCGGTCGTCAAGGTCTCGGCGCTCAAGGCGCTTGAGGGCGACAAGGAGTGGGGCCAGTCGGTCCTGAACCTGATGGCCGCCGTCGACGAGGCGATCCCGCAGCCCGAGCGTGACGTCGACAAGCCGTTCCTGATGCCGATCGAGGACGTCTTCACGATCACCGGTCGTGGCACCGTCGTCACCGGTCGTATCGAGCGTGGTGTCCTGAAGGTCAACGAGACCGTCGACATCGTCGGTATCAAGACCGAGAAGACCACCACCACGGTCACCGGCATCGAGATGTTCCGCAAGCTGCTCGACGAGGGCCAGGCCGGTGAGAACGTCGGTCTGCTGCTTCGTGGCATCAAGCGCGAGGACGTCGAGCGCGGCCAGGTCATCATCAAGCCCGGTTCGGTCACCCCGCACACCGAGTTCGAGGCCCAGGCGTACATCCTGTCCAAGGACGAGGGTGGCCGTCACACGCCGTTCTTCAACAACTACCGCCCGCAGTTCTACTTCCGTACGACTGACGTGACCGGTGTCGTTACCCTCCCCGAGGGCACCGAGATGGTCATGCCGGGCGACAACACCGCCATGACGGTCGCGCTGATCCAGCCGGTCGCCATGGAGGAGGGCCTGAAGTTCGCCATCCGTGAGGGTGGCCGGACCGTGGGCGCCGGCCAGGTCGTCAAGATCGTCAAGTAATTACTTGACCGTCTGACCTGGTAGCTCGCTGAGCTGTCAGAAGAGCCCCGCACCTTTCGAGGTGCGGGGCTCTTCGCGTTGTCCGGAGGTCTTACGGGCGCCAGGACCACGGCCGGGCGTCGACCCCGAGCCCGACGGCGAGCGCGTGCCCGCCGCGGACGTACAGGGTGGGAAGCCCGACGGGCGCGACGCCCCGGGTGCGCTTCAACACCCTTTGCTTATCGGCCAGTTGAAGAATTCCCTTCTCGTCCGTACCCAGCACGAATCCGTCTTCGGCGCCGACCGGCCCGTACCCGTCGAGCGCGACCGGGGTCGCGGGGGTGCCATCGAGGCGTACGGAGGTGAGGTGCGGGGAGGCGGGGGAGCCGGGGTCCTGGCGGGCCTTCTCGGGGTCGGCGGACGTGCGATACAGGAGCTGCACGCCGTCGCCGAGCGGGACCGGGGCCACCGCGTCGACGGCGAGCGGCAGCCGCGCGGGGGCGGGGGCGAGCGGCTTGCCCGGAGCGGGCTGGGTCCAGTGGTGCACGGTGTCGGCGCCGGCCGCGAAGACGTGCACGCGCCCACGCCCGTCGACGACGCCGCTCAGGCCTTCCTGTACGGACTCCCCGCCGAGGTCGCGCCAGGGCGACCAGGTGCCGTCCGCCTCCCGGATGCGTGAGCTGATGCCGCGGTCGGCGTTGCGCACGAAGAGGTGGACGCGGCCGTCCGGCGCGGCGAGAGCGAGCGGAGGCCCGATCCGCCGCCCACGATCGTCCCCGCGCTCGGGATTGCCGAGCCCCTTCCACGCCCCGAACTTGCCGCGGGGGCCGGCCTGTTCGAGCGTGACGATCTCTCGGGTGTTGGCGCCGGCACGCCCTTGGAGGGACGAGAACCGCAACCCGAACAGCAGCTGGCGCCCGTCGGGAAGGGTCGTACCGCCCAGGACGGGGGCGAGAGGCGATCCGCCGAGGTCCTCCGGGGCGCCCCAACTGTCATCGGCGCCGCGGGTCCATCTCACGGCGCGCAGCCCGAGCACCCCGTAGGCGTACGCGCCGTCGCCGGACAGGGTGAGCCGGGTGCCGGGGTGGCGGTAGTGCGTGGAGCGCACCCACCCCTTCCAGTTGGTGAGCGGCCGGTTCCCCCCGACGTTGTAGTCCCCGCACCCTCCCGGATTCCCGCACTGCCACCCCTTGTCTCCCCCGTACGGAACGAGGTGTGCGGCCTTCTCGGCGAGCACCTTCGGGGGGAGGTTCTTGGGCCAGTGCCGGTTGTAGTAGGCGCGGTAGGCGGTGGCGAGGAAGGCGTTGCCCTGCTCGGCGTGCCGGATCATCGCGGCCCAGGCGAAGGAGGCGGCGGCGGTGTGATCGGCGTGATCGGCGTACCCCGGCTGCTCGGAGTCGTGCGAGCGGACGGCGGGTGAGCTGTGCTGGATGTCCGGGTCGGGGTCGAGGGTCTGGATGAGGGTGGGCGAGTAGTCGTCGAGAAGGCCGGCGAGCACGTCGACCATGTCGTCGTACGTGTAGGCCTTGGCCCGGGTGAGCGGCGACCCTTCGGCGATGACGACGGGCAGCTGGAGGTGGTGGTCCTCCCATAGACTCGGCAGCCCCATCCGCCCCCCGAGCGGGGTGTGCATGGCGGTGTTGAGGAACACCAACTCCACGCTCCGGCCCCGGTGTTGGAGCCGGTTGACCTCGGCGCGGTGCCCGCCGCGCAGCTCGGCGACGGACTTCTCCCAGGGCGTGTACTTGTCGAGCCCGAGGATGGCGGCGTAGGCCTGCCGGAGCCCCTGGTGCCGGGCGGAGGAGTAGGCGGCCTTGTCGTACACCGGCGGACTGGTGTCACTCACCACCCGGTTGTCCCCGTTGGCCTCCCCGCCGGTGACGTACACGCTGACCAGCGGAACCCCGGAGTCGAGGGTGTGCTGGGTGTCGGGGTTCATGAAGTACAGGTCGTCGTCGGGGTGGGCGAGGATCTGGAGGAGGAGGGGGGCGCGGGGTGCGGCGAGGGGGGAGTCCTTGGCCGTCCGGGCGGCCGTGCGCCCGGTGGCGGGCACGGAACATCCCGCGACGGTGGCGGTGAGGCCGATGGCGGCCGCGGTTCCGATGAGTGCGCGACGGGTGGGCCCGCCGGTGCCGCTGCGCTGCGCGCGACCGCTTACGTCGTACACGTACGTTCCGTCCGCTGGGTGCCGAGGGGGATACCGGCGATGCTATCCAGCGGGGGTGGGCGGGCGGCCTGGAGGTGGGCGTAGCGGGGGTGGAGGCGGGCGGTGGGCGGTTGGAGGTGGGCTACGCGGTATCGCTACGCGTAGCGCGGCAGGTCCGCCGTGGAGATGGTCCACTCGCCGATGGTGACGTCCTCGCCGTAGACGAAATCCCTGCGGGTCGCGTAGCGGGGGCCGTCCGGGGTCGCGTGGATGTCGGAGAGGACGGCGCCGGTTCCCGTCCGGGGGTCGAAGATCGCGTAGACGGGAATGCCGAGCAGGGGGTAGTCCCGCATCTTGCCCACCCAGTCGTTGTCGGGGTTGGAGCGGGAGACGACTTCGACGGCGGCGAGGAGGGTGCGGGGGTTGAAGGAGCCCTCGCCCTCCATGTCTGCGATGGCGATCACCACGACGTCGGGGTGACGCATGATGCCCTCGGGTTCTTCCTCTACGTCGGGCGTTCCTGTGTGCGCCAGCAACTCGTCCGGCATGACCTTCTCAAGGCGCCGACTGACCTGGGCTGCGGTCAGCTCATGGGGACGACCAGGAGCCGTCATGTCGTGGACGATTCCTTCCTTGGTGATCTCGAACTTGCCTGGAGCGCTGTACTGCATCCGGTCGACGATGTCCCGCATCGCCCGATAGTGAGGGGCGGTGTTCTGGCGTGCGTGGTCCGGGGCGGTGCTCATGGCGTGCGCTCCTCGTGGTCTCTGCCCAGGGGCAAGGGTCGTCACGTTCATGCTAGGTGGGCTCCTTGAGGCCGGGGCGGCAGCCGGGGCAGTGGCCCGGTTCGGGGGCGCGGAAGGCCCGGTCGCAGGTTTCGCAGGTCTGGAGTGGGTCCGGGCGGATGGGGGCGGGGAGGGCCGGAAGGGGCGGGGGGGGGG
>NZ_LGDD01000361.1 GCF_001279695.1 Streptomyces sp. WM6378
GTACAGGCATCTTCAGCCTGTCATGGGGGTCCCCCCTGGCCCTTGAGGCCTTGGGGGAGTTTGAGGACGAGCGCCCTTCAGGCGCGAACGGGGTCTGGGGCAGAGCCCCAGGAACGACCGCCGGGCCGCCCCCAGACATCTCACCCCCGGCGGGTTTCGGGAAGGGGTGGGGGTGGGGGCTCCCCGGGGTCTGGGGCGGAGCCCCAGCGCACCCCGGACTACGAGATGGCCGTCCTCAGTTCCGCCACGTCCAACTGCTCCGTCTCGTCATGGGCCGTCAGGTCGATGACCTCGCCCACCGTTTTGTCCGGGCCGCCACCCTGCTGCGCTCGGTCCGCGAGGGCCTCTTCGCCGATCACGTCGGCCAGGTCCTCGTCCTGTACGGCCTCGATCGCGGCGGCCGCCTGCTGCTCGCCGGCCGTGCCGAAGAAGTCGAAGCGGCCCTCGGGGCGGACCGCGCGGCGGGCGAGGTAGGGCACCACGGCGGAGGCCACCGGCGCCGGGGCCGCGGGCAGTTCGGCCTGGCGGGGCTGGGCGGTGAGGGCGGCCGCCGGGCGGGTGTGTTCCCCGCTGCCGAGGGCCGCCGCGGGCTTCCCCTGCGGCTCCTCCGCCTCCCGGGACTCGGCGCGGGAGCTGGCCGCACCGGCCTCGGCCCGTGCCTTCGCCTGGCGTTCGGCGCTGAGCGAGAGGCACTCCAGGGCGCGGGCGGCCGCGAGGTAGGAGGCCGGCGTCGGCGTGCTGCCCGACGGCATCAACGCCTTGGGGCCCGCCTCCAGAGCGAGCTGACGCCGGCCTTCGAGGGCGCTGGCCCGCTCGGTCTCGGCGTTGGCGTAGCGCCGCAGCAGGGCCGCGTGCTCGCCGCGCAGCCCGGCCAGCTCCATGCGCTTGGTGCGCAGCTTGGCGTCGAGGCGGCCGCGCAGCTCGCGCGACTCCTCCAACTCGGTCTCCAGCTCGGCGATCCGCTCTTCGGTGCGCCACTGGTCGGCCGCGCGCGAGCGGGTCAGCTCGGCGACGCGGCGGCCCGCGGCCCGGTCCCAGGCGCGCATGAGCACCGAGCCGGTGACGCAGGCCGCAGCGGCCGCGGCGGCCAACGCCCGCAGCGCCGTGGGTTGGTCGAAGAGCCAGGCGCCACCGGCGCATATGACCGAGACGCCGGCGACGGCCGACGGCTGGAGGAGCCGGTGCAGCGGAGGGGAATGACGGTGGCGTCCACGTGGCATGGCCTGAAATTTACCGTGCGTAGACACCATATGGACCCCCGCCCGTCAATCTGTTCCCCTGTAGTTACTCGAATCGCCAAATTCGGCTACTTCTTGATCAGCCCCTTCGACTGGAGATAGGCCTTCGCGACATCGGCCGGCTTGGCCCGCTCGGCGTCCACCTTGCGGTTGAGATCGACCAGATCGGCGGTCGTCAGAGCCTTGGTCAGCTTGCCGAGCGCATCAGCTATCTCCTGGCCGCCCGCGTCCTTGGCATTGACGACCGGCAGCACGTTGTCCGCGTTCTGCAGCTTCTTGTCGTCCTGGAGCAGCACGAGTCCGTAGGTGTCCAGGGTCGCGTCGGTCGTGGTGGTCAGGACGAGCTGGTCCACCCCGTCCTTGACGGCCTGCTTGGCCTGCGGGGTGCCGACGCCCTTGGGGTCGATGCCGGTGACGTCGATGCCGTACTTCGAGGTCAGACCCGGCGCGCAGAATGGCCGGATCTTGCACTCGTCACCGGCGGCGATCTTCACCTTGGCCTTGGAAGTGCCCAGGTCCGAAAGGGTCTTGAGGTTGTTCTTGGCGGCGAATTCCTTGGTCACCGCGAACGCGTTCTGATCCACGGCCTCACCCGCGGGCAGAACCTTCAGTCCGCGCGGCCCGGCGAGCTTGGTCAGGGCGGTCACGGTGGCCGCGACGTCGCTGGAGGCGACGGGCTTCGCGTTGGCGCCGTTCGCCTTGGCATTGAGGAATTCGGTGAGCGTGGCCGCGTATTCCGGTACGACGTCGATCTCGCCCTTCTCCAGGGCGGGTTCGTACAGTTCGCGGTTCTTCACGGTGGTGACCGAGGTCGAGTACCCGGCGTCGGCCAGGACCTGCGAGTACAGCTCGGCCAGGACCGCGGACTCGGTGAAGCCGGCCGCGCCGATCACCAGCGAGCCCTTCTTCCCGCCGCCCGTACTGCTGGACCCGCCGGAACCGCTCGAACTGCTCTTGCTCTTCTCCAGACTGTCGCCGCCGCACGCGGCGAGCGTGCCGGCCAGGGCCAGGGTGCCGAGTGCCAGACCGGTCGTGCGCAGGATCTTGCTCATGGAAAGGTTCACCATTCAGGAGACGTCACGGGATCAACGGGACCACGGGTACTACGAGATCGCAGGAGTCGCTGGAGCACGGGGTCACGCACGCTTGCGCAGCGGGCTGAACAGGCGGTCGACCGCCACCAGGACGCCCTCCACCAGCAGGGCGAGCGCCGCCACGAGCATCGCCCCCGCCACCACCTGCGGGGTGTTGTACACCGCGAACCCCTCGGTGACTATCCGGCCGAGCCCGCCGAGTCCGGCCATCGCGGCGATCGTCGCGGTGGCGATGATCTGGACCGCCGCCGAGCGGAGGCCCGTCATGATCAGCGGGTAGGCGAGCGGCAGTTCCACCTGGAGGAAGAGCTGACGCCCCGACATCCCCATGCCGCGGGCCGCCTCCACCGCCGCCCGGTCCACCTCGCGCATGCCGACGTAGGCGTTCGTGAGCAGCGGCGGCACCGCGAAAAGGACCAGGGCGATCACGGTGGGCAGATAGCCCGCGTTGCGCAGCGGGGTGACCATGAACAGGGCGAGCACCGCGAAGACGGGTATCGCCCGGCCGATGTTGGAGATGTTGACGGCGAGCGCGCCGCCCTTGCCGATGTGCCCGAGCCACAGCGCGAGCGGCAGGGCGACCAGGCAGGACACGACGAGGGCGAGCGCGCTGACGTACACGTGCTCACCGAGCCGGTGCCAGGCGCCGTCCTCCCCCGACCAGTTGGCGCCCGTGGTCAGCCACGTCCAGGCCTGTGTGAAGACTCCCATCGCTCAGACCGCCTTCGCCGTACGGATCCGGGTCCACGGGGTGAGCAGCCACTGGAGCCCGAGGAGCAGCAGGTCGGCGGCGATCGCGAGCGCCACGCACAGCACGGAGGCGGTGAGGATCTGCGCCTTGAAGAAGGTGGGCAGGCCCTGCTCGATGAGGTTGCCGAGGCCGCCGTGGTCGACGAGCGAGCCGATCGTGGTCAGCGCGACGGTGGCCACCGTGGCGATCCTGAGCCCGGCCATCAGCGCGGGCAGCGCGAGCGGCAGCTCGACCTCGAAGAGCAGCCGTATCCGCCCGTACCCCATGCCGCGGGCCGCCTCCAGGGCGTCGGAGGGCACCGATTCGAGCCCGGCCAGGATGTTCCGTACGAGAATCGTCAGCGAGTACAGCACCAGGCCCGTGATCACCAGGCCGGCCGAGAGGCCGAACACCGGGAGCAGCAGGGCGAACATCGCCAGCGACGGGACGGTGTAGAGCACGGTCGTGAAGCCGAGGACGGTGGCCGCGACGCCCTTGCGCCCGCGGGCGAGCAGCGCGAGGGGGAAGGCGATGAGCAGGCCTATGAGGACCGACACCGCGGTGATCCATACGTGCTGGACCGTCGCGTCGGTCAGCTCCTGGCTCCGGGAGCTGACGTACTCCCAGCAAATCCAGTCGTTCGCCGCCAGGCAGTTCTGCGCCACTCTCCCACCTCCCCCTGGTGTTCGATTCGTTCCTGAAGACCCTATCCCCGAGCACTGACAATCGCCTCGGGCCTTTGCATTACAGCAACATGGGCTTCACACAAGCGCGCCCACCAGCCTTCACAATGGGGACCCATGATCCGGTTCGAGCACGTCACCAAGCGGTACGCCGACGGCACCATCGCCGTGGACGACCTGTCCTTCGAGGTGGCCGAGGGTGAACTGGTCACCCTGGTCGGCCCGTCCGGGTGCGGCAAGACCACGACGATGAAAATGGTCAACCGGCTCATCGAGCCGACCAGCGGGCGGATATTCCTGGACGGTGAGGACATATCGACCGTCGATCCCGTTCAACTGCGGCGCCGTATCGGCTATGTCATCCAGCAGGTCGGGCTCTTCCCGCACAAGACGGTCCTGGAGAACACCGCGACCGTCCCGCACCTGCTCGGCGTGAAGAAGGCCGCGGCCCGCGAGCGCGCGGCCGAACTGCTCGACCTGGTGGGGCTCGACCCGACGACGTACGGCTCGCGCTATCCGGAGCAGCTCTCCGGCGGCCAGCGTCAACGGGTGGGCGTGGCAAGGGCGTTGGCGGCCGATCCGCCCGTGCTGCTGATGGACGAGCCGTTCGGCGCGGTCGACCCGGTGGTGCGCGAGCGGCTGCAGAACGAGTTCCTCAGGCTCCAGTCGCAGGTGCGCAAGACGGTCCTGTTCGTCACCCACGACATCGAGGAGGCGGTCCGCCTCGGCGACCGCATCGCCGTCTACGGGCAGGGCGCCATCGAGCAGTTCGACGCCCCCGCCGCGGTCCTTGGCGCCCCCGCGACCGAGTACGTGGCGGACTTCGTCGGCGCCGACCGGGGGCTCAAGCGGCTCTCGGTGACCCCCATCGAGGAGGGTGACCTGGAGCAGCCGCCCGTGGTCCACCTCGACGACCCGCTGCCCGCCGACGTCGCGCGCTGGGCGGTCGTCCTGGACGGCGAGGACAACCTGCACGGCTGGATCTCCGCGGAGCAGGCCCGAGTGGGCAAGGGCACGGTCCGCGAGCACGCCCGCCGCATGGAGGCCTGGCTTCCGGTGGGCGCCTCGCTCAAGCAGGCCTTCGCGACGATGCTCCAGCACGACGCGGGCTGGATCGCCGTGATCGACCGCGAGGAGCGGGGCCGTTTCCTCGGCGTCCTCACCCCGGCCCGGCTCCACGAGGCGCTGCGCCGCTCCATCGACGCGGACGCCCAGGCGGTGCCCCGGACCGAGGTGAAGGTCGAGTCGGTCAGCTCGCGCTGAGCCGGCCGCTGATCCACTCCAGGGTCGGCGGGATCTCGCGGCGCCAGGTGTTGAAGTTGTGGCCGCCGCTGTCGAGGGTGATCGAGGAGACGCGTCCGGGCGCCTTGACCTTCTTGATGAAGGCCTGGGTCGGCCTGAAGTTCTCCTCGCCCGACAGCGAGCTCGTGACCAGGAAGGACGACTTGCCGGGCTTGAGGTGGTCCAGGCTCCACAGCAGGTTGGCGCGGTTCTCCTCCTGCTTGTTGCCGTGGAAGAGGTCACCGGTCGTCGGGTCGTCGGCCGCCTTGTAGTACGCCGAGAGACCGGCGCTCGCCGCGAACTGCTCGGGGTGGTGCATGCCGATCTTCAGGGCGCAGTAGCCGCCGGTCGAGTTGCCGATGAAGCCCCAGTTCTGGGGCTTGGTGCCGACCCGGTAGTTCGCGGAGATCGCGCCCGGCACGTCCTTGGCGAAGAACGTCTCGGTCTGCGGGCCGCCCGGTATGTCCACGCACTCGGTGTCCCGCTGGCCCGCCACCGTCGGCCGCATCATGATCAGGATCATCGGCTGCATCTTCTTCTGCTTGGCCTGCGCCCAGGCCGTCTTCGGGTACCTGAGGCCCTTGAGCAGGTTCTCGGCGGTGCCCGGGTAGCCGGTCAGCACGATCGAGGCCGGGAAGGTCTTGTTCTCGTACGCCTTCTGGAAGTACTCGGGGGGCAGATAGACGTAGGCCGGGCTCGTTATCTTCGACTTCTCTCCGGCCAGCACGATCTTCTGGATCTCGCCGCCCAGCTGCGGCTTGCCCGCGCCCGGGGTGTCCGGCTTCTGCTTGCCGACGACCTGGATGTTCTTGCCGCCCGCCGAGTGGTCGACGACCTTGCCCATGTCCTGCTCCTGCCCGAACAGGTCCGCCCAGGACCCGTAGAACAGGAACGAGTTGTTCGCGGCCAGACCGACCGAGGCGAAGATCGCCAGCTGGGTCGCGAGCAGCAGCCCGATCCGGCCCGTCACGGCCTTCCAGCTGCGACGCGCCAGGCGCGGCCACAACCAGATGGTGACGGCGAACAGCACCACCGCCAAGAACACGGCGAGTGCCAGAACCTTGTTGCTCGTGAGACCCATGAGTCGTTGAAACTTTCTGGCTGAGATTTTCCTGAGACCGAGGGAACCCGCCCCCCTGAAGTCCCGTCCTAGAGGGCGCAAATTGTCCGGCTGGACGGTGCGGACGCCGTCCCCCGGCCAACTGAATCTCTCGCGGAGTCACGGGAAGCGATGTCTGTCAGGATAGATGGGGACAAAAACGGATCGGTTCCGACTCGTGTACGAAAGGTCCTCCGCGGGCCGCGCCCCGAGTCGGTTCCCAAGCTGGTCGGTACGGCCTGCACGATCGTGGGCCTCCTGGACGTCGCGGCCGGAGTCTTCGATCGCGTCCGGCACAGTCGGTTCCACACGGTCAGCGAGGTGCTGCCGGGCACCTTCGGCCCCTTCGCGGCGGCCGTGGCGCTCTGCGCCGGCATCCTCCTGCTGCTCCTCGCGCACGGCCTGAAGCGCCGCAAGCGGCGAGCCTGGCGGGCCGCCGTGGTGCTGCTGCCCATCGGGGCGGTGGCCCAGTTCTGGTACCGGCACTCCATTGTGGGCGTGCTGATCTCATTGGTACTTCTCACGCTGCTCATCCGCCACCGGAGCGAGTTCACCGCGCTGCCCGACCCGCGCAGCCGCTGGAAGGCGGTGGCGAACTTCTTCCTGATGGGAGCGGGGTCGCTGGGCCTGGGCCTGGTCATCGTGAGCGTCCACCCCAACCGCACCGTCGGCAACCCGAGCATCGTGGACCGCATCCAGCACGTGATGTTCGGCCTCTTCGGCTTCGAGGGCCCGGTCGAGTACCAGGGCAAGACCAGCTGGACGGTCGGCTACTCTCTCGGCGCGCTCGGCCTGCTCACCGCGGTCACCACGATCTACCTGGCGTTCCGCCCCGAGCACCCGGCGGCCCGCCTCACCCAGGACGACGAGCACAAGCTCCGCGAGCTGCTCGCCAAGCACGGCGCCCGCGACTCGCTCGGCCACTTCGCGCTGCGCCGCGACAAGGCCGTCGTCTTCTCGCCCAGCGGCAAGGCGGCCGTCACCTACCGCGTGGTCTCCGGTGTGATGCTCGCCTCGGGCGACCCCATCGGCGACGTCGAGGCCTGGCCCGGCGCCATCGAGCGCTTCATGGACGAGGCCAAGGCGCACTCCTGGACCCCGGCGGTCGTCGGCTGCTCGGAGACCGGCGGCGAGGTCTGGACCCGCGAGACCGGGCTCGACGCCCTGGAGCTGGGTGACGAGGCGGTGGTGGACGTCGCGGATTTCTCCCTCGCCGGACGCGCGATGCGGAACGTACGCCAGATGGTCAAGCGCATCGAGCGCAATGGCTACGAAACCCGCGTACGGCGCGTCCGTGACCTCTCCGACGGGGAGCTGGAGCGCATCCGCCGGGCCGCCGAGGACTGGCGCGGCACGGACACCGAGCGCGGCTTCTCGATGGCGCTCGGCCGCATCGGTGACCCGAACGACGGCGACTGTGTGATCGCGACGGCCCACAAGGCCGACGACGAGGGCGCGGCACCCTCCCCCTACGGCGACCTGAAGGCCATCCTGCACTTCGTCCCCTGGGGCAAGGACGGAATGTCCCTGGAGATGATGCGCCGCGACCGCTCGGCCGACCCCGGCATGAACGAGCTCCTGATCGTGGCCTCGCTGCAGGCCTGCGAGAAGATCGGCGTACGTCAGGTCTCCCTGAACTTCGCGATGTTCCGCTCGGCGCTGGCGCGCGGCGAGAAGATCGGCGCGGGCCCGGTCCTGCGCATGTGGCGCGGCCTCCTGGTCTTCCTGTCCCGCTGGTTCCAGATCGAGTCGCTGTACAAGTTCAACGCGAAGTTCCAGCCGCGCTGGGAGCCCCGCTTCATGGTCTACCGGGCCCACGCGGACCTCCCCCGCATCGGCTTCGCCGTGATGCAGGCGGAGGGCTTCGTGAACCTGGGCCTCCCGGGCCCGCTCGCCCGCCTCACCCGGGCGGCGCGGCGGGACCGGGCGTGCGCGCACGTGGCCCCCGCGGAGCGAGAGGTAAGCGCGGCGTAGCACCACCCCCGCCGCCCGAACCCCGGCCCTGGGTCCCCCTGCGGGGGGGGCTCGGGCCGGGGTTCTGCGTTTCCCCCACCCCGCCCCTTCCCTAGACCCTCCGGGGGTGGGTGGGGTCGGCTGCGGACCGTGGGTGGCTGGTCGCGCAGTTCCCCGCGCCCCCAACCCCGCCTTCGACCGCAGACCGTGCGTGGCTGCTCGCGCCCACGCGGCGGAGCCGCAGAATGTCACAGCCCCGCGCCCCTAGCCGGATCCACCTCGGCCGGTACCGGCGTCTTCAGCCCGTCATGGGGTCCCCCTGGCCCTCAAGGCCTTGGGTGAGATTGAGGCCGAGCGCCCTTCAGGCGGCGAACCGGGGCCGGAGAGGAGCCCCCGGAAGGGGTGCAGGGGACGAAGATCCCTGCGTGGGGGTCCGGGGGGCGGAGCCCCGCAGGGGGTGCAGCGGACGAAGTCCCCGCAGGCGCGGTCCGAAGGGCGCAGCCCAGCAAGGGGTGCAGGGGACGAAGTCCCCGCCAGGGTCCGAGGGGCGGAGCCCCTCAGGGGGCTGGGGCGGAGCCCCTCAGGGGGCTGGGGCGCAGCCCCAGGGCTCGGGCCGACCAACGCTGAGCAACGGGTGGGCGGTGGGCAAACGTCCTGGGGTCTGGGGCGGAGCCCCAGGAAGGCCGAGGACAGCCAACCCCGGTGGGCAAGCGCCCCGGGGTCTGGGGCAGGGCCCCAGGGGCCGAACCCGCCCTCCCACCCCTTGCACGGGTGGGTGGGCAAACGCCCCAGGAGCCGAACCGACCCACCCCCTGCGGGCAAACCCCCCGGGGCAGAGCCCAAGGGGGTTCGGGGGCCCGCCCCCGAAGGGTCAGGCGCGTTCCAGCTCCGGCTCCGGCGCATCCGCCGAAGACGCCTCAACCCGCCGCGCACGCGACTTGTCGGAGGACAGCCCGACCAGAGCCACGCCCACGACCAGCACGAACGCGATCCCGGCGAGCGCGAAGCTCAGCGTGAACTGCGATTCGGCCGGCAGCGGCGGCACCCCGGCCGGCAGGCCGGAGATCACCTTCGAGGCAAGGAGAGAGGTGATCACCGCGCTGGCGATCGCGGAGCCCACCGAGCGCGAGATCGAGTTGATCCCGTTCGCGATGCCCGTCTGGTGGTGCGGGACGCTCGCCACGATGAGCGCCGGCATCGCCGCGTACCCGAAGCTGATCGCGGCACCGATCAGCATGCCCGCGAGGATCACGGACGCCGTCGAGTCGTGCGCCCCGGTCAGCCAGGCGAAGCCCAGGACACCGAAGGCGGCGCCCGCCGCGAGCGTGAAGCGCGCCCCGATCCGCCCCACGAGCTGCCCGCCCAGCGGCGCGGCGATCAGCGAGACCAGCGTGGTCGGCAGCAGGTACTCGACGGAGGCGCGCAGCACGGACGCCGAGAAGCCGTACCCGGTCAGCCTGTCCGGCATCTGCACCAGGTAGGAGACGCCGATGAACTGCGAGAACATCGCGAAGCCGAGGAGCAGCCCGGCCAGGTTGGTGAAGAGCACCGGCCGGTGCGCGAACATCCGCATGTCCACCATGGGCTCGGCGACCTTGCGCTCGACCAGGACCCAGACCCCGGCCATCACGACCGCGCCGACGAAGAGCCCGATCGTACGGCCGGAGGACCAGCCCCACTCGTGGCCCTGCGAGATGGGCAGCAGGAGCAGCACCAGGAAGGCCGCCAGGGTGGCCGCGCCGAACCAGTCGGTGCGCCCGCCCGTCTTCGTACGGGAGGCCGGCACGACCGCGATGACCGCGATCAGGGCGAGGACCGCGAGGATCACGGCGAGCCAGAACACCCGGTGGTAGTCGGGGTGCGAGCCCTGCGTGAGCAGGCCGGCGCCGACGAGCGCGAGGCCGCTACCGAACGCGAGGGTGCCGCTGACCAGCGCCATCGCGCCGTGCAGCTTCTGCGGCGGGATCTCCTCACGCAGTACGGAAAGGGCCAGCGGGAAGATCGCGGTGGCCGCGCCCTGGAGCACCCGGCCGACGATCAGCAGCACCAGCGAGCTGGTGGTGGCGGCGAGCACGGAACCCGCGACCATGACGACGAGCACACCGATCAGCGTCGGCTTCTTGCCGTGCATGTCGCCGAAGCGGCCGAGCAGCGGCGTGAAGACGGCCGCCGAGAGCAGGGTCGCGGTGGTGACCCAGCTGACGCCCGAGGTGGTGGTGCCGAGGTCGTTCTGGATGATCCCGAGGATCGGCACGACCAGGGTCTGCATCATCGAGACGACCATGGCGGCGAGGCCGAGCACCAGGACGAGCCCTGTACCGCCGCTGGGGCGTTGGTTAGTGGTCACTTTTTCTTCCGTACGGCAGGAGGAGGTACTTGAGTCGATCGAAGCTTGATTACCTCAAGCAACTTAATGAAGGTAAACATCAAAGGTTTAGGTAGTCAAGTTTCGCTCGAACCGCGAGTACAGTGGACGGCATGCCTGGAACCAGCCGCCCGACCGCCGTCAGCAACGCCACGCTCATGGACGCCATCTGGGACTCCCTGGCCGGCTTCTACGGCGACTTCACGTCGGCCGCCGCCGACGAGGGCCTCACCTCCAGCCAGGCCAAGACCCTGACCGTGCTGCGCCGGGGCCCCGCCTCCATGCGCTCGCTCGCCACCACGCTGCACTGCGACGCCTCCAACGTGACCGGGATCATCGACCGCCTGGAAGCCCGCGCCCTGGTGCGCCGCGAGCCGAGCGCCACCGACCGCCGCGTCAAGAACGTCGTCCTGACCGACGACGGCATCCGCACCGTGGAGACCGTCCGCACCGGCATGCTCGCCACCCACGGCGCCCTCGACGCCCTGCCCGACGCCGACCGGGTCGCCCTGCACGATCTCCTCCAGCGCCTTTTCGCCACCCCCGAGCGTGGTCCGGGAACGCCGGGCTGACGCCTACGCTTGACGTATGAGTACGTGGAACGGGCGGGGTTCCGTCGAAGGCCTGCCCGAATGGGACCGCTGCGCGGTCATGGGCGTGGTCAATGTGACGCCCGACTCCTTCTCCGACGGCGGCCGGTGGTTCGACACCTCCACCGCCGTCAAGCACGGCCTCGACCTGGTGGCCGAGGGCGCCGACCTCGTCGATGTCGGCGGCGAGTCGACCCGCCCCGGCGCCTCCCGCGTGGACGAGACCGAAGAGCTGCGCCGCGTCATACCCGTCGTACGGGGCCTGGCCGCCGAGGGCGTCACCGTCTCCGTCGACACCATGCGCGCCCGCGTCGCCGAGCAGGCGATCGTCGCCGGCGCGGTCCTGGTCAACGACGTCAGCGGCGGCCTCGCGGACCCCGCGATGATCCCCGCCGTCGCCGCCACCGGCGCCCCCTTCGTCGTCATGCACTGGCGCGGCTTCAGCCAGGACATGAACAGCCGCGCGGTGTACGAGGACGTGGTCGGCGAGGTCGTCGCCGAGCTCCACCACCGCATGGAGGCCGTCATCGCGGGCGGCATCGCCCCCGAGCGCCTCGTGATCGACCCCGGCCTCGGCTTCGCCAAGCAGGCCGGGCACGACCTCGCCCTGGTCGCCCACCTCGCCGAACTGCGCGCGCTCGGCCGTCCCGTCCTGGTCGCCGCCTCCCGCAAGCGGTTCCTGGGCCACGTCCTGGCCGGCGACGAGGGCGCCCCGCCGCCCGCCCGGGAGCGCGACGCGGCCACCGCCGCCGTCTCCGCCATCGCCGCCCACGAGGGCGCCTGGGCGGTCCGCGTCCACGAGGTGCGGGCCACCGCCGACGCCGTCCGCGTGGCGCGTGCCGTCGAGGGAGCCCGGTGAGCCCGCGCACCGAGCGCGAGGCCGTCGAGCGCGTCAACACCGCGTTCTACGAGACGCTGGAGCGGGGCGACTTCGACGAGCTGTCCGACCTCTGGCTGGACGCCACCGAGGCCGGCGACACCGGGATCTCCTGCGTCCACCCGGGCTGGCCGGTGCTCTCCGGGCGCGGCGAAGTGCTCCGCTCGTACGCGCTGATCATGGCGAACACCGAGTACATCCAGTTCTTCCTGACCGATGTGAAGGTCGTCATCCTCGGCGACACCGCCCTGGTCACCTGCACCGAGAACATCCTCAGCGGCGGCCCCGCCGAGGAGAGCGGCGAGCTGGGTCCGCTCGTCGGCCAGCTCGTGGTCGCCACCAATGTGTTCCGCCGCACATCCGGAGGCTGGCGGCTCTGGTCCCACCACGGCTCGCCGGTGCTCGCCGAATCGGGCGACGGAGAGCCGGAAGAGGACTGACTCCGGGCACGATCGGGGGCCTTGGAGGATTGAATCCGGAGCCATCGGGTAGGGGCGGCTACCAGGCCTGTCCGGTTCTGTCCATAGCCCCCGTGGGCGAGCACTGTCAGTGCCCGCAGGTAGATTCGATCGTGGGCACCGTGCCGCCCGCACGCGGCCGCATGTCCGTCTGACCAACGACAGCAGGAGTGATTCGCGTGGATCGTGTCGCGCTGCGCGGCCTCAAGGCCCGTGGGCACCATGGCGTCTTCCCCCGGGAACGCGAAGAGGGCCAGACCTTCATCGTCGACCTGGTGCTCGGCCTCGACACCCGCCTGGCGGCGGCGGACGACGACCTGGCGAAGACCGTGCACTACGGCGTGGTGGCGGAAGAAGTCGTGGACGTCGTCCAGGGCGAGCCCGTCGACCTGATCGAGACGCTCGCCGAGCGGATCGCCCAGCAGTGCCTCAAGCACGAAGGCGTCCAGGAGGTGGAGGTGGTCGTGCACAAGCCCGACGCGCCGATCACCGTCCCGTTCGACGACGTGACCATCACGATCACCCGGAGCCGAGTATGAGCGTGTATTCGCAAGGGGCCGCGCAGAGCGACCCGACCGTACAGCCTGTGCCCGCCTCCGTGGTCGAGCAGGTGGACGCGGCCGATGTGACGCTCTCCAACCCGCGCCGCGCCGTCATCGCGCTCGGCTCGAACCTGGGCAACCGCCTGGAGACGCTCCAGGGCGCCATCGACGCCCTGGAGGACACCCCGGGCCTGCGCGTCAAAGCCGTCTCGCCGGTGTACGAGACCGAGCCCTGGGGCGTCGAGGCGGGCTCCCAGCCCTCGTACTTCAACGCGGTCGTCGTCGTGAAGACCACCCTGCCGCCGGCCTCCCTCCTGGAGCGCGGGCACGCCATCGAGGAGGCCTTCGACCGGGTCCGCGACGAGCGCTGGGGCCCGCGCACCATCGACGTGGACATCGTTGCCTACGCCGACGTGATCTCGGACGACCCGGTCCTGACCCTCCCCCACCCGCGCGCCCACCAGCGGGCCTTCGTGCTCGCCCCCTGGCACGACGTGGAGCCCGAGGCACAGCTGCCCGGACACGGCTCGGTCGCCGACCTGCTGAGCGACGTCGGCCGCGCCGGAGTGCTGCCCCGCGCCGATCTGGAACTCCGGCTGCCCGAGTAGTCGTTACGCTTCTGAGGTCGATCTCCCAAGACCCGAAGGGCACTACTCCGTGAAGCAACTGCGCCTGGGCGTGCTGGCCGGTCTGTTCGTCGTCGCCGGGGTGCTCTCCTGGGCGGGCGCCCGGCTGTGGGACTCGGTCTCCACGCTGCCGAGCGTGCCGATCGCGGCGCCCATCGTGCTCGGGGTGATCGCGGTCATCCTGCTCGCCACCGCCCTGTCCATCCGCGCCCGGCTGCGCGCCCAGCGCGAGCGCCGGCCGGGGGCCAAGGGCGTCGAGCCCCTGATGGCCGCCCGCGCGGTGGTCTTCGGCCAGGCCAGCGCGCTGGTCGCGGCCCTGGTGTGCGGGATGTACGGCGGCACCGGCGTCTATCTGCTCAGCTATCTCGATGTGCCGGCCCGCCGCGACCAGGCGATCTACGCCGGCTTCTCGGTCCTGGCCGGCATCGGGGTCGTAGCGGCCGCCCTGTTCCTGGAACGCATCTGCAAGCTCCCCGACGACGAGGACGACAACAAGGCCCCGGCCACCTGACCCTCCGCCATACCGGCTGTGCGGAACGGCCCCGGCCACCTGCCGAGCAGGCGGCCGGGGCCGTTCCGTGCACGCCCCAACAGCCCGTTCCCGTACGGGAGTTGAGCTCACGGGGTCGACGAATGAGCCGACGAGTGGTCAGCAGGCCATGATCAGGCTCAACTGGTCAGCGTCAGCGGGCCATGATCAGGCTCATCGCCTCGCTGCGCGTCGCCGGGTCGCGGAGCTGGCCGCGCACCGCCGAGGTCGTCGTCTTCGCGCCCGGCTTGCGGATGCCGCGTACCGACATGCACATGTGCTCCGCCTCGATCACCACGATCGCCCCGCGCGCTTCGAGGATGCGCATCAGGGAGTCCGCGACCTGGGTGGTGAGGCGCTCCTGGACCTGGGGGCGGCGGGCGAACACGTCCACCAGGCGGGCCAGCTTCGACAGGCCCGTGATCTTGCCCGACTCCGCCGGGATGTAGCCGACGTGCGCCACGCCGTGGAACGGCAGCAGGTGGTGCTCGCAGAGCGAGACGATCTCGATGTCCTTCACCAGGACCATCTCGTCGTGCCCCAGGTCGAACGTCGTCGTCAGCACGTCCTCGGGCTCCTGCCGCAGACCCGCCAGGATCTCCCGGTAGGCCCGCGCCACGCGCGCCGGCGTCTCCTGGAGGCCCTCGCGGTCCGGGTTCTCGCCGACCGCTATGAGGAGCTCGCGCACGGCGTTCTCGGCCCGCTTCTCGTCGAACTCGCCGATCTGCGCCTCGCCGTCCAGCGTCACCGGGTCGGTCATCTGTGCCTCGTTCCTCGACTGTCATTCATGCGCGTGGCCGGAAAACACCCGCGCCCCCACAGGCTAAAACCTGGGGGGCGCGGCATGCATTCCGGGGCCGGTGCGGCCCGGGTGCTCAGCTCTCGGGACGGTCCTCGGGGGCCGGGAGGGCCTCCGTGGGCTTGTCCATCGGCACGGAGCCGTTGTTGGTGGCGGCGGCACCGTTGGTGAGTGCCAGCTCCTTGGGCGAGAGCACCGGCGGCCTCGTCGACGGCGTACGCCGCGAGGAGCCGGTCCAGGCCGGACGGGCCGGGCGCTTGACGATGCCCGAGAAGACCTCGGCGATCTGCTCCTTGCCCAGCGTCTCCTTCTCCAGGAGCTGCAGGACCAGGTTGTCGAGGATGTCGCGGTTCTCGACCAGGATCTCCCAGGCCTCGTTGTGCGCCGTCTCGATGAGCTTCTTGACCTCTTCGTCGACGAGCGCCGCGACCTCTTCCGAGTAGTCGCGCTGGTGCGCCATCTCACGGCCGAGGAACGGCTCGGTGTTGTCGCCACCGAACTTGATCGCGCCAAGACGCTCGGTCATGCCGTACTGCGTGACCATCGCGCGGGCGGTGGCCGTGGCCTTCTCGATGTCGTTGGCCGCGCCCGTCGTCGGGTCGTGGAAGACGAGCTCCTCGGCCGCGCGCCCGCCCAGCATGTACGCCAGCTGGTCGAGCATCTCGTTGCGCGTGGTCGAGTACTTGTCCTCGTCCGGCAGGACCATGGTGTAACCCAGGGCCCGGCCGCGCGACAGGATCGTGATCTTGTGGACCGGGTCCGAGTTGGGGGAAGCCGCAGCGACCAGGGCGTGACCGCCCTCGTGGTACGCGGTGATCTTCTTTTCCTTCTCGGACATGATCCGCGTCCGCTTCTGCGGACCCGCCACGACGCGGTCGATCGCCTCGTCCAGCGCGTTGTTGTCGACCAGCTTCCGGTCGCTGCGCGCCGTCAGGAGCGCCGCTTCGTTCAGCACGTTCGCAAGGTCGGCGCCAGTGAAGCCCGGGGTGCGCCTGGCGACGGCCGACAGGTCGACGTCCGGCGCGACCGGCTTGCCCTTCTGGTGGACCTTGAGGATCTCCAGCCGGCCCTGCATGTCCGGGCGGTCGACCGCGATCTGGCGGTCGAAACGGCCGGGGCGCAGCAGCGCCGGGTCGAGGATGTCGGGCCGGTTCGTGGCGGCGATCAGGATGACGCCGCCCTTCACGTCGAAGCCGTCCATCTCGACGAGCAGCTGGTTGAGGGTCTGCTCGCGCTCGTCGTGACCGCCGCCGAGGCCTGCGCCACGGTGCCGGCCCACGGCGTCGATCTCGTCGACGAAGACGATCGCCGGGGCGTTCGCCTTGGCCTGCTCGAAGAGGTCACGGACACGCGAGGCGCCGACACCGACGAACATCTCGACGAAGTCGGAACCGGAGATCGAGTAGAACGGGACACCGGCCTCACCCGCGACGGCGCGGGCGAGCAGCGTCTTGCCCGTACCGGGCGGGCCGTACAGCAGCACGCCCTTCGGGATCTTGGCGCCGACGGCCTGGAACTTCGCCGGCTCCTGGAGGAACTCCTTGATCTCGTGGAGTTCCTCGACGGCCTCGTCGGCCCCCGCCACGTCGGCGAAGGTCGTCTTCGGGGTGTCCTTGGTGATGAGCTTGGCCTTGGACTTCCCGAAGTTCATGACTCGGGAGCCGCCGCCCTGCATCTGGTTCATCAGGAACAGGAAGACCACGACGATGAGGACGAAGGGGAGCAGGGACAGCAGGATCCCGAGGAACGGGTTCTGCTTGTCGGGCGAGACGGTGTACCCCTTCGGGATGTCACCGCCCTTCACTCCGGTCTGCAGCTGGGTGGCCATGTCGGTCGCCTGGGCGTCACCGATGTAGTTGGCCTGAACCTTGCTGCTGCCCTTGACCTTCTGGCCGTCCTTCAGGTCGATCTTGATGACCTGGCTGTCGCCAGTGGTGATCTTGGCCTGTTCGACCTGCTTGTTGTTGATCGCCTGAACGACATCGGATGTGTCGACCGTCTTGTAGCCGCCCGACGAGCCGACGACCTGCATCAACACGACCACGGCGAGGACGGCCAGCACGATCCACATGACCGGCCCACGGAAGTATCGCTTCACGTCCATCCATACGGAGCGAGAACGCCCCGTCCCTCCTGCCCGTAGGTAAATGCTGCTGTGAGTGTGACTAAGACTGTGTGTAAAGACTGTTCTTCGGACGGTACCCCAGCATTGTCACCCGTGGTCGCACGGTACGGGTGACAAAGGGCCCTTCCCCTGCTCCAACGGCGGGAAGAGGGCTGTGGTTCCCCGAACGGGCCGGGTTGCGTCAGCCGCCGTACACGTGCGGCGCGAGCGTCCCGACAAAGGGGAGATTGCGGTACTTCTCGGCATAGTCGAGGCCGTAACCCACGACGAATTCATTGGGAATGTCGAAGCCGATCCACTTCACGTCGATCGCGACCTTTGCGGCATCCGGCTTACGGAGCAGCGTGCAGACCTCAAGGGAGGCGGGCTCGCGCGATCCGAGGTTGGAGAGAAGCCACGACAGGGTCAGGCCCGAGTCGATGATGTCCTCGACGATCAGGACGTGCTTGCCCTTGATGTCGGTGTCGAGGTCCTTGAGGATCCGCACGACGCCGGAGGACTGGGTGCCCGCACCGTACGAGGAGACGGCCATCCAGTCCATGGTGACGGGGGTGGACAGCGCGCGGGCCAGATCCGCCATGACCATGACGGCGCCCTTGAGGACACCGACGATGAGCAGGTCCTTGCCCGCGTACTCCGCGTCGATCTTCCCGGCCAGCTCCGCCAGCTTCGCGTCGATCTCTTCCTTGGTGATGAGCACCGACTGGAGGTCGGTGCCCATGTCCTTCTCGTTCACCCGGGCCGCTTTCTTGGGGGGTTCTGTTGTCCGTGCGCGAGCCGAGTTACGTGCGTGAGCTCAGCCCTGCCGAATGACCAGTCTGCCACCCTGCCGACGGGCCACGACGCGGCCGGGGAGATTGATGGCCCGCTGGCCGCGCCAGCTGGTGATCAGCTTGTCGACCTCCTCCACATGGCGGGCGAAGAGCGAACCGGCGGGCGCGCCCGCCCCGATGGCCTCGCGGCGCACGATGCGGCGGCGCACGGCGGGCGGCAGCGCGTACAGCTTCGCGCAGTCCAGGAGCCCGGCGTCGTCCCGTACGGTCGCGTCCGCCTGGAGGGCCCAGGCGTCCAGGGCGTCGGCGTCGTCACGGGAGAGCTGGGCGGTGCGGGCGAGCGCCTCGACGACGCCCTTGCCGAGCGCCTTCTCCAGGGCGGGCAGGCCCTCCTGGCGCAGCCGGGAGCGGGTGTAGGCGGGGTCGGCGTTGTGCGGGTCGTCCCAGACGGGCAGCGCCTGCACCATGCAGGCCTTGCGGGCGGTCTGGCGGTCGAGCTCCAGGAAGGGGCGCCGGTAGCGGCCCGCCGCCCCCGAGACGGCGGCCATGCCGGACAGGGAGCGGGTGCCGGAGCCGCGGGCGAGGCCGAGCAGCACGGTCTCGGCCTGGTCGTCGCGGGTGTGGCCGAGCAGGATCGCGGCGGCGCCGTGGCGCTCGGCGGCGGCGTCCAGGGCGGCGTAGCGGGCGTCCCGGGCGGCGGCCTCGGGTCCTCCCTCGCGGCCCACGTGGACGGCGATGGCCTCGGCGGGCTCCAGGCCGAGGCCGGTCATGCGGGAGACGACCTCGGCGGCCCGCAGGTCGGAGCCGTGTTGCAGACCGTGATCGACGGTGATGCCGCCGGCGCGCAGCGAGAGCTTGCGGGATTCGAAGGCGAGGGCGGAGGCGAGCGCCATGGAGTCGGCGCCGCCGGAGCAGGCCACGAGCACGAGGGGCTCGGGCGGCGCGGTGCGCAGGCCGGTTCCGCGACCGGCGGTGGCTCCCGCGGTCACGGCGGCAGCGGCGCTCTCATGGTCGCGGGAGTGTTCGTTCAGTACGTCGTGGAGTACGCGGCGAACCGCCAGGCGTATCGCTGCGACCGCAGGATGGGGACCCATGTCCGGTGCCCTTCGGTGTTGGGGGGTGCCTCTGGCGCGGAGAGGAAGCGGGGGGAATCAGAGGGAGCAGAGGGAGCAGGAGGGACGTTCAGTCACACAGAGTGCGTAGATGGTGACAGAACAGAGCCGTTACCCGAGCATTGCACGCCTACCCATGCCCCACGGTCCCTCGGATGGGTGATTCCCGCGTTGACACCCGCCCACCGGCGGCTTTTCGCGTCAGGAGTCCGCCTTGCGGTGCACCCGCGCCACCCAGTCCGCCGGATTGGCGATCTCGGTCTTGGTGGGGAGCGTGTTCGGCGACGTCCACACCCGATTGAAGCCGTCCATGCCGACCTGGTCCACCACGGCCCGCACGAAGCGCTCGCCGTCGCGGTACTGGCGCAGCTTGGCGTCGAGGCCGAGCAACTTGCGCAGCGCCATGTCGAGCCGGGAGGCCCCCTTGGCCCGGCGCTCCTTGAACTTCTCACGGATCTCGGCCACCGAGGGCACTACCTGCGGCCCGACCCCGTCCATCACGTAGTCCGCGTGGCCTTCGAGCAGCGACATGACGGCGGTGAGCCGGCCGAGGATCTCGCGCTGGGCCGGGGTCTGCACCAGCTCCACGAGCGAGCGCCCCTCCTCGCCCTCCTCGCCTTCGGGACGGCCCCCGGCCAGGGACTGGGCGGCCTCGCGCAGCCGCTCCAGAACCGTCATCGGGTCGACCTCGGTCTCGCCGAGGAATGACTGGATCTCGCCCTCCAGGTGGTCCCGCAGCCAGGGCACGGCCGTGAACTGGGTGCGGTGGGTCTCCTCGTGGAGGCACACCCAGAGCCTGAAGTCGTGCGGGGCCACGTCGAGTTCGCGCTCGACGTGCACGATGTTGGGCGCCACCAGGAGCAGCCGCCCCCCGCCGCCCGGCGCCGCCGGAAGCTCCCGGCTCGCGGGCGCGAAGGTCTCGTACTGGCCGAGCACCCGCGAGGACAGGAAGCTGAGGAGCATGCCCAGTTCGACGCCGGTGACCTTGCCGCCGACCGCGCCGAGCACGGCCCCGCCGGGCATGTTCCCGCGGCGTTCCTGCATCTTGTCGAGGAGGGGCCGCAGGACCTCGCGGAAGCCCGCGACGTTCGCCCGCACCCAGCCGGCCCGGTCGACGACCAGGACCGGGGTGTCCTCGGGTTCGGCGCCCTCCGGGATCATCCGGGTGAACGCCCGTACGTGTTCTTCGGCGGCCTTGGCGTGCCGGCGGAGCTCGGCGACGATCTCACGTGCCTCGTCGCGGCTCACGTCGGGACCCGGCCGCACCAGTCGGGTCGCGGTCGCGACCGCGAGGTTCCAGTCGACCATCCCAGAGGTACCTGCACCGCCGATGCCAGTCATGCGTCAACCGTACGTTGTCGGCCCCGCGAGGGAACCCGGTCGGCGCCGCTCAGTGCGCCGTGAGCCGGGTGGCAAGACGGTCGAGCGCCTTCTGTACGGGGGCGGGGTCGGCGCCCGGCGTCCCCGCGGACAGGAACGCGAACGCGAGGAGGTGGCCGCTCGCGTCCACGACCGTCCCGGCCAGGGTGTTGACCCCCGCGCCGCCCAGCGTGCCGGTCTTCGCGCGGACCAGGCCGGTCGCCGCGGATGCGGTGCCGTACCGGGCGCTGAGGGTGCCGGTGAAGCCGGCGACGGGCAGGCCGGTGAGGATCGGGCGCAGTTCGGTCCTGGCCGGGTCGGCGGCCTTGGCGAGCAGCCGGGTGAGCAGGCCCGCGGTGACCTTGTCGACGCGGTTCAGGCCGCTTCCGTCCGCGAACACGGCCCCGTTCAAAGGGAGTTGGAGCTTGGCGAGCTGGGCGGGCACCGCCTCGGCGCCGCCCTCGAAGCTCGCGGGCCTGCCGGTCGCGATCGCGGTCGCGCGGTTCAGGGCCTCGGCGATGTCGTTGTCGCTGTTGGTCAGCATCCGCTCGACGATCTCGGGCAGCGGCGCCGACAGCGTGCTCGCCACCGGGTTCGCACCGGCAGGCGCGGCCCCCTGCACCGGCGCGTCCGCCTGCACCCCGCGGGCGCGCAGCAACTCGGCGAAGGCCCGCGCGGTGTCGCCCGCCGGATCGGAGGTGCGCGCCGCGGGCCCGCTGTCGGAATCGTCCGTACGCCCCTCGTTGGTCATCAGGGCGACGACCGGCGCCAGGTTCTCGTTCGCCCCGATCGGATGCACCGCGGGACCGCTGAACAACGAGATGTCGTACGCCAGCTGTACGTGGTTGAGCGATCGCGACCGCAACGCACGGGCCGTGTCGTCGGCGAGGGCGGCCAGGCGCGTCCTGTCCAGGGTGGGGTCGCCGCCGCCGACGAGGGTCAGCGCGGTGCCGCCGGCCGGGGCCACCACCCTGGTGGCGAAGCGGTGGTCGGGCGGGAGCGCGCTGAGCACAGCGGTCGCGGTGGCGATCTTCACGGTGGAGGCCGGTGTCATGGCCGCGTCCGCCCGGACGGCGTACAGCACCCGCCCGGTGGCCGTGTCCAGGACCGAGGCCGCCGGCTGCGGGCCGAGCGCCGGGTCGGCGAGCAGCTGGTCCAGGGCCGCGGGAAGGGCGGCCGGTACGGGGGCCGCGGCCGGGGCGCCGAGGGCCGCGAGCACGCTGGGCGCGCTCGGCGCCGGAGCCGGAGCGTCCGGATCCGCTGGGGGTCCGTGATGTGCGCCACCCCTGGCTTCCCACGATGCGGCCCGGTCACGCTCGGCCGTACGCTGGCCTGAGTCCCACGGTCCGGCGAGGGCCACGGCCCCGGCCGAAAGTGCCAGGCCGACCGCCGCCGCACCCGCTGTGAGCTGCCATGTCTTGGGTCCCGGCACCGAGGACCAGCCCCTTTCGCGATCACACACCTGCGTGAGGGACACTTAATCACCAGAACTGCGTCCGGCCGGGAACACGGCGGCGACGCAGCCCCGTCCGATGCATGTGCTGATCATGGAGGAGAGCCACCCGTGGAGTTCGACGTCACCATCGAGATCCCGAAGGGGTCGCGGAACAAGTACGAGGTCGACCACGAGACCGGCCGGATCCGTCTGGACCGTCGACTCTTCACCTCGACCAGCTACCCGGCCGACTACGGCTTCGTCGAGGACACCCTCGGCGAGGACGGCGACCCGCTGGACGCGCTGGTCCTGCTGGACGAGCCGACGTTCCCCGGCTGCGTCATCAAGTGCCGCGCGATCGGCATGTTCCGGATGACCGACGAGGCCGGCGGCGACGACAAGCTGCTGTGCGTCCCGGCGTCCGACCCGCGCGTGGAGCACCTGCGCGACATCCACCACGTCTCCGAGTTCGACCGCCTGGAGATCCAGCACTTCTTCGAGGTCTACAAGGACCTGGAGCCCGGCAAGTCCGTCGAGGGCGCCAACTGGGTCGGCCGCGTCGAGGCCGAGGCCGAGGTCGAGGCCTCCTACAAGCGCCTTGAGGCGCAGGGCGGCGCGCACTGACGCGCGATCTTCCGTGAACAGCGGGCGGTGCACCTTCACGGTGCGCCGCCCGCTGTCGTATCGGCTCATGACCGACCACATACTGGGCACACGCACCCAAGCGGCCGGAGGGAGGCACGGGACCAGTGGTGGCCGAGCAGCACGACACGATCGAGGACCGCAAACCGCAGTCCGACGAGGCACGCAGCGCCTTCGCACCCCCCGAGGGCGTGGAGCAGCCGCAGGTGCCCGAGGAGGACTCGCCCACCTCCGAGTTCGCGCTGCCCGCCGGCCTCGCCACCCCGGTCGTCGAGGCGCCCGCCGACCAGCCGGCCTCCGCGTTCGCGACGCCGAGCAGCTACAGCGCCCGTGACACCCCGAACGCCCTGATCACCACGGCGGGCCTGCCGCTGGTGCGGCTGTCCAAGGACGCGCCCTGGCAGGACCGGATGCGCACCATGCTGCGGATGCCGGTGGGCGACCGGCCGGTGGCCGAGCCGGTCCAGAAGCACGACGACACCGGCCCCGCCGTGCCCCGCGTGCTCGACCTGACGCTGCGTATCGGCGAACTGCTGCTCTCGGGCGGCGAGGGCGCCGAGGACGTCGAGGCCGCGATGTTCGCGATCTGCCGCAGCTACGGCCTGGACCGCTGCGAGCCGACGGTCACCTTCACCATGCTGGCCATCACGCACCAGCCGTCCCTCGTGGACGACCCGGTGACCGCCAACCGCACGGTACGCCGCCGCGGCACCGACTACACCCGGCTGGCGGCCGTGCACCGGCTCGTCACGGACATGACCAGCGAGGACCACGAGGTCTCCCTTGAGGAGGCCTACCGGCGCCTCGCGGAGATACGCCGAAACCGCCACCCCTACCCCGGCTGGGTCCTGACCACCGCCTGCGGACTGCTAGCCGGAGCGGCCTCCGTGCTGCTCGGCGGCGGTGTCGCGGTGTTCCTTGCGGCGGCGGTCGGCGCGGTCCTCGGCGACCGGCTCGCCTGGCTGTGCGCGTCCCGCGGGCTGCCGGAGTTCTACCAGTTCGTGGTGGCCGCGATGCCGCCCGCCGCGATGGGCGTCGCGCTCAGCCTGCAGTCCTCCTGGGACCTCAGTCCGTCCGCGGTGATCACCGGTGGCCTGTTCGCGCTGATCCCCGGGCGGGCCCTGGTGGCGGCCGTCCAGGACGGCCTGACCGGCTTCTACGTCACCGCGTCCGCGCGGCTGCTCGAAGTCGGGTACTTCTTCGTCGCGATCGTCGCCGGCGTCCTGACCGTCCTTTACGGCGGGCTCCAGATCCACGCCGAGCTCAACCCGGAGGGCACGTTCAAGCCCATCGACCGCCCGGTCGTCCAGATCCTGGCGTCGTTCGTGCTCTGTCTGACGTTCGCGGTCCTCCTCCAGCAGGACCGTTCCACCGTGCTGATCGTGGCCTCGAACGGCGCGGTCGCCTGGGTGATCTACGCCGCGATCGCGGTCACCGCGAAGGGCTCGCCGATCATGGCGACGGCGGTCGCGGCCGGCCTGGTCGGCCTCTTCGGCCAGCTGCTCTCGCGGTACTGGAACACCTCGGCGCTGCTGTACGTCACCGCCGCGATCGGCCCGCTGCTGCCCGGTAGCGCCATGTACTTCGGGGTCCTCTCGATCGCCCAGAAGCACACGGACCAGGGCATCGCCTCGCTCGCCAAGGCGGCGGCGCTGGCCCTGGCCATCGCGATCGGCGTGAACCTCGGCAACGAGATCGCCCGCCTCTTCCTGCGGGCACCGGGCGCGGGCCGCGCGGCGGCGAAGCGGACCCGCGGGTTCTAGGCGCCCGGAGCGGGGTCAGCGCTTGGCGTGGCGACCGCCGCGCGGCGGTGCCTGCCCGTCTGCCGCCTGCGGGTTCTTCTTCGCCTTGGAGCGGGCCCGCAGGAACTCGATGGCGATCGGGACGACCGAGACCAGCACGATCGCGACGAGGATCAGCTCGATGTGCTTGTGGACGAAGTCGACGTTGCCCAGGGCCGCGCCGAGCAGCGTGACGCCCGCGCCCCACAGGGTGCCGCCGATGACGTTGAAGGTGACGAACGGGCGGTAGTTCATGCCGCTGACGCCCGCGATGATCGGCGTGAAGGTCCGCACGATCGGCACGAAGCGGGCCAGGACCAGCGACTTCGGGCCGTACTTCTCGAAGAATTCGTGCGCCTTCTCGACGTTCTCCTGCTTGAAGAGCTTCGAGTCGGGCCGGCTGAAGAGGGACGGCCCCACCTTCTTGCCGAACAGATAGCCCACCTGGTCACCGAGGACCGCGGCGAGCACGACGAGGACACACACCAGCCACAGCGGGGTGTCCAGCTTGCCGGTGGTGACCAGGAGACCGGTGGTGAACAGGAGCGAGTCGCCCGGCAGGAAGAAGCCGATGAGCAGCCCGGACTCGGCGAACACGATGATCAGCAGGCCGGCCAGGCCGAAGGTCCCCAGCAGGTAGTCGGGGTCCAGCCAGCTCGGCCCGAGGGCAAGGGAAGTCACGGGTACCGGGCTCCTGGGTGTGGGTGTCGGGCGGGCTGTCTGCCGTCGGCAGCCAAAGTTATCAACGTAACGCGCGAAGTCGTGGTTCCAGGGGCAGGCTGAGTAGGGCCGACAAGGGCTACCGAAGGGGAACCACATGGGCATCGAGGACTACGGCGGCGGACAGGGCCCGCAGTCGGACGTACTGGTGGTGACCACCAACGACGTACCCGGATACACCGTGCAACAGGTCATCGGGGAGGTCTTCGGCCTCACCGTACGCTCCCGGCACCTGGGCAGCCAGATCGGCGCCGGCCTCAAGTCCATGATCGGCGGCGAGCTGAAGGGCCTGACCAAGACGCTGGTCGAGACGCGGAACCAGGCGATGGAACGGCTGGTGGAGCAGGCGAAGGCGCGCGGCGCGAACGCGGTCCTGATGATGCGCTTCGACGTGACGGAGGCGGCGGACGTGGGTACGGAAGTCTGCGCGTACGGGACCGCGGTGGTCCTGACCCGGAACTGAGCGCACGTCACTCCGCACCAACTCCCCTTCCCAGAAAGGTGGTTGACCCTCCATGGCACTGCATCGCGGCGGCAGCGAGAAGGAGCACGCCGACGAGAAGGAGTACGGGCGGCTCGCGCTGAACCCCTTCTACGGGGAGGCCGACCCGGTCGGCTCGATGACCTCCGCGCCGCCGCGGCACCGGCTGCCCGACCGGCCACTGGCCCCGGCGACCGCGTACCAGCTGGTCCATGACGAGCTGATGCTCGACGGGAACGCCCGGCTCAACCTGGCGACGTTCGTCACCACCTGGATGGAGCCGCAGGCCGGGGTGCTCATGGCCGAGTGCCGGGACAAGAACATGATCGACAAGGACGAGTACCCGCGCACCGCCGAGCTGGAACGGCGGTGCGTGGCCATGCTCGCCGACCTGTGGCACGCGCCGGACCCGAACACGGCGGTGGGCTGCTCGACGACCGGGTCGAGCGAGGCGTGCATGCTGGCCGGGATGGCCTTGAAGCGGCGCTGGATGCAGCGCAACGCGGACCGCTACCCCTCCCGCGAGGCACGCCCGAACCTGGTCATGGGTGTGAACGTGCAGGTGTGCTGGGAGAAGTTCTGCAACTTCTGGGAGGTCGAGGCGCGTCAGGTGCCCATGGAGGGCTCCCGCTTCCACCTCGACCCCGAGGCCGCCGCCGCGCTCTGCGACGAGAACACGATCGGCGTCGTCGGGGTGCTCGGCTCGACCTTCGACGGGTCGTACGAGCCGATCGGCGCGCTGTGCGCGGCGCTCGACGATTTGCAGGAGCGTACGGGTCTGGACATCCCGGTGCACGTCGACGGGGCGTCCGGGGCGATGGTCGCGCCCTTCGTCGACGAGGACCTGGTGTGGGACTTCCGGCTGCCCCGGGTGTCCTCGATCAACACCTCCGGGCACAAGTACGGGCTCGTGTACCCGGGGGTGGGCTGGGCGCTGTGGCGCACGGCGGCCGAGCTCCCCGAGGAGCTGGTCTTCCGAGTGAATTACCTCGGCGGCGACATGCCGACCTTCGCCCTGAACTTCTCGCGGCCGGGGGCGCAGGTGGTGGCGCAGTACTACACGTTCCTGCGGCTCGGGCGCGAAGGCTACCGGGCGGTGCAGCAGACCACCCGCGACGTCGCGCGGGCGCTCGCGGAGCGGATCGAGGCGCTCGGAGACTTCCAACTCCTCACCCGGGGCACCGAGTTGCCCGTGTTCGCCTTCACGACGCTGCCGGAGGTGCACCGGTACGACGTGTTCGACGTCTCCCGGCGTCTTCGCGAGCGGGGCTGGCTGGTCCCGGCCTACACCTTCCCGGCGAACCGGCAGGACCTGTCGGTGCTGCGGGTGGTCTGCCGCAACGGCTTCTCCTCGGACCTGGGGGCGCTGCTCCTGGAGGACCTGGGCCGCCTCCTGCCGGAACTGCGCCAACAGCCCGGCCCGCTGGGCCGGGACGAATCGGTGGCGACGGCGTTCCACCACTAGCCCGCTGGGGGCCGCGCGGCGCAGCCGCAGAATGTTGTGG
>NZ_LGDD01000362.1 GCF_001279695.1 Streptomyces sp. WM6378
GCTGGGCGTCCTGGAAAACGTCGAAGTCAACCGCTGGCGCGGCACCGCAGGCCCCGGTGCTCCCACAGCGGAACCCCCCAAGCCGACCACACCAAGGAATTGACTACCTCGTCGGCATGTCCGGTGCGGCTGAGAGGGGTCGGTGCGGCGGACTCGGTGGCCTGATCGCGTTGCCGGATCGTGGCCCGCAGCTTGTCGGCGCCGGGGGTGGTGACGGGGCCGGGGGTGAGGGCGTTGACGCGGATGCCGCGGCCGGCGAGTCCGGCGGCCCAGGTGCGGGCGAGGCTGCGGATCGCGGCCTTGGTCGCGGCGTAGACACCCGGGCCCCGGCACGGTCTTCGTGCCGGCTGCATGTGGGTTCAGTCGAGGTCGGTGCGGAGGGCCAGGTCGAGGAGGCCGGGGAAGCGCTCGTCGAACTCGGGGCGGCGGAGGCGGTTGTAGCGTCGCTGACCTCTGTCGCGCTGTTCCAGGAGGCCGGCTTGCCGTAGTACGGCGAAGTGGTGGCTGAGAGCGGCCTTACGCACGGGCACGTCGAAGCTGCCGCATGGCCGCTCCCAGTCCTCAGCCGCAAAGAGCTCGCGGATGAGGCTGAGGCGTACGGGGTCGGCGAGGGCCGACAGGGCGGTGGCGAGTGAAACTTCGCGCGGGTGAATGTGTTCGGGTAGGGAAGCGGTCATCAGGTGCTGCTCCTGGCAGGGGGTTGCACATTGTTCGACGAACTTCGTACACTCTTAAGTGTTCGTATTGCATCGAACAGTCTATCGCGCAGAGATGGAGCCTACCGATGTCCTCACCCCGGCAGTCCTCGATTGGCGTGGGCATCGTCGGCCTCTCCGCGCGGCGGGGCTGGGCCTCCCTGGCCCACCTGCCCGCGCTGCAGCGGCTGCAAGGTTTTGAACTGCGCGCACTTTCTGCGAGCAGCGCCGAGTCGGCCCGCCAGGCCGCGGCGAAGTACGGAGTCGCGCAGTCCTTCGGAACGGCCGATGAACTGGCCGCGGCCGAAGAAGTCGACCTGGTGGTGGTCACCGTGAAGGTGCCGAACCACCGGGAGATCATCCAATCCGCCCTGGCTGCAGGGAAGATGGTGCTGTCCGAGTGGCCGTTGGGCAACGGGCCGGCCGAGGCCGAGGAACTGGCGGCCACAGCTGCCGGACGCGGATTGCACACCTTCACCGGACTGCAGGCCCGGTCCGCGCCCACCGTGCGCTACCTGCGCGACCTGGTTGCCGATGGCTACGTCGGTGAGGTGATCTCGACCAGCCTGGTGGCCTCGGGCGGGGGCTGGGGAACAGAATTTCCCGCGGGCGGCGCCTACCTGCTGGACCGCGCCAACGGCGCAACCATGCTGACCATCCCGTTCGGGCACACCACGGACGGGCTGACCATGGTGCTCGGTGATATCGAGCAGGTGACCGCTGTCACCGCCACCCGCCACCGAGAAGTCAAGGACCCGCAGTCCGGCCGGGTCTACCGACCCAACGTCGCCGACCAGGTGGTGTTCGGCGGCGTCCTCTCCTCCGGCGCCGTGGCCTCCGTCCACTATCGCGGCGGCGTGTCCCGCGGCACCAACTTCCACTGGGAGATCAACGGAACGGACGGAGACCTGGTCATCACCGGTGATACCGGACATCTTCAGATGGGCGAGTTCAGCATCGACGGAGCGCACGGATCCGCCGCCGAACTCAGCCGACTCACCGTACCCGAGCGGTACTTCGACCCCGCGCTCCACGATGTGCGCGGCACCCCCGCATACAATGTCGGCGCCGCCTACGCACAGATCCAGCGCGACCTGGCAGACGGCACGTCCGAAGTACCCGACTTCGCCCACGCGGCCCGGCACCAGCGACTGCTCGACCGGATCGAGCGCGCGGCGGAGCACGCCTGACCGGGGTCCTCGGCAAAGCCGCTCTACCGGGCCATCCCGCGACCACGGCGCGTTCAACGCCCGCTCGACGGCTGCCGGCTCGTCGACGGGCCCGGGCCCCGCGCCCTCTCCTTGATGCGCCGCCACGACTACGACGCTACCGCCAACCACGCGTCCCTCCGGTCGACTTGGCGCCCTGCTCGAAGCCGTCAACCAGCGCGGCTGAGAGGTCCTGTCGGCATCGTTTCGTGCAGACGGCCTGCCCGGCGGATGAGACCGTGAACGCCGGCAGCCAGCGCCCAGAGCGGGAGGGGAAATGCGGCGACCCGTTCCATACCTCCCATGCTGAGACCGAGGTAGTGCTGGGAGAGGAACAGCCCGAAGGCCGTGATCGCTGTGACTCCCAGCAGGCTGGTGCCCCACCGCAGGGGGGCCGCCGCACTGTGTTCTGCCAGGGTGAACCCCGTCAGGAGGAGGCCGATGTTGCCCGCTGCCATGATGAGGAGGGCACCCAGGGCATGCTGGTTCTCGTTGACGTCTGCGGGGGCCAGACCGGCCAGTACGAATCCCACGCCGGCACCGGCGAGCAGCAGACGGGCCACGGCGGCGGCCCGGCCTCTGCGCCACAGGGCACCGCCGGTCAGAGCGGTGCCGAAAACGAGCAGCACTCCCAGACGACGAACGAACCATTCATGAGGCCGCGCTCGGGGGAACAGATATACCGTGGCTCACAGATATACCGTGGCTCGGGCTCTGACTGCAGGGTGCAGTGCGCGTTGCGGTCCCGCATCGCCTCCAGGGCCAGGACCTCCTCCAGGCCGTTGTCGAAGGCGAACTGCGTATACGCATCCGTGAACCGCTGCTTGGACAGCCACTCGTGGTGGATGCACGTCCAGCCCGAGCCGCCGCGCCAGACCCGGCCCTGCCGCAGCAGCTTGGAGATCCGGTTGCGGGCCCGGGCCAGGTCCCGGCGCGTGTCGTCCCGGCCCGGGACGAGATCGCGGGCGGCTTCCTCGGTCGGCGTCGGCACCCGCACTGCGGGCAGCTCGTCCGTCCGCAGCAGTTTCGACAGCCGCTGGGCATCCCGCTTGTCCGTCTTGATCCGGTCGCCTGCGGGGCGTTCCATCTTCGACGGGGCCGCCACCACGCAGCGCACCCCCAGTTCGGAGAACGCGCGGGGCCGGGAAGAACCCGGTCGGCCCGGCCTCATAGGCGACCGCGGCCGGCTGCGGCAGCCCGGTCACCCACGTCATCACGTTGTGCGTCTCGGCATCGAGACGCTGACTGAAGATCTGGCCCGTTTCGCAGCCCAGCGCCCACGCCATCGTGGTGCGGGCATGGACATCCAGGCCGACCGACGTACGCTCGGAGAGCATCCGGTGCCTCCCGGAAATTGCGGCACTACCCGCCACCGTGCCCACCGGCGGGCAACCCGCGTCAACTTCCCTACGGGGCATCGGACTTCGCAGCGGCAGCCGCCCTCACTCACCAGCACAGAACGGCCGCTTCATACGGTCTACTGCGGCGGGGGCACAGGAATGCGCGGAGCCAGGCTCACGAACCCGCTCACTGGGCGTCGTCGGGGAGTTCTTCCGGCCCTGGCTGCCGAGGGCTCCGATCGTGAGCGGGCTGCTGCCGGCTGTTCCGCTGGAACCTGTGTCACCCGCAGGTCATCACCGTGATCACCAGCCGTCCGGGCACAGCGACCGCAACGGAGGACGCGCGCCACCTTCCGACGGCCTTCGAAAGCGAGCGGGGCCGTGTCGCCCTCGCGGAACAGATGACGGACGACACCTTGGACGATTTCATCCACGACGACGTGTCGAAGGCCATGCTGCGTCCGTCCGCCCTTCACGGCGTCCTGTGGTCTGGCGACACCCGCCGGCCGCCGGGCACCGACACCGATTACCTCCTCGCCTGCTCACGGCCGGTTGAGGGGCGAACCGGTATCTACCGGATCGCGGTCTGACCGGGGGTGAGGCCCGGAACTCCTATCCGTGGCCTGGGCTGCAAAGCAGGGCCTGGCCTGTTACTTGGACCGGTCCGTGGTGTGGATCGCCTTGCCCTCCCGCTCGCCGGTGATGCCGACGCTCTCTCCGAGGACCCGTACGGAGGCGAGGAACGCGCGGTGGACCCGGTGGCCGGCACCATCGGTCTCGATTCGGAAGTGTTCGGAGCGTCGGCGCGGCCGCCGTCGCCGAGATCGGCGCGACCGCGTTCCGTGAATCGCTGGGCCGGGCACAGAGGATCGGAATTGGACCCATCACCGTAGGAGTGGTGGTTCTTATCCATCATCGACCCACAAAAACAACGTCGAATGGACAGAAAACCTTCATATGAGAGTTCGATGAAGAGCCGCTACTCGGCGTAATCTCACCGCCGGTGTCCGTTAGCCTCGGCAGAGGATCGACGCCAAGGCGGTCAACTGTTCGATGCGCGTCCTCCCGCTTGGCTGCGGCACCACGAGTTCCGCGCCGTCTCCCGAGCCGCAGACCAGCAAGAAAAGGTTGATGGACGTCATCGAGAACCGTGGTTTCAACACCGGCGCGATCTGGCCCGTCGCTTCCGCCGCTCCTGCCCGGACCCTGCTCGACATCCTGGTGACCTCCGCCGAGGCGTACCCGCACGCCCCCGCCCTGGACGCGGGCGGCACCGTGCTCGACTATCGGGCGCTGATGCACGAGGTGAACGAGTTCGCCGGACGGCTCGCGGCATACGGGGTCGGCAACGGCGACCGGGTCGGCGTCCGGGTGCCCTCGGGCACCTCGGACCTGTACGTCGCCATCCTGGCCGTGCTGCGGGTCGGCGCCGCATACGTGCCGGTGGACGCCGATGACCCCGACGAGCGGGCCGCGATGATCTGGGAGGACGCCCAGGTCTGTGTGGTGCTCGGCGCCGGCCGGAGCATCACCCCCAGCCCGACCGTGCGCCCCGGCGGGCGGCCGTCCTGGCCAGCCCCGGACGACGACTGCTGGATCATCTTCACCTCCGGCACCACCGGACGGCCCAAGGGCGTCGCGGTCAGCCACCGCAGCGCCGCGGCCTTCGTGGACGCCGAGGCGCGAATATTCCTCCAGGGCGCCCCGGTCGGACCGGGCGACCGGGTGCTGGCCGGCCTGTCCGTCGCCTTCGACGCCTCCTGCGAGGAGATGTGGCTGGCCTGGCGGCACGCCGCCTGCCTGGTGCCCGCGCCGCGCTCGCTGGTCAAGACCGGCACCGACCTCGGCCCCTGGCTGGTCGAGCGCGGGATCACCGTGATCTCCACCGTGCCCACGCTGCTCGCGCTGTGGCCGGTCGAGTGCCTGGAGCGGGTCCGCCTGGTCATCGTCGGCGGCGAGTCCTGCCCGCCCGAGCTGGTGGAACGTATCGCCTCGCCACGGCGCGAGTTCTGGAACACCTACGGCCCGACCGAGACCACCGTCGTCGCCACCGCCGCCCAGATGTTCCCGAGCCAGCCGGTCCGGATCGGCGCCCCGCTGGACGGCTGGGAGATCGCAGTCATGGACGAGCAGGGCCACCCGGTGCCCTGGGGCGGCACCGGCGAGCTGGTGATCGGCGGCGTCGGAACCGCCCGCTACCTGGACCCGGCCAAGGACGCCGAGAAGTACGGCAGCAGCCCCTATCTGCACAGCTCGCGCGTCTACCGTAGCGGCGACCTGGTCCGCGCAGAGCCCGACGGTCTGATCTTCGTCGGCCGCGCGGACGAGCAGGTCAAGCTGTCCGGCCGCCGGATCGAGCTCGGCGAGGTGGACGCGGCGCTCCAGGCCCTGCCGGGCGTGCGCGCCGCCGCCGCGGCCGTCCGCAAGACCCCGGCCGGCGGCGAGCTGCTGGTCGGCTACCTGGTGCTGCACCCGGGCGCGCCGTACGACCCGACCGCCGCCCGCGCCCTGCTGCTGGAGCGGCTGCCGCAGGCGCTGGTCCCCGTGTTGGCCACCGTGGACGGGCTGCCGACGAAGACCTCCGGCAAGGTCGACCGCAACGCGCTGCCCTGGCCGCTGGCCACCTCCGGCCCCGACCCGTCCGCCGCGGGCTCGCGCCCGACTGGCACGGCCGGCTGGCTGGCCGAGCAGTGGGAGGCCCTGCTCGGCATGCCGGTCGACGCCGACGGCGACTTCTTCGCGCTCGGCGGCACCAGCCTGGCCGCCGCCAAGCTGGTCTCGGTGCTGCGCACCCGTTGCCCCGGCATCTCCGTCGCGGACATCTACGCCCACCCCGGGCTGCTCGGCCTCGCCGCCAAGCTGGACGAGCTCAGCGGCCCGGCCCGCCAGGAGAGGCAGGTGCGCCCGACCCCGCGCCGGGTCGGCGTGATCCAGTTCCTTGTGCTCGCTGTCCTCTACACGATCAGCAGCCTGCGCTGGGTGATCGGCCTGACGGCCCTGGACAACCTGACCTTCGGCACCCTGCCCTGGGCGCCGCACACGTCCTGGTGGGTGATCCTGGCCGGTTGGTTCCTGCTGTCCAGCGCCCCCGCCCGCCTGGTGATCGGCGCCGGCGCGGCCCGGATGCTGACCACCCGCATAAAGCCGGGTAGCTACCCGCGCGGCGGCTCGGTGCACCTGCGGATCTGGACTGCCGAGCGGGTGGTCACGATGTTCAACGTCGCCTCCCTGATGGGCACCCCCTGGGCCGGACGCTACGCCCGCGTGCTCGGCTGCCGGGTCGGCAAGAACGTCGACCTGCACTCGATGCCCTCGGTGACCGGCCTGGTCAAGCTCGGCGACGGCTGCTCGATCGAGCCGGAGGTCGACATCACCGGCTACTGGCTGGACGGCGACATCCTGCGCCTCGGCGCGCTGGAGGTCGGCCCGGAGTCCCGGGTCGGCGCCCGATCCACGCTGCTGCCGGGCGCCAAGGTGGGCGCCTGGGCCGAGGTCGCCCCGGGCAGTTCGGTGCTCGCCCCGGTCGCCGACGGCGAGTACTGGCACGGCTCCCCAGCCCGCCCGTCGGGCCGCCCCGCGAACGGCTGGCCCGCGCCGGACCACCGACGCTCCCGCTTCTGGGACCTGATGTACGGCGTCGCGCTGCTCGGCTTCGGCCTGCTGCCGCTGATCGCCGCGGCGCCGTCGCTGCTGCTGCTGTACCCGCTGATCGACACCGACAAGACGCTCACCCCGGCGATCGTCCAGACGATCGTGGCCACGCCGCTGCTGGTGCTGGTATCGCTGGCCACCTACTCGCTGCTGTTGATCCTGGTGGTCCGGCTGTTCAGCGTGCCGATCAAGCCCGGCTACCACCCGGCGCACGGCAAGGTCGCCTGGTGCACCTGGATCGTCTCCAGCCTGATGAACGGCGCGCGCGGCACCCTCTTCCCGTACTACGCCAGCCTGTTCACCCCGGTCTGGCTGCGCCTGCTGGGCGCGAAGGTCGGTCGCCGGGTGGAAGCGTCCACCGTGCTGACCATCCCCAAGCTGATGCAGGTGGACGACGGCGCCTTCCTCGCCGACGACACCCTGATCGCGCCGTACGAGGTGCGAGGCGGCTGGCTGCGGATCGGCGCCTCCCGGGTCGGCCGCCGGTCCTTCGTCGGCAACTCCGGCATCGTCGGCCCGGGCCGCGAACTGCCCGACAACGCCCTGGTCGGTGTGCTCGCGGACGCCCCCGAGCGGTCCGAGCCCGGCTCGTCCTGGCTCGGCCGGCCCGCCATCGAGCTCCCCCGCGTCGCCGACGGCGGCGACCCGAGCCGCACCTACGACCCGCTCCGCCGGCTGGTGCTGGCCCGTGCGGTGGTCGAGCTGTGCCGCTTCCTGCCGATCGTCTGCACCGCGCTCCTCGGCGACGTCGCCTTCGGCTCGCTGCAGGACGTGGTGGACCGGTTCGGGTTGGCGGCCGGGGTGGCCGGCGGCGGGCTGATCCTGCTCGGCCTCGGCGTGGTCGCCTGCGCGATGACGACGCTGGCCAAGTGGCTGCTGGTCGGCCGGTTCAAGGTGGCCGAGCACCCGCTGTGGTCCAGCTTCGTGTGGCGCAACGAGCTGTACGACGTCTTCGTCGAGGAAGTCGCGATGCCCTGGCTCGGCAGCACACTGATCGGCACGCCGTTCCTGAACATCTGGCTGCGCAGCCTGGGCGCGAAGATCGGCCGCGGCGTGTGGTGCGAGACGCACTGGCTGCCGGAGACCGACCTGATCACACTGGAGGACGGCGTGAGCGTGAACCGGGGCACGGTGCTGCAGACCCACCTGTTCCACGACCGGGTGATGCGGCTGGACACCGTCCATCTGCAGGAGGGCGCCACCCTCGGCCCGCACTCGATCGTGCTGCCCGGCTCCCGGCTCGGGACGGCCGCCGCGGTCGGCGCCCACTCCCTGGTGATGCGCGGCGAGGAACTCCCGGGCGGCACCCACTGGCTGGGCAACCCCGTCGCCGCCTGGCCCTCCGGCAGCCCGGAGGCCCAGGCCCAGCACCGGCACTCGGCGGGCCGCCACCGCGGCGGCCGCCGCCCGGGCCGGGCTCCGGCGCGCCAGCGGGTCGGTGTGTAGGAAGAGCGAACAGGGGCACGGGGAGCTGCGCGCGGACGCTCCCGATCCCGGGAGCCGCGAACCGAAGCAACTCCCAACGAGCGAAGTTTCCCCAGGAGTTCCCGAGAAGTGTATTGGCTGCCGCGGCCGGAATGGAATATGCAGCCGTCGGCGAGGTTGGTGTTCCGCGCTGCCATGTCGAGCGCGTCCGATATGAGCGAGGTCTTCATGTGGTCGGCCGTCGCCCAGCCGATCACGGCCTTGGTGTGGCAGTCAATTGACCGTCGCGAGATAGAAGAACCCGGCCCGGGTATGGATATACGTGATATCGCTGACCAGTTTGCGGCCGGGTGCATCCGCGGTGAAGTCACGGGCCATCAGGTCGGGTGTGGACGGCGCCGTGTCGTCGGCGACGGTGGTCAGCCGCCAGGGCCGTGGCTGGCACGGGACCAGGCCCAGCTCGCGCGTCAGAGCGCGGACCGGCTCCGGCCCGGCCTGCACGTTCATCCTCTTCAAGGCGGCGTGGACGCGCCGGTAGCCGTAGGTCTCGTGCGAGTCGGAGAGGACCTGGCGGATGATTTCCTTGAGTTCTGTGCGGCGCGCCCGACGGTGGCCGACAGCGGCCGGGAACGCCAGTGATGGAAACCCGATGTGGATACACCTGCCCAGACACACATCTGCCGCACGGGACAGGTGCCGGACTCGCCGCCGATGAACTCGTACTTCTCCGTCACCGGTATTCCTGGGCGAAGAAGGCCGCCGCTTTTGCTAGGAACTCGGCCTTCATCCGCGGTTCACGGTCCTCGCGTTCCAGCTCACGCAGGCGAGCGCGTTCGCCGATGTTCAGGGGCGGTTCCTCGCCGGCGTGCTCCTGCCGGTAGCGGCTGACCCAGGTACCCAGAGTTCCCTCGTTCGCCTGGGTCTCCCGTGCGACCTCGGCGCTCGGCCGGGCCCACGACCACCATCTTGACCGCCTCGTCCCTGAATTCGGGACTGAACTTCCTACGCTTTGGTGCCACGTGCTCTCTCCGCCGTTCCGGACTTCGATCCCATCGGGGACCCCTGTCCGACAACTTCGGGGCGGCTCAGCGGTCGCTGCGGGGTTGAGAACCCATCTTTGAGCTGGGAGTGTGGGATGGGTGAGGTTTGCGGTGTCCAAGTGGGTCCGTTAGGCCTGGTGCCAGACCAGGGTGTAGCGCCAGAAGAGGCGGCGTCGCAGTCGGGCTCCAGGCAGCACGTTGCCGGCGGTGCGGGCGATGTCGGAGAAGGTCATGCATGCTGGTCGGGTTGGGGCAGTCATGGAGGCAGGCCGTGGCGCCCTGCGCCCCTTGGTCTTGATCCAGGCCATGGCGACATTCAGTGGAATGGCAGCGGCGCCGAGAAGATGATCGCCGAAGGACTGCGGGCGTGCGACCCCGACGATGACCAAAGTTCCCCCGGGCGACAGATGTTGGCGGAAACGGTCGAGAGCATCGGCGAGAGGAAGATGGTGGATGGCGGCGACACACGTGATGACGTCGTAGGAGCCCGGTGGTATCTCGGTCAGCGCATCACCAACGGTGAACGACACCGGGACGGCCGGAGGAGTGAGCTCCCGCGCTCGCTCAACGATCATGGGATCGGCGTCGACGCCTTGCACCGACTTTGCTCGTGAAGCCAGAAGTCTGGCGAGGTCACCGCTCCCGGATCCCACGTCCAGGCCCCGGTCGAATCGTCTGGGGAGCTGCCGCAGGATCCATCGGTGGTAATGGGCATTGTGGTCCCAGGGATGGGCGGCATGAAACGCGTGAAGGGCATGGAGCACGCGGGGTATCACTGTCGTCATGGCATGAGTCCATCATGCTCAGCTGCCAGGACTCCGTTGCGGGATTCAAGCGTTCAGTCAGGCTGCCTGGAGAGCCTGGGCGGGCCGTGGGGCAGCGGCCGTGGGATGGATGGGGTGGCGGGTGAGTCGCCGGGTCATGAACGTGATCGCGGCGAGGGTGAGCATCGCTTCGGAGTGCTCGGGGCGGGTCTCGTAGTCGCGGACGTTCCGGCGCGCGTGCAACAACCACGCCAGCGACCTCTCCACCACCCAGCGCCTTGGCAGGATCACAAACCCCTTGGCCCCCTTGGGCCTGCTCACGGTCTTGATCGTCAGGTGGAGGAAGGACTTTGGCCCAGGCGACGAGGGTGCCCGCGTAAGAGGACATCTGATCTAGGTAGTTGGTGATTTGGGATGTTCTTGTGGCTGCTGGCGATGATGGGTCATTGCACAGTGGGTGAGCACTCGTCGCCCGTATCGCGGTGATGTGTCTGATGCCCGGTGGGCTTTGATCGAGCCGGTGTTCACGGAGTGGCGGTCCGGGCGGACTGGGCCCGGTGTGGCGGCTCGGGTGCATGACCTGCGGGAGATCGTGAACGCGATCCTCTATGTCAACCGAACCGGCATTCCGTGGGAGTACCTGTCCCACGACTTCCCACCGCACAAGACCGTCTACGACTACTACGCGAAGTGGGAGGCGGACGGCACCACCGGGCGGGTCCATGACCTGCTGCGGGACAAGACACGCCGCGCCCACGGTCGTGTCGCCGAACCGTCGGCAGCCGTGGTGGATGCCCAGAGCGTGAAGATCTCGGCAAACGTGGCCGAGAGCAGCCAGGGCCCGCGCCCAGCTGACCGCGCTCCCCGTAAGGCCGCCGCCTCGTGGCCGGCCGCCTGACCCCGTCACGACCACCTGGAGATAAGAAGACATCTCATTTGGTGAGTCTGCGGTAGCAGATGAGATGTCTTCTTACTCACGACAGCGCCCCGTCTCCGGCACGATCGGAGAGCGGGGCGCCTTGGGTGGTGCAGACCGTCGGGGGAAACTCCGTCCAGCTTCCCCCGACGGTGTCCGGGGGCTGTCAGGCGAGGTCGTTCACGGTGGGGACGACGATGCCGTAGAGCTCGGTGACGGTGGCGAGTGCGCCGTCGTGGATCTGCTGGGCGGAGATGTGCTCCTGGCCTGCGGCGGTGGTGGGCAGGGACCGGGTGGCGGAGGCTTTGGCGACGACGGTGGGGCGGAAGCCGTTGAGGAAGGCGCCCTGGGCGGTGAACAGGACGCACATGTTCGTCATGAAGCCGGCGAGGATGACGTTTTCGTGTCCGGCTTCCTTGACGAGGGTGGCGAGGTTCGTCTCGTGGAAGGCGTTGGGGACGGACTTGATGACGCGGCCTTCTCCGGCGATGGGGGCGATGTCGGCGATGATCTGACCGTCTTCGGTGTCGGGCTGGTAACCCTTGTCCTGGACGTGGATGACGGTGGCGCCTGCGGCGCGGGCTGCGGCAAGGAGGCGCTTGCCTTCGGCGACGGCGTCCTTCCATCCGTCGAGTTCCATGGTGCCGTGGGTGTAGGTGTTCTGGAAGTCGATGAGGATGACGGTTGCGTCAGCCAGGGAGGCGGGGGTCTCGTCGAACTTGTTGAGCTGGCGCAGCGTGGTGGTGCCCATGGGGGTCCCCTTTGAGGAATGTGGAAGGCAGTAGCGCTGATGAGCGCCCTGTGGTGTTGGCGACGCTAACACAAGACGTAAGCGGGGTGTACATGGTGCCAGTGGTTCCGTTTGTGTGGGTTGGCAGTTTCCCCTGGTCAGGGGCGTTAGCGGTTCATACGTGAACTGTTAGCATGGCTTCATGTCGACAGCGAGAGAGCGCATTCTGGCCGCCACGACCGAGCTGATTGCTTCGCAGAGTGCGGAGGAGATCTCTACGCGGTCGATTTGCGCGAAGGCGCAGGTGGGGGCCCCTGAGATTTCCCGGCAGTTCGGGGGGAAGCGGGGGTTGATGGCGGTGGTGGCAGACCGTGGCTTTGAGCGTTTTCTGGCCAGCAAGCGGAAGAACCCCCGGACGGAGGATCCCGTGGCGGATGTGCGGACGGCGTGGGACAGTCACGTGCGTTTCGCCTTGGAAAATCCGCATCTGTACCGGTTGATGTTCACGCCGGACGGGGAGCCGAAGTCGCAGGCGGTCAAGGAGGCTCAGGCGTTGCTGCTGGGAGTGCTGGGGCGGTGCGAGGCGGCGGGGCGGCTGGTGCTGGCGCCGGTGGTCGCGGGCCAGGCAATTCTGGCGGCGAACGTGGGCGTGTGTCTCATGATGCTGTCGTTTCCCGAGCTGTTCGGGGATCTGGCGGTGTCTGAGGTGGTGCGTGATGCGGTCCTCGGGAAGGTGACGGGTCAGGCGCAGGAGGACGGGGATGCGGGCAAGGCGGCTGCGGCGGTGCTGGCGCGGGCGCTGGTGGGGACGCTGTCGGGAACTGTGACGGTGGAGGATGAAGTGGTTCAGGCGTTGTCGCGGTCGCTTGATTCCTAGATTTTCGCAGGTCAGAGGGGCCCCGCCCGGGTCGGGCGGGGCTTTTTTCATGCCCGGGAGCGTTACCAACGCTTACGCGATGTGTTAGCTTCGTGAACACCTCAAGGAGGGCTCGACCCGTCCTTGAGGGCGACCGCTGCTGTGCGGGAGAAGTGCGTCACGGGGGACGCCAGGAGCCTTTTTTGTCCCTTCCGTCCCGCCCGGAAAAGCACCTATTTCTTCCGTATGCCCATTTTTTCGGAGGGGACCAGATATGTCTGCTGTACCCACGCCCGATGAGGCGCCCAACGAGCTGATGACGGGCGACTCCTTTCTGGAGAGCCTGCGGGACGGGCGTCAGGTTTTCGTGGACGGGGAGGTCGTCAAGGACGTCACCACCCATCCGGCGTTCGCAGGCGCCGCGAAGTCGTCCGCGCACCTGTATGACGCGCTGCACGCGCCGGAGACGAAGGACTTGATGACGACGGTCGACCGGTACACCGGCCACCGCGTCCACCGGTTCTTCACCCCCGCGCACTCGGCCGAGGAACTGCTCAAGGCCCGGGACGCGATCGAGCACTGGGCGCGCATGAGCTACGGGTTCATGAACCGCACGCCGGACTACAAGGCCTCCTTCATGGCCGGCCTCGTCTCCACCCAGGATTTCTACGCCCCTTACGACTCCAACGCGCGGGCCTGGTACGACAAGTACGTCAAGCAGGGCATGGCCGTCTCGCACGCGATCGTCAACCCGCCGGTGGACCGCAACCGGGCTTCGCACGAGATCTCGGACGTATTCATCACGGTCGTCGAGGAGCGGGATGACGGCATCGTGGTGGAGGGCGCCAAGCTGATGGCGACCGGCTCGGCCCTGACGAACGCGGCGTTCGTGGGTCAGATCCACCTGGGCAACCTGCAAAAGGGCAAGGCCGAAGACATGGCGCTGGCGTTCATCGCGCCGATGAACACCCCGGGCCTGAAGGTGATCTGCCGTCCCTCCTACGAGAAGAAGGCCGCGTCCCCGTTCGACAGTCCGCTCTCCAGCCGGTTCGACGAGAACGACACGGTCCTGGTCTTCGACAACGCGTTCATCCCGTGGGAGAACGTGCTGATCTACCGGGACACCGAGAAGATCCACGAGTACTTCCCCCGCTCGGGCCTGCTGTCGCGCGGCTTCTTCCAGGGCGCCATCCGGATGGCGGTCAAGCTGGAGTTCATGGCGGGCCTCCTCGACAAGGGCACCCGCATGAACGGCACCCAGGACTTCAGGGGCGTCAAGGCCGGGCTGGGCGAACTCCTCGCGTGGCGTCATCTGACGTGGGCGATGACCACCGCCATGGCCATGGACCCCGAGGAGGGTCCGGCGGGAACGGTGCTGCCGAAGCTGGAATATGCCGCCAGTCACCGGGTGCTGGCCCCCCTGTCCTGGCGCCGGGTCCACGACTTCTTCGAGGAGCACCTGGCGGGCTCGCTCTTGATGACCGGCTCCAGCTACAAGGACTTGCAGAACACCGAGCTGCGCCCGCTGCTGGATCGTTTTTACCGGGGCTCGGCCGGGGGTGCGGAGGAGCGGATCAAGCTGTTCAAGCTGGCGTGGGACGCGATCGGCAGCGAGTTCGGCGGCCGTCATGAGCTGTATGAGCTGAACTACGCGGGCGGCCCCGACCAGGTGCGTCTCGACACCGCCAACGCCGCGCAGGCGATGGGGCTGCTCGACGCCTACGGCGCCCAGGTCGACAAGGCGATGGGCGACTACGACCTGGACGGCTTCACCCGGGGCCGCTGGGCCGAGGACCGCTGACCGCAGGGTCACCCACAGACGCAGCCGGGTGCCGTCTCCCCCTTCCCCCGCCGGCTCCCGGCTGCCCTCCTGCTCACGCTCTGGAGGTTTTTCCCGTGACTGACGACCTGCGCAGCGTCATGCGCCAGTTCGCCACCGGTGTATGTATCGCGACGACCTGCCGCTACACACGGGCCGGTGCCCGTCGCCACAACGCGATCACCGTCAACTCTCTTGCCTCACTGTCCCTCACCCCGCCACTGGTGAGCTTGAGTTTCCGGGCGGACTCCGAATTCCTCGCCGATGCACTGGCCTCACGCGTGTTCGCCGTCTCCATCCTCGGCGCGGACGCGGAAGAGACGGCCCGTACGTTCGCGGGACGGCGGCCCGAGCGGGACCGTGCCCTGCGCGCCGCCGCTACCCGTCCCGGAGAGCACACAGGAGCGTTGCTGTTCGCCGGGGCCGGGTGGATGGAGTGCCGCTACTACGACCGCTACGCGGTCGGTGACCACGTCCAGGTGATCGGCGAGGCCGTCGCCCTGGGTGCTGCCGGCTCCGAGCACACCCCGCTGATTTTCCTCGGTGGTGGTTTTCACCGCCTCGACACCGAAAGCGCCGCCTCATGAACCGCACCCGTATTTTCGCCGCCACCGCCCTGATTGCCACGAGCATGCTCACCACCCCCACCGCGCACGCCACCGGAGGCAGTACCACCACGGTCATGTGCGTCACCGACAGCATGGACGGCGGGAAGACCACCGCCGTTGCGCCCGAGGCCGCCGCCTCCCTGAAGCAGCGCACCCGCTCGTACGAAGGGCCGTGTGCCGCGTTCGGCCCCGCCCAGGATCTCGGTAACGGCAACCTGCGCTCCTACACCCAGACCAACCAGGACGGCACCCCCTACGCGGTCGGGGTGACGTTTACCCGGGATGCGCTGGCGGGGCTGCCCACCGACATGAACGACCGTCACCACTGCTACGACGTCAACGGTGACGGGCGCGTGGACCAGGACACCGAATGTGTCGGTGGCTATGAGCACCCCCTCGCCCTGCCGTCGGCCACCGCCACCGCGGCGCCGGGCCTGTCCTCCCAGTGGGTGCTGGCCAACTACAACCCGAAGGGGCACGGCCTGCCCGGCATTTACGACGTGCCGCACTTCGATTTCCACTTCTACCTCAAGCCCAAGTCGGTGCGGGACGCGATCCGTACCGGGCCGTGCGGGCTCGTCATCAACTGCGACGACTACGCCACGGCCACCAAGGAAATCCCTGCCCCGTACATGCCGGCCGGCTACATGGACCACAAGGAAGCCGCCGAAGGCGCCATGGGCAACCACCTCATGGACGCCGACGCCTCCCCGGAATGGCACGGCCAGCCGTTCACGCACACCTTCATGTACGGAGGGTGGGACGGAGACCTCCTGTTCGAGGAGCCGATGATCACCAAGGCGTGGTTTACGGGCCTCGCCGCCGGGACCAACGCGGACGGCTGCTTCCCCATCAACCAGCCTGCCGCGTGGAAGAACGCCGGGTTCTACCCCCGCCAGTACTGCATCAACTACGAGCAGGGCCGCGACGACTTCACCGTGTCGCTCCGTGACTTCTATTCCGCCCCGGGAGCGTGAGAGATGAACGGGGGATCATCCATCGCCGTCGTCGGGGGCGGCGCAGCGGCGGTGTGCCTGCTCGATGCGCTGACCGCCTCCACGCTGGCGCCCGGCTCCCTGACCGTGTTCGAGCCGTCCCCGCACCTGTGGCGGGGCAGGCCCTACCAGGTCGACACCGAAACCCTCACGATCAACATGGTGCCCGCCGACATGTCGGTACGCGCCGGGGATCCGGAGCATTTCGCGTACTGGCTCGCCGGCCGCGACCGGATCACGAAAAGCCTCACGGTGCCCGACCCGCACTCCGGGGCCCGCTTCATCGCTCGCACCATTTACGGCGAATACCTCGAACACACCGCCTACAGCGCCATGGGCAGGCTGCGCCGTAAAGGCTGGCGTGTAGATCTGATCGGCGCGCCGGTGACCTCGGCTGCACGCTGTGCGCAGCGGGTCATGCTCCAGACGAAAGACGGCCGGGCCCGTGTCTTCGACTACGCCGTGCTGTGCGTAGGGAGGGGGGCGCCGGAGGATCTCTACAGTCTGGCGGGGGCCGAGGGGTATATCGGGGATCCGTATCCGGCGGTCGACCGGCTTCACGAGATCGGCATGGGCGATCACGTGGCGATCCTCGGCAGCGGACTGACGGCCGTCGACACCGTGCGGTACCTGGCCGCGACGGGACATCAAGGCAGTATCACGCTGGTCTCCCGTAACGGAGTGCTTCCCGCGGTGCGGCAGCGGCCGGCTGACTTCACGGTGAAGAACTTGACCCAGCCGCACATGCAGGCCCTCGCGGCGCAGGGCGGGACGTTGTCGCTGGCCGAGCTGGCCGCCATGTGCCGCAGCGAACTCGTCCAGGCGGACAGTGACCCGGACAGGGTTTTCGCGGAAATCGGTTCCACGTTCACTGAAAAGCCGCTGGACCGGCTGCGCCGTCAGCTGTCTCTGGTCGACGACACGGATCTGGGGCTGCGCATATTGCAGCGGGCCATTCCCGACACCGGGCCCGACGTGTGGCCGCTGCTGGCGGAGAAGGACAAGAAGTATCTGCTGCGCCACCACCACCGGGCGCTGATGAGCCTGTGCTGCCCGATGCCGCCCGCCTCGGCAGCCCTGCTGCTGGAGCTGGCGGATACAGGACAGCTGTCCGTGCAAGGGGGGCTGCACCATATCGCCCCGGAAGGCAGTACCAGTTTCACGCTCACCACGGCTGGCGGCACCTTCACGGCCGACCGGATCGTCAACACCATCAGCCCTTCCGCTCAGCGCATCCCGCACGCGGCCCAGCGTCTGGTCACCTCCCTGCTGCGCTCGCGCAACGTGGCCGTCAACCCCTACGGAGGTCTGGCCATCGAACGCGCCACCAGCCGCCTGACGGTCGCCGGACAGGCGGATCCGTGCCTGTACGCGCTGGGAGACCTCGCGGCCGGCGCCCTGTTCTTCACCTGGGGAATTCCCTCGCTGGTCGACCGGGCCCGCGACATCACCGACGCCATCACCGCCCACCAGACGGCCGCCCCGCTGACGCCCGCGCTGCTGAGCGCCTGACCCAAGGAGAACACCGTGACCAGCGAAGACGTGCGCCCTGTTTTCCTCGCGGATACGGCCACTGGGCTGCCCATCCCCGCCGACAAGACATTCGCCACCGTCACTGAGCACCGCCGTCACGTCAAGCAGCGCCTGGCCGCCGCCCTGCGCCTGTTCGGCCGCGAGGGCTTCGGGGAGGGAATATCGGGACACATCTCTGTCCGCGACCCCCAGTACACCGACCAGTTCTGGGTGAACCCGTTCGGAGTGTCCTTCAACCGGGTCACTGTCGCCGACCTGATCCGTGTCGACCTCGAAGGCCGGGTGGTGGCGGGATCGCGGAAGGTGAATCCGTCCGCCTTTGTCATCCACGCCGCGATCCACCAGCAGTACCCGGACCTGCACGCCATCGCGCACGCCCACACGCCCTACTCCCGCGCGCTCGGCTCGCTGGGCCGGCTGCTGGAGCCCATCGACCAGGAATCCGCCGCCTTCCACGGCCGCCAGGCCCTGTACGAGGCGTACGAGGGTCCCTCGGTCACCGTGGAGCAGGGCCGCGACATCGCCGCCCACGTCGGGGACAACAGCGCCCTGATGCTGCGTCACCACGGCCTGATCACCGTCGGCGGTTCGATCGAGGAAGCCGTCCACCGGTTCTTCACCTACGACTCCTGCGCCCAGGTGCAGCTGCTGGCCCACGCTGCCGGAAAACCCCACGCCTTCACCACCGCCCAGGCCGAGGCCGCCGCCCAAGGGTTCGGCGATACGCAGCTGGCCCGCTTCAGCTTCGAGCTGCTCTGGGACGAGATCACCCACGACCAGCCCGATTTCCTCAACGAAAACTAACGCGCATCCGCGCCCCTACGTCTGCATTTGCGAAGGGAAACCCGTGAAAATCCTTCTGTTCGGCGCTTCCGGGAACATCGGCTCGACGATCACCCACGAACTCATCACCCGCGGGCACCATGTCACCGGTGTGACCCGCTCCGGGAACACCACCACCACCGGAAATTACACCGCCCAGGCCGGCGACGTCCGTGACGCCCGCACCGTGGCCGACCTGGCGGAAGGCCACGACGTGGTGGTGTCCGCGATCGGCCCCCGCCACGACGGGAGCGACGAGGACCGCGACATCATCGTGGGCGCCACCGCAGCCCTCATCTCCGGCCTGCGCCTGACCGACGTGAAGCGCCTTGTGGTGCTGGGCGGCGCGGGCAGTCTGCTGACTGCGCCCGGTGTCCGCGTCATCGACTCCCCGCACTTCCCCGAGGTGTGGAAGGCGAACGCCTCCGCCCAGAACGAGGCGCTGGAAATGTACCGGCAGGTCATTGACCTCGACTGGACGTTCGTCTCGCCCCCCAAGCTGATCGAGTCCGGGGAGCGGACCGGCGCCTACCGCAAGGGCGGCGATGAGCTGCTGACCGACGCGAACGGCGACTCGAAGATCAGCATCCCCGACTTCGCGATCGGATTCGCCGACGAGGTCGAGCGGGGTTCCGCGATCCGCGCCCGTGTCAGCCTCGCCTACTGACCTTCCCCCTACAGCCCCCTGCCCTGCTGCACACGGGCCGGGGGCCCCTGGAGAAAACGATGACGAAAACCCAAGGCACCCTCCGCTTCACCATCCTCCTCGGCGCCCTGACCGCACTCGGGCCCCTGGCCAACGACACGTATTTGCCCAGCCTGCCGCAGATCGCCGACCAGCTGCACGCCTCGGCTTCCGCCACTCAGCTGTCCCTGACCGCCTGCCTGGTCGGACTCGGCACCGGCCAGATGATCGCCGGACCCATCTCCGACCGCCTCGGGCGACGCGGCCCCCTCATGGCCGGACTGCTCCTGTTCATCGCCGCGGGGGTGGCCTGCTCTGTTGCCCCCAACATCTGGCTGCTGGTGATGTTGCGGCTGGTCCAGGGCATCGGCGGCGCCACCGGCATCGTCATCGCCTCCGCCATCGTCCGCGACCGCCATGAAGGCGCAGCAGCAGCCCGCCTGTTCTCCACCCTGATCCTCGTCACCGGACTCGCGCCCACCCTCGCCCCGCTGGCCGGTGGGCAGCTGCTGCGCTTCACCGACTGGCGCGGTATTTTCCTGGCTCTGGCCCTGGCCGGTGTCGTCATCGGCCTGGCCTGCACGATTTTCCTGCCCGAAACGCATCCCGCCCCGAACCGCCGCCGGGGCCCGGCAGCCAAGGGCGCCTTCAAGACCCTGCTCGCCGACCGCAATTACGTGGGCTGCCTGCTGTCGATCGGGTTCGGATTCGCCGCCATGTTCGCCTATATCGCCGGCGCCCCCTTCGTCCTGCAAGAAATCCACGGCCTGTCCCCGCAGGGGTTTTCCTACGTGTTCGGCGTCAACGCCCTCGGTCTGGTCATCGCCGCCCAGATCACCGGCCGTATCGTCCACAAGACCGGACCCCGGCGTCTTCTCGGGGCAGGAGTCACCGCCTGCGCCCTGGGAGGCGTGGCCATCTTCGTCTGCGCCTTCACCAACGCCCCGCTGGCCGCGCTGCTCGTCTCGCTGTTCGTGATGGTCGCCTCCGTCGGCCTGATCATGCCGACCTCCATGGGGCTGGCCATGAACGACCATGGCAACATCGCCGGGTCGGCAGCCGCCCTCATCGGCTTCTTCCAGCACGTCATCGGCGCCGCCATGGTCCCGCTGGTCGGCCTGGCAGGAAAAACCTCTGCCGTGCCCATGGGCATCCTCACCGCAGCCCTCGGCCTCGCAGCGCTGGCCTCCTTCACCCTCACACGCCCTGCGCCCGAGCCCGCCAAGCACGCGATGCCGCAGCCCGTGAAGGCAGTGTCATGACCGGGAGGGCTTTCCTCGACGGCGGCCCCGCCATCACCGCGCCCACGGCGACCCTCGCCGACGCCCTGATACGTACAGCACAGCGCCACGGCCGGCAGAAAATCGTTTTCCTCCACACCAACGGCACTCACACCGCCGTGACGTACGGCCAGTTGCTGGACAACGCGCGGAAAGTACTTGCCGGCCTGCGCCGCACCCTCAACCAGCCCGGCGACATCATCCTTCTCGACACTTCCGACCCCCAGGAGCTGGTCACCGCCTACTGGGCCTGCCACCTGGGCGGCTACGTCCCGCTGCCGGTGCCCGATCGGGACGGCCTGCTCGAACAGGTGTGGACCGCCTATGGGCAGCCCCGCTTCATCACCGGCAGCGGACGCACCATCCCCCCCGGTATGACCCCCTACGCCACCGGAACCTACGAATACCTTCTCGGCCACGCCCCCGACCCGCGCCATCACCAGGGACGGCCCGAAGACCTCGCGCTGCTCCTGCTGACCTCCGGCTCCACCGGCACCCCCAAGGCCGTGCGCTTGACCCACCGCAACATCCTGACCCGCACCACGGCGACCGCCCACGTCAACCACCTCGACCACCGCCAGCGCACTCTCAACTGGATGCCCCTGGACCATGTCGGCGGCCTGGTCATGTTCCACACCCGCGACACCTACCTGGGCGCCCACCAGGTCCACGCCCCCCAACGGTGGATCCTGGACGACCCGCTGCGCTGGCTGGACACCGTCCACACCCACCGCATCACCTGCACCTGGGCGCCCAACTACGCTTTCGCGCTCGTCAACGACGCCCTCCAGGGCGTCAGCGGCACCCCGTGGGATCTGACCTGCCTGACCTACATCATGAACGGCGGGGAACCCCTCCACGCCGACGTCATCAAGGACTTCATGACCGGCCTGGCTCCCTACGGGCTGCCGCGCGATGCCATGTATCCGGGCTGGGGCATGTCGGAAACCTCCTCCGGCGTCACCGACTGCCGGTTCACCGAATATCTCGGCCAGCGCTACGTACCCGTCGGGCGCCCCCAACCCGGCACCCGCATCCGCATCGTCACCGACGACGGCACCCTGGCCGACAAAAACACCCTCGGCCACGTCCAGGTCGCCGGCGCCACCGTCACCGACGGATACCATCACGGCGACGACCTGACCCGGCAGTCCTTCACCCCCGACGGCTGGTTCACAACCGGGGACCTCGGCCATATCGACGGCACCATCCTGACCGTTACCGGCCGCGCCGACGACCGGATCACCCTCGCCGGCGTCATCTACCACGGCCACGAAATCGAAGCCGCCGTGGAAGAACTCGACATCGCCGCCCCCACCTACACGGTGGCCACTCCCGTCACAACAACGGCCGGGGAAAACCTCGCCGTGTTCTTCCACCCGAAAAACGGCCACCCCACCCCTGTCGAACTGGGCACCCTGCACGGCATGCTCGCCGCCCGCTTCGGTATCACCGGTGCCCGCCTGCTGCCCGTCGGAAAGGACGACATCCCCAAAACCGGCATCGGCAAGCTCCGCCGCGCCCCGCTGCGCCAGCGCTACGAAAGCACTCCCGAAGCCACCTGGACACCCGTCCCCTAAAGCGGGAGAAGACCGCACTCCCCGGCCCTGTGCGGCCCTCTCCCAGGCGCGGCAGCCTCATCCCACCCCCTTCGGGACAGGCTGCCGCGCCTTCCTCCTGCCATGTTCCGCCCAGAAAGGAACCCTTCTGTCATGCCCCTGCACGAAGACCTGCGCCCGCTACCCGGTGAACCCGTCGCCCTGGACCTCGTCAATACCCGCTACCGCGACCGCACCGGGCACATCGACCTGATCAACACCCGGGCCGCCCTCAACCGCTGGCTGCACACCAGCGGCCACCTCAAGGGCCACCCCGACCCCTACCAGTTCGCCGACGACTACGCGTTCACCGTCATCCGCCGCGCCCGCGACATCCTCACCCAGTTCCTGGCCGACCCCGCCGACCCGAACGCGCTGGCTCGCTTCAACACCCTGTTGAGCCACGGCCGCATGCGTCACGAACTGACCCCCACCGGCCCGGTACAGCACCTCGACATCGACGATCCCGCCCACCTCATCGGTCATCTCGCCGCCGTCAGCTACCTCACCCTCCTCACCCGCGACGTCGACCGGCTGCGGACCTGCGCCAACGACTGCGGCCTGTATTTTTTCGACACCTCGCGCAACGGCTCGCGCCGCTGGTGCTCCCGGGAAGGCTGCGGCAACCGGGTACGCGTCGCCCGCCACTACGCCCGCCGAAGAAACAGCGCCTGACCAGCGCAAAACCCCCGCCCCTCCCCGGACAACCGGCAAAGGAGCGGGGGGTTTTCTGTTCCGCTCAGCGCTCTTCGCGGACCGGGCGACCCGGCGTGGAGGAAGTACTGCGCTGGCGTGGGATGAATACGACCGGCTGCGCTGCACTGTCCCCCTTGCGGTGCCGTCCCCGCTGGAGGACCCGCACCACACCGGGCCGTGCCGCATACAGCCCGGCCAGCAGCTCGGGGACCGCCAGGACCAGCAGCACGATCAGCGGGACATCCCAGCCGCCGCTCAGGCTGTGCACAAACCCGATGGCGAACGGGCCGAAGCCGGCCAGGAGATAACCGCCGGTCTGCGCGATACCCGACAGCCGCGCCGTCGCCGCCGCGTCCGTGGTGCGCAGGCTCAGCAAAGTCATGGCCAGCGGGAACGCCCCGCCCGTTGCCACACCCAGGATCAGTACCCACGCCCAGCCCGCGGACGGCGCGATCCAGATACCGCCCAGCCCCACGACTTTCGCGGTGAAAACGGCCACGACCAGGGGCCCTTGATGGTCCAAGCGCGAGGCGGCCACCGGCATCACCAGCCCCAGGGGCACCCCCAGAGCGAGCATCACGGACATCATCGTGCCCGCCGTCGCCGCCGAATATCCCCGGGACTGCATGATCTCCGGCAGCCACGCCACCAGGACATAAAACGCCAGACACACCAGCCCCAGAAACGCGATGATCGCCCTGGCCGCCGGCGAGCGCAGCAGATTTCCCTCCCCGGCCCGCTCAGCCTTCCTGGCCGTAGCAGTGACTACACGGTCCTCGCCGCCCGGGGCTGCTCCCCACGTGAAGGAGCCGACAGCGGCCGGGAGCGCCCACAGGGCCAGCGCGATCTGCCAGCCCGTGCTCTGGGACACCGGGACCGCGATGCCGGCCGCCACCGCCCCTGAGAGGGCCATCAGCATCATGGCCAGCCCGGTCACGGTGCCGAGGCGGGAGGCGTAGTGGCGTTTGATGACAGCAACGATCAGGACGTTGCCCAGCGCGATCCCGCCACCGGCCAGAATCGTTCCCGCATACAGCGCCACCGGCCACGGGACGGCGCGCAGCGCGGCCCCGGCGGCAATCAGGCCCAGCGCACAGCTGACAGCGCCCCGTTCCCCGATCCGCCGGGCGAGGCGGGGTGCGAGGAAGGAGAAGAGGCCCAGGCACAGCACGGGCAGCGTGGTGAGTACATCGACGGCTGTCGCCGACAGCCGTAAGGCGTCTTTCAGGGCCGACAGGATCGGCGGGACTGAGGTGATCGCCGCGCGTAGATTGACGGCCAGCAAAATGACGCCGGCCAGCAGCCACACCTGTTTTCGTCGTGAGGACACAGAGGGCATGGTCATGGTTTTCCCCCCGGGAAAAGGGCGACGGCCTCCCGCCCCATCCGGGGGAAAGGATGAGGCAGGAAGCCGCCGGGTCTTACGGGACGGTCGCAGAAGGTCAGACGGCGACGGAACGTACGGCCTGCTGTGCCTTCAGCTTGCTGTGGAAGGGGCACGCCGCCAGCGATGCGGTGGACGCGGTCGCACCGGTGTCACCCAGCAGCTTCAGGAGTTCCTGGGAGAGCAGGTCGGGCCTGCCCTTGAGGGCGTCGGCCAGCTGCTGGTCCGTGGAGAACACCATCTGGGCCGCAATGTTGTCCTGGACGATCCGGGCGAGGTTGTCGAGGGCCACATCGACCGCGTTCGCGATCGACGGGGCCTGACAGGGCAGGTCGATCAGGTGGCTGTCGGCCATCCCGTCGTCCATGAAGTGCTTGATGATGATCGAGTTCTGGTTCAGCTCGCTGGTGGTCCACATCGACAGGACCACCACGTACAGCTCGTGCCAGCGGTCGGCGCCGACCTTGGTCTTCCAGCGGGTGAAGAGATCCTTGACCGCCTCGATCTGGACTTTCGCCGCCCAGTACATGTTCTGCTTGATGTCGTCGCCGACCTTGCCGGTGAAATCCTCGAAGCCCTTCATGTCGAAGGTACGGCGCCGGATGATGTCGTTCGCGTACGTCATGCCTGCGTCCAGGATGTGCGCGCAGGACACCTTCAGGTCGGTGGGCAGCCCGGCTTGTTCGAGGGTGCGTCGGGCGGTGTCGAGGTCGGCGACGAACTTCGTCAGCGGGTCGACCCAGTCCGTCTTGCCCGGCCCCACGTACGCGGTCATCGCCAGATCCCGGGCATACATGTCCTTCTGCCCGGCCGGAACGCGGGGGTCAAGGTATGGCGCGATGACGGAGAAGATCCCCAGTGGGACGTGTGCGATGGACTTCGCCAGCTGGAAAATCTGGTCGATCGGCTCCTCCACGAACCGCTGACCGTCCAGGACCAGGGTGTACTTACCGCCCTGCATGCCGTTCTCCACCACGATGACCGGCGTCAGCTGCTGCATCACCCCGACCCGCAGCTTGTCGTAGTTGGTGCGCATGTCGGTGTCGACCTGAAGGATATTGCCGCGCGCGGTGACCTGGTCGCCGGCCGCGTCCCCGTTGCCTGCCGGAGCCGCCGCATCCGGGGTAGCCGCTCCGGCCGGCGAGGCTCCCGCGCCGGTCAGGAAAGTCGCCGCCGCCGCTGCGGTGGTGGTCGCCGCAATGAAGTTTCTTCGCGTGCTCATGTTCCCGTTTCCCCCTGGGAATAGGACTGTTTCCTGGTGATACCGCCACTTCAGGCCCCACAGGGACTCTGCGCGGAACGGACGATCGCCGGAAGGGCGACGGCAACGTATGGGTGGACTGGGCCGCACAGAGATCCTCGAGACCCAGAACAGGTACTTCCGTCATCCGGAAGATGTTTTCCGGACTGTGGCGGCGGGAGCGAGATTAATGGCTCGAAGAGATCGTTCGAAGCTCGAAAACAGCTGAATGTTCCTAAAGGCAAGAAATGTCGAGTAAATCTCCACAAGTGGAGCGTTCCGTCCCGCCACCGGCACGTTATATTCCGCTCTGCGGAATAATTCCTGGCCTTTTTCCTGCAAAATCGCCCACGCTTCCCCGCGCGTGGGCTAGGCAGCTATTCGAACACGCTCTATGGCTTCCACGGGTATGTGGCTGATCCTCGCCAGTGGCACCACACCCCTTCAGCCACGCAGCGAAGCCACTCCATCCAAAACCCCCGTTCCGAAGAACGGGGGTTTTGGAGTGGCTGACGGCGACAGTCAGGGGCTTCGGCGCGACCTCCGCGCCGGCCTCCTTCAGCAGCGGAATCCCGGCCTGGACGGCGTTGAGGATCAACGCCCGTACGTCCTCACGGACGATCGCAGCAGTCCCGCCCGCTGGTCTCGCGACTGTGTCCAAAGGCCCACTGGGCTGGGTTGGGGAGGTCCACGGTCAGGCTCACGGAGATCTTCATGTCCCGGCAGGGCTGCGGGAGAGTTCGGGCGTTCAGTTCGTTCTCGGTGATGCGGAGTTGAGCGATGACGTCGGTGATGCTGCTGGCGGAGGAGCGCGAGGCGGCTGCCCGGGCGCGGGCGGAGGAGCTTCGCACCGAGGCGGAGTGAGTTCTTGCTGAACTCGCCGAGGCGGAGGCGGTGTTGGAGCGACGGATGATCGCCACGGCCGAGCTCGCCGAGACTCTGGCCGGTCGGGACGAGATGCCGGATGGACCGGCCGCCCCGGTCGTCGGCTCGGTCGTGCCGCGCTGGCATGCGCCGGCGACGGAGGAGGCGCTCTCGGTGGACTGCCGGCGGATCGTCGAGCTGGTAGAGGCTGAGCCGGGCGCCGGTGAGGGGATCTCGGCGAAGGAACTGGCCGAGCGTCTGGGCCTTGAGGCGGTGCCGGCGAAGACCGAGGGAGTGCGGTCCAAGGCGAAGCGGCTGGTGGAACGGGACTGGCTGACGGCCTCGCCGACGGGACGGTTTATGCCGCGCGAGCCCGTCGCGACCGCTCACCGCACTGCCGGGACGCCGTCCGGGCGAGGCGGCGGCTCATGAGTTCCCTGAGTCAACCTCTATGGCGCTTGGGGCGGGTCGGCGGGCGTATTGATCTTCCCGTTGGTTCGGTGGATGGCGGGGTCGTA